>CAWHZO010000005.1:0-186614 GCA_963833915.1 uncultured Actinomycetota bacterium
ATATGCAGCACAGCGGTGACAGATCCATTCTGAAGATGACCGTGATAGGCGCCGTGATAATCTTTGCGGTACTGCTTCTGGTCTACCGTTCGGTCATCACCGTGGTTGTGTTATTGGTCACGGTTGGGATCGAATTATTTACGGCCCGGGGAATCGTCGCGTTTCTCGGCGATAACAATATTGTTGTCCTCTCAACATTTGCCATTAATCTGCTGGTGGCCCTCGCGATGGCGGCCGGAACGGACTACGGGATATTCTTCTTCGGTCGCTATCAAGAGGCGCGTCAGGCCGGCGAGGACCCGGAAACGGCTTTCTACTCCACCTACCGCGGGGTCGCTGCCGTTGTCTTGGGTTCCGGTTTGACGATCGCTGGAGCAATGTTGTGCTTGAGCTTTACCCGGATGCCCATCTTCCAGACCATAGGCATGCCGTGCGCGGTGGGCATGCTCGTTTCGGTCGCGATCGCCCTCACGCTGGTTCCGGCGGTTCTGGCCGTCGGAAGTGGCTTCGGGCTATTCGACCCCAAGGGCAGGATCGGGGTTCGCGGATGGCGCCGGGTCGGCACGGCGATCGTCCGCTGGCCGGTGCCCATTCTTGTTACCACTTGCGCGATCGCGCTGATCGGTCTATTGACATTGCCGGGCTATAAAACGAGCTACAACGACCGACTATATATACCTAAAGATATTTCAGCCAATTTGGGGTATGCAGCCGCTGATCGTCATTTCTCCCAGGCACGAATGATGCCCGAGATCTTGTTGGTCGAAGCCGATCACGATATGCGCAATCCAGCAGACTTTCTGGTATTGAACAAAATAGCCAAGGGAGTTTTCCGGGTTCGAGGGATTTCTCGGGTGCAGGGCGTAACCCGGCCTGAGGGAACCCCGATTGAACACACGTCGCTACCGTTTCTGCTCAGCATGCAAAACGCCGGTCAGCTACAAACCCTGGAGTTTCAGAAAGCCCGCATGAACGACACGCTGAAGCAGGCCAACGAGATGGCCAAAATGATCAACCAAATGCAACGCATGTACGGCCTGATGCAACAGCTCAACAACGCGACTCATCGAATGGTCGGCGAAACGGGTGACCTTGCGGCGATCACGGAAGAAATACGAGATCACTTCGCGGATTTCGAGGATTTCTACCGGCCAATTCGCAGCTACTTCTATTGGGAAAAGCACTGCTACGACATTCCAGCCTGCTGGTCGCTGAGATCCTTATGGGATTCAGTCGACGGTATTGACGAGATTAGCGATAAGCTGCAAGGTCTCGTCAAAAACTTCGCTCAACTGGATGTACTCATGCCGCAAATGGTGGCTCAGCTCCCGCCGATGATCGCGACCCTGCAAGGCATGCGGACGATGATGCTGACCATGCACAGCACCATGTCCGGAATGTTCGCCGCGATGGAAGACTCGAGCGGTAACGCGACAGCCATGGGGCAGGCTTTCGACGCCGCGAGGAATGACGATTCCTTCTATCTGCCTCCGGAAGTTTTCAAGAACCAGGACTTCCAGCGCGCGATGAATTCTTTCCTGTCTCCGGACGGGAAAGCGGCTCGATTCATCATTTCGCATAGGGGCGATCCCGGGACCTCTGAGGGCATAGCGCGTATCGACCAGATAAAGACGGCGGCCGAGGAGGCGCTCAAGGGGACACCTCTGGCGAACGCCAAGATCTATCTCGCCGGCACCGCTTCGACCTTCAACGACTGGCGAGACGGCTCCAAATACGATCTCTTGCTCGCGGGAATCGCTGCGCTCTGCCTTATTTTTATCATCATGCTAATCATCACGCGAAGTTTTATTGCCGCGCTAGTTATCGTGGGTACGGTAGCACTCTCGTTGGGCGCATCGTTTGGGCTCTCGGTACTGGTCTGGCAATATGTTCTGGGCATCAAATTGCACTGGCTGGTACTTCCGATGTCTGTGATCATCCTATTGGCGGTAGGCTCTGATTACAATCTGTTGTTGGTATCCCGGCTCAAAGAGGAAATAGCCGCCGGCATAAACACGGGCATCATCCGCGCAATGGGCGGTACCGGTAAAGTCGTCACGTCAGCAGGGCTGGTTTTCGCTTTCACCATGGGCTCGATGGTGGTCAGCGATTTGCGGATTATCGGTCAGATCGGTACCACCATCGGCTTGGGCCTGTTGTTCGACACCCTGGTCGTGCGTGCATTCATGACACCTTCCATCGCCGCGCTGCTGGGACGTTGGTTCTGGTGGCCGCAGATAGTTCGTCCGCGCCCGGCCAGTCAACTGCTTCGGCCTTACGGGCCGCGTCCGCTGGTACGGTCCTTGCTGCTAAGGGCGGAGCCCCGCGACGAGGACGCGGTCACAACCGAGCTTCCGAGGCCGCCCGCCTAGGTCGGCCTCGTCTTTCACCAGCGCCGCATGCGCCGCTCAGCTCAAGAAGTTGGTCACCGCGGTGGCCAGCTCCGGCGATGCCGACGTGGCCAGGTTCTGATAACTGCCCCCGGAGAGCTTCGCGACAGCCTCCCAGGTCGCCCGGTCGGAATCGGACCCGAAATCGATGACATTGACCGCGACCGGCTTGGCCGGGTCGACGCTCTGCTTGATGAAATCCTGCAGGCCCTCGCCGCCAAGACTCTGATCGGTGTGCGGGCCGGCCGTGATCACCAATACTGAATTCGTCTGTCCAGCATGGAAATTGGCTTGCGCTTTCTGGTAGATCAGCCGCAGCGTGGTAAACGACACCGCACCGCCCGACGAGGCATGCTGCCGATCCAGCGCCGCGGTCAGCGCGTCGGTCCGCGGCTGGCCGTCGACGGGATCGCCGAGCGGACCCGCCGACACCTCCGTTCGGCCTTCTTTGCCGTCGAACGTCCAGAGCCCGATCACGGAGTTGGGTGCCAATTCCTTGATCCGGTTGTCGAGCGCACCGACCACATTGCCCAGCCGGGTCTTACCGCCTTCCTCGGTCACCATCGACTGCTCCAACATGATGGTCGCTGCTGGGGCGCTCGACGGTGCGGTCACGGTATTCGCCAAGGTGGCGCGCACAGCGTCGTCACCCACCGACAGCGTTGACGGGAGCGCCGCGAAGCCGGTGACGTCGCTGCTGGGCGGCTTGATGCCTTCCACGCGGAAACCAGCCTTGGCCAGTTGGGCCAGTTGATCGGATTTGTGCATGAACCGGGCGAACTCGCTGGCCGCCGTCACTTGCTCCTGTGACAGCCAGGACCCGCTGAGCAGCACGGTGGGATAGTCGGCAACTGCGGCCGGCCCCGGCGGCAGCCAGGAACCCAACGCACTGCCGGCATCGGGCAGCGACTGACCGCGTGTGAACAGCTGCTGTTCGGTCGTGACCACCGCATGCACCGCAGCGGTCGCCGGATCACCGGGCCGCAGTAGCCCATTCATCGCCTCAGCCAATGAGTTGTCGGCGAGCTTGGGCTGACCGCCGATCAGCGTCCGCACCGCGCCGCTACCGTCGGTCGGCGGCGCACCCGGCGGCGCGGATGCCGCCGCCACCGCCTCGGCGGCCAGAAATGCGGCGTCGCTGTTGCCGCTCTGCGGCAGCGCCAGACGTAGCGACCCCCACGTCGGCAACTTCAGCCCAGCCAACGCGTCGGGCTTGGTCTGCAGCCCGGGCAGCGTCGCCCACTTCTGGTCACCCAGCACTCGTTGGAGTTCGGGTCGTACCGCCAGCACCACCGGCGAGCTGACCAGCGACCGGCTGTCGGTGATGGTTTCCTTGCCCGCCGCCGCCGTCAGCCGCGCCGCCGATACCGAGCTGCCCGGCAGCCACAGCGCCGGTCGCTGTCCCAGCTCCGCGGGCCATTTCCCGATGAAGCCGTCGACGACGGCATCGGAACCGGCGGATTTCACGCCGACGGCGACGCAGTGGTCGCCGACCGGTGCGGCCGTGGCGTTGAACCGGTCCGCGAAATGTTGCACGTGTTCGGCGATCGATGGATCGGCGATGACTGCGACCGGCTGCCTGTCCCCGACGCATCGGGCGCTGTTCGAGCGGTTGGTCAACGCATCGCCGAAGAAGCGCCACAGGATGATCACGCCCACCACCACGACGACCGCAACCAGGGCGGCGATCACCCCGATGCTGACACCGCGCCGCCCGCCGTCGTTGCGGTGGCCGCCGCGCCAGTCACTTCCCTCCCGATGGCCGCCGGAAATATGCGGCGGTGGCGGCGTCGGGGGCCCCTGACCGCGCCGCGGGAAGTCGGGGAAGTCATCCGGCGTATCGACCTCGGCGGGGGGGAAATCCTGCTCAGCCTGCTCCGGGCCCGGGTAATCGCCCGGGTAGTCGCCAGAGGGCTCGCCGAAGTCGAAAAAACCTGGACCCTTCGAAAAGTCGTCGGGGAAATCGTCCGGCGGGCGATCCGGATACCGCGGCTCGGGGATAGCACCGGTGTATGGGGGTGCGGCAGCCGGGAAATCCTCGGGCTCCAGGTGGCCACCGGCATCGCCGGAGTCCTCCGGCTGGGAATCGTCGCCCGGCGGTTCGCCGTCCGGCTCGTCCGAATCGGGCGCCCTGTGCCTACCCATGCCGGTCCTCTCCCGCGCGCCGGAGGTGACTGCAGCCTCTAATCATGAGGACGGTCGAAGTTCCCCGAACAGACATCACTGATTAGCGCGGCCCTTAAACTCGCGCCGACGCCGATGCAGAATCGGCTCGGTATAGCCGCTGGGCTGTTGGGTACCGGTCAGAATCAACTCCTGGGCAGCCAGGAAGGCGATGCTGTCGTCAAAGTTGGGCGCCATCGGCAGGTAGGTGGAGTCCCCGGCGTTCTGTTCGTCCACCAGCGGAGCCATCCGTTCCAGGCTAGCGCGCACATCCTCTTCGGTGATGACGCCATGCCGCAGCCAGTTAGCTAACAACTGGCTGGAAATCCGCAGGGTGGCACGGTCTTCCATGAGTGCGACGTTGTGAATGTCGGGAACCTTCGAGCAGCCGACACCGTGGTCGATCCAGCGCACTACGTAGCCCAGGATGGACTGGCAGTTGTTATCGACCTCCTCGCGGATCTCCTCGGAAGCCCAGGCCAGTTCCTTGGCCAGCGGGACGGTCAGCAGCTCGTCGATGGTGGCGCGTTTCTTGCCCTCGAGTTCTTCCTGCACGGCGCCCACATCCACGTAGTGGTAGTGCATCGCGTGCAGCGTGGCCGCCGTCGGTGAGGGAACCCACGCAGTAGTCGCACCGGCCTTCGGCTGGCCGATCTTCTGCTCGACCATGTCGGCCATCAGCTCGGTCATGGCCCACATGCCCTTGCCGATCTGAGCCTTGCCCTTGAATCCGCAGGCGAGCCCGGTGTCGACATTGTTGTCCTCGTAGGCCTTGATCCAGGTGGTGCTCTTCATCGCACCCTTGCGGATCATCGGCCCGGCTTCCATCGAGGTGTGGATCTCGTCGCCGGTGCGATCCAGGAAACCGGTGTTGATGAAGACCACCCGGTCGGCGGCAGCTTTGATGCATGCCTTGAGGTTGACGGTGGTGCGGCGTTCCTCGTCCATGATGCCGACCTTCAGCGTGGCCTGCGGCAGACCGAGGACGTCCTCGACGCGGCTGAACAGCTCGCAGGTGAACGCGACCTCGTCCGGCCCGTGCATCTTGGGCTTGACGATGTAGATGGACCCGGTGCGACTGTTCGTCAGCGGCCCGTTGCCGTCGCCGGTCTTCAGACCGTGGATCGCGGTCAGGCCGGTGAACAGGGCATCCAGGATGCCCTCGAAGACCTCACGTTCTTCGCCGTTGCCGTCGCTCCAGACGATCGCGTCGTTGGTCATCAGATGGCCGACGTTGCGGACGAACAATAGGCTGCGGCCGGGCAGGGTCAGCTCGCTGTCGTCGGGCGTCTTGTAGGTGCGGTCCCGGCTGAGCACGCGGGTAAAGGATTTGCCGTCCTTCTTGACTTCCTCGGCCAGATCGCCCCTGTTCAGCCCGAGCCAGTTGCGATAGCCCAGTACCTTGTCGTCGGCGTCGACGGCGGCCACGGAGTCCTCGAAGTCCATGATCGTGGTGATCGCCGATTCCAGGATCACGTCCTTGATCCCGGCGGCGTCGGTCTTACCGACCGGCGATTCCGGGTCGATCAAGATTTCGATATGCAACCCGTGATTGACCAGCAACACCGACCAATCGGGGGAGCCGAGATCCCCGGTGTAGCCGACGAACTTCTCCGGACTGGCCAGGCCGACGGATCCGTCGGCGGTCGCGACCTCGAGCTGGCCGTCCTCGAGGCTGAGTCCGGTCGCGTCTGCCCACGAGCCGGATGACAGCGGAACCGCCTCATCGAGGAACTTGCGCGCGTAGGCGATCACCTTGTCGCCGCGGACCCTGTTGTAGCTGGTGCCCTTCTCGGCGCCGTCGTCTTCCGGGATCACGTCGGTGCCGTACAGCGCGTCATACAGCGAACCCCAGCGGGCGTTGGAGGCGTTCAGCGCAAACCGCGCGTTGAGCACCGGGACCACCAGCTGTGGACCGGCGGTCGTGGTGATCTCGTCGTCGACGCCCGCGGTGGTGATGGTGAAGTCGGCGGGCTCGGGTTGCAGATAACCGATTTCGGTGAGGAACGTGCGGTACGCCTCGGGATCGATCGGCTCGATGATGTGCTGCCGGTGCCACTTGTCGATCTGTGCCTGCAACTGATCGCGGCGTGCCAACAACTCCTGGTTTCGCGGATGCAGGTCGGTGACGACCTTGTCGACGCCCGCCCAGAAGCTGTCGGGGTCTATGTCGGTGCCGGGCAGAGCCTCGTTATTGGTGAAGTCATACAGCACACGAGCGACGCGCAGGTTCCCCACCGACACGCGATCTGTCATCGTTCCTCCCTCACTGGCAATGATCTCAGCGTACCGGCCAGCAGCCCAACTACCCGTAACCGGCAGCCTGCAGCAGCAGGTCACACCGGGCCAGCAACGCTGCCCGTAGCGGCGCAGCGCGTGACGCGATGGCCTTCTGGCAACGCACGTACTCGGCGCGGCCTGCAGCGTCCTCGACCGCGATCGGTGTGTACCCGTAGTCCCTCAGGTCATACGGGCTGGCTCGCATGTCGATCTCACGCGCAGCGGCGGCCAGCTCCAGGCAGTCCAGCACCAACTCGGAGTCGATCAGCGGGCTCAACTTGTACGACCATTTGTACAGGTCCATGTTCGCGTGCAAGCAACCGGGCTGCTCCCAGTCCTGTTGGGTGGCGCGGCTGAGCGAGCCCGCGTTTCGAGGCGCGGCTGCGGCGCTGAAGAAGCGGAACGCGTCGAAGTGGCTGCACCGCAGCGGTCCGGCGATCTCAGCCTCGACCACGGTGTCGGTCCCGACGGCGCCCAACCGCAGCGGAACACCGTCGTGGCGGACAGCGGTACTGCGGTAGACCATCGCCCATTCGTGCAGTCCGAAGCAGTTCAGCTGGGCCGACCGTCGCGCGGTAGCGCGCAGCAGGCGCGCCAGGGAAGAAACGGAGTCCAACCGGCTGCGCAGATATGTCGGGCTGACCGTGACCCCGGAGCCGTCCATGGTGTAGCCGCGGCGGTCGCGGTATCGACGGGTCGCTTCGCCACCGGCGAGCAGCACCCCGTAACCCGGGTGCCAACAGCGCAGTTGCCTCGGTCGCAGGCTGTAGTAACTGAATAGGAAGTCCCACACCGGATGTGGGTCACCGGCCTGTGCCCGCTTGACATGCGGGGCCACGAACGCCTCGACACGCACGGCGTAGTCGTCTGCGCGGGCCGTCCACTGCTCGGCTTCCAGGCGGATACGGGCGCCGGTTCGATTGCCCGGCTCCTCCTCGGGCCGTCCCGGCCCGCACCGTCGCCGGGCGCCGGCTCGATTGCCCGGCTCCTCCTCGGGCCGTCCCGGCCCGCACCGTCGCCGGGCGCCGGCTCGATTGCCCGGCTCCTCCTCGGGCCGTCCCGGCCCGCATCGTCGCCGAGCGTCGCTAGGCACGCTGGGTCCCGTCGCGCACGGTGCCGACCAGATCCCGTACCACATCCTCCAGCGCCACCATCGCCACCACGGCTCCGTCTTGGCCGGTGACCAGCGCGAGGTGACTGTTGCTGCGCCGCATCCGCGACAGCGCCTCGGGAACCGACAGCGATTCGGGAAAATGCGGGAGCGGGCGAACTCGGGTCACCTCGACGACGGCCTGCGGGTCGTCGCCCAGCGACAGCACATCCTTGATGTGCAGGTATCCAAGGAATCTGCCGTTGACATCGATGATCGGGAATCGAGAGTAACCGGTTGTGGCCAAAGCCTTTTCGATCGCCTCGACCGTCGGCCCGGAACCAGAAGCGGCCACCGGCACCGCACGGATCTCGGCAACCGGCACCGCCACATCGGCGACCATACGATTGCGAATTTGCAGCGCCCGGGTGAGCCTGGTGTGCTCCTCGGGATCCAGCAGACCTTCCGACACCGACTCGGCGATCATCTCGCTGAGCTCGACGGTGGAGACCGTGACGTCGAGCTCGTCGCGGGGGCGCACCCGCAGGGCTCGCAGGGTGGCGTTGCTGCAGCGGTTGTAAAACGTGATCACCGGCCGGACCGCGCGCACGTACACCAGGTAGACCGGGATCAGCAACATCGCCGCTTTCTCCGGGCCGGCCATCGCGATGTTCTTCGGGACCATCTCACCGAGCAGCACATGCAGCGTCACCACGATCGCCAGCGCAACCGCCAATGACGCGGTGTGCAGCAGCGCAGGCGAGATGTCGAGCAGATCGAACGGGTGACGCAGCAGGTCGGCGACGGCCGGCTCGCCGAGTCGGCCGAGCAGGATCGACGACACCGTGATACCCAGCTGGGCCCCGGCGAACATCAGCGGCAGCTGCTCGCCGGCCCCGATCACGGTGAGCGCGCTTGATCTGCCTTGTTCGGCCAACGCTTCAAGACGATCCCGTCGCGCGGAGATGAGCGAAAATTCCGCGCCCACGAAAAACGCGTTGGCGCCCACCAACAAGATGGTCGCCAACACCCCAAACAGGTCGCCCATCAACGACTCCGCACCGCGCCGGAATCGGCGCGATCAGCCTGCCGGGTCAGCTCGAGCAGGTCGATGCGGCGGCCGTCCATCCGGAGCACCTTGGCCTGCCAGGCAGAGGTCTGCGGTATGCCGTCGGACTTGTATCCGCTGAGCTGCACTTCGTCCCCGCTGACCGGAATGCGGCCGAGCTGTTCAAGGACCAGCCCGCCGATCGTCTCGTATTCACCCTCCGGAGCGTGGTAGCCCGTCGCGGCGGCCACCTCATCAATGCGCAGCAGGCCCGACACCCGCCAACCGTTGCCTGACGCCACCACGTCCGGGGTGGCGTCGTCGTGTTCGTCGCGGACGTCGCCGACGATCTCTTCGATCAGATCCTCGACGGTCACCATGCCCGCGGTGCCGCCGTATTCGTCGACGACCATGGCGGTCTGCAAATCGTTGGCGCGGATCTGCCCCATCAACGCGTCGCCGTCGAGCGTGGAGGGCACCACCGCGACCGGCCGCGCGACGGCAGTCACCAGGGTGAGTTCACGCTCGCCGGGCAGAACTTCGAAGACCTGTTTGACGTGCACGATGCCGACCGTCTCGTCGAGGTCACCGTCGACCACCGGGAATCGGGAGAAGCCGCTCTCGATGGCGATTGCGACCAAATCCGCGACCGTGTTATCGACTTGCAGCGCAACGATTTTCGATCGCGGAGTCATCAGTTCTTCGGCGGTCAGGTCGCCGAACTGCAGCGATCGGTCCAGCAGTGCCGCGGTGGTGGGGTCCAGAGAACCGCTGCGGGCAGAGCTGCGGACCAGCGACACCAGCTCCTGCGCTGAGCGCGCCGACCGCAGTTCCTGAGTCGGCTCGACGCCCAACTTGCGCAGAATCCAGTTGGCCACGCCATTGGTCAGCCGGATCGGCCCCGTCATGAGCCAGGAAAACAGCAGCTGTATCCCCGCGACGGCGCGTGCGGTCCGCAGCGGCCGGGCCACAGCGAGGTTTTTCGGGACCAGCTCACCGAAGATCATCGACAGCGACGTGACGACCAGCAGGGTCAGAAAGGCGATGACCGCGTCGGCGACCCGGTTGGGTATCCCGAGTGCATCCATCGCCGGGTGCGGGAGCTCCGCGACAAGCGGTGCGGTGAGGTATCCGGTGACCAGCGTGGTGATCGAGATGCCCAGCTGCGCGCCGGAGAGCTGGAACGACAGGGTGTGGTGGGCGCGGCGCACGAAGCGATCGCGACGACGACCGCTGCGGGCATTGGCCTCAACGGTGCTGCGCTCGAGTGTGGTCAAGGAGAACTCGGCGGCGGTGAACAGCGCGTTGGCCGCGGTGAGGACCACGATGGCCAGCAGGCTGAGCAGGGTGACAAGGAGATTCATCGAGGCCGCCCTGGGGAAGGAGGCTCCTCGGGGTCGGCGTCACGCACGCCGGACGGCGCGGGTGCCTGCGGCACGGAAACCCCTTCTTCGACGTATCCACTGATGACGTGAACTTTTATGGTAGCGAAGCCGCGACGCGTCGAAGTCTTTGTGGCTGTGCCGACACGCACTCAACCGGTGGGATTACCACCCGAACGGCAGCGGATGGCCTTCGGCAAAGCCCGCTGCGGACTGGACGCCGACCACCACCCGCTCATGCAACTCGGCCAGCGTCGACGCACCGACGTAGGTGCAGGTGCTGCGCACTCCAGACGTGATGTGGTCGAGCAGATCCTCGACGCCGCCGCGGGCGAGGTCCAACCCCATCCGCGACGTCGAGATACCTTCCTCGAACAACGCTTTGCGGGCGCGCTCGAAGGCGCTGTCGGCCGCGGCGCGGGCGACCACCGCGCGTTTGGACGCCATGCCGTAGCTCTCTTTGTACGGCTGGTTGTCGCGGTCACGCATCAGGTCACCGGGGGATTCGTAGGTGCCGGCGAACCACGACCCGATCATGACGTTGGACGCGCCGGCTGCCAGCGCCAGGGCCACGTCCCGCGGGTGGCGCACCCCGCCGTCTGCCCACACATGCGCCCCGAGTTGCCTTGCCGCCGAGGCGCATTCGAGAACAGCCGAGAACTGGGGCCGACCGACGCCAGTCATCATGCGGGTGGTGCACATCGCCCCTGGGCCCACACCGACCTTGACGATCGACGCTCCGGCGCTGATCAGATCGCGGGTGCCATCTGCCGACACCACGTTGCCGGCAACCAGCGGCACACCCAGGTCAAGCGCGCTAATCGACTTGATAGCGTCCAGTGCCTTCACCTGGTGGCCGTGGGCGGTGTCGACGACAACCAGGTCGACGCCCGCCTCGGTCAGTGCCTGGGCCTTAGCGACCGCATCGCCGTTGATGCCGACCGCTGCGCCGATGCGCAGCCCGCCCGCTGAGTCGATGGCCGGCGAGTAGACGCCCGCGCGGATCGCCCCGGTGCGGGTCAACACTCCGGCCAGCGTGCCGTCGGCGCCGGTGAGCACCGCGACATCGACCGGAGCGTGCTCGAGAAGATCGAAGACCTCTCGCGGGTTGGTACCCACCGGGGCATTGACGAAGTCGGTGACCGCGATATCGCGAACTCGTGCGAACCGATCCACCCCCTCGCAGCACGATTCGGTGACCAGTCCGATCGGGCGTCCCTCGAAGGCCACGACCGCGGCCCCGTGTGCGCGCTTGTGAATCAGCGCAAGCGCGTCCGAAACCGAATCGTCAGGAGCCAGCGTCACCGGAGTGTCGACGACCAGGTCGCGACTTTTGACAAAGTCCACCGTCTGTTGCACCACAGTGATCGGAAGATCTTGCGGCAGAACGACAATTCCGCCGCGGCGGCCCACCGTCTCGGCCATCCGTCGACCGGCGACCGCGGTCATGTTGGCCACCACCACCGGGATGGTGGTGCCGGAACCGTCGTTGGTGGACAAATCGACGTCGAAGCGCGACGCCACATCCGAGTGATTCGGCACGATGAAAACGTCGTCGTACGTCAGGTCGTACGCAGGACGGTGCCCGTCGAGAAACCTCATCGGTGTTGCCCCAAACTATTCACGCCCGCTATTCGGTTCCGGCTAGGCCGGCACCTCGGTGCGGTCGCCACTCCATAGGGTGTGGAACTTCTTGCTCGGGTCATCATCGATCCGTCCATAAGTGTGTGCGCCGAAAAAGTCCCGCAAGCCCTGGGTGAGCGCGGCGGGCAGTCGCTCGGTGCGCAGCGCGTCGTAGTACGAGAGCGCCGACGAAAAGCCCGGGATGGGGATACCCAATTGGGTGGCCGTCACCACGACACGACGCCAACTATCAATGGCAGATTCGATCGCGCTGCGGAAATAGGGCGCGACGATCAGCGTGGGCAGGTCGGCATCCTCGTCGAACGCCTCTTTGATTCGGTTGAGGAACTTGGCCCGGATGATGCACCCGCCGCGCCAGATGGTGGCCAGATCGCCAGGCGTGATGCCCCAGTCGTACTCGGCGCTACCTGCCTGAATCTGGTTGAAGCCTTGCGCGTACGCGATGATCTTCGACGCGTACAACGCCTGACGCACGCCCTCGATGAACTGCGTTGCGTCGCTGGGCTTTGCGCCCAGATCGCCCGACGCCAGCCCGGTGGTCGCTTTGCGCTGGACCACCGAACCGGATAGCGCGCGAGCAAACACCGCCTCAGCGATACCGGTCACCGGCACACCGAGGTCCAGCGCCGACTTGACCGTCCAGCGGCCGGTGCCCTTCTGCTCGGCCTCGTCGAGGATGACGTCCACCAGCGGCTTGCCGGTCTTGGCGTCTTGCTGGCGCAGCACCTCTGCGGTGATCTCCACCAGGTAGCTGTCCAGATCGCCCTTATTCCATTCGGTGAACACATCGGCGATGTCGGCGGCGCTCTTACCCAGTCCGTCGCGCAGCAGCTGGTAGGCCTCGCCGATCAGCTGCATGTCCGAGTATTCGATGCCGTTGTGCACCATTTTGACGAAGTGTCCCGAGCCGTCGGGTCCGATATGCGTGCAGCAGGGAACCCCGTCGACGTGCGCGGAGATCTCTTCCAGCAGCGGACCGAGGGACTTGTATGACTCGGCCGGACCGCCGGGCATGATCGACGGGCCGTTGAGTGCGCCTTCCTCACCGCCGGAGATGCCGGCGCCGACGAAGTGCAGGCCGCGCTCGCTGATCGCCTTCTCGCGTCGAATGGTGTCGGTGTAGAGCGCGTTGCCGCCGTCGATGATGATGTCGCCTTCTTCCATCGCGTCGGCGAGTTGGTCGATGACGGCGTCGGTGGGATCGCCGGCTTTGACCATGATCAGCACCCGGCGCGGCTTCTCCAACGCGGCGAGGAACTCTTCGATGGTCTCCGAGCGCACGAACTTGCCTTCGTCACCGTGTTCTTTGAGCAGCGCGTCGGTCTTGGCGACCGACCGGTTGTGCAGTGCCACGGTGTAGCCGTGATGGGCGAAATTCCTGGCGATGTTCGAACCCATGACGGCCAGGCCGGTCACTCCGATTTGCGCGGTGCCGACAGCAGTGTTCGATTCCGACGAGCTCATGTGTTCGCCTCTCACATTCGTGATTTCTATCCAAGCCCTGCACCGAATACTTTGGCACGGCGGGGTTCGGGTACTTGCAAAGTATCGCCAAAGCGCTGAGCTTGCCTGATTGCGGGTTAGGCGGCGGTGAACAGCCGGTGCAGTTCGGTGAGCCAGGGGATAGCCAGCGCGACGGTGGGCACAACCAGCACCGCCGCTGCTGCCAGGTAGGCGGCCGTCGACAGCATCAGGCTGTTGCCGCTGCCGGAAAGCCGGCGTACTCGCAGCAGCGTGTGCGTACCACCGGCAGCTAATGCGCCCAACGGTGTCCGGCCCGACGCGCAAGTCACCAGGGCACGAGCCAGGGGAGCGCGGCCGGCCACCCGGACCGCAGCATCGTCGGCCAACAGCTCGGCTAATAGCTGCACCGCGTCCAAAGCGCTTGCGCTGCGGACGAACCGGGGAAAAGCGGCGTGCGCAGCGGTGAACGCCTCGAGGACGAGATCGTGGCGGGCGCGCAAGTGGGCACGCTCGTGGCTCAGGATCGCGGCGATCTCGGCCTCGGTCAACGAGTGCAGCGTGCCCTCGCTGACCACCACGCGGCTGCGGACGCCGGGCAGGCAGTAGGCCAGCGGCTGCGCCACTTCCAGCACGCGGAGGTCACGGCCGCGCCCGCAGACCCGCGCAGAGAACGTATCGGGCGACAACCCGAGCAGGTCCACCAGCATGCGGTGGTGGGCTCGCCGCCGGCGGGTCGCAACGGCCACCCTGATCACGGCCACCGCCAGCCGCGCGCCGATCAGCAGCGTGAGCGCGAATACCGCGACGTCCAGAATCCACAGCGGCCAGCCGAGCCGACCGATTTCCGCGGCGGGGCTAGCGGTCGGCCGTCCGTCTGCTCCCGGGACGAACAACCGGCTGGCGATCGCGATGCCGGCGCTGAACGCCGACAGCACCGCGGCCACGGCGACCGCCTGCCAAAGCACCATCGCGGCGCGGGGGGCGCGTAACGGCCACTCCGCTCGCGCCAAGAGCGCCGGTACCGGGCCGACCAGCATCACCGCAAGAACGGTGAAGGCCAGCCCGGACATGGTTCCAGTCTCCCTCAGCCCTCGGGCCGAGCGCTACCAGGCGGCGCCTTCCGAGGACAGGATTCCAGTTCGTCGAGCGCGCGCCGAAGCGCCTCAGCTTCGTCGGCGCCAACCCGTTCGACGAAGTGCACCAGCGCCGCTCGTCGGCTTCCGGAGTCCGAGGCCTGATCCAGCGCGTCGACCATCAGCCCGGCGACGAGTTCGTCGCGGCCGTGCACCGGCGTATACCGATGTGCGCGGTCGTCGCGGATTTGCGAGACCAGATTCTTCTTGGCTAACCGCTGCAACACGGTCATCACCGTCGTGTAGGCCAGATCGCGCTGCTCAGACAGCGCTTCGTGCACCTGGCGGACAGTTTGTGGTTGGGAACCGGACCACAAATGATCCATGACGGCGCGTTCGAGATCCCCCAGCCGCGTCGGCTTAGCCATGTTCGTTCATCTCCTGTGCAATGCAAGTAGCGTACTCGCGCTTACTACCGATCGTCGTACCCCTCGTGTCCGCGACGATTCCCAACAGACAAATGCCGCGGTGGGTCCAGCGGGTCGCGATCCCATTGTGATGGTCCTCACAGAATAAAACCCTACAATATGGTTAGGCTAACCTCACTAAAGGAGGTGCCCGTGACGACGGCGATTGACGACCCGCTCATCGCGGCGATGGCCATTGACCGCGTGCTGCCGCTGCATGAGTCCAGCCGGCGGCTACGCGAGCTGTATCCGCAATGCCCACGGGTCTACGGTGTCGCGGTGCTGGCCGACGTCTCCGTCCGCCGGTGGTGGCCGCTGGAATCGGCCATCTGCACCGATCGGCTGCAGACCATGTTCGACGCGGCCGGGCTGGACATGGACAGGCGCAGTGCCGCAAGGCAATTGGCGGCGACGCTGGTCCACGCGGTGATCGGCCGGGTGGTCGCGCTGGTGGTCCTGGAGGCAAGGGCGTGGGACACCGGCCTGGAGAACCTGTGGGTCCATGTCGATTCCGATGGCGCCATCGATTGGGCCGGGGTCGTCGACCCGACGGTGCGAGTGTTGGCCGATGACCCTTATGTCGCGGACGGCGACGGGGTGGTGCGCCTTCCGAGCGAGGCGGCGTTGACGACCTGGGTCGCCCACCGCTGTCACCGCACCCTGGAAGCGTTGTTCGCCAAACTGCACGTGGTCAGCGGCGGCGCGCTCTCACTCGCGGCGATGTGGCACATCGTCGGCTCGATGGTGGTAGCGACCGCAACCCAGGTCCCGCAGCTGGCCGGCGCCGATGAGTTGGCCGCGATGCGCCGCGGTCAAGCGGTGCTCGACGCCTTGGTCGGCTTCGGCCTGCCAGTGCGCGGCCTCTCGGCCGTCCGACCGCGGGCGCGGGCAGCCCCTTGCGAGATTAGGGCAGCCTTGCCTATGCTGATGGCATCGAGCGATAAATGACCGCGAAGGCGTCCTGAGGGCTGCAGTGACCCCCGGTCTTCTCGATCGGCGAGCCCCGTGCATCACGCACGGGGCTCGCCTGTATCGGGAAAGTAGCGGGTTCTGCCGCCTCAGTCCCTGGTGAAGCGGTACATCCGGTACGAGAGCCTCCCGCGTTGCAGTTCGCGGTACATCAGCGTGCCTGGCGTACCGGCGAACAGACGGCCGAAGGATTGCAGGAACTTGGGTACATGGCGACCGACGAGGTCCAGATACCGCGGCGAGTTGTTATCCAGCCCACCCAGAACCTCCGCGTTGATCTCCCGCTTCGACACCATCTGCATTGGCATCCCGGCCAGTGCTGCGTCCCAATCGTCATATTCGAGGTACCCGCGGAAATCGGCGTAGAGGAAATGTCCTCCCGGCCGTAGCACCCGCGCCACTTCGGGCAGGAAACGGCCGAAGTGGGGGTAGGAGTGCGAGGCTTCGACGTTGATCACCGCGTCGAAGGACTCATCGGGAAAGGGCATGCTCTGGGCGTCGCCATGGACAAAATCCAGCCCCGCTAGGTCGTGCCTTTTCTGGGCAAATTCGATGCCGTCTGGGTTGAAGTCCAACCCCGTGTAGGACGCAGGGTGCACCGTCCGCACCAGATACGCGGCTCCGCCGCCGTGGCCGGAGCTGACTTCTAGGACCTGTTTGCCGCTGAGATCGGCCTGGGTCGCCGTGGGTGGTAGAGCTGGATGCAGTACCGGTTGGGTTCGTCCGACGGGTCCAGCGCCAGGCCCAGCGGCGGATCCTCCTCATAGCCCCAGTTGAGAAAGACAACGTCGTCCTTGGTCCACCGGCGAGTAATAAAGGGATACCAGTACTTGTTCAGGATGTTTTTGGACCACGAGTAACTGCCGATGGGCTTGACGTACTGGCTGAAGGTCGACCCCGGCCCGAATGCAGCGCCGATAGCGCCCGCCCCGGTATGCCGCGCGCTCGATCAGATCGGTGCTGATGCTGAACAGGTCCTTAGCCAGGATTGGGTCGCTGATCACCACTGAATCACAGTATCGGCAGGCAGCGCGTCCCGCTCGCTGTACCCCCGACAACACCCACGCTACCGCTGGCCGTGTAAACACGAGGGCGTGCAGCCATCGCCAGACTCAGCCGTACCACGGGATTTCGAGGCACCGTTCGATAAAGAACTGGGTCTGGTGTTCACCGAGATCACTCCGGATGGGACGCGCGCCCAACTCGACGTTGCGCCCAAGCTGCTGCAGCCGATGGGCATCGTGCACGGCGGTGTCTACTGCTCGATGGTCGAGAGCTTGGCCAGCGTGGCCGCTTACACCTGGCTCAGCGCCAGCGGCGGCGGTTCGGTGGTCGGTGTCAACAACAACACCGACTTCTTGCGTGCGATCAGCGGCGGCATGGTCTACGGCGCCGCGACACCGGTCCATCGCGGACGGCGTCAGCAACTGTGGCTGGTCACCATCACCGACTCCGACAACCGAGTGGTAGCCCGCGGTCAGGTGCGGCTGCAAAACCTCGAAGCCCAGTCCGGCTAACTGGCCGCTTTCGCCGTGTCGCCCTGATGCGACTCTGCCGCCAACACCGCTAGCTGCTCGAGCCTGGTACGGGCGAACGCTTGCTGCTCGGTGATTGTCAGCTGGCCGCGCCGCGTGCTCAGGAATGTCACTGTCCACGACAACAGCGTGCTGATTTTGGTCTTGAACCCGACCAGATAGACCAAGTGCAGGACCAACCACGCCAACCACGCGATGAAACCGCTGAATTCCAGCGGACCGATCTGGGCCACCGCGGAAAACCGCGACACCGTGGCCATCGAGCCCTTGTCGAAATACTGGAACGGCTCGCGCTCTGCCGGGTCGGCGCCGGCGAGTTCAGCTTTGATTGCGGTGGCGACGTACTTGGCTCCCTGGATGGCGCCCTGCGCCACCCCCGGTACACCCTCGACGGCGGCCATGTCCCCGATAACGAACACGTTGGAGTGCCCGGGCAACGATAGATCGGGCAACACCTTGACCCGGCCCGAGCGGTCGAGTTCGACCGCCGACTGGCGGGCCAGATCCCGGCCCAATGAGCTGGCCGAGACCCCGGCCGACCACACCTTGCATGCCGATTCGATGCGTCGGATGGTGCCGTCGGAGTCCTTCACCGTGATGCCGTCGCGGTCGACGTCGGTCACCATGGCCCCGAGTTGGATTTCGACACCCATCTTTTCCAGCCTGGCGGCGGCCCTCGTGCCGAGCTTTTCGCCAAATGGCGGCAGGACCGCGGGGGCGGCGTCGAGCAGGACGACCCGTGCTCTGGTGGGGTCGATGTGGCGGAAGGCGCCCTTCAAGGTGTAGTCGGCCAGTTCCGCGATCTGGCCGGCCATCTCGACGCCGGTCGGCCCAGCGCCGACGACAGTGAACGTGAGGAGCTTTTTCCGCCTCTCCGGATCGGTGGACCGTTCGGCCGCTTCGAATGCGCTCAGGATGCGTCCCCGCAGTTCCAGCGCATCGTCGATGGACTTCATGCCGGGGGCGAATTCGGCGAACTGGTCATTGCCGAAGTAGGACTGCCCGGCCCCGGCTGCGACGATCAGGCTGTCGTAGGGAGTTTCGTAGGTATGACCCAGCAGGTCCGAGTCGACGACTTTGCGCCGCAGATCAATATGTGTCACGTCACCGAGCAGCACCTGGACGTTGCGCTGCCTGCGCAAGATGACGCGGGTGGTCGGGGCGATCTCGCCCTCGGAGATGATGCCTGTAGCAACTTGGTACAGCAGCGGCTGGAACAGATGGTGGGTGGTACGGGCGATCAACTTGATGTCGACATCGGCCTTCTTGAGCTTTTTGACCGCGTTCAGTCCGCCGAATCCGGAACCGATGACCACCACCCGGTGTCGACGATTGGGTGAGGTGTCTTCGGGGTGGGCGTTCATGATCTGGTTGCTCCTCAGCGGCGACTGGGTTCACCTCTACGCTAGTCGCCCGGACCTGCAATTATCGATGTTGACCCGTGTGATCACCCACACGCGGGGCGTCGGAAGTGATACGCCTCGCTAAGCCGACAGACCGACCAGTGGGCGCAACGCATCGCCGACCGCGGCGACCGCACCGGGTGTGTATTGCTGCAGGCTGATGGTCACGCCGTCGATCCCCGCGTCCAGCACCTTGGCCTGGACCTGTTCGGCCACGTGGTCGGCGTTGTCCACCAGCATCCGACCGCTCCTTTCGCCCCGGACCTGGCCCGGCGTGGCGTTGTCGTCCACCAACACGGTCAGCAGGACGCTGGTCTCCAGCGTCGAGCGATCACGTCCGGCCTCGTCGCACCGCCTGGCCGGCGCGTCAAGCTTGCCTGGCAGGTCGTCGAAGCCGGCGATGATGTTGAGATGGTCGGCGTAGCGCACTGCGATGGAGAAGGTCTTCTTCCCCGCTACCGCCGAAAAGGACCCGCGGTCAGCGGTGAAGGTCGCTGTTGCGAATTACGCGCTAGGCGAATTGTGTCAGCGCGCCGTGGCTGACGTGTAGTAGCTGACCGGTGATGTGGCGGGCGGCAGGACTGGTGAGGAACAGCGACATCCTCGCGACCTCGGCGGCCACCGACGGCGGCGCGCTGGACAAGCCTTCGTACCCAGGCTGCGTGCTTCGCCCAGCGGCGACCGCGTTAACGGTGATACCGCGGGTGCCGAAAACCCTCGCCTGGCCGGCGACCCAGTTCGACAGGGCGGCCTTGACCGCGGCCTCTGCGCTACCTGGGCGCGGGTTCTCCGGCACGACGCTGATGATCGACCCGCCGGATCGCAAGTGATCACCCACCGTCTCGACGGTCAGCACCGCAGACAGCACGGTGACGTCGAGCGAATTGCGCCATGCGGCGGCCAGATCGGACAGGGAATACGCGCGCGGGTCACCAGGGTTCCAGCGGGGCGCGGGAATGTTGACGATGGTGTCCAGGTGACGGGGGAACAGGTGACGGACCTCCGCGAGACCGGCGGGGTCGGTGGTGTCGCAGACGATAGCGTCCGCGTCGATTTCCTTGGCGGCCACCTCGAGATCGTCTCGGCATGCACCTGCCAGCGTGATCGTGTGCCCGTCGTTGTGGAACCCCTCAGCAACGGCGCGACCCAATTCCGTATCGCCCCCGGTGACCAGCACATCCACGGCCATGACCTCCTCGTATTCAACATTGAATCCAGGTGCCGGCCGGTAACTGGCACCGCGGCCTCCGCATTGAGCAACGGTCGTCCGATGCTTCGATGGTGGCATACCGCAACGCCGGTCCCTGGGATTTCAGGGCGTGTGTGGCCTTAACCTTCGATCAGGTTACTGGACAGTAGCTAGAGATGAAACTTCGAATCCGGTACGACGCGGTCACCGTTTGGACAACGCTGGGTACTGTGACCTTCCGGCGGAATACTGCGCGGACGCGGGGGATAACCGGGCTGTTGTCGCTGGCATTGGTGATAAATCTGAGCGGGTGCAGCGCGAACCTGCCGTCGGTGACGCAGTCCTCGTCCCGGGGCCACTCGTCGGCCACGTCGATTGCGGTGTTCGCCGCCATGCCGCTCAAGCCGCCGTTCACCCTGCTCGCCGGGAAGTTCCAAACCGACAATCCCGGTGCCACTGTGGATTTCGATTTCGCGACCTCGTCGGAGCTGGCGAATCGGTTGACCCAGGGCGCCGCCGCTGACGTCTTCGCCTCGGCGGACAGCGCTCAAATGGACACCGTGGCCAAGGCGGGCCTGACCGGGAGCGACCCAGTCAATTTCGCCTCCAACACACTGGTGATCGTCACCGCCCCGGGCGATCCGAAACAGATCCACTCCTTTGCCGATCTCGCCAAACCCGGTCTCCACGTCGCGGTGTGCCAGTCGCCGGTGCCATGCGGAGTGGCCAGGCAGCGCATCGAGGACAACACCGGAGTGCACCTCGACCCGACAAGCGAAGAATCGGCGGGAACAGGGGTGCTGACCAAGGTCACCAACGGCGAGGCTGACGCCGGGCTGGTCTACCTGACTGATGCGCGTAAGGCCGGTGACAAGGTGAGCACCGTCAAGTTTCCCGAGTCGGCCGACGCGGTGAACGTCTATCCGATCGCCATCCTCAAACACGCTTCTCAGCCCGCGCTGGCGCAGAAGTTCGTCGACCTGGTGACCGGTCCGATGGGCCAGAAGGTGCTGAACCAGGCCGGCTTCGCCAGTCCCTGAGGATGCACACCGCGACCAATGGGGACGCGCCCGGCTGCCGTCGCCGAATCGGGTCGCTGCCACAGCCGTGCACCTTCGGCTACTGAATCGGTGAACTGCACCTATGTGGCGGATCGCGTGCTCGCAATCGGCGGCAAACCAATCACATTGTCAGCAATTCACCCTTGCGACACGGCTGTAACACGGTAGGTTTTTTCCTCATGGACCAGGTGGACCGAAATTCGACACGGCCCAAAAACCGCTGGAGGACGCTTGCGATCGCCGCGGTCAGCGGTGCCGGAGCAATCACGTTCGCGTTGCCGGCGACCACGGCCAGCGCCGACCCGGTACCACCGCCGCCGCCGCCGCCCGCAACAGCGGCACCCGCCCCGGCCAACCCGGCCGGGCCAGATGCGGCACCCGGTCCGGCCGGTCCCGTAGCGGCGCCTCCGGTCGCCGACCCGGTCGCAGCGCCACCGGCAACCGATCCCAACGCACCGGCGCCGCCGGCGACCGACCCGAACGCTCCCCAGCCCGGGCGGGTCGACAACCCCGTCGGCGGGTTCAGTTACGCCATTCCCGCCGGCTGGGTGGAATCTGACGCCACCCACCTCGACTACGGTTCGGCGCTGCTCAGCAAGATAGCCGGGCCGCCCAGCCCGGGTCAGCCTCCACCGGTGGCCAACGACACCCGCGTCGTGCTCGGCAAGTTGGATCAGAAGCTTTACGCCAGCGCTGAAGCCGACAACACCAAGGCCGCAACCCGGCTGGCGTCGGACATGGGTGAATTCTTCATGCCGTATCCGGGCACGCGGATCAACCAGGAGACCACCGCTCTAAGCGCAAACGGCGTGGCCGGGGGCGCGTCCTACTACGAGGTGAAGTTCAGCGACGCCACCAAGCCGAACGGCCAGATCTGGGCAGGCGTGGTCGGCCCGTCTGGGCCCAACGTCCCGCAGGGCGCGGCGAACCAGCGCTGGTTCGTGGTGTGGCTGGGAACTGCGAACGACCCGGTGGACAAGGCCGGGGCGAAGGCGCTGGCCGAGTCGGTCCGACCGCTGGCACCGCCTCCGGCTCCCGCACCCGCCCCAGGCGCGCCGGCTCCCGCACCCGCCCCGGGAGCGCCCGCTCCGGCACCCGCCCCGGAAGCGCCCGCTCCGGCACCTGCCCCGGCAGCGCCAGCCCCGGCACCGGCGCCCGCGCCGCCCCCACCACCGGCGCCTCCACCCGGACAGCCCGCCGGCGGAAATAGCCCGGCATCGACTCCCGGCGCGGTGTCGACGTAATCCCGCGCTAGCTCCAGGCGAACGTCGCCGACATGACGCACGGCGATTCAAATGAGCCCAATCGAGCGTCTGAATAATTACCCTAATTGGGTATACGGCAGGACGGTCCAGCAGCGGGCTTGACCAGCGACACCAAGGAGATCCCCGATGAGCGTCATGGCAGCAACCGAAATCCTCGCGCTAGCCACACCAACAGCCGTAGGTTGGATTGGCTACATCATCATCGGCGGTATCGCCGGCTGGGTCGCCAGCAAAGTCGTCAAAGGCACTGGCTCGGGCATCGCGGTGGACGTAGTTGTCGGGGTAATCGGGGGATTTCTCGGCGGCTTCCTGCTCGCTAAGCTCGGCTTCGACGTTGAAAGTGGTCGCCATTGGTTCACTTTCTTCACCGCTTTGCTCGGGGCCGTCATCCTGCTATTCATTGTGCGGCTGGTGCGAAGCGCCAGCAGACGCTAACCCATTGCGGCCGCGGTAATCAGCGGCATGCTGTACCTATGAGCTCGGTGGCGATCCCCACGACCATGAGCGCATGGCGGGTGCGTCGTCCCGGTCCGATGAGCACCGAGCCGCTGGAACATGTGATCGCGGCGGTGCCGCGGCCCGAGCCGTCCGAGCTCTTGGTCGGCGTGCGCGCGTGCGGAGTGTGCCGCACCGATCTGCACGTCGCCGAGGGTGACCTTCCTGTGCACCGGGAGAAGGTGACGCCCGGACACGAGGTGGTCGGCGAGGTTGTCGAGGTCGGCGCCGAGGCAGGTGACGAATTCAGCGTCGGCGACCGGGTCGGGATCGCGTGGCTGCGGCACACCTGCGGCGTATGCAAATACTGTCGGCGCGGCGACGAAAACCTGTGTCCGAAGTCGCGCTATACAGGTTGGGACGCCGACGGCGGCTACGCCGAATTTGCAACGGTCCCTGCGGCATTCGCACACCATTTGCCGAACGGCTACAGCGACACCGAGCTTGCGCCGCTGCTGTGCGCGGGCATCATCGGCTACCGGTCACTGCTGCGCGCGGATCTTCCGCCCGGCGGTCGGTTGGGGCTGTACGGGTTCGGCGGCAGCGCCCACATCACTGCGCAGGTCGCGCTGGCCCAGGGTGCCGAGGTGCACGTGATGACGCGTGGCGCCGCCGCCAGAGAGCTGGCTCTTGGGTTGGGCGCCGCCTCCGCCCAAGGCGCCGCCGATCCGCCGCCGGTGCCCCTCGACGCCGCGATCCTGTTCGCCCCGGTTGGTGATCTGGTGCTGCCCGCATTGGAGGCGCTCGATCGCGGCGGCACGCTGGCGATCGCCGGAATTCACTTGAGCGACATTCCCGTCCTCAACTACCAGCGCCATCTGTTTCAGGAGCGCCAGATTCGCTCGGTGACGTCAAACACCCGCGCGGACGCGCGGGCTTTCCTCGACTTCGCCGCCACCCACCACATCACGGTGACCACGCCGGAATACCCACTGAGTCAAGCTGATCGAGCACTATCGGACCTCAGCGCCGGCCGCATCGCCGGGGCGGCAGTCCTGCTCACCTAGCAATCAGTTCAACTGGACAAGTGCCAGACCAGCGCGGCAGCCAGAGCTCCCAGACCGTTCAGCGACCAATGCAGCGCGATCGGCGCGAGCAGACTGCCACTGCGTCGTCGCAGCCAGCTGAACACAAACCCGGCCGCCGCGGTCGCGACCACTGCCAGCGTGACCCCGGCCAGCATGCCCACGACACCGCCGCCGAAGAGCCGGGTGAAACCGACATTGCTACTCGTCAAACCCAGCGATGTCGCGATATGCCATAGACCGAACAGCAGCGAACCCGCCATCGCGACGCCCCGGAATCCCCACGCTCGGTTCAACGCGCCGTGCAGCACACCGCGGAATGCCAGCTCCTCGGGAATCACAGTTTGTAGCGGAATGACGATCATCGAGGCGAGCAGGGCGCCGGAGATCGTCGCGTAGTGGTTGTTCATGAACATCGGCCGGGTCAGCGGCAGTAGTGCGCCGACCGCGATCACCGCCACGACCAGCGCAACGGCGGCCAACGCATATGCGGCGCCGGACTTCCAATGGTCGCGGCCCAGGCCGAGTTCAGCCCAGCCCAGGCCGTTGATCCGCAACCAGGCGACCAGCCCGATCGCCGCGGCCGGGACCGTCACGACGCCCGCCCACGGTGTAGTGAAGTGCGCTATCAGGTTCGTCAAGGCCAGCACCACCACGACCACCGCGACATCGACGCGGACGCGGAATTGGTGCAGCGCCGAGAGCTGCGCTACCAGCGGGTGCGGTTCCGCGGCGCTCTCGTAACCGGACATCCCTCCAGGCTACCGACGCTGCCGCGGCGCTAGCCGGAGATCTCCGGGTCGTCTCGCTCCCGTCGCTCGCTACGCTCGCTTCGCTCCCTCGACTCCCCAGGCCCAGCCGGAGATCTCCGGGTCGTCTTCGCCATGCTCGCGGGTATAAAGGCGGGCGGCCAGCCGAGCATCGGCCATCCGCTGACGCAGCACCGCGGCCCGGCCTGCCAGGTCGTCCACCCGGTCGATGACGTCCATGACCAAGTGAAAGCGGTCCAGGTCGTTGAGCATCACCATGTCGAACGGCGTCGTCGTGGTACCGCGCTCCTTGAACCCGCGCACGTGGAAGTGATGGTGATTGGCACGGCTGTAGGTGAGCCGGTGGATCAGCCACGGATAGCCGTGGTAAGCGAAGATGACCGGCGTATCGCGGCTGAACAACGCGTCGAATTCGTTGTCGGGCAACCCATGCGGGTGTTCAGAGTCCGGTTGTAAACGCATCAGGTCGACGACGTTGACCACCCGCACAGCCAACTCCGGAAGCTCGCGACGCAGGATGTCGGCGGCGGCCAGGGTCTCCAACGTCGGGACGTCGCCGGCGCAGGCCAGCACCACGTCGGGTTCGGCTGTCGCGGTGCTGGCCCACTCCCAGATGCCTAGCCCGCGGGTACAGTGCGCGATCGCAGACTCCATGTCGAGGTAGGCCAGCGCGGGCTGCTTGCCGGCGACAATGACGTTGACGTAATTGCGGCTGCGCAGGCAGTGGTCGGCCACCGACAGCAGGGTGTTGCCGTCCGGCGGCAGGTAGACGCGCACCACCTCGGCACGTTTATTGGCGACCAAGTCGATGAATCCGGGATCCTGGTGCGACGCGCCGTTGTGGTCTTGGCGCCACACATGCGAACTCAGCAGGTAATTCAGCGATGCGATCGGCTGACGCCACGGCAATTCGCGGCTGGTGGACAGCCATTTGGCGTGCTGGTTGAACATCGAGTCGACGATGTGCACGAAGGCCTCGTAGCAGTTGAACAGCCCGTGTCGGCCGGTCAGCAGATAACCCTCCAACCAGCCTTGGCACAGGTGCTCGGAGAGCACTTCCATCACCCGGCCGTCGGGCGCGAGGTTTTCATCGACGGGCAGGGTTTCCGACAGCCACACCTTGTCGGTCGACTCGTAGACCGCGTCCAGGCGGTTGGAGGCGGTCTCATCGGGGCCCATCAGGCGGAATCGGTCGCGGTTGCGTGCGATCACATCGCGCAGGAATGTGCCAAGCACCCGAGTGGCCTCGTGAGTCTCGGTGGCCGGTTGCGGGACGGCCACGGCATAGTCGCGAAAGTCGGGCAAGTCCAGGTCATGGAGCAGCAGACCTCCGTTGGCATGCGGGTTGGCGCTCATCCGACGGTCACCGTCGGGCGCCAGCGCGCGTAGCTCCGCACGCAGCCTGCCGTTGGCGTCGAACAAGTCCTCGGGCGCATAACTGCGCATCCACTCTTCGAGCTGTGCGCGGTGTGCGGGGTTATCCCGGGTCTCGGCGAGCGGAACCTGATGTGCGCGCCACGTACCCTCCACCTGCTTGCCGTCGACTTCGCGCGGCCCGGTCCATCCCTTCGGGGTGCGCAGCACGATCATCGGCCACACCGGCCGATCGGTTTTGCCGCCGCTACGCGCATCGCGCTGGATGGCCGCGATGTCGTCGAACGCGTCGTCCAGGGCGGCCGCGAGCTGTTGGTGCACCTCGGCCGGAACGTCTCCGGCGACCGTGATCGGCCGGTAGCCGTAGCCGCGCAGCAACGATTCCAGCTCGACATGCGGGATGCGCGCCAGCACGGTCGGATTCGCGATCTTGTAGCCGTTGAGGTGCAGGACGGGCAACACCGCGCCGTCGCTGACCGGGTCGAGGAACTTATTGGAGTGCCAGCCAGCCGCCAGCGGCCCGGTTTCGGCCTCGCCATCGCCGACGACACAGGCGACCACCAGATCGGGATTGTCGAACGCCGCGCCATAGGCATGCACCAGCGAATAACCGAGTTCGCCGCCTTCGTGGATGGAACCCGGCGTCTGGGCGGCCACGTGGCTGGGGATGCCCCCAGGAAAAGAGAACTGCCGGAACAACTTTCGCAACCCCTCGGCGTCCTGGTCGATGCCGGTGTACACCTCGCTGTAGGTGCCCTCCAGGTAGGCGTTGGCGACCAGTCCGGGCCCGCCGTGACCGGGTCCGGTGACGAAGATGACATTGGCGTCGCGGTTGCGGATGATGCGATTCAAATGTGCGTAGATCAGATTCAGACCCGGAGTGGTGCCCCAATGCCCCAGCAGCCGCGGCTTGACGTGCTCGCGTGCCAGCGGCTCGCGCAGCAGCGGATTGTCCAGTAGGTAGATCTGACCGACCGACAGGTAGTTGGCCGCCCGCCAGTAGGAGTGGATGCCGGCACGTTCGTCGTCGGAAAGCTTCGCAGGCGTGACGGTTTGTGAGCTCATCCGCCTGATTGTCCGCGACCTGGGTGAACAGCGCACCACGCCGAGGTAGGCGACGTGGGCTGCGGCGTCCAAACTACGCTGGCCTGGTGCCTGGCGACGCTGACATGGTCGACACCGGGGGGCTATTGGCGTCGCTGCGCGTACTCGACCTGTCCGACGACGACGCCGACCCGGTAACCCGGCTGCTTGCGGATCTGGGCGCCGACGTACTCAAGGTTGAGCCGCCGGGCGGCAGCCCGTCGCGGACCAGGCGGCCGACGTTGCGCGGCGCCAGCCTGCGCTTCGCACTGCACAACGCGAACAAGCGCAGCACGGTGCTCGACCCGGCCGACCCGAACGACCGCGAGCGGCTGATCGAGCTCGCCGGTAGCGCCGACATCTTTGTCGACAGTGGGATTCCGGGTCAGGCCGCGGCGTACGGCACCTCGTGCGCAGCGTTGGCCGATCGGTTTCCACAGCTGGTGGCGTTGTCGGTGACCGACTTCGGCCGGACCGGGCCGCGGTCGTCGTGGCGGGCGACCGACCCGGTGCTCTACGCACTGTCGGGGTCGTTGTCGCGGTCGGGCCCCGCCACGGGCACGCCGGTGTCGCCGCCGGACGGGATCGCCTCAGCCACCGCCGCCGTTCAGGCCGCATGGGCCGCGCTGGTCGCCTATTACAACCGATTACGCCGCGGGACAGGCGATTACATCGACTTCTCCCGGTTCGAGGCTGTCGTGATGGCGCTCGACCCGGCATTCGGGGCGCACGGGCAGGCCGCTGCGGGCATCCGTCGCCCGGATCGGTGGCGCGGGCGCCCGAGAAACCAGGACGCCTACCCGATCTACCCCTGTCAGGACGGCTACGTTCGGATCTGCATCATGTCACCGCGACAGTGGCGCGGGCTGTGGCGATGGCTGGGCGAGCCGGAGGAGTTCGGAGACCCCAAGTACGACGTGATCGCAACTCGCTTCGCGGCCTGGCCAAAGATCGGTGTGCTGGTCCAGCAGTTGTTCGCCCGCCAGACGATGAAAGCCTTGGTATCGGCCGGCCAAGCCCACGGCGTGCCGATTTCCGCGGTGCTGGCGCCCGCGCAGATCCTGGCGTCCGACCATTTCCAAGCGGTGGGCGCCATTGCCGACGCCGAGCTGGTCCCCGGCGTACACAGCAGCGTCCCGGCCGGCTATTTAGCCGTTAACGGACAGCACACCGGATTTCGCGCGCCCGCTCCGCTCGCCGGCCACCACGAAGCTCGGTGGCTTGCCGACCCGGCAGCCGTCCCGGCCCCCGGGAAATCCGCCGAACGTCCATTCGACGGGCTTCGCATCATCGACCTCGGCATCATCGTCGCCGGCGGCGAACTCAGCCGCCTGTTCGGCGACCTGGGCGCCGAAGTCATCAAAGTCGAAAGTACGGCCTATCCCGACGGATTGCGACAGGCCCGGGTCGGCGAGGCCATGAGCGAATCGTTCGCCTGGACACATCGCAACAATCTGGCGTTCGGCGTGGATCTGCGCAGCGCAGCGGGCAAGCAGGTCTTCAGCCGGCTGGTCGCCGACGCCGACGCGGTTTTCGCCAATTTCAAGCCGGGAACGCTTGCTGCCCTTGGATTTCCGTACGACACGCTGCGTGCGCTCAATCGACGGGTGGTACTCGCGGAAAGCAGTGCATTCGGCGACACCGGACCGTGGAGTAACCGGCTGGGCTACGGCCCGCTGGTCCGCGCCACCGCGGGTGTCAGCAAGCTCTGGACAGACGAACACGCGCAACCGGACCGCCCGGCCGACGGCTCCCGGCACCGGTTTTACGACGCGACCACGGTCTTTCCGGATCACGTGGTCGGGCGGATCACCGCGATCGGCGCGTTGGCCGCGTTGATCCATCGTGATCGGACCGGCGCGGGGGCCCGCGTGCATGTCTCGCAGGCCGAGGCCGTCGTCAATCAACTCGACGCCCATTACGTAACCGACGCGGTGCGCGCGGACGGCCATGCCGAGTTGCGTGACGACGCATCCGTTCATGAAGTCTTCCCGTGCGCAGGTGATGACGAATGGTGTGTCATCTCGATTCGCAGCGACGCCGACTGGCGTTCGGCCAGTGCGGTTTTCGGGTTGCCCGAGCTGGCCGACGACGCGCGGTTCGCGACTGGCGAAGCGAGACTGGCGCATCGAGGCGACCTGCTGGGGCAGGTGTCGACGTGGACTCGTAGCCGCACCCCGTCGCAGGTCGCCGAGGCTTTGCAATCGGCCGGCATTCCCGCGGGCCAGATGAACCGTCCGCCCGATATCCTCGACGACCCGCAGCTGCGCGAGCGAAAGCTGTTCGCCGACATGCGTCATCCGTTGTTCGACCATCCGCTGCCGGCCGAAACCGGCCCGGCGCCGTTTCGCCACATCCCGCCGGCGCCACAACGGCCGGCGCCGCTGCCCGGGCAGGACACCCGCGAAATCTGCCACAAAGTCCTCGGGATGAGCAGTGAAGAGACCGAGCAGCTGATCAATTCTCGCGTGCTGTTCGCATCCACCGACACCGCCTAGCATTCGCCTGGCGCCAACCGCGGAAGGTTTCCTTCATGCCCGTCAACCCCAGAACACCGGTGCTGGTCGGCTACGGCCAGGTCAATCACCACGAGGAGGCGGCCGGGCACGCAAACACCCTCGAACCCGTCGACCTGATGGCCGCGGCCGCTCGCCAAGCAGCCGATCCGCGCGTGCTCGAAGCCGTCGACGCCATCCGCGTGGTCAACCTGTTCTCGGCACGGTACCGCGACCCGGGTCTGCTCCTCGGCCAACGCATCGGCGCCGAGGATCCGGCCACCCGCTACAGCGGCGTGGGCGGCAACGTGCCGCAGTCGCTGGTCAACCAGGCCTGCTTGGACATTCAACAAGGACACGCGGGCGTTGTCTTGGTGGCCGGCGCGGAAATGTGGCGAACCAGAACGCAGTTGCGCGCCGCCGGCCAACGGCTTACCTATACCGAGCAGGACGAGGCGGTTCCTCTTGCCCACGGTAGCGACGAGCATGTACCGATGGCGGGGCCCGCCGAGGATCGCATCGGTCTGGACCGCCCGGCGTATATCTACCCGTTGTTCGAGCAGGCGCTGCGAATCAGCACGGGGGAGTCAATCGACGAGCACCGCAAGCGCATCGGCGAATTGTGGGCGCGGTTCAACGAGGTGGCGGTGCGCAATCCACATGCCTGGATTCGTAAACCGGTTGCAGCCGAAGATGTTTGGCAGCACGGCCCGACGAATCGGATGATCAGCTGGCCTTACACCAAGCTGATGAACTCCAACAACATGGTCGACCAGTCCGCCGCTTTGATCCTGACGTCAGCGGAGACCGCGACCCGCCTGCGAATCCCCCCCGAGCGATGGGTTTACCCGTATGCCGGCACCGATGCGCATGACACCTACGCGATCAGTGAGCGCGCCGAACTGTACCGGTCGCCGGCCATCCGGATCGCCGGTGCGCGAGCGCTGAGACTGGCCGGTCTGGGCATAGACGACGTGGATTACGTCGACCTGTATTCGTGTTTTCCGTCCGCAGTGCAGGTTGCCGCGGGCGAACTCGGTCTGTCAGTCGACGATCCGGCTCGGCCACTGACCGTGACTGGGGGGTTGACGTTCGCCGGCGGTCCGTGGAGCAATTACGTCGGTCACTCGATTGCGACGATGGCCGAACTGCTGACAGCCAACCCCGGCCGGCGCGGCTTGATCACCGCCAACGGCGGCTACCTGACCAAGCACAGCTTTGGCGTCTACGGCACCGAACCGCCGTCGTCCGAGTTCCGTTGGGAGGATACGCAATCCGCGGTCGACCAAGAGCCGGCCCGGACGGCCGCGACGGTATGGGAAGGCGTGGGCACCGTCGAAGCCTGGACGACACCGTTCGACCGGGATGGCCGACCAGAGAAGGCTTTCCTGGCGGTTCGCACGCCCGACGAACGTCGCACTCTGGCGTTGATCACCGATCCTGCGGCTGCCGCAGCCACCGTGCGTGACGACATCGCCGGTGCCAAGGTAGCGATCGACGCTGAGGGCATCGCCACGTTGCAATGACGTTGCAGGATTAGCTCAAAGCTTCCTGGGAACCGGCACGCGGATTATTGTCGTTTAGTCAACTAGACGCCGCGGAGGTGCTCAGGCATGCGGATCCTGCTGACTGGCGTCACCGAACTGATCGGGCGTGCTCTGGCCCGGCAGTTGGTCGCCGCTGGGTACGCCGTCACCGGAATCGCGACCCACCCGCACGAAAACCTGCATCCCGCCGTCGACTTTGTTTGCGGGTCGCTCGGCGACCCGATACTGCAGCAGCTGGCTGACACCTCAGATGCGGTGCTTCACCTCGCCCCGATCGAGGCCACCGCGCCCGGCAGCGCCGGCATAACCGGGCTGGCGCACGTCGCCCATGCGGCGGCCCGCGCCGGTGCCCGGTTGATCTATGTGTCCGCGTCGGCTGGACAGCCGACACTTTATCGACAGGCCGAGGCGCTGGTGTCTACCAGTTGGGCGCCGAGCTTGGTCGTGCGAATCGCACCGCCGGTGGGCCGGCAGCTCGACTGGCAGATCTGCCGCACCGTCGGCAGCCTGCTGCACAGCAAGGACTCGACCGGGGCGTTGCGGCTGCTGCACGTCGATGATCTGCTTCGATTCCTGGTGCTCGCGGTGGCGACCACCGGCACCGGGGTGGTCGACCTGGCGACTCCGGACACCATCGAGCTGGCAACCGCGCGGAGGTTGCTGAGATCTGTCGAGCAGCGCCCGCGGCCCTCTCGCCTGCCGACCTGGCCCCAGCTGATTCCCGACCTCGACGTCGCTGCGGCGCAGGAGGCGTGGCAGTTCGAGTTCGGCTGGGGCGCGAGCGATGCGGTCGCCGATACCGTGCGCGGAATGACCGGTCGCAGACTCGGCGTCCAGGGCGCTGTGGATGTGCCCGGCCATTTACCACTACCTGTCGAGGTTGCCCGGCGGACCGAAGCGTCCGACAGCAGGCTGTCGCTGGCGCCGCCGCCGGACGGGCTGGAGGGCGAGTTCGACGACCGGATCGACCCGCGCTTCCCGGTGTTCAGCGCGGCAGCCGTGGCTGAGACGTTGCCCGGGCCGTTGACCCCGATGACGCTCGACGTCCAGCTCGCCGGTTTGCGTGCCGCCACTCGGGTGATGAGCCAGGTGATGGCTTCCGACGACGTGGTGGCCGGCGAATGGGGGAGCCGGGCGATAGCGATCTTCGGTCACCGCCCCTACGTTGGCGTTTCGGCAAGCGTGATCGCCGCAGAACAATTACCGGGCTGGGATGTTCGCGAGGTCGTGCGCGCATCACTGGACGGCTCACACGTCGACGCGCTGTTGCCGCTGGGGCGCCCGCCACAGACCGGCGGCCTGCTCGGTTCGGCCGCCAAAGCGGTTGTCGTCAAACGGGCGTTGGCGTTGTTGCGGCATCTCAAGGCCGATACCCAGGCGTACCTCGCGGCCGCGACGGCCGAGCACCTCGATGCGGTGCAACTGAATTCGCAGTCGGACGCCGAGCTGCAGGCGCGGACTCGGCTGTTGCGGGACAGGATTCACCAGGGTTGGAGCCTTACCGGACTGTGGCTGATCGACACCGGCGTCACTGCCGCGACGGTGCAACGCACCGGCCTGCACGTGCCCGTCACCGGCGTGGGCGCGTTGTTGGAAAGCGACGCCATCGGGACCACGACATCTTCGTTGGCGGCGCTGATCCGGGATGATCCGCAGCTGTGCGCGCTGGCTCTCGACGGAGACCTCAACGGCATCAGCGCCTTATCGCCCACCATCGACGCCGCCTTCGCCGGCGCCGTCAGCCGGATTGGGCACCGCGGTCCGGGCGAAGTCGAACTGGCCAACTTGATGTTCGGTGATGATCCGGCGATGTTGCTTGCTGCCGCCGGGCGTGCGGCGACCGACCTGCCCCAGCCGATGTCACCGGCCGGATCGGAGGCGAAGCTGCCCGAACGGATGGCGGCGAGCGCTCGCGCTTCCCGAGAACTGGCCTACGACGCGACAATGCGGTTCACCCATGAGTTACGAATGACTTTGCGAGAGCTAGGTTCTCGGTTGGCCGCAGCGGAACTCATCGACGTCGCGGGCGAGCTGTTCTACCTCACCTGCGACGAAGCGGTCACGGTGCCCTCCGACGTCCGGCTGCGAATCAAACGCCGGCGCGCCGAGCGGGAACGGTTCCAAGGCCTGCGCCTGCCCGACATCATCACGGTCAGCTGACCAGCGTCAACCGGCCACCCGCTGGCGCACCTCGTCGTCGAGCGATGATCTCACCAGCGCCGCGGACAGCCTCGCGTTGGCGCGCGGGGCAAGGGCGCCCAGCTTTTCTGGGTCGGCGGGCAGGCCGATCGCCTTGGCCCCTGCGATGGCACGGCCGTCGAAGTACGGTCGCACCCAGGTCCAGACGTCTTGGACTTCGCGTAAGTAGATGTCGGCACCGGTATCGCCGATTCCTTTGAACTGCTTCAGCAGTCGTGCGGCCGAACGAACTTCGTGCTGACTGCGCTGAGCCATCTCGCGCAAGTCGCCCGAATAGTCGTCGCGCACTACCTCGGCAATCTCGGTGAGCCGGGTGGCGGAACTTTCGTCGTAGCGGACGTAATGAGCCCGACCGAACGCGCTGATCATGGTGCGTCGATCAGACGCCAGCACGGCCTTAGGGGTGCGTAGACCGGCTTTGAACAGTTCGCGGGCAGCGCGCGTCGCGGTGGTGGCGTCGATCGGCTTGCTGGCCAGCATGCACAGCACCAGTAGCTGAAACAGTGGCATCGGTTTGTCGCTGATGCGGATTCCCGCCTCTTCGGCATAGGTGGTGCCCGCGGCCTTCAGCAGCCGATGCACCAGCTGCTTGTGGGTATCCATAACCCACGGCTTACCTCCGAGCCGGGGTTCGCAAACGTGGTGCTCACTTGCGCGGAAGACGTCGCGCATAGTCGGCGCCGCGGGTCACCCAGTCGGTCAATTGTCGTGTGGTCTTCAGCCCGTCGGGCTCGACGCGGACCCACCCACGGACTTCGCGCCCGGCCATCACCATCGGGCTGACATGGGCCCGTCCCCAAAGCCTTTCCGTGTCGTTCGGCGGTACTCGCACCATCAGGCCGCCCTGTCCGCTGACCGCCACGGACATGTTGCCGTTGACCAGGAAGGCCAGGCCGCCGAACATTCGCTTCTCGTCAACGCCGCGCAGCGGGCCCAGCAATTCGCGAATGCGGTCGGCGAGGTCAGCGTCGTACGCCATAGGTCTACCTGGTGTCCGGCATGCGTTCGACAGCGGGCGTTAAGCCGCCGTCGACAAGAATCAGTTCGAATTCGGCGGCCCCGAGGCGACGCTGCCTCGCCTCTTGATATGCGTCGCTGCAGTACCAACGCCTGGCAACGTCCATGGATGGAAATTCGAGCAGGACAATGCCTTTCGCATCAGAGTCTCCTTCGAGCACCTCGAACGGAGCGTATGTCACCAGCGGTTTGGCATCGAACCCCTCAAAGGTCGCAGCGGCATGCGCCCAGTAGTCCTCAAGCCGATCACGATCAGAGACGCTTCGGCAGATCGAGACGAGATAAGCCGTCATGTTTCCGCTCAGTCCAGGTCAACCCGGATGGTCAGCAGGTCGCTGCCCATCAACCGCACCAGAGCGCTGTTGAACCCCGGCAGACTGCGCAACCGCTCGTTAACGTCATCGCCCGGCAGCAGGTGAGCGGTTCCGCCGCGCCACTTGCCGCGGATGCGCACCCGCACTTGCGGGTTGGCCTTGATGTTGAGCACGTAATGCGAATGGTCGCCATGCTCCGAGACCATCCAGAACTGGTTGCCGATCACCCGGCCCCCGATCGCGGTGCGTCGCGGTTCCCCCGACTTTCGCCCGGTGGTCTCCAGCATGGTCATCGGTGACCTTCGACCGACTGGATTGACCACCAGGCGTTGAGCCGTGTGAACGATGCGCCGTTTGAGCTGTTGCACGTCGGTCATGCCCGCAGGCTATCCGACATCAGGCAGCAGCGGTCACCGCTTGCGACGCCGGCTCCAGTGCCTGGGCGACGATTTCGGCGACGTCGGTCATCGGTTTGACGTCCAACGCCTCGAGCACCTCCGCGGGCACATCGTCCAGGTCGGGTTCGTTGCGCTGCGGGATGAACACCGTCGAGAGCCCGGCCCGCTGCGCGGCCAGCAGTTTCTGCTTGACGCCGCCGATCGGCAGCACCCGGCCGTTCAGCGTCACCTCGCCGGTCATGCCGACATCGGCACGGACCTGTCGTCCGGTGGCCATCGACACCAGCGCGGTCACCATCGTGACACCGGCTGACGGGCCGTCCTTCGGGACGGCGCCGGCGGGCACGTGCACGTGGATCCGCCGGTCCAGCGCGGCGGGTTCGACGCCCAATTCCGCGGCGTGCGAACGCACATACGACAGGGCGATCTGCGCGGACTCCTTCATCACGTCACCCAGCTGACCAGTCAGCTGCAGACCCGGTTCGCCGTCGTTGGCGCCCGCTTCGATGTAGAGCACATCACCACCCAGCCCGGTCACCGCCAGGCCCGTCGCCACACCCGGCACCGCTGTACGTTCGGCCGACTCGGGCGTGAAGCGCGGGCGGCCAAGGTAATCCACCAGATCCGGCTCGTCGATGGTCAACGATTCCTCAGCGATCTTGGTGGTGACCTTACGCAGCGCCTTGGCCAGCAGCCGTTCGAATTGCCGCATGCCCGGCTCGCGGGTGTAGTCGGCAGCGATCTTGCGCAACGCCGCCTCGGTCACGGCGACTTCGTCGTCCGTCAGGCCGGCACGGTCGCGCTGCCGCGGCAACAGGAAGTCCCGGGCGATGGCAACCTTGTCGTCCTCGGTATACCCATCGATCTGCACCAGCTCCATCCGGTCCAGCAACGCCGAGGGGATGTTCTCGATGACGTTCGCGGTCGCCAGGAACACCACGTCGGACAAGTCCAGATCCAGATCCAGATAGTGGTCCCGGAAGGTGTGGTTCTGTGCCGGGTCGAGGACCTCCAGCAGCGCCGCGCTCGGGTCGCCGCGGTAGTCCGAGCCGACCTTGTCGATCTCGTCGAGCAAGACGACGGGATTCATCGAGCCGGCTTCGCCGATGGCACGGACGATCCGGCCGGGCAGCGCGCCGACGTAGGTGCGCCGGTGGCCGCGGATCTCGGCCTCGTCGCGCACACCACCGAGCGCGACGCGGACGAACTTGCGGCCCAGCGCGCGGGCGACGCTCTCGCCCAGCGATGTTTTACCGACCCCTGGCGGACCGGCCAGCACCATCACGGCGCCGGAGCCGCGGCCGCCGACGACCTGCAGTCCGCGCTGGGCACGTCGGGCTCGCACCGCCAGGTACTCGACGATGCGGTCCTTGACGTCGTCCAGCCCGTGGTGATCGGCATCCAGAATCTCTCGCGCCGCCTTGAGGTCGGTCGAGTCCTCGGTCCGGGTGCTCCACGGCAGGTCGAGCACGGTGTCCAGCCAGGTTCGGATCCAGCCGCCTTCGGGGCTTTGCTCGCTGGAGCGTTCCAGTTTGCCGACCTCGCGCAGCGCTGCCTCACGAACCTTGTCCGGCAGGTCAGCGGCCTCGACACGGGCTCGGTAGTCATCGGAACCGTCGGGCTCGCCTTCGCCGAGTTCCTTGCGGATCGCGGCCAGCTGCTGGCGCAGCAGGAACTCCTTCTGCTGCTTCTCCATGCCCTCGCGGACGTCTCCGGCGATCTTGTCGTTAACCTCGACTTCGGCCAAGTGATCGCCGGTCCAGTCGATCAACACCTGCAGCCGCTCGGCGACGTCCTCGGTCTCCAACAGCTGGCGCTTCTGCACGTCGGTCAGATACGACGCGTAACCGGAGGTGTCGGCCAGCGCCGACGGATCGGTCAGTTGGTTGACAACGTCGACGATCTGCCACGCCTCGCGCCGCTGCAGCATCGCCAGCAGCAGCTTCTTGTACTCCGCGGCCAGCGTCCGAGTCTCGTCGCTCGGTTCGGGCTCGGCGACCTCGGTCACCTCGACCCACAGGGCAGCGCCCGGCCCGCTGGCCCCGACGCCGATGTGGGCCCGTCGCTCGCCGCGCACGACCGCGGCGGTGCCGCCGCCGGGGATCCGGCCGACCTGCAGAATCGTTGCGAGCACACCGTAAGACGGGTATCGGTCGTCGAGTCGGGGCGCGATCAGCAGCGTGCCCGACTCGGTGGCGCGGGCAGCGTCGACGGCCGCTCGAGCGGCGTCGTCCAATCCGATCGGCACGACCATTCCAGGCAGCACGATCGGATCACTGACAAACAACACGGGTACTGATTTGGCTTCAGCCATCAATCCTCCAAAGTTAAGCCTGTCGCGCTCAACCTCGATGGCCGCGACTTTGTTCCCGGGGCCTGCGGGCCGACTAACCAGCCTTGGGGTTCGCCCACCAGTCGGCAACCAGCGCGGCGTACTCCGCGGGCTTTTCCTCCCAGCAGAAGTGACCCGCCCCGGGAATCAAGTCGACTCGGCTGTTGGGGAGGCGGTGATGCAGAAACTCGGCGTTCACCGGCGGCACGACTTGGTCGTCGGCGCCGGCGACGATGCGAACGGGTGTCTCAATGCCGGCGAGCAGGTCAGCCAGTTGCGGCAGGTACTCGCGGTAGCTCTGGGCATACGGGATCGTCCTGGCGAAGCGGTCGCCCTCATAGCCGGACATGTAGTCCTCGCGGATCTCGGCGGCGGGGACGTACCCGTCGATAGTGCTCAGCGCGAGTTCGACGATCTTGCGGCCGCCCAACTGCCGGTAGGGCTCCAGGTCGGTGGCTTCCACCCAGTCCTTCAAGACTCCAGTCAACTCCAGTGGCACTGCGGCCCCTCCGCTTCCGACCACCACGGTACGGAACCGGCCTGGCTGTGTTGCAGCCGCAAACAGGGATGACGAGGTTCCAATATCGGGACCGACGATATGGGGATTGTCGAACCCGAAGGTATCGGCTATGCGAACGATGAAGTCGCCCATTGCCTTTGGATTCATCAGGGATTCGCGGTAGTCCGACTTGCCGAACCCTGGCGGGTCGACGGCCAGCAGGTGCGCATGGGTGGCGAGGTGTTGCCAAGCGGGCTCAAAGGCATAGACGCTCTCGGGCCAGGGGCTCAACAGGATCGCATCCTGATCGCCGTCGCCACTCTCAGCGAAACGCACCGAAAGTCCATCGATCGTCGCGAACTGGGGATGAATGAGATCACTCACTGTCACTCCTTGGCGCGGAGGCAAAAGTCTTCGGCCTCATTTTGGACCGGCGCCACCGGGTCCGCACATGGCGATCCGAGGGTTACGCTCACGGCGGAAAAAACGCCGGGTAGCTCTTCAGGAGACGGTTGATTCGGCGGCGCGCCGACGCTCGCGAAACGCTCTGACCTTGGCTGCGGCGGCCGGTGATCGCGCAGATCAGTTCCGGGACCGCTATCAAGGTTCACCGATTCTTCACCGTTGAGACGCGGAGTGTTTCCATGTTACGGCCAGGTAACGCGTAAAGCTTGTAGTCATGGCCGATATCTTGGTTGTCATCGGAATTATCGGGTTCGTGGCCGCAATGTTGTCTGTGATCTTCGGCTTAGGGCGGGCGGACCGTCGCGAATTGAATTATTCCCGCGCCGGCGATCGTCGGTCGCGACGGGTTAACGCGTCGGCGCCACCACCGGGGTAGTGAGAGTGCCGTGTGTCAGGTACTCGTCCAGATTGCGGAGGGTCAGCGCGGTCATCGCGGCGCGGGTACGCGCCGTCGCGCTGCCCACGTGCGGCAGCACAACGACGTTGTCCATCTCCCGGAGTTGTTGGGGGACATCCGGTTCGCGGGTAACTACGTCGAGGCCGGCGCCGGCGAGCCGTCCGCGGGCCAACACCTCCACGAGTGCCTCCTCGTCCACGACGCTGCCTCGGGCGATGTTGATCAGGTAACCGTCCGGGCCGAGTGCTTCCAGCACGTCGCGGCTCACCAGGGGTGGGGCGTCTTTGCTGCCGGCGGCCGACACCACCAGCACCTCAACGGATTTCGCGAGGTCCACCGCTGACGGCGCGTACGGGTAACCCGGATTGGGCAGCTGACGGCGGTTGTGATAGCTGATGGCACAGTTGAATCCGGCGAGTCGGTGGGCTATCGCTGAACCGATGTGGCCCAGGCCGAGGATGCCTACGCGCGATCCAGTCACATCCCGCGCCAACGGATATGGCCCCTCGGCCGACCAGCGGCCGGCGCGAGCGTAGCGCTCTGCGGCGGCGAAGCTGCGGACCGTCATCAGTATCAATCCAACTGCCACATCGGCCACGGCGTCAGTGAGTGCCTCGGCCGTGTTGCTCACGCCGATACCCAGCCGACGTGCGGCGTCAACGTCGATCGTCTCGTAGCCGTCTAGCCAATGAATGATCGCACCGAGATTGGGCAACGCCTCCATCAGTTTTGCGTCGATGGGCGCTCGGCCGGCGTCGACAATCGCTCTGACCGACGCACCATGCTCGGCGAGGAAATCCTCACGCCCCGCATCAATCGGCAGCACCAGAGCGTCGTACTTCGCGGTCAGGGCCGCAGCGAGCGGCGGCGGAACTTCACCTACCTGCAGAACAGTCGCAGCCACCACACCATCGTCCCGGGTCACTAGTCGTTCCAACAACTCGGATACGCCAAATATGTGGCGGCGAACACCGCGCCGGTCAGGGAGCGCTATCCCACCCTTGGCCCGGATCAATCGTTGCAGGGGTTGATCACCACCGGAACGTCCCCGATCCGATATCAACACGGCCAGCGATGGATTGCCGCAGATTACGAATTCTTTATCCAGCGACCGCGGTAGTTAAAACGGTGGTGGCTCGTCGTCGGCGTCACGTGGCGCGGGCCCGAGACAGCTGAACGAGCTGGTTTGACGGGTCGTGCGGGCAACGTGGTTGCGTCTTCGTTCGGCGGCGACGCGGTCGGCGCGATCCTGCCGACGGGTACGACCGCGTTTGGGCATCATCGCAGTCCGGTCACCGCAATAGTCGATCGGCGGCTCAGCTTCGGGCGGCGGCATGTCGCCGGTGGGTACGCACAAGCCGGGAAAGAGCAGTGCGCTGCCCGGGGTGGTGACATAGGTTTTCCCCGCGGGCGAGTTGAGAATCACTGTGCCGTCGGGCAACTGCTGATCACGCCAGCCCCAGAAGGTCTTCACCAGGTGGTGAATACGGCAGTAGCACTTCAGGTTCGAGGCATGCGTGAACCCACCGTCGGCGTAGGGGACGGTGTGGTCGATGTCGCAGTCGAAGGCCGGCCGATCGCAGCCGGGCCATCGGCACGTCAGATCTCGGCAGCGCACGAAATCGGCGAGCTTCTTCGACGGCGCATATCCCGGCTCGGGCGCGGCATCGACCGGATGGACCAGGGGCACCAGCTTGGCCTCGGCGGCCAACTCGGCAATAAGTTCGGGTGAGACGAGCCCGTCAGCGCATACCTCGGATGCCGTTGTGCCGCTGCGGCTGTCGATCATGGATTGTTCGGCGATCACATGTATCACCACAGGCGTTGCGGCGGGCCGTTTTCCAGCGGTGCAATCACGGAGTCCGCAGCGACAGCCCAGTCGATCGGCCCCGGCCGTGAGCGCGGCCAGAGCGTCAGCGCGGCGTTGCTCGCGAGTCCGCGGATCGCGCTCGCACACCGTGCCGGCCAACGCAGCGAGCCGCTTGTCCAGGGCATGCGCATCGGGGCTCAACAAGCTGCCGTGAATTTCCGACAAGCCGCCCTCAAGATCTGCGAACCAGACCTCGCGTTCGGTGCGTCGCTCCGTGCGGCGGCGGACCGCATCGGCGTCAGCCTTGGCAACGATCTTGTCAATGTGTCCGGCCAGCCGGCCGCGAGTCATCGACGGCCAGCGGACCACGGTGAGGGCCAGCTGCCCGTCGACGGTCGCGAGCACGTTGCCGTCGGTGATCAGGTCCGTGCGATAGACGATCGTGGCGAATGTGCGCTGGTCGATGTCACCGGCTTTGAAGACTTCAGCCAGCCTCGGCAGCCGTTCGCGCATCGCGCGGGCATAACGTAACTGGCTCGCCGCCAGGCCCTGACTCATCCGCAGAGCCGCAGCCACCTCGGCACTTACCGCGGCCTCGGTGTCGACCGCCCAGTCCTCGGTGTCAGAGCAGCGCGCCAATCGATACGCGAACAATTCGCCGATGGCCGCCAGAGCCGCGGCGGCGCTCCGATTCTGCTCGTGCCATGAGGAGCCGATCCGATCAAGCAACGCGGCCGACTCCGTCGTGCGGCTGGGATAACGCCGCTCGAACATCTCATCAAAACGCGCAATCACCTCCGGCGGCGACGCATAGGGCGAACTTGAATCGAACATACATTCTATTATGCCAGAGCGGTCCGACACGCACCTCAGTCCGGCGGGGCCACCGGCAGCAGCCGTCGCAGTTGAGTCACGTGCTTCGGCGAGAGCTCCTCGAGGCAGCTGACTCCGAGCAATTTCATGGTGCGGGTCAGCTGGCTGGACAGGGTTTCGACGGCCCGGCGGACGCCGGCTTCGCCACCGGCCATCAGCCCGTACAGGTAGGCCCGGCCGACGAGGGTGCAACGCGCACCCAGAGCGACCGCGGCGACGATGTCGGCGCCGGACATGATGCCGGTGTCGACGAGTATCTCGGTGTGGGCGCCGAGTTGACGTGCGACGACAGGCAACAGATGGAACGGCACCGGTGCCCGATCCAGTTGGCGGCCGCCATGATTGGACAACACGATGCCGTCGACGCCGAGATCCACTACTGCGCGTGCGTCATCGAGGGTCTGGATGCCTTTGACGACGAGCTTGCCCGGCCACTGCGATTTGATCCACGCCAGGTCGTCGAAGGTCAGGCTGGGGTCGAACATCGTGTCCAGGTATTGGCCGACGGTGCCCGACCAGCGATCCAACGACGCGAAGGACAGCGGCTCGGTGGTCAGCAGGTCGAACCACCAGTGCGGCCGCAGCGCCGCATCGAGCGCAGTCCGCAGTGTCAGCGCCGGCGGAATCGACATCCCGTTGCGGACGTCACGCAGTCGCGCCCCGGCAACCGGGACGTCGACGGTGGCCAACAGGGTGTCGAAGCCGGCCTCGGCGGCCCGCCTTACCAGCGCCATCGACCGGTCCCGGTCGCGCCACATGTACAGCTGAAACCACTTGCGGCCCTGCGGAACAGCAGCCGCCACGTCTTCGATCGAGGCGGTACCCAGAGTGGACAGCGAAAACGGGATGCCGGCCGCCGCGGCGACTCGGGCACCGGCGAGCTCGCCCTCGGTGTGCATCAGCCGGGTGAAGCCCGTCGGCGCAATCGCGAACGGCAGCGCCACCTGTTGACCCAGCACCTGCCAACCGGTTCGGACGTCGCTGACGTCGCGCAGGATCGTGGGATGAAACTCGATGTCGCGAAAGGCTTGTCGCGCACGTCCCAGGGAGATTTCGTCCTCGGCCGCACCGTCTGCGTAATCGAATGCCGCCCTCGGTGTCCGCCGCTTCGCGAGATGCCGCAGATCGTGGATGGTCTGTGCGTCGTCGAGCCGACGCTGAATGCGGTCGAGCCGGGGCTTGCGGAATCGGATCAGCGGCGCGAGATCACGCACCTTCGGCATCCGCCGTTTGACCACTGTGCCACCGTAGGTCATATGGAATCCGCGAGCGACCCCTTCGATCTGCAGCGTTTCGTTGACGCGCAGGCCCGCGTCTACCCCGACGTCCTCGACGAGTTGCGGGCCGGCCATAAGCGCAGCCATTGGATTTGGTTTATCTTCCCGCAGGTCGCCGGCCTGGGCAGCAGCCCCACGGCGGCGCGCTATGCGATCTCCTCGCTCGACGAAGCCCGGGCCTATCTTCGCCACGACGTGCTCGGACCGCGGCTGCATGAATGCACGCGGCTGGTCAACGCCGTGCAGGGCCGCTCGATTTCGGAGATCTTCGGGTCGCCCGATGACATGAAGGTGCGTTCGTCGATGACGTTGTTCGCCCACGCGACCGAGGACAACAGCGATTTCGTCGAGTTGCTGGCCCGCTACTACGACGGCAACGAGGATCCATTGACGCTGCAGCGTCTGACTTAGGCCTGCCGCAGAATTCGCCAGCCATGCGGCTCGACGGAGATCGCATCAACGACCTCTTGCTGCGGCGCCCCACTACCGGCGATCACCTCGGCAGGGCCCGAATCCAGCCGCACCCGTAGCGGAGCATCGTCGATGTTGAGCGCGACGATCAATGCCTGCTCACCGTGTCGGGTCCGGTACACGTATTGCCGGTTATCCAGCCGCAGCGCCGACGTCGACGCGGCGTGCAGCCACGGGTGCCGACGGCGCAACCCGATCAGGTACTGGTGCAGCGACCACACCTCAACCCCGCGAGCGTCCAGCTGCGCTGGGGGAGAGCCGAATTCGGACCGTACCGCATCGTCGCCGCCGAACCGCTCCTCCTTGATCCCCTGGTAGCCGAACTCGTCACCGGCGTAGATACTGGGAACGCCGCCGACGGTCATCAGGATGACCAAGGCGTGGGCCAGTTGTTCAGGACGTTGCAGCTGGCTGGCGATACGCGTGACATCGTGGTTGCCGATGAAGGTCAGCGGCGCAAAGCTTTCCACAAACTCGGTGTGTCGCCGCAATGCATGATCCAGTTCGAAGAAGTTGCCGTCGTTGAGACCGCTCCAGATCGCCTTCCACAGCTCATACTGGGTGGCCGAGTCGAAACCGGCTTCGCGAACGACCGCCGCGTAGTCGCCGTGAATCAGCTCTCCGACGAACCACGCATCCGGTTGGAGCCGGCGAACCCTCGGCAGAACTGCAGCCCAGAACTGTTGCGGCACAGCATATGCAGCATCCAGCCGCCAGCCGTCAGCCCCTCGTTGCAACCAGTGCGCCATGACGTCGGCGGTGTAGTCGACGACCTCGGGGTTGTCGTGGTTCAGCGTGAGCAGGTCGCCATGACCTTCGAAGGTGTGGAAACCGCCCGGCCGCCCGCGAAACCAGCGCGCTGCCGCGTCGTCGTGCATCGCCTCGCGATGGCGGAGGAAGTCGACACCGACGTGGTTGAACACCCCGTCGAGTAGCACACGCAAGCCACGCCGCCGCGCCTCGGCGATGAGGTAGTCGAAATCGTCGTCGTCACCGAGCCGGGGATCGATGCGGTAATGGTCGGTGGTGTCGTAACCGTGTGTGCGCGAGGCGAAGATCGGCCCCAGGGCTATCCCCGACGCGCCGAGCGCGATCGCGTGGTCGAACCACCCGGCGATCCGCCGCAGTCGGTGCTGACCCGGATCGGGCGGGACGGTCGCCGGGAAAGCACCTACGAATCCCAAAGGGTACACATGCCACCAGATCACGTGCTCGACCCAAGCGGGCGCGGTCACCGCCGGTACCTGGCCTCGTAAAGTGCTTTCATCTCTCCCTCGAGTTCGGGCGCCGGGCCGTCGACCACGGCTCGGGGCGCGACCGTGTTGACCGGCAGCATGGCCACGGGTGGAGTCGGCGCCTGCCATTCGGTCAGCCAGTCGGTCAGCTGAGCGCACGACGTCGCGTACACGATGCGCCCCAGCCCCGCCCAGGCATGCGCGGCCGCACACATCGGACACTGCTCACACGATGTGTACACGGTGGCTCGAATGCGATGCACCGGAGCCAGATTCGCTACCGTCCACCGGACGACACCCAACTCTGCATGCAATGTCTGGTCGTCGTCGGTGACGCGGTTGTGGTCTTGGTAGAGCGTCTGACCGTTGGCGCCGACCAGCATCGCACCGAACGGACCGTGTCCGTTCTCCAATGCGATGCGGGCAAGCTCAACGCAGCGACGCAGGTGTTGCAGATCTACCCGACTGACGACCACAGGCCGGAAGTCTACGGGTGGGGTCTAGCCGGCGGCGGCCAGTGTTTGAGCGGTGGTTATCGCCTGGGCAACCCCGGCAACGATGGCCGCAACCTTCAATGCCTCCAGGATCGCTTCGCGGTCGACGCCGGCCTCGCGCAAGGTGTGCTCGTGGGCCACCATGCAGTGCGAACACCCGTTGATCGACGACACCGCGAACGACCACAGCTCGAAATTCGCCTTATCCACGCCCGGGTTGCCGATGATGTTCATCCGCAAGCCGGGACGAAGGTCGTCGTACTTGCCGTCGAGGAAACCGCGGCCGCGGTAGAACACGTTGTTCATGCCCATGATCGACGCGGCGCCCAGTGCGGCCTGGTAGGCCTCCGACGACAGGAAATCAGTTGCCTCGGCACCGATCTCAGCCAACACCTGGGTATTACGCGTCGCCGCGGCGCTGGCCAACAGTGTGCCCCACAGCTGCTCGGCGTTCAGCACGGTGCCGCGGCTGATGGAGCCGAGGTTGAGCTTGAGGTCCTTGGCGTAGTCGGGCAGCGCGTCCTTCAGGTTCTCGATACTCATCAGGCTGACTTCCTCAACTCTTCGCCGGCATCGATCGTTGGGTCGCCCTTGCGCCAGTTGCACGCGCACAGCTCGTCGGACTGCAGGGCATCGAGCACCCGCAGCACCTCGTCGACGTTGCGGCCAACCGAACCAGCCGTCACCGAGACGAATTGGATTTCATTGTTGGGATCGACGATGAACGTGACCCGGTCGGCGACACCGTCGTCGTTGAGCGCTCCGGTGGCTTCGACCAGTTCCCGCTTAAGGTCCGAAAGCATCGGGAACGGCAGCTTCTTGAGGTCGTCGTGCTGGGCGCGCCACTGGAAGTGCACGAACTCGCTGTCCACCGACACGCCGAGGACCTGCGCGTCGCGGTCCTCGAACTCGTCGTTCAGCTTGCCGAACGCGGCGATTTCGGTCGGGCACACGAAGGTGAAGTCCTTCGGCCAGAAGAACACCACCCGCCACTTACCGTCGTGGTCACCGCTGGAGATGGTTTTGAAATAGTCACCCGGCTGCTGAGCGTCGACCTTGGAGAGGTCACCGCCGATCAACGCGGTCAGCCGGTAGGCCGGGAACTGGTCACCGATTGTCAGCAGTGCCATGTCACTCCTTCGTTTCAAATTGGATCTAGTCAAGTTTTGTGCTGACACCCATAATGCCGGAACTCCAATTTGAATGAAAGGTGATCTTTCACACTATACTGATCGGTATGTCCGATAAGACTTATCAGCCGACGATCGCGGGCCTCCGGGCATTCGTCGCCGTCGCGGAGAAGCAGCATTTTGGCGGTGCCGCAGCAACTCTCGGTGTCAGCCAATCGACGCTGTCGCAGGCACTGTCGGCCCTGGAAACCGGCCTGGGAGTTCAGCTGGTTGAGCGGTCCACTCGCCGAGTCTTCCTGACGACGGAGGGCAAGCGATTGCTGCCGCAGGCCCAAGCGGTGATCGAGGCCGCGACGGCGTTCACGGCCGCATCCGCAGGCGCCTCGGACCCGCTGCAGGGCAGCATCCGGATCGGCCTGATCCCAACGGTGGCACCGTACATACTCCCGACGCTGTTCGCCGGGCTGGCCGATCGGCTGCCCGCGCTGACCCTGCGGGTTATCGAGGACCAGACCGAACGGCTGCTCACCGGGCTGCGCGAAGGTTCGGTGGACGCGGCCCTGATCGCGTTGCCGGCCGACACCGGCGGCGTCACCGAAATCCCAATCTACGACGAAGATTTCGTGCTCGCACTGCCACCCGGGCACCCGCTGGCAGGAAGCCGACGCGTGTCGCCGACCACGCTGGCCGAGCTGCCGTTGCTGCTACTGGAAGAGGGACACTGCCTGCGCGACCAGGCCCTCGACGTCTGCCGCAATGCGGGCGTGCGCGCCGAACTGGCCGACACCCGGGCAGCATCGCTGGCGACGGCGGTGCAGTGTGTGACCGGCGGGCTGGGCGTGACGTTGATCCCGCAGAGCGCGGTACCTGTCGAGACCGCTCGTAGCCGACTGGAACTGGCCTACTTCGCCGTACCTCGTCCCGGACGCCGCATCGGGTTGGTGTTTCGGTCGTCCAGCGGCCGAGAGGGGCCGTACCGGCAGCTTGCCGGCCTGATCGGCGAGCTGCTCGCGGGCGACCAGCAGGTACACCCGGTGCGGTAGCGACCAGACCCGTCGGCCACCCCACCACGCCGCCCGAGGTGAACGTGTTCTAGTTTCGCCTCATGCTGCACTTCACACCGGAGAACCTCAGCGCCGAGGAGGTGCAACGGCTGCGAGCGGTGTACGAGCCGCTTACTCAGTCGGTCCGGGAGTTGATCGACGCGACGGTCAGAACCGAGATGGACGCCGAAACCGTCGCGGCGGCCAAGGCCGAGATCGACTCGGCCACCGCGCGTTTGCGGCATAAGCAACTCGACGGGACATTCGGGGTGCGCCATCTCGAAAGTGGCGAGCGAATGGCCTGGGGAAACGTCGTCATCGGAATCCGCAATCCGATCGCCCCTCCGCTGGAGATCCAGCACGACGGCTCGGGTACGTCCTGGTGCGATTTTCATCTCGGCGCCGGTTACGAGGGACCGCCGGGACACGTGCACGGGGGAGTCGCCGCCCTGGTTCTCGATCACCTGCTGGGCGAGGCCGCCAGCGACGGAGTGAATCCGCGTCTCACCGGAACGATCAGTTTCCGCTACGTGCGGGCCACCCGACTCGGGCACCTGCACGCCGAGGCGACGACCACTCGCATCGACGGGGTGAAGACCTTCGCAACGGGTCATCTCGCCGACGATGAGGGGATCACCGTCGAAGCCGAAGGCGTGTTCATTCAGCCCCGCTGGGCCCGGGATCGCTCCGACTAGTCGATACAGAGGTTCTGGCGATGGAGAAGGTAGTCGCGGTGCTGATGGCCGCCGACCGTGACGAGGACTGGTGCCAACGGCAGCGAGGATCCGTCGCCGAGGCGATTCTTCATCTCGGCGTATCCGGCCTGGCGGTCAATGTCCGCGACGCGGCGGTGCGTCATTCGCTGATGACACTGACGACGCTCGACCCACCGGCGGTCGCCGTGGTGAGCATTTGGACTCAGCAGTACTACGGCGACCAGGTCGCGGCAGCGCTGCGGTTGCTGGAGGTTGAGTGCGATCACCTCGCGGCGTACCTGGTCACCGAATCGGTGCCATTGCAGGCGCCACTCGAACTAGGCAACCGCACAACAGGGTTGGCGAACATTGCGCTGTTGCGCCGGCCGGCCGAGCTGGCCCAGGCGAGCTGGCTCAAGCACTGGCAGCATGACCACACTCCGGTGGCTATCGAAACTCAGTCCACCTTCGGTTACACCCAGAACGCCGTGGTGCGTCCGCTGACACCCAATGCGCCAGAGCTGGCGGGCATCGTCGAAGAGCTGTTCCCGATCGAGGCGATCACCGATCTGAAGGCCTTCTTCGGTGCGGCCGATGACGCCGATCTTCAGCAGCGGCTGGCCCGGATGGTCGCCAGCACATCGGCGTTCGGCGCCAACGAGAACATCGACACGGTGCCCACCAGTCGCTATGTGCTGAAAACACCCTTCCAAAGTTGAGGAGACACCGTGATACTCCAGATCGAAGATCACCACCGGGTACGCACGCTCACCCTGAACCGGCCCGAGGTGCTCAACGCGTTCAACGAGGCGCTCTACGAGGCCACTGCCGAGGCACTCAGCCTCGCCGCCGAGGATTCCGAAGTGGCCGTCGTGTTGTTGACCGGGGCTGGACGTGCTTTCAGCGCCGGTAACGACCTCAACGAGATGCAAGCGCGCATCACCGACCCGCAATTGGCCGGACAGGGATCACATTTCACCACCATGATCGACACGCTGACCCGGTTTCCCAAGCCGCTGATCTGTGCCGTGAACGGCGTCGGCGTCGGGATCGGCACCACCATCCTGGGTTATGCGGACCTGGCGTTCATGTCATCGACGGCTCGGCTGCAGTGCCCGTTCACGAGCTTGGGCGTAGCGCCGGAAGCGGCATCGTCATATCTGCTGCCACAGTTGATCGGTCGACAGAACGCCGCCTGGCTATTGCTGTCCTCGGAGTGGGTGACCGCCCAAGAAGCGCTGACGATGGGTCTGGTCTGGAAGGTGTGCGAGCCCGACGAGCTGATCGCTGAGGCCCGCAGGCATGCCGAGATCCTGGCTTCCCGGCCGATCCCGAGCCTGATCGCGGTCAAACAATCGATCGTCGAACCCACTCGTCCGGAAATCGCGGCGGCAACCGATCGGGAAAACGCTCATTTCGCGGAGCTTTTGGGAGGACAGGCGAATGCGGCGGCACTGGCGGATTTCACCGCCCGGCGGGGCAACTGATCGCTACGAGCCGGTGGGCTGAAGCTGCGCGGCCGCAGCGATGATCGCCCGCAGCGTACGCCGGCAACGTCCGCAGTCAAGGCCTGCGCCGCACGCCGCGGCGACCTCTTTGGACGTCGACGCCCCGTCGGCGACAGCGTCGGACACGGCTTGGCTGGTGACGCCCTCACAGAGGCAGACGTACATCAGCGAACCCCCAACTTCTGGGTCTCTGATGCCCAAACAGCCCGCATGTAGGGAAGTCTAACCTAACTTAGTTCGCGAAGGCTATCCTTACTTAGCCTACCCTTTGACCAGCACTTTTGCTGAAATTGGCGCATCCATGCCGCTTAAATCAACACGCCGACGGTGGCCCGCTGGGCTAAGTTTGTGTTCGGCATCCGGTGGCGTTCCAGCCCAACCTCACCGTCAATCGCCGCGACTCGAAACCGTGCCAGGGGAGAATTAAGGAGCGATCGTGCAAGGTGATCCTGATGTTTTGCGCCTTCTCAACGAACAGCTGACCAGCGAACTCACTGCAATCAATCAGTATTTTCTGCACTCGAAAATGCAGGAGAACTGGGGTTTCACCGAATTGGCGGGCCACACCCGCGCGGAGTCGTTCGATGAAATGCGCCACGCCGAGGCGATCACCGATCGGATCTTGCTGCTCGACGGGCTGCCGAACTACCAGCGCCTGTTCTCCTTGCGCATCGGTCAGACGCTGCGGGAGCAGTTCGAAGCCGATCTGGCGATCGAGTACGACGTGCTGAACCGGCTCAAGCCCGGAATCATCCTGTGCCGCGAGAAGCAGGACTCGACCAGCGCCACCTTGCTGGAAGGCATAGTCGCCGATGAGGAAAACCACGTCGACTACCTGGAGACGCAGCTGCAGCTGATGGACAAGCTCGGCGAAGAGCTGTACTCGGCGCAGTGTGTCTCGCGACCGCCGACGACAGGACAATCCGGGGTCTGAGCCCCGATCGCAGCTGCCTGCCTATGACGAGTGCGCAGATGACCGCCACAGCGGATCCCGGAGCCAGCGGCGCACTGGTCAGCCCGCAGCGACGCAATCTCGTCTTTCTGGCGATCGTGCTGGGAATGCTGCTGGCGGCACTGGACCAAACCATCGTCGCCACCGCACTGCCCACCATCGTCGCCGACCTGGGCGGGGCGGGACACCAGTCCTGGGTGGTCACCAGCTATCTGCTGGCCTCGACGATCATCACCGCGCTGGTCGGCCGACTCGGAGATCTGTTCGGCCGCAAGGTGATTTTCCAGGCGGCGGTGACGTTCTTTGTCATCGGGTCGGTGCTGTGCGGGCTTTCGCAGTCAATGGTCATGCTGGTGGGCGCCCGGGCGCTGCAGGGCATCGGCGGCGGCGCCATCACGGTCACGGCCACCGCACTGATCGGCGAAGTCATCCCGTTGCGGGATCGCGGTCGTTATCAGGGTGCGTTGGGCGCGGTGTTCGGGGTGACCACGGTGATCGGCCCCCTGCTGGGTGGCTATTTCACCGACCACCTGACCTGGCGGTGGGCGTTCTGGATCAACGTGCCGGTCTCGATCGTCGTCTTCTTCGTTGCGGCAGCCGCGATCCCGACGCTGGGCACGCGCGGGCGGGCGGTCATCGACTACGCCGGCATCGTGCTCGTCGGCCTGGGCGCGACCGGTCTGACCCTTGCCACCAGCTGGGGCGGCACGACCTACCCGTGGAACTCGGCGACGATCATCGGGCTGTTCGTCGGCTCCGCGGCGGCACTGGGCATGTTCGTCTGGGTCGAAAGCCGGCCGTCTGGACCGGGATCCGCGCCGATCCTGCCGACCCGGCTGTTCGGTAATCCGGTCTTCACGGTGTGTTGTGTGCTGTCGTTCGTGGTCGGGTTCGCCATGCTGGGCGCGCTGACCTTTCTGCCGACCTACATGCAATTCGTCGACGGCGTCTCGGCGACCACATCGGGACTGCGCACGCTACCGATGGTGGCGGGGATGCTCTTGACGTCGATGGGCAGCGGAGTCCTGGTCGGCCGGACGGGCCGATACAAGATCTTCCCGGTCGCCGGAACGGCGGTGATGGCGCTCGCTTTTCTGCTGATGTCCCGGATGGACCCGTCTACATCGGCACTGCTGCAATCGGTTTACCTGTTCATCCTCGGTGCCGGCATCGGATTGTGCATGCAGGTGCTGGTCCTGATCGTGCAGAACACGTCGAGGTTCGAAGACCTCGGTGTCGCCACCTCGGGGGTGACCTTCTTCCGCACGATCGGCAGTTCGTTCGGCGCGGCGATTTTCGGCTCGCTGTTCACCAACTTCCTGCATAGCCGCATCGGTCCGGCTTTGGCGGCGAGCGGCGCATCCCCGGCAGCGGCGAACTCGCCGGAGGCGTTGCACCGGCTCCCTCATGCAATGGCTGCCCCGATCGTTGGCGCCTATGCCGAGTCGCTCACCCAGGTGTTCTTGTGGGCTGTCCCGGTCGCGCTGGTCGGCTTCACCGTGGCGCTGTTTCTTCGTGAGGTTCCGTTGCGGGATATCGGCAACAACGCCGCCGACCTGGGCGACGGATTCGCGATGCCGACCACGCAGACGCCGGAGGACATGCTCGAGATTGCGATCGGGCGCCTGTTGCGTGGCGAACCGGGTATGCGGCTGCGCAGCATCGCCATGCGGCCCGACTGCCGGCTCGATGTCGCCGAGTTGTGGGCGCTGTTGCGAATCAACCGTTATCAACGGGTGTTCGGCATCGCCCGACTCACTGATATCGGCGAGCAGTTGGGGATTCCGTACGAAGTTCTCGAGCCCACTTTCGACCGGCTGGTCCGTCGCGGCTACGCGCAACGCGACGTCGACCGGCTGTGGCTCACCGCCTCCGGTGCACGTCAAGTCGACTTCGTCTCCGCGCTGATCCGGGACTGGATCGTCGACAAGCTCGCCCGCTCGCCCAACTTCGAGGGACGCGCCGACCGGGCAACCGTCGCAGCCGCGCTCGACCGCATCGCCCACCGGATCGTCACGCAACCCGATTGGGGTGGCGATCAACCCAAGCTGTCCGAGCTTGCGACACAGAAACTTCCTCTCGGGCCTCCCCGAGTACCGCCCGGCGTACCATCTCGCCATGAGCCGAATCGGAACATTCCCTGATGACGACCTCGCCGGCTGGATCCTGAAGTCTCCCGACTTGGGCGGAGCGATCGGCGCGTTCGCCAACGCCGTCTATAACCACAACCGGTTGCCGATGCGTACGCGGGAACTCGCTCGGATGGTCATCGCGTACAGCAACGAATGCGAAGTCTGCGTCAACACGCGCACCGAAAGTACGGGCGCCGGTGGCTCGGATGTCCCTGAGGAGCTCTACGACCACGTCCCCGAGTGGCGCACCTGGCCCGGATACAGCGAACAGGAGCGACTGGCCGCGGAGTTCGCCCACCGGTTCGCCACCGAGCACACCGTGCTGCGCGACGACGAAGACTTCTGGAGCCGGTGCAGCGAACACTTTTCCGAGGAGCTCCTCGCCGACCTGGCCTTGTCGTGCGCGCTGTGGCTGGGCATGGGGCGGGTGCTGCGGACGCTGGACATCGCCCAGTCCTGCAAGCTGACCCTGCCGAGTCGGGTGTGAACCACCGAGCCTGCTAGCCCGAGGCGAACGCCCGCTTCCCGGCCGATGACAACCACACCGCTCGCCGCCGCAGCGATCGCCCAACTCGAGGGCGAAGGGGTCGACGCGGTCATCGGCACCGTAGTCAATCCGGCCGGGCTCATCCAGGCCAAGACCGTACCGATACGCCGGACCAACGCCTTCGCCGATCCGGGGCTCGGCGCCAGCCGGGTGTGGCATGGCTTCGCCATCGACCAGACCGGCATCGCCTTCACCGAACACATCGGTGTCGTCGGCGATCAGCGCGTCCGAATTGACTTGTCCGCAATGCGCCTCATCGGCGACGGATTGGCTTGGGCGCCTGGCTCATTCTTCGAGCAGGATGGCACGCCTGTTCCCGCGTGCAGCCGCGGAATCCTGGGCCGAATCGAGGCGGGGCTCGCCGAAGTCGGCATCGAGGCGATGGTCGGCCACGAAATCGAATTCCTGCTTGTTCAGCCGGACGGCCACCGATTGCCGTCGACCTTGTGGGCGCAGTACGGCCTGGCCGGTGTACTCGAACACGAGGCTTTCGTCCGCGATGTAACCGCGGCAGCGTCGCTGTCCGGTGTCGCGATCGAGCAATTCCACCCCGAGTACGGGGCCAATCAGTTCGAGATTTCCCTGACACCGCAATCGCCGGTCGCCGCGGCAGATCAGCTGGTGCTGATCAGGATCATCATTGGCCGAATTGCCCGGCGCTACGGGCTGCGCGTCAGCCTGTCACCGGCGCCATTCGTCGGCGATGTCGGATGCGGCGCCCACCAGCATTTCTCGCTGACCAATTCAACCGGGCCGCTGTTCTCCGATGGGGCGGGTACCCACGGTATGACGAGCAAGGGTGAAAGCGCGGTAGCGGGATTGCTGCACGCGCTGCCGGAGGCCCAGGGGATGTTGTGCGGTTCGATCGTGTCCGGCTTGCGACTGCGTCCCGGCAATTGGGCGGGGGCCTATGCCTGCTGGGGCACCGAGAATCGGGAAGCGGCGCTTCGCTTCGTCGTCGGTGGGCCCGGCAACCCGTATGGCGGCAACGTCGAGGTCAAAGTCGTCGACCCGTCGGCCAACCCGTATTTCGCGACAGCGGCGATCCTGGGCTTGGCGCTCGACGGAATCACGCAGAAAGCGGTGCTGCCCGCGGAGACCAAGGTCGACCCGGCAGCACTGACCGACTCGGACCGCGGTCGCGCCGGCATTGTGCGGCTATCCAGCTCGCAAGCTCAAACCATTGTCGCACTGGATCATTCACAACGGTTGCGTGCCATACTCGGTGATCCCGCCGTCGACGTCGTGGTCGCGGTCAGGCGCTTCGAGCACGAGCATTACGCCCACCTCAATCGCGAGCAACTGGCCGACAAGTTCCGTATGGCCTGGAGTGTGTGACGGTGACGGCCCTGGCGGACCACATCGCCGCTGTGCCGCTGATCGATCAGCATGCGCACGGCTGCTGGCTGGAGGCGGGGGATCGGCGGCGGTTTGAGAACGGCCTCAACGAGGCCAATACCGAGCCACTCGCCGACTTCGACTCGGGATTCGACACGCAACTCGGCTTCGCCGTGCGCGCTCACTGCGCACCGCTGCTCGGTCTGCCCCAACACGCCGAGCCGCAGGAGTATTGGCGACGCCGCAGCCAGCACACCGAAATCGAACTAGCGCAAATCTTCTTGCGCGCGTCCGGCGTCAGCGACTGGTTGGTCGACACCGGCTACGCCGACGGCGTCGCGGACGTGGCGCACGTTGCCGAGTTGTCCGCAAGCCGCGCTCACGAGGTGGTTCGCCTCGAACAGGTGGCCGAACAAGCCGCCGAAGCTCCAGGTGACTACGCCTCGGCGTTCGAACAAATCCTGAGACGGCGCACGGGCACGGCCGTAGGCACCAAATCCGTCCTGGCCTACCGCGGCGGGTTCGACGGGGACCTGACCGAGCCGTCGGCGGCCGAGGTCGCGACAGCGGCCGCCCGATGGCGCGACACCGGCGGCATCCGGTTAACCGATCGGGTACTACTGCGCTTCGGGCTGCATCAGGCCCTGCGGCTGGGCAAGCCGTTGCAATTCCACGTCGGTTTCGGCGACCGGGATTGCGACCTGCACAGAGCCAACCCGCTGCACCTATTGGACTTTCTGCGCCGGTCGGGCGATACGCCGATCGTGCTGCTGCACTGCTATCCCTACGAGCGGGAAGCCGGCTATCTGGCCCAGGCGTTCAACAACGTCTATCTGGACGGCGGGCTGAGCGTCAATTATCTGGGCGCGCGGGCACCGGCGTTCATCGCCCGATTGCTGGAGCTGGCGCCGTTCCGCAAGATCGTCTACTCATCAGACGGATTCGGTCCGGCGGAGCTGCATTATCTGGGTACGACGCTGTGGCGCAACGGTATTCATCGAGTTCTGAGCGGATTCGTGGACAACGACGATTGGAGTCCGGCCGACGCCATGCGGGTCGTCGACCTGATTGCCCGCGACAATGCCGCCCGCATCTACCAACTCGACGTCGAGGTTAAAGACGGCGTCACCAGGGTATAGATCGAGCATGGCCGGCCTAGCAGAGGCGCTGGAGTGGGCCCGCGAACAAATCACGTCGCGGGTCCCCAAGGCTGACCTCGACCAACGGGATCCCGACTACATCCGCGACCAACTGCCGGGAACGTGGCTGCTGGCATCGCTGTATTTCCGGGCTGACGTCCAGCACCTGGACCGGATTCCCGCCGAAGGTCCGGTACTGCTCATTGGTAACCACAGCGGCGGCAACGTCCCACCCGATACCTTCGTCTTTACGCTCGCGTTCTGCTCCTACTTCGGCGTCGAGCGGCCCTTCTATCAATTGGCGCACAACCTCGTCGTCTCAGCGCCACCGCTGGGCTGGCTGCGTAAATTCGGCACCGTCGCCGCCAACCCCGAAAACGCCCGTTTGGCATTGGAATCCGGCGCAGCACTGCTGATCTATCCCGGCGGTGACTACGAGGTCTTTCGGCCCTCGTGGGAACGACACACGGTCGACTTCGACGGCCGCATGGGATACGTCAAGCTGGCGCGTGAGGCCGGAGTACCGATCGTGCCGGTAGCCAGTGTGGGCGGCCAGGAAAGCGCGCTGTTCCTCAACCGCGGCCAGTGGCTGGCCAAGCTGCTCAGAGCGGACAAAATTCTGCGACTCAAGAGCATTCCGATCTCGCTGGCCCTGCCGTGGGGCTTGAACATCAGCGACCTGGCCGGGCACATCCCGCTGCCCACCAAGATCTCAATCGAAGTGCAACATCCCATCGAAGTCGATGGCGATGACCAGGCGGTGCATGACAAGGTGATGGCCAGCCTGCAGGCCGGTGTCGACCGTCTTGCGGCCCGACGTCGATTCCCGGTGATCGGCTGATGCGAGTCGAACGCCGCAACGTCATCGAGGCCGACCGCGACGCGGTCTGGAAGATCGTCAGCGATCCCGACCGCTACCCGTCGTTCATGACCAGGCTGGAGCGATGGGAGACCGCCAATGACCAGCCGCCGGGCGTCGGCGCCCGCTACTTCGTGCACTGGAAGATCGGCTCGGTGCCGGTAGGCGGGCTGATCGAAGTGGTCGAGTTCGACGACCTGCGCGATCTGGCGTGGGTCGGCATCACCGGGGTGAACCTGCGTGGCCGGATCCGGTTGCGCGACGCGGGGGAGGGCCAGACCAAGGTGACGTTTCGGCTGTCGTATCAGGCTCCGGGCGGGATTTTGGGGTACATCGCCGACCGGGTTGCCGTGGGCCAGGTCGGGCGCATCGCGGCCGACACCCTCAAGCGCCTCAAGGAATTGGTCGAGACCAGCGGCTGAGTCACTTCGAGCCAACGTCTGAGACTGCACCGCAGGACACCGGCCGCTCTTACAGGCCTCGGTCAGTGAGCCAGCCGTCGATCCTTTCGGCGACCGCCTGCCATCCGGGCTCAAGCATCATGTTGTGTCCCATGTTGGGAAAGATTTGAGCCTCGGTGCCATATGCGCGTGCCGTCGTCAGTGTCTCCGCCTCTGTTACACAGGCATCAAGTTCAGCACCCAGAACCAGCAGTGGCGTGGTGACGCGTTCGGGTTTGGGCAGGTTGAGCGCCCAAAGGTCGAGGGTCAGTCTCCCTCCATGCTCTTCACCTAGGGCTGCGGCGTAGCGGACGACCTCGGACTCGGGAACTCCGGCGGAGTAGAAGTGTTCACGTGCGCGTTCGGGCGTTCCGACAAGGTGCAGGCTCTTACCCGTGATGGTCGATCTCACGAAACTCAACGGGTGTCGTTTCGCCTCGCGCACAAAGAATCCACCCGCCCCGCGCGACGATAGGGAGGCGAGCAGCACCCCGGCGGGTGCTTCGTGGAACTCCAGATACTTTTGGACAATCAAACCTCCCATAGAATGCCCGACGACGATGGGCGGTGAGGGCATGTCGGCGACCGAGGCGACATCATCAACGAAATTCGCCAGAGAACAAGTCCGCATGCGTTTTGCCGCTGGACTATTTCCATGATTACGAAGGCTCAGGGCGACGGCGCGATAACCCTTATCGGCAAAGAAGTCGAGGAAGTGCTCATCCCAACACCAGGCTCCATGCCACCCCCCGTGAACAAGAAGCAGCGGAACGGGGTGCGATTCGGAGGCAGACCCCTTGTCGATCACTTCAAGCATGGGCGGCCCTTCAACTTCTGCTGCGACCAGTCACGTTTGGCGCAGCGCCTTCTCGTCGCCCAACGGACCGCAGCGGATGCCGAAACGCTCCCGGACCGTGTCAAGAACACGGCGCTGGTGCTCGCGTTCCCGGCGGTGCGTGAGCAGGAACCGCGTCATACCCGGCAAGCGGCGCGGTAGCGGGTACCACTTGTCGAAATCGAGGCCGTTTTCGTTGAACACGCGACTGGGGACGTTGTCGTAGATCAAGCTGAGGTTGTGCTGGACGAGCGCGAAGAGAACGTACGGAAATGCCACCGGCGACTTGTTCCTTAGTTGCTGCCAGTCGAGTTCGTAGAGCGGGATCCCTCTGAGCTTGTCCAAGAACAGTAGGTGCCCCAGGAAATATCCTGCGAATGACGGTAAGTGCAGTGTGGCCGAATGCATATTGATCGAAACGACCGCGCCACTGGGCGAAATATAGGGCTCGTACGGATGCTCTCCGGTGAATCGGACGTATCCGGTGCAGTTGATAACCCAGCTGCCTGGTTGAATCGTCTTCGTCGATCCGCTCCGCAACACCAATTTGGTCGTGCCGTTGAGATCGACTGCATCCTCAAGATAGTCCATGACGAGTTCATTTAGGCCGGCGGAGATCGTGTGGTTCTCGGCCTCAGACAGCACACCCAACAAGAAGTTGTCCGCGTCGGGGGTCAAGAATGTGCCATAGGTGGCGCGGTACCAACGTTGGACCTCTGATTCGTTCGTGCCGTCGTACCGGCGACTAATCTGCGCCGCGACGGTGGTCGTCGGTGTGCCCGTCCACCAGCGCCGGGCGCCGCTTGGTAGCAGGTTGTCGCGGCTGGTGAAGAATGTTCCTCGGCCGGCGATGAGGTTTATCTGGCGACCGGGATACGCAGTGATCATTGCGTGTGCGGTGTCCATCGCGGTTTTTCCGCCGCCAATGATCCACACGGGCGCGTCGCTTTCCCTGATATCGCCCGCCCGGACGTCGCAGTAGTCGGGCGACACCGAATGCACGCGTTGGCTTGAGATGTCGAGCGGTTCGTTCGGCGTGACCGCCAGGCCGTAGGCTTTGATCAATCGCTGGGCCTCGACGACGAGCATCCGGCCGTCGGCAGCCTTGCACGTAGCCCGCACGATTCCGTTCGCTTCTTTCTCCGACTCGAAGTCCCAGCCGAAGTACTCGTCGACCTGCACGCGCTCCTTAATCACATCGACGCAGTGTTGAAAATGGTCGAGCACCTCGCCCTTGGTCGCTAAGTAGGCGCGATCCTTGCCCAGGGTCCACTCGATGTTGCCCGCGGTGAACATTGGGTGCGGTTGATGCAGGCGCACATAGGAGTACACATCGACCCACATGCCGCCTACGCGGGCCCGACGGTCGATCAGGATCACCTTTTGGTCGCGCAGCAAGTATCGGCTCGCGGCGAACAGGGCATTGAGCCCGGCGATGCCGGCGCCAACGATGCAAACGTCGCAGGTTTCCACCGGCGGGGGCTGGGGTGCGGACATCGGACCACCTTTTCTCGCAGGTGACAATTATTGTGTCCGCATCGCGGGGCCGGCATGAGTAATCGACTACTTCATCGATGATTACCGACATCCGGGGCGGTTTCGTCGTTGCTGCTCAGGTCAAGGTGACATGTCGGGTACCTGGAAGTATCCGCAGGTCGTTTCCGGTGCTTGACGGCTTAGTCTCCCGCTATGGACCGCATCTGACCGCCAACATGAGCCACAAACAGTGGCGCGACTGGGTTTCCCCGGACATCGGGTACATCACCGCCTGCCCCAGACTTCCGATCGCACCGGCTGATCTCAAGCTGCAAGCCTGTTGACCGGTTCAAATGAGCCCGGCGGCTTCAAAACCCAGCTGGTTCAACTGGTTTTGGGGCGAATTTGACGTTCACCGTTGGGAAGCACTATTTCGACGAGAGTTTCCGCCAACTGAATACCGCAATCACGGTGCCGATCAGCACCGTGATCGGACCATTGATGGACCAGGTCGTCGTGTTGCTCATCGGGCTACCCCCAAGCACGCCGAATCCCTGGAGCGCCCAGATCAGACCGAACACTGCGACGATCACCCCGACCGCGAACGTCAGGACGAAAGCCATTCTCATATAGCGATGCTACGCGATCAATCAACGAAGCCCTCGATAAAAGAATTGAAAGGTGAGGGCCCGGCTAACCCACTACAGAAACACCGGGTCCCCTTTTAACGGCAGCGGCCCAGAAAATCGGGTGTCGGATCGCAGAGCCGTCAGATGAGCCCGGTGGCATCAAAAACCCAGCTGGTATCCGCTTTTGCCAGGTTCTCCAGCCAGTCCGGGGGAGCACTGTTCGCGAGGCCACCAAAGTCCCAATAGTCTTTCCACAGCGTCACCTTGCCGTCGTCGACGCGGTGAACCGAAACGAACTGCAGCACAGCCGTTTCGCCGCTCTGCCACCGCCAGGTCTCGGAGTGCTCGTACATGACGTCGGAGCCGTTGGACACCAGCACCCCGTCGTGATTCTCGTAGCCGGCAAGCGGCTCGAGCCCGACTTTGAGTCGCTTCACGATGTCGTCGGGACCACGGGCGGCCAGCGTCGGCCCGACCGGCATGTCGACATAGAGGCAGTCGGCGGACAAGAACGTTGTGACGGCTTCCCAGTCCCGGCCCGACAGGGCCTGCCACAGCCCGAGTACGGTTTCGTCGTCTGCCATGGGATGTCATAAAACCCGGCGGCTGAACACATTGTCAACGCGCGCAGGAGGTGGGGATGCCGACGCTGCGATCGCGACGCAGGACCGCGACCAACCGTGTCCGCAGGCCCAGTCCGTCGCCGTTCTCACCGTCCTGGAAACCCAGACCGGCGCAGTTCGGACGGGGCATACAGCACAACGTCGGTATACCGATGAGCGACGGGGTGGTGCTGCGCGCCGACATCCATTACCCGACCGAGCCCGAGACCGGCCAGCCTGCCGCCGGTCCGTTCCCCGTGCTGCTGTCGTTGACTCCGTACGGCAAGAAGGCCCCGCCGTCGGCTGCCCAGATCGGCGGCGGCGCCACCCCGTATCTGATCAGGCGCGGCTACATCGAGGTGATGGTCGACGTCCGGGGCAGCGGTGTATCCGGCGGCTCCTTCGAGATGTTCGGGGAACGGCAAACGCAGGACGGGATAGAGCTGGTCGACTGGGCGTCGAAGCTGCCCAACGCCAACGGACGAGTCGGCATGTTCGGGCTCTCCTACCTGGCGATCAATCAGCTGTTCACCGCCGCCGCCGTCGGGCCGAATTCGCCGCTGAAGGCCATCTTCCCGGTGATGTCCGCGCGCGATTTCTACCGCGACGCGGCGGCGATGGGCGGGGTCCCGCACCTACGCACGGTACGGGCCTACGCCGCGGTCTACCGGCTGCTCAACGTCGTCAACCCGGCGCTGGAGGTCATCACCCGTGGCAAGCATCCGCGGCCGCGGGCCGGCGGGTTCGCCGGCGTGCGGCAGCGCGGGCGTGATCAGCGGGGCTACTTCCGTCGGCTGATCGCCGACGCCGTGGCTGGTGGCGAGACGGCCTTCGACGGGCCGTTCTGGGATGCGATGCGGCCGGCGTTGGTGCTGCCAAAGGTCGTCGCCAACGATGTGGCGGTCTTTCTGGTCGGCGGCTGGCACGACGCCTTCCAGCGCGGCGCGCCGCTGAACTACGCCGCGTTGCAGAACGCCTTCGCCGGCAGGCCCGACGAGCAGCCGATGCAACCGGGCCAGCCGGTGTCTGAGCAGCTGCGGCTGATGATGGGGCCCTGGTATCACGTCTCGGACTTCGGTGGGCTGCACCTCCACGCGCTGCAGCTGCGCTGGTTCGACTACTGGCTGAATGATGACGGGGGAGCGGCGATATCCGGATCGCCGTTCACCTTCCGGGCCATCGGAAGCCCGCGGTGGTTCCACGCCCGCGAATATCCGCTGGCCGAGGCGACACCGACCCGCTTCTACCTGTCTGAATCCGGCCGGCTGTCTGCCGAGTGCGCGCCGGAGACCTCCACGGCCAGCATCAAATACGTTGGCCGTGGTCCGCTCTCCGGCCGAAGCGTCGAGCAGTGGACGCTGGGGCTGACCAGCTTCATCCGCGCCCAGCGCGGCGGGCAGACCCGCTACGACCAGGACAACCGGCGACTGCAGCGCGGGGCGCTCACCTACACCACCGAAGCCTTCGCCACTGAAACATTGATCGCCGGGCCGATCACGCTCACCGTGCATGCCACGGCCAGTACCGCCGAGACGCTGTGGGTCGCCCATCTCGACGACGTCGCACCCGACGGCGCCAGCCGCCCGTTGACCCAGGGGGCGCTGCTCGGTTCGCACCGCGCGTTGGACCCGGACCGCACGTGGTACCTGCCCGATGGAACCGTCCTACGACCGCACCACTTCAGCACTCGGTCGGCTGTCAAACCCGTGGTGCCCGGCGAAGTGACCCGCTACGACGTCGAGGTCTTCCCGACCGCCGCGTTGCTCGAGTCAGGTCACCGGCTGCGTCTGACGGTGACCACCTTCGATTTCCCGCACCTGGTGCCGACGGAGCCCGCGCGCCGCGCCCTGGCCGGTGGCAGCTATCAGCTCCAGCAGGGAGGGCCCACCCCGTCGCATCTGCTGATTCCGGTGGCTGAGCCGGACAGCTTCGACTGAACCAGGGCTGCAGCGGCATCGCGCGTGAGGGCAACTTTTGCCGCATACTCCCCAAGGTGACGTCGTTACGGCAATACATCGCCGAGGAAATCGCAACCGACCACGTCGACGGATTGCTGACCAGGCGCGAAGCCATCCGGCGGCTGGCGTTGCTCGGGCTGGGCGGCGGTGCTGCCGCCGCGCTGATCGCGGCTTGTGGCGACACGCAATCATCGCGTTCGAACTCCGGATCGGGCACCACGGGAATAGACGCACCGGGGATGTCTGCGGCGTTACCTACCGAACCGATCACCTGGCGCGGCCCGCGTGGCGAGCTTCAAGGCTCCTGGGCGCAGGCCCACAATGCCCGTCGCGGGGTGTTGGTCATCCACGAGAACAAAGGCCTCAATGACTGGGTGCGGTCGGTGGCCGGACGTTTCGCTGGGGCCGGCTACTCGGCGCTGGCGATCGACCTGCTGTCCGAGGAAGGCGGCACGGGGCACTTCACGGACCCTGCTCAGGCCACCGCTGCGCTGGCCGCCGTTGCGCACGACCGGTTCATCGCCGACTTGAATTCCGGTGTTGAGGAACTGCAGACACGGGTTCCGGGCCGCAAGATCGCGGTCGTCGGCTTCTGCTTCGGCGGCGGACTGGTGTGGCAACTGTTGGCCGCTGGCACACCGCACTTTTCGGCCGCGGTTCCGTTCTATGGGCCGCTGCCGGACAACCCCGACTTCGCGGGCTCCAAGGCCGCCGCGGTGTTGGCGATCTATGCCGCCCTGGATCAGCGCGTCACAGCTTCGGAGCCGGCGGCCAAGGCCGCCCTCGAGCGTGCCGGGCTGATCCACAACATCGTCATCGAACCCAATGCCGACCATGCGTTTTTCAACGACACCGGACCCCGCTACAACGCTGCCGCCGCGGACGACGCCTGGCGGCAGGTGCTGGAGTGGTTTGGCCGGTATCTGTCTTAGCGGCATGATGCGTCCGTGACCACCCCGCCGCCGGTTCTCACGCTGAGCCAACTACTCGACACGTTCAACCTCGAACAGGTCAATGCGGAATTCTTCGTCGGAAACCAAATCGACGAAATCAACCACCACATCGCTGGGGGCCACATTGCCGCGCAAGCTCTGATGGCGGCCAGTCGAACCGTGCCCGAGCGCTTGCCGCACAGCATGCATCTGTATTTCCTCCGGCGGGGCGACGCCAGGTACCCGGTTGACTTCGAGGTCGTCGCGCTGCATGACGGCGGCACCTTCTCGGCCCGGCGCGTCACCGCGCGCCAGTTCGGCGCAGTGCTATTGGAAGGTATCGCGTCGTTCAGCGCACCCGTCGAAAGCCATGTCTACCAAACTCCGCCACCGAATCTGCCACAGCCCGAATCTCTTCCCACGCTCGCCGAGCAACTCGCCGACTACGCGGGCGAGCGGGACGGATGGTGGGTACGTCAGCAACCCGTTGAGATGCGTTACGTCGATCCGCCGGCCAGGCTCGCACTCGATCTGGTCGAACCGCCACCGGCGCGCATCCGAATGTGGTGGCGCCCCAACGGCGTTGCTCCGAGCGACCCGATCATCGCCGACTGCCTGGCGGTCTATGTCTCCGGCCGCACGCTACTGGAGTCGGCGATGATCGCCCGCCGCACCACTCCGCTGGGACCGGGCTACTCGGCGTTGATGGATCATGCGGTGTGGTTCCACCACCCGCCCGACCTTTCGGATTGGCTCCTCTACGAACAGCATTCACCCAGTGGCACCGGCGGTCGAGGGCTGGCACAGGGCAGTATGTTCAACCACACCGGTCAACTGGTGTGCACCACGACGCTGGAGTGCTACTTCGGCGGAAAGTCGAGCCGCTAGCGCGTAGCCATCGACCTCGCCGGACCCAAGGCCACCGGCAGCGTCGACCACCCATGCAGAACCCGGGTGTCCCGGCGGCTGCCTGCGCCCGCAGAGCGCACGTCGGGGAAGCGATCGAAAAACGAACGCAACCCCACTTCGCCTTCGGCGCGAGCCAAAGCCGCGCCCAGGCAGAAGTGCCGCCCGCCGGAGAACGCCAGATGTTTTCCGGCGTTGTCGCGTTCGATGTCGAACGCGTTCGGGTCGGCGAAAACGGCCGGATCCCGGTTGGCCGCGGCGACGTACACGATGACCAGTTCGCCTTGGCTGACGGGGCGACCAGCTATCTCGGTGTCGTTCAACGCGATCCGGGCGGTCAGCTGGACGGGCGATTCCAGCCGCAGAATCTCTTCGACGGCGTTGGGCCACAGCTCGGGCCGCTGACTGAGCGTGCGCAGATGCTCGGGGTTGTCGAGCAGCATGCGAATCCCGTTACCCAGCAGGTTCACCGTGGTCTCGAACCCGGCCGCCAGCACCAGACCAGCGACCGCCCGAAGCTCGACACGATCGAGATACGTTTCCGGCGAACCACTTTCGGCCTTGCGGATCAGCTGGGTCATCAAATCGTCACCGGGAGCGCCGCGCAACTTGTCCAGATGTGTGTCCAGCCAAAAGTTGAAGCCGGCGATCCCGCGCTGCACCCGCCGGTATTGCGGCCAGGGCAGCCCGAAATCCAGGCTGGGCGCGGCAAGCTCACCGAACTCGAGGATGCGCTGCCGATCGTTGTCCGGCACTCCCAGGATGTCGCTGATGATCGCCACCGGAAGCTGGGCGCAGTATCGCTCGACGATGTCGACGATGCCCGGCTCGCGAGAAAGCTCATACAGCAATGAGTCTGCGGTCTGTACGACCCCGTCCCGTAGTGCGGAAACCGCGCGCTGGGTGAACACCGACGACACCGCCTTGCGGTAGCGGGTGTGGTCCGGCGGTTCCACGGCCAGCAGTGACGGCGGACGCAGTGGGTGCAGCAGGTCGTCGCGAACGCGACGCTCGAGCCACCGCAACGGCGCGGGCAGGTTCGATCCGATCGACAGCACCCGGAAGTCATCGGAACGCAGCAACTCGTGCCCGATCGCATGGTCTGCGGTGATGTAGCCGATCCGGGATCGCACCAGCGGACCGCGGGACCGCACCTCCTCGTAGAAAGGCACCGGGTTCGCCTTGACGCTCGGGTCGGCGATCAAGCGAGCCTGCAGGTCGCCCCGCCGCGCGCCGATCGAGGCGCCGCCGCGGACAAATCCGTGCAGCGCCAGCCAGTGCAACCTCTGCTTTAGTGCGATCTCCACGGGTGAGGCCCTCCACATCGTCGCGCAGTGCTTATCCCAAAGCCTACGGCCCGAAGTGGAAGCCGGAAGTCAGCCCAATTCCCAGTTCATGTTTTTGGCGAACGCGATCGCGTCATCGCTGGCAGTCCCCGACGCCTGACACCGCTGGATGTATTCACGCACCATCGGCAGGAAGTTCATCGGGTTGTAGGCGTCTTCCTCGTAGCTCCACAAGTCGTCGCCGGCGTACTTCATGACCGACAGGTTGGCCGCCTGGTGAATGCTTCCGTCGCCGGGATCGCGCATCCGGTTCAAGAACTCGCAGAACACCCAGCCGCGGTCGGTATCAATGGAGTACCAGGACGTCGGATATAGCGGCATCTCGCTGCCGGGGAAAACATTCATCGTCGACACAATCCAGTCGCGGATCTGCTCGCGGCCCTGGAAGGTTCCGTAGGTGTGCTCGACGTAGGTTGCGTCTTCGGTGAATTGGTCGGCAAACCGTGACCAATCCCAACTGGAACCGATCTCTACGACGACTTGCTTGTGGCGTTCGAAGGCCGATTCGATCTCATCGCGCGACCACCGTCCCATGGCAACCTCATTCAGCTCGATCAGCGCCTCACGCCTCGGCCACGTCCTTGATCCGCCGCAGCGTCTTGGTCATGTCACGAATGTTGCGTCGTTGACGCAGGAAGCCGCCGAACAGCCAGTAATAGAGGCCGACGATAGGTGAGGAGTTCATCCGAAATGATTCGGTGACGTCGGTACCCTGGGCGCCGTCGCCGGACGGCGCCAGCCGGTAATGCCAGTTGTTCACCGCTCTGTCGCCGACGAGCACCTCGAAGCCGAATTCCCGGCCGGGCTCGCATGCCGTGACCCGGCAGGTTGTCCAGTACACCGGCCCGATCTCATTTCGTTTGACGTGACCGCGGAATCGCGCCCCGAGCGCAGGTCCAGTGGCTCCGTCAAGCCATTCGGCTTCGAATGTCTCGGGGGAGTACCGGCCGATGTTGGGAACATCCACGATCAGGTTCCAGATCGTGTCCGCGGGTGCCGCCATGTGAACTGTCGCAGAGCCTTGCATGGGCCGATCCAAGCATGTCCGCGGCCGGCCGGGGACCGGAAATGCCGATGTTCAGCGTCGCTCGTCGAGGTCGGCGGCCTCCGGCATGTCATGGCGGACAACCCGCACCTTGCCATGAGGCAGGCAGGCGGCATAGCCGTGGTTTTTGCCGTACAACTCCCAAGCAGTGGCGTTGTCTTCGGGCGCCACGTCGATCTGATGCCCATCCGAGAACTCCACATGTAGATCCCCGGCGTCGTCCCAGGTGACGTCGGTGCAGATCGCCCCGGAGAAGGCGAAAAGCGCTCGCTCGTGGACATCCGGGTCGTAGGGGTCGACGGAGACAACCTCGACTGATGAGCCGGCGGTGGCCGGCAGGGTCAGGCGAATCGGCGCAGCGATGACGAGTTCGTTGTAGTCCTCAAGGTTCACCACGAGACCATCACGGAACATGACCCGCTGTACCGCACAGCCTTGAATCCAGTGTTCGATCAATTTCTGGTCGGTCATACATTTACTCTTGTCGCGACAAGCCACCTGCACAAGCCTTGGATAGCCCGCCGTTACGCAGCATCAAAGAATGGTCGTGGACCGAAATCAAGGAGATGGCGCTGACGTGTGCGGCTACCCGCGATACCCTGACCGAATCGTCCCCGGTGGGGCCTACCCTTGTCCAGACGGTGGATCCGCGCTAGCGTTTCGACGTCTCCAATCACGATTAAGGCTGAGTGATTATCATCGACGATTCCTTCCACAGCACAAAGCGGTCCAAGAGCGACGGCGGACACGATGACGGCGAGGCGCCGGTCATCGTCAGCTTGGTCGAGGCGGCGATGCAGATGTTCTCCGCAGCGATCGACGCCTTGCCCGACACCGGCGATCCGGAGTTCTCCGGACGCGCCGCAGTGATCCTGTCCGGCCTGCGAAAGCTGCAGACGGCGCTCACCAAAGCAGCGTCTCGCGGTCGGGCGACACCGTCAGTCATCGTGTCGCTCAGCGGAGTTCGAACACGCTACGACGATCTGATGGCGTTGGCGGCCGAGGCACCCGGCGCGTCGTTGGGCCAACAGCTCTATGTCGTTCGACGGCGCGCGAAACTCTCCGCGCAGGAAACCGCAAACGGCGTGGGGCTCACAGCTGATCTGCTCGACGCCATCGAGGCCGAGGAAGTCCCGACCGATGACGAAGCGGCTCGGATCAAGGAACTTCTCGCGGCTTTAGGAGGCTGACCCTCCACCACGGCAATTAGCCCGGTGCGTGGTCACCCATGAATGATGTCGGCGGCTCGTCATCGAACCTTCGCTCACCGACAGCGGGGACGCTGATCCTCGCCGCATTGTCGACTGCCGTGGTACTCGGTGGGGCTTTCCTCGCGGTAGGTCGGCTGCATTCCTCGACTGCGGATTCTGTGGAGCACCCCGGCCCCGCCGCCACCGACGCACAAACCCAGACCGAGGTCGTCGCGCAGGCGCGAGACATCGTCGCGATCGCCGGCCTTCATCAGGCGACCGCGGGCTATCTGTTGATGTCGTGCAAGAACCGCGACGATCCTCCGTACCAGGGAGCGGTCTACCTGAACTTTCCGCTGCCCGCCGAGGTCAGCGTCGAGGAGTATTTCCGGAGGATCGCAGCGGTCATGGTTGCGCACGACTGGCATGAGGGACTGCCGCCCAACCAGCACTTGCTCGGCAAGAATCTGTCGAAGCACGGCGTCAACGCGATCGTCTATCCCGACAGCGACTCTGCGAACAACGGCGTCGCACGTATCTACGGCCAGTGCCACAACATGAACAATCACCGCGGCGACTCAACGGCCTGGATCGATGTGACCGACCGGCTACGGTGAACCGGTCCAACTAAAAACTGCGCTTGACGGATCACCGTCAAGCGCAGTTTTGCCCGCGGGTTCAGCCGCCGGCGTGGGCGCCCAGGGCACCCTGCAGATCAGGCTTCATCGCGTTCAGCTGTGCTCCCCAGTACTCCCAACTGTGGGTGCCGTAGGGCGGGAAGTTGAACACGGCGTTGTGGCCGCCCGCGGCCTCGTAGGCGGCCTGGAACTTCTTGTTGCCGCCGATCATGAAATTGCTCTCGAGGAACGTGGCCGGCAAGTTGGCACCGCCCAGTTCGTTCGGAGTCCCGTTGCCGCAGTACACCCAGAGCCGGGTGTTATTGGCGACGAGTTTGTCAACATTGAGCGTGGGGTCGTTGCGTACCCATGCCGGGTCGCTGTCTGGACCCCACATATCACTGGGCTTGTAGCCGCCGGCGTCACCCATCGCCAGGCCTATCGGGCCCTGCCCGGTGGACGGGCTGAGGTAGCCGGACAGCGAACCGGCGTAGATGAACTGACCAGGGTGGTAGATCGCCAGATTCATTGAAGATGCACCGGCCATCGAGATGCCGACCGCCGCACTGCCGGTCGTCTTGACGCTCTTCTGCGAGGCCAGGTATCCGGGCAGCTCGCTGGTCAGGAAGGTTTCCCACTTGTAGGTCGAGCAGCCGGCCTTGCCGCAGGCCGGGTTGTACCAGTCGGTGTAGAAGCTGGACTGTCCACCGACCGGCATGATGATCGACAGCCCGGACTGGTAGTACCACTCGAAGGCGGGGGTGTTGATGTCCCAGCCGTTGTAGTCGTCCTGGGCTCGCAGACCGTCCAGCAGATACACCGCGGGGGAGCCGCTCCCACCGCTCTGGAACTGGATCTTGATGCTGCGGCCCATCGAGGCCGATGGCACTTGCAGGTACTCGACCGGGAGACCTGGCCGCGAGAACGCGCCCGCCGTCGCAGCCCCACCGACCAGACCGACCAGGCCCGGTAGCGCGGCGGCAGCAATAGCGGCAACTGTCAGTCGCCGCACCCAACAACGCATCTTTTCGCTTACGTCTGGCATAAAACTGGTCCCCTGTCGTACAGCGTCCGCGGTACCGCAAAACCTACCGTGCGGTCGTCCATATGTCGATTAAGACGCAAAGTTGTCTCGGCTCGGCATCGGCCGCCGTCACCTGCGCTGAGCCCGTGTCAGCGCGCCAAGCGGCTGTCTGTGGCAACTTCTCATAGCGCACCGCGGGTGGTTCGCCGAGTGGAATTCCCGCCGGACACGTCCGGCGTAGGTCATTGCGCGGTCACGCAATATTGTCGATACCCGGTCACCCGTAGTCGCTCTGACCGCGTAGGCTCACCCGGGATAGACCGACGAGACCACGCTGTCCCGGTCCTTCCGCCGCTGGCGAACCACCGCATCGACGGTCTGGTCGCTCGTTGCGGCGCAGGGACATTGGGCCGCGATTGAGGTGCAGATTTGGATACGGTACTTGCGCTGTCGCTGACGTCGACGTCGGTCGGCTGGGTCCTGGTGGAGGGCCGCGACGCCGACGGCACAATCCTCGATCACGACGATTTCGAGGTGCGCCCCGCGACCGGACTGCAGGCGGTTTATACCTCGGCACAGGCGAGCGCGGCGGTGCTGGACGCGCAGACCGCCGCGGCCGGCTATGACCAGCGACTTCACGTCGTCGGCGTCACCTGGAGCGACGAAGCGGCCGCGGAAGCGGCGCTGCTTCTGGAGTCGCTGACCGACGCCGGTTTTGACAATATTGTCCCGGTCCGGTTGCACGACGCGTGCGACATGTTGGCCCGGGCGATCGCCCCGGTCGTCGGCTACGACAAGGCCGCTGTCTGCGTGCTGGATGGCGAGTCGACGATCGTCGTGATGGTCGATGCCTGCGACGACGAGCCGCAAACGGCTATCAAGCAGCTGCCGGGCGGGCCCGGTCAGCTGCTCCACTGGTTGACCGCCCTGTTCGAGCGGAGCTCGTGGCAACCGGGCGGCATCGTGGTGGTCGGCGTCGATGACGAACTCGACGGGTTGTCGCAGCGGCTCAAGAAAACCGTGCCGGTCCCGGTGATTACCCAGACCGGCGCGGAGTTGGCCCTGGCGCGGGGAGCCGCGCTCGCGGCGGCTCAGAGTACGGAATTCACCGACACCGAGATGGTCGAAACCGTTAACAGTTGGCGACGGGACCAGGAAGCCTCCCGACCGCACTCCTATGCCGGGGCGCTGACGATGCTGGCTGCCGGTGCGGTGACGTTCGTGGCGTCGCTGTCGCTCGCGGTCGGTCCGCATCTGGTGCCCACCCGGGCACCTGGACCGGTACATCAGGTGGTCCATCGGGCAATGCCTGTCGCGCAAGCCCCGGCTCCGCCGCCGGTGGCCGTCCGAGCGCCGGTTGCACGGCCGGCACCGCAGCCGGCACCTGCCGAAGTGCCGGCCGCAGCTCCGGTTGTACAGCCGCAGACCGTCGCCGCCCTGCAACCGCCGGCCGAGGTTCCCGCGGCGCAACCGGTTCCGCCGCCCGCGCCGCCACCACCAGCCCCGCCACCGCCGGACCCAAACCCGCATCCGCTGCTAACCAAGCTGCTCGAACGCCTGCACGGGCAGGCGCCCGATCAGCAGGCTCCGGCGCAAGTCCCGCCACCCAATCCCGGGCCGCCACCGCCGTAGTCACCCCTACCGGCGGCTCTGGTTGACTCCAATTATTACGTCGCACAAACCCTTCAGCGGCTACGGCACCGGCGCCATGTGGTCGTCCCGCCCCATGTGCCGGCAACTGAGCAGGGCCGCCCAGCGCTAACCCGTGAAGTCCCTGGCGATTTCAGCGGCGGTGGTCAACGCGGCGAGATGCTGGTCGACTGATGCCAGCCCGGCGCCCATGGTGTTGATCGACAGGTGCGACGCACCCGCCTCGGCCCAGCTCCGGAGACCATCGGCTATATCGTCGGTGTTGCCGTTCCAGGAAACCCGGCCCTCCATGGCGATCTGGGCGGGGTCTCGGCCGGCCTGCGTCGCGGCTTGCGCCACCTCCTGCCGCGCCTGCTCGAGTTTTGGGCCCGGGCCCACCATCGGAAACCAACCGTCGCCAAGACGGCCGACGCGCCGGCAGGCGCGTGGCGCAGATGCCCCGAACCACACCGGAATCGGCCGCTGTATCGGCAGTGGCGCCAGGCCGGCTCCGGTCACCTGGTGGTAGGTGCCGTGGTAGGTGACGGTCTGTTCGGTCCACAGCTTGCGCATCAACTCCACTTGCTCATCGCAGCGCTTGCCCCGGGTCGAAAAGTCTTCTCCTAGTGCCTCATACTCGACCGCATTCCAGCCAAGGCCGACCCCCAGGCGCAGCCGGCCGCCGCTGAGTAGATCCACCTCGGCCGCCTGCTTGGCGACCAGAACAGCCTGTCGTTGCGGCAGAATCACGATGCCGGTGACCAACTCCAGTGAGCTGGTGACCGCGGCGAGGTAGCCGAACGTCACCAGCGGCTCGTGGAACGTGTTGTGCACGTCGTAGGGGCCGTTCCAGCCGGCGTGAATCTTGGGGTCGGCGCCGACGACGTGGTCGTAGGCCAGCAGGTGCGCAAACCCCAGCCCCTCAACGTGCTCGGCGTAGGCCCGAACGGCACCCGCGTCGGCGCCAATCTCGGTCTGCGGGAACACCACTCCGATCCGCACCTTCACTCCCTTCGTCGGGTGTCTTTGGCACGCTGCGCGGTCAACGAGACGGTGACGTCGTCAGCGACCTTCAATGAGCCCAGCAGCTGCGAGTATGGCTTGATGCCGAACTCGGATTGTCTGACGGTGGTCTCGCTGGACATCCGCCAACTATCACCCAGGTCGTCGGTGCGCACGTCCACGACCTGCGTTCGGGCCTTGCCATGGATTGTCAGGGTCCCGGTCAACTGGTAGCCGTCGTGGGTCATTTCGACACTCTCGGCGGCGAAAGTGATTCGGGGAAATCGTCGGGCGTCCAGCGAACGTAAAGCGTTGCCGCGCACCAAGATCTTCTCCGGGCCGGACAGCGGGGTGAGGCCGCCCTCGCCGCGAACCACCTCGAGGGAACCGACGTCGACGGTCAATTCCGCACTTACCGGCTCGTCCGCATCCCACTGCGTCGTCGCCCGCCAGCGCTTCATCGCGATGGTCAGCCGATGCCCCATTTTCGCAGCGCGACCTGCGACATCAGTGCGAATCAGCAGCTCACCGTCGGAGCGGTCGAGGCTCCATACCGCGCGTTCGTCGCGAGTCACACCGTCAGCACGGTGCGGTAGTGGGCCCGCCCCTGCTCCAACACCGCATATCCCTCCGCGGCCTGCGACAGGGGCAGCTCTTCGATCCACGCACGCACACCGGTCAGGACAGCGAATTGCATTGTGTCTTCGATCTCTTTGGCGGTCCCGGACGGGTGGCCGACAATGCTGAGCCCCGGCGTGATCAGTTGCAGCGGACTGATCTCCAGCGGCTCGGGCGTGACCCCGATGGTGACCAGTTCGCCCTGGGGCTGCAAGCCGCCGACGGTTGCGGCCATGGCTTGCGAATTGCCTGCGGTGGCGAGCACGACCGCGACCCCGCCGAGGTCTTTGAGCGCTTCGGACACGTCGCCGGCGGTGGCGTCGATGTAGTGGTGGGCGCCCAGCTTCAGCGCATCCTCTTTTTTCGCGGTGCCGCGATTGATCGCGACGGTCTCGAAACCCATCGCTCTGCAGAACTGCAGCCCCAGATGGCCAAGCCCACCCACGCCGAGAACCGCCACCCGGTCACCGGGCAGCGCCTTCGTGTGACGCAACGCGTTGTAGGTCGTGACACCCGCACAGCCCATCGGAGCGGCTTCCGCGTCGGACAACTCGGACGGGATGCGGGCCAGCGCGGTGGCCGGCACAGTGATCGATTCCGCGTAGCCGCCGGGATACTGCCAACTGGGTACCTTCCCGTTGAGGCAGGTGATGAAATTCCCCTTGCGACACTGGTCGCAGTGGTTGCAATTCCCACCGAACCAGCCGACGGCGACGCGATCGCCGACCGCGAAGTCTTCGACGCCCGCACCGATTTCGGCTATCTTCCCGGCAACCTCATGCCCGGGCGTCAACGGCCACGACAAGCCGGGAAACCCGCCGGAAACAAAGTGGGCGTCGGTGCCGCATATCCCGCAGGCACCGACATTGATGCGCACTTCGCCGCGCGCCGGCGACGTTGTCTCGACATCGGCGAGCTCCAATGGCGCGCCCGCGGACTTTACATGGACTGCTTTATGTGACGGCATGGGCGTAGCCTAATGCGCGACAGGGCATTTCGCTGGGGCGTCGCTGTGGTAGTCGACCTGCCAGTGCTTGATGCCGTTGAGCCAACCCGAACGCAGACGTTCGGGCTTGCCGATCGATTCCAGATCGGGCATGGCGTCGGCGATGGCGTTGAACATCAAGTCGATCGTCATCCGGGCCAAATTCGCCCCGATGCAGTAGTGCGCGCCGGTGCCACCGAATCCCACATGCGGATTCGGGTCACGCAGGATATTGAACGTGAACGGGTCGTCGAACACCTCTTCGTCGAAATTGGCTGAGCGGTACACCATTAGGACGCGCTGACCCTTCTTGATCTGCACGCCGGACAGCTCGTAATCCTCGAGCGCGGTCCGTTGGAACGATGTGACCGGGGTAGCCCATCGCACGATCTCGTCGGCCGCGGTCGCGGGACGCTGCTTCTTGTAGAGCTTCCACTGATCGGGAAAGTCGGTGAACGCCATCATGCCCTGGGTAATCGAGTTGCGGGTGGTCTCGTTGCCCGCGACGGCGAGCAGGATGACGAAAAAACCGAACTCGTCGTCGGAGAGTTTGTGGCCGTCGACATCGGCCTCGACCAGCTTGGTGACGATGTCGGGGCCGGGGTTCGCGGCCCGGTCGGCCGCCATTTGCATGGCGTACATGATCAGTTGGATCGAGGCATCCATCGCGTCGTTGCCCGCGAACTCCGGGTCCTGATCGCCGACCATCTGGTTGGACCAATGGAACAACTTCATCCGGTCTTCCTGCGGCACACCCAGCAGTCCGGCGATGGCCTGCAGTGGAAGCTCGCACGACACCTGTTCGACGAAGTCGCCGGATCCGTGAGCCGCCGCGCCCTCCACGATGAGTCGGGCCCGCTCGCGCAGGTCGTCGCGAAGCCGCTCCACGGCCCGTGGCGTGAAGCCGCGGGAGACGATCTTGCGCAGGTGGGTGTGCTGCGGCGCGTCCATGTTGAGCAGAACGAACTTGCCCCGCTCGACCTGCTCGCCCACCGTGCCGTCTTTGTAGCGGGGCAGCGCGGTCTTCTCCAGGCTGGAGAAGATATCGCTGCGCCGCGAGATCTCCTTGACGTCCTTGTGCTTGGACACCACCCAGAAGCCGCCGTCGTCGAACCCGCCCGCGCCCAGCGGCTGTTCGTTCCACCAGATCGGCGCGGTCCGGCGCAGCTCCGCCAGTTCCTCGACGGGCAGTCGCTCGGCATGGATGTCCGGGTCGGTGAAATCGAATCCGGGCGGGATATTTGGAGTCGGCATCGGTGGCACTCCTATGAATACGACTTGGTTATGACGCGTTCTGGCCCAGTAAAGCATCGCGACACCGGTGATGGAACGTGTTCTCGCCGGATTGCCACAGATGGATTGGAACGTGTTCTCGCGGTCGGTTCCGATGACCACGGCGCCGCTCACCGACCTCCTCGACGCCGCCGTGCAAAACGGCCTCATGCGACCGGCGGCACTGACTATGCTTGCCTGCAGTTCACCGGGCTCGCTCCGGTGACGCAATACCGGAGGTGGGTCATGATTCGCAAACTGCTCATCGCCGCTGCGATCACGAGTGCGGCCGGCGGCCTGGCCCCGGCCGCTGTTGCCGATCCCGGCCCTTACGACGGCGATGTACCGGGGATGAACTACGACGCGTCGCTGGGCGCGCCCTGCGATAACTACGAGCGGTTCATCTTCGGGCGCGGTCCCGGCGGTCAGGCCGAGGCGTGTCACTTCATCATCAACCAGTTCCCGGCCGCGCAGTCGGGGTACTGGGTGATCACCTACCCGCTCAACGGGGTTCAGCAGGTCGGTGCCAAGTGCGACAACCCGCGCGGGTCGTCGGCCCAGTCGCCGGACGGGCAGCCGATGCTGTGCACCGAGCACGGCTGGCAGATCGGGCAGCTGACCGGCGGCGGGGCGCCGAATGGCGCCGGCGGAGGTTTCCCGTCCGACACGAGTGTCACCCACTAACGCTTCACCAACAGAGGGGAAGACTGCGATGGCCTTCAGGCCGAAAGACGCAATCGACGCCGCCCGAGACATCGTGACGAACGCCGTCGAGAGATCGGCGGACATCGTCGAGAACGCCGGTCACATCATCAAAGGTGACATCGCCGGCGGCACCGGCGACATCGTGCACAATTCGCTGGACATTGCCACCTACGCCGTCGACAGAGCCAAAGAGGTCTTCACCGGCAACGACGCCGAGGACGACTAGTCCAGAGGCTCAGACGGCGGCCGCGGCGTTGAGCTCGTCGAGCCTGTTCGTGGCTTCCAGGTACTCCTGCACCCAGCGTTCGATCACCACGCCCGTCTTCTCCACTTTGGTGAACTGCCCGACAACCTGACCAACCGGGTTGAACGCGACATCGACGGATTCATTCGGATATCTGTTGGTGGCGCGCACCGCCATGCCGGAGACCATGTACTGCAACGGCATTCCGAGCGGCTTCGGGTTGTCCGGCGCCTCCCAGGCTTCGGTCCAGTCGTTGCGCAGCATCCGGGCCGGCTTACCGGTGAACGAACGACTGCGGACGGTGTCGCGGCTGCCCGCCTTGACGTACGCCTGCTGCTGCACCGGCGTGTTCGAGGATTCCTCAACCATAAGCCACTGCGAGCCGGTCCATGCCCCTTGGGCACCCAGCGCCAGGGCCGCGGCGATCTGCTGACCGCTGCCGATGCCACCGGCCGCCAGCACCGGCACCGGTGCGACCTCCTTGACGACCTGCGGCCACAACACAATTGAGCCCACCTCGCCACAGTGCCCGCCGGCCTCACCGCCCTGAGCGATGATGATGTCGACGCCGGCGTCGGCGTGCTTGCGGGCCTGCGAGGGGGAGCCGCACAGCGCAGCAACCTTCAGCCCGGCGTCATGGATGTGCTTGATCATCTCCGGCGGCGGGGTGCCGAGCGCGTTGGCGATCATCTTCACTTTGGGGTGCGTGAGCGCCACCTCGACCTGCGGGGTGGCGGTCGCCTCGGTCCAGCCCAGCAACTGCAGGCTGTCGGCGTCGCTGTCCTCGACCGGCACGCCGTGGTCGGCGAGAATCTTCTTGCCGAAGTCGAGGTGATCCTGCGGCACCATCTTGCGCAGCGATTCAGCCAGGTCTTCGGCGGACAGGTGTGAGTCCATGCCCTCGTACTTGTTCGGGATCACGATGTCGACACCGTAAGGATGGTCGCCGATGTTCTCGTCGATCCACTTGAGCTCGATCTCAAGCTGTTCGGGAGTGAACCCAACCGCCCCCAGCACGCCGAAACCACCGGCCTTGCTGACCGCCACGACGACATCGCGGCAGTGCGTGAACGCGAAGATCGGAAACTCGATGCCGAGTTCGTCGCAGATGGGAGTGTGCATGGGGAGATCCTTACGTGGTTGCTTACCGCGGCGTAGGCGAACTGGAACGTGTTCTAGTTTAGTACGGATTTCTTGCGCTGTGACCCCCGGGCCTGATTAGGCCATCTCGTTTTGGGTCACCCACAGCACCAGGAAGGCCAGCATGCACCCGGCGCACACCAGGTGATCGCGCCAGATGGACCGCGCCAGCGCGGTCTGGTCGGTCGGGGTGCCGCCACGATTGCCGAGTCGGACCGCGTGGGGGACCGTACGTGTTAAGGCCAGCAGAATCGGCGCACCCGCGAGCAGGGCCGACATCACCACCAGCCAGCCAGGGTCGTGACCGCGGACCACATGGAACCCCAACGCTGTCAGCAGCGCCATCATGACGACGGCGATGAGACGGCTCATCGGTCGGGATCCGGTAACCGCGCGGCGGTAGTAGCCCGCGATGGAGGCCAGCACGGATTCGGGCAAGTCGCCATTCCGGCCGGCAAGAACCTGGGCATCGAAGATGAGATCCATCCACAACACCGCGAACAGAAACCCGCTGCACGCGGTGAGTAACGAGGTTGCGACGCTCATTGCTCTATTGTTTCCACGCGCGCACCGCCCCGAGGTGGAACAAGTTCTAATGCCATGACCGGCTGCGGTAGCGTGACGCGTCATGGGACGCGTTGACGGAAAAGTTGCATTGATCAGCGGCGGCGCTCGAGGGATGGGCGCTGCTCATGCCAAAGCACTGGTCGGTGAGGGCGCCAAGGTGGTAATCGGCGACATTCTCGACGATGAAGGCAAGGCACTTGCCGACGAGATCGGTGAGGCCGCCCGCTATGTCCACCTCGACGTCACCCAGCCCGACGACTGGGACGCCGCGGTGTCCACCGCGGTCAACGACTTCGGCAGGCTCAACGTGTTGGTCAACAACGCCGGCATCGTGGCCCTGGGGCAGCTGGGCAAGTTCAACGTGGCGAAGTGGCAAAAGGTCATCGACGTCAACCTGACCGGCACATTCCACGGCATCCAGGCCGCGGTCGAGCCGATGAAGGCCGCGGGCAGCGGCTCCATCATCAACGTCTCGTCGATCGAGGGCCTGCGCGGCGCCATCATGGTGCACCCGTATGTCGCCTCCAAGTGGGCGGTGCGCGGCCTGTCCAAATCAGCCGCCCTCGAGTTGGCGCCGCACAACATCCGGGTCAACTCCATCCACCCCGGCTTCATCCGCACCCCGATGACCAAGCACTTCCCCGACGACATGGTCACCGTCCCGCTCGGCCGCCCCGGGGTCTCCGAAGAGGTCGCCACCTTCGTGGTGTTCCTGGCCAGCGACGAATCCTCCTACGCCACGGGCGCCGAGTTCGTCATGGACGGCGGACTCGTCAACGATGTTCCGCACAAGTTCTAGTCGCCGGCGGCACCGGGTCAGCGCTGCCCGCCGAAACCGGCCCGCAGGCGCAACGACCTGACCCGCGTCCGGCCACCCGAGGCGGTCACCCGGAGCACCGGCCAACCCCGCTCGGCGGACACCGCCGCAAGCCGCGGTCGAGGGTTGACCGGTCGGGGTTGCCCCACCAGCGCCATCAGCGCCGCGTCCTCGTCGCCGTCGGCGTAGAAGTAACTGTCCCGCAGCGCGACGCTGTGGTCGGCGCAAAAGCGTTGTACAGCAGTGGCCTTGCTCGGTCCCCAGATGATGGGCCTGACGATATCCCCGGTCAGTGTGCCGCGATCATCGAGCGTGAAGCGGTTGCACAGCACGTGCGTGACGCCGAGGAAGCGGGCCACCGGCTGGGCGTGGATGGTCAGGGCCGAGGAGCACAGCGCGACGGTATGGCCACGCGCCTGATGCGCTTGCACGATTGCCCGCATGGCCGGAAACACGCGCGCGGCGATGCGGTCGACGAACAGCCGTTCCCCGATACCCTCCAGGTCCGCCAGCGATTCGCCACGCAAATAACCCCCGCCACGCACAACGAGGCGCTCGAACTCCATGCGGCCGAACCGATATCGCATCATGGCCTCGGCGACACCGAGAACTTCCGCGATTCCGGCCTGCCGTCGCCGGATCCGGTCGCCCGCATGCGCGGTCGCAGTAAAGCCGGCAACCAACGTGCCGTCGAGGTCGAAGAACGCGCCTACTTCGGGACCTGCTGAACCGGCGGCGATCTCCGCGACCGCGTCCGGCGCCCGCTGCGGATCGTGGATGCCCACGCCGTATGACTTTAAGTTCCTTTTCGAAACTCCGCGCGCAAGTGGGTACGACCCGCTAGGAAGTGGATGGTGGATTTCGAACTGGACGCTGCGCAGAACGCCTGGTTGACAGAGGTGCGTGGTTTTCTGCAAGAGAACGTCACGCCGGCGCTGAAATCGGAGCTGGCTGAGCACGGCCAGGAGTTCCCAGGCGGCGAAGTCGCGGCATTCCGGCGCACGATCGGCGAGCGGGGCTGGTTCGGGCTGAACTGGCCGTCGGAGTACGGCGGTCTGGGACTTGGCGCCGTCTATCAGCACCTGCTGATGCGTGAGTTCGAGTATTGGGGCGTCCCGGGCCCGGACCTCACGGTGACATCGGTCGCGCCGATGATCATGCGGCACGGCACCGAACAGAACAAGCTCGAGTTCCTTCCGCCGATCGCTCGCGGCGAGCTGATCTGCGCGGTCGGCTACTCCGAACCCGAAGCGGGCACCGATCTGGCCAGTCTGCGCACCCGGGCGGTGCAAGACGGCGACGAGTGGGTCATCACCGGATCCAAGATCTGGAACAGCGTCGCAAACCGTGCCACGCATGAATGGCTCTGTGTGCGAACCGATCCCAGCGCGGCCCGACACCGCGGCATCTCGGTGATCATGGTTCCGATCAATCTGCCCGGCATAGAAATTCGTCCGCTCTACGCATGGTCGGGGTATCGCACCAACGAAGTGTTCTTCGACGCGGTACGCGTGCCCGTCGGCAACTTGATCGGGGAACTCAATCGAGGCTGGACCTACATCACCGGCGCGCTGGATCTCGAGCGAGGCGCGCTGACCAATGCGGGAGATCTGCGCCGCGCACTCGACGAACTGACCGAGCTGGCCGGCCGGCCGCGACGCGACGGTTCGGTGCAGATCGCCGGCTTCCGCCGCCGTCTCGCCCAAGCGGAAGCTGATGTCGAGGCAGCCATGCTGATGGGGTATCAGGCGGCCTCGCTGCTGGACAGCGGAGTGATCCCTACCGTGGAGGTCAGCGTCGAGAAAGTGTTCAGCAGCGAATTACGCCAGCGGATCGCCGATTTGGCCATCGACCTGCTCGGCCCCGACGGCCTGTTGGCGTACCGCAGTCCGGGCGCGCCCGAGGACGGGAAATTCGAGCGGCTCTACCGGGTGTCGCCGCTGATGCGCTTCGGTGGCGGCACCAACGAAGTCCTTCGCGACGTGATCGCGCAGCGTGGCCACGGCATGCCGTCCTACGGACGCTGATGGTGACGACATCGTGAAACTGCTACCCGATCAGGACGAGCGAGATCTGGCGTCGATGCTCTCCGCGCTGTTCGCCGCCGAGTGCCCGATAAGCCTGGTCCGCCAACTCCGCGACGCGGACCCACGGTCGATGCCCACCCGGCTGTGGAAATCGTTGGCGGACGCCGGCGTATTCGGCCTGTTGCTTCCGCAGGAGTACGGCGGCGCCGGTGGCGCGCTATCCGACCTCGGCATCTTCTGCCTCGAGGCGGGCCGCGGCCTGTGCCCGACGATCGTGCACGGCACGGTGCAGGCCGCTCTGGCCATCCAGCTGCTCGGCGGACCCGCTCAGCATGCGGCGTGGCTGCCCGCGCTGGCCGACGGAAATATAAGTGCCACAACATGTTTGTGGAGCCCACGTAACGCCGCAGTGACCACACCGACACTGCGAGTGCGGTCGGAGGCTTGGGGCGGCTGGCGACTCAGCGGCGCGGTCGATTTCGTCGCGGACGCCGACCTGGCCGATCACCTCGTCGTGTCGGCAACCGCGTCGGGGGAGCGGGTCATGGCGTTCGTCGTGCCGTTGGCCGCAGCGGGCCTGTGGATCGAACCGCTGCGGTTAATGGGCGGGCACCGCACCTTCCGGATCGGATTCGACGATGTGGAGGTTATTGATCCGGCGGCGGTGCTGGACGGTACCGACGGTGCGGACCTGGCCGAACAGGACCTGCGCCGGTTGGCCAACGCCGCGGTGGCGTTGCTGTCGCTGGATCTCGTCGGTGTCGGCGAGGCTGTGCTGCAGCGCACGGTCGATTACACGATGGCGCGCAAGCAGTTCGGCCGGCCGATCGCGTCCTTTCAGGCCGCACAGCATCTGGTGGCGAATATGCATATCGCGCTGGCCGCGGCGCGGCTCGCCGCCCATTCGGCGGTCTTCTGGATCGGGAAGGGCCACACTGCCACCCGTCAGACCGCGATTGCCCGGATGCATGCGGCGACCGCGGCGAAACTGATCACGCTCGATGCGCACCAGTTGCACGGCGGCATGGGCTATGTGGTCGAGGCCGACCTGCATTTGTTCTCCGAGCGGGCACGGGTGTTGTCCACGTTGGGTGGCGGCGCGGACGTGGCCGCGACCTGGCTGGAGGAGGAGGCGTGAACGAGCAGAGTCTGATCGACGCCGAGTCGGCGTCGCGAGTGGGCACGGTGGCTGCCACCGCGACGGGTGAAGTCAACCGGCGTGATTGGCAACGCTGGGCTGCGGCGGTCGGCGACCACAATCCACTGTGGTTCGAACCTGAATACGCTCGCGCCCAAGGCTTTCGCGACATCATCTGCCCACCGCTCTACCTGCAGTACGCCATTCTGGGAGTCACCGCGCTGGACGGGTTACGGCCGGACGGTTCTTCCGGAGCGGCCTCGGGCAGCCTGGCGTTTCCGCGCGCGGCCCGGCGTATGGCCGGCGGTGAGAGCACGTCGTTCTTCGGTCCGGCGTACCACCGCGATGAGATCGAGATGGTCCGCACAATCGAGTCGATCGTCGAAAAGCACGGCCGCTCGGGCCGATTCGTGTTGGTCACCTGGCAAACGGTGTACCGCAATCAGCGGCGTGAATTAGTCGCCAAAGCAACAACATCGATGATCGCCCGACCCTAAGGGAGTGCCTTGAGCCGCGAGCAGGTCTTCTACGAGGACGTCCACCCGGGCGACGCGTTGCCGACGCTGACAGTGACGGTCGACGAAAGGCAGTTGTTCTTCTTCAGCGCTGCGACATACAACGGTCACCGCATCCACTACGACAAAGACTGGGCACGAACGGTCGAGGGTTATGACGACGTCATTGTGCAGGGCCCGCTGCAGGCCGCGTTGCTGGCCCGTGCCGTCACCGACTGGATCGGCGGGCGCGGCCGGTTGGTCGAGTACGCCGTGCAGAACCGGGCGATCGCCTTTACCGGTGAGGAGCTGAGTTTTGGTGGATCGGTGACCGGAAAGCGGTTGGCCGACAACGTCGGTCTGGTCGACTTGGACATCACCGGGCGACGCGATGACACGGTGCTGATGCCCGGGACCGCCACGGTCGCGCTGCCGCGCCGCGGAGATCGGTCGTGACGGGCCTGCGGGGCGAGGCGGCGATCGTCGGTATCGCAGAACTGCCCGCCGAGCGCAAGCAGACCCGCCCGCCGTCGTTCACCCTCGACCAGTACGCGCTGCTGGCCAAGATGGTCCTCGACGACGCCGGTGTGGATGCCGCGGCGGTCAACGGCCTGCTGTGCCACGGCCTGGCCGAATCCGAGATGTTCGCCCCGGCCACGCTGTCTGAATATCTCGGCCTACCGGTGGATTTCGGAGAACGCGTCGACCTGGGTGGTGCCACGTCCGCCGGTATGGTGTGGCGGGCCGCGGTCGCCGTCGAACTCGGGCTGTGCGACGCGGTGCTCGCGGTCGTGCCCGGATCCGCGGTGTTGCCGAAGTCCACCCGCCATCCACCGTCGCAGCCCGGGTGGCACGGCGCGTCGAGCAACAAGTATGGGTCGCCGCAGGCCGAGTTCGAGATCCCGTACGGCAACGTCGGCCAGAACGGACCGTACGCCCAGATCGCGCAGCGGTATGCCGCTCTTTTCGGTTACGACCCAACAGCTCTGGCGAAGATCGCGGTGGACCAGCGTACGAATGCGTGCGCGCATCCCGGCGCAGTGTTCCACGGCAAGCCCATAACCGTGGACGACGTGCTGACCAGCCCGATGATCGCCGATCCGATCCACATGCTTGAAACGGTGATGCGGGTGCAGGGGGGTGCAGGCGTTCTGGTCGCCAACGCAGAGGTGGCAGGCCGCGCGCGCCACCGACCAGTGTGGATCAAGGGATTCGGCGAGCACATCGCCTTCAAGACAGCAACATACGCCGAGGACTTGATGACGACGCCGATATCCCGGGCGGCCGAGCGGGCCTTCGCGATGGCGGGCCTGACTCCTTCTGCCGTCGATGTGGCCTCGCTGTACGACTGCTACACCATCACCGTGTTGATGACCCTCGAGGACGCCGGATTTTGCGGCAAAGGCCAAGGCATGGCATGGGTCAACCGGCATGACCTCACCTTCGGCGGCGACTTTCCGCTCAACACGGCGGGCGGGCAGTTGTCGTTCGGGCAGGCGGGCATGGCCGGTGGCATGCATCATGTCGTCGACGCCGCGCGCCAGGTGATGGGCAGGGCAGGCCGGGCGCAGGTCGCCGACTGCAATCAAGCATTCGTGAGCGGCACAGGCGGCATCATGAGTGAACAGGTCGCGCTGGTTATGGGCGGCGACTGAGATGACCGAACCCGCACCACTTCCCGAAGCCACGCCCGTCTCGAAGCCGTTTTGGCAGGCACTCAGCGAACACCGGATTCTGGTGCAGTATTCGCCATCGCTGGGACAGTACGTGTTCTATCCGCGCACGCTGGCGCCGGGCACACTGGCCGACGACCTGCAGTGGCGCGAAATCGACGGGGCCGGATCGGTTTACACCTTCACCGTGGCACGCCGACCTACCGGCCCACCATGGGCAGATGCGGTGCCCCAGATTCTCGCGGTGGTGCAGTGGGACGCCGGACCCCGGTTCAGCACCGAGCTGGTGGACGTGGAGCCCGCCGATGTCCGGATAGGAATGCGCGTGAGCCCGGTGTTTTGCGACATTCCCGATACCGGTATCACCCTGTTGCGGTATCGGCCGGAGCCAACCGATGTATGAGACCGTTCAACAGTTGCTGCGCGCCCGCATGCACGACGACACCCCCGCCGTCGCCCACGGCGATCAGACCTGGACCTGGCGCGAACACCTCGCCGAAGCCGCGGCGGAAGCATCGATGTTGATCAGACTTGCCGATACCACTCGTCCGCTGCACGTCGGCGCCTTGCTTGCCAACTCGCCGGCCATGCTGCGCTCGATGGCGGGGGCCGCGTTGGGCGGTTACGTGTTGTGCGGGATCAACACCACCCGGCGCGGCACCGGACTGCTGGCCGACATCGGGCGTGCGGATTGTCAACTCCTGCTTGTTGATTCCACCCACCTACCGCTGCTCGACGGCCTGGATCTTCGCGGCGTCACGGTGCTCGATGTGACGTCGCAGCCATACCTCGACGCGGTCGCGGCCGCGCCGCCACTGGCGCCGTACCGCGAGGTCGGACCGACCGACACCCTGATGATGATCTTCACGTCGGGAACCAGCGGCGACCCGAAGGCGGTTCGGTTCGTCCACGTGATGGCGATCCTCTGCGGCGCCAGCCTGATCGGGCAGTTCGACATCACGGCAGCCGATGTGTGCTATCTGTCGATGCCACTGTTTCACTCCAACGGCGTGGCCGCCGGCTGGGCGGTGGCCATCGGCAGCGGCGCGACGATGGTTCCCGCCCAATTCTCGACGTCGAGATTTCTGGCCGACATCCGCCGCCACAGCGTCACCTATATGAATTACGTCGGCAAGCCGCTGGCCTTGGTGTTAGCCAGCCCGGAGCGCGACGACGACGCGGACAACACGTTGCGGGTGGCGTTCGGCAACGAGGCAACCGATCGCGACATCGACGAGTTCGCGCGGCGATTCGGCTGCCGGGTCGTCGACAGCTTCGGATCCAGTGAGTTCGCGGTGATCATCACTCGCGAAGACGGTACTCCCGCCGGGTCCATCGGCAAGGGATATCCCGGCGTGGCTGTGTACCACGCGGACACCGTTACCGAATGCGCCCCAGCGGTTTTCGGCCCGAACGGCGCCCTGGCGAACTTCGATGACGCGGTCGGGGAGCTGGTGAACACCCAAGGCGCCGGCCCGTTCTCCGGTTATTACAACGACCCGACGGCCACCAGCGAGCGGATACGCCACGGCATGTACTGGTCCGGTGACCTGGCGTATCAGGACACCGACGGCTGGATCTATCTGGCCGGTCGCACCGCGGATTGGCTGCGGGTCGATGGCGAGAACTTGGCGGCGGCGCCCATCGAGCGCATTCTGCAGCGACTGGCACCGATCAACCAGGTCGCGGTGTATGGGATCCCGGATGACGAAGTCGGCGACCAGGTGATGGCTGCCGTCGTGCTCAACGTCGGCCAGTCGTTGACGCCGGTCGAATTCGAGAAATTCCTGGCCACTCAAGCTGACCTGTCACCAAAGGCATGGCCGCGGTTCGTGCGGATCAACAGCGGGCTTCCGCACACAGCGACCAGGAAAATCCTCAAACGCGAGCTGATACAGGCGGGGGTGACCGCCGCCGGCGGCGCCCTGTGGCAACGTGTCGGCCGGGGCACCGCTTACGTGGTGGCGGATTAGCGGGTCGCGGTGATGTATTCCGAGTGCATGATCTGATCGACTTGCCGGTCAATCTCAGGCGGAGTCCGGCCATAGTCGTGCTGCAATTCCGGGTTGGTGCGGACGGGTTCAACGGCCCAGCCGTGTTCGGCAAGCCATTGTGCGGGTTTGGTTTTCTGCGCGTCGTCGTAGGTCAGCGTGGAGAAGTTCACGTCACCCGACAGGTTGAGGCCGGGATAGGTTTCTTCCAGGGCAGCCAGCCGGTCCTGGTCAAGACACGAGCCCAGGGCGCCGATCCCGAGCCTGCTGCCTGGTGCCGACAGTTCGGTGATCCGGGTGAACAGGTTGTCCTGGGCGTCGCCGGTCAAATAAGGCAGAATTCCCTCCACCGACCAGGCGGTGGGGAGTTGCGTGTCAAACCCCGCAGCTCGCAACGGTATTGACCAGTCGTCGCGTAGATCCGCCGCGACGTCTTGGCGGTGAGCGGCGGGTTGGGCTGCGTGTTCGGCGAGCACCCGTACCTTGAACTCAAGAACTTTCGGCTGGTCCACCTCGAATACTGTTGTGCCACTTGGCCAGTTCAGCCGGTAGGCCCGCGAATCCAACCCGGCTGCGACGATGACTGCCTGGCGTATGCCCCGCTCGGTGGCGGAGGAGAAGAAGTCGTCGAAAAACCGGGTCTGCACCCCGTACAGCCGCGGGAAGACCGTCGCACCCTCAGAGCCGAGCGGATCGGCGAGCACGCCGATCAAATACGGGTCGGCGGAGGCAGTGATGAATTGCTTGGCGTAGTCGTCTCGCGCCAGCGGCTCTGAACTCACGGCGTGTAAGGCGCGCCATGCCGCGACCAGCAGCGCGGTGTATCCAACGCTGCTGACGATGTCCCAGTTGTCGTCGTCGGTGCGGGCCACGGCCCATTTGTCCCGCGATGCGCTCATCGAACCTCCCTCAGCTACCACAACGTAGCTCTCACAGCTCCAGCAGTACGGTCACCGGGCCGTCATTGACCAGTTCGACCTGCATGTCGGCGCCGAAGACGCCGGTTTCCACGTGGGCACCCAGTTGGCGCAACGCTTGCACAAACGCGGCTACCAGCGGCTCGGCGACTGCGCCCGGCGCGGCGGCGTTCCACGACGGTCGTCGTCCCTTGGCGGTGTCGGCATACAGCGTGAACTGACTGACCACCATGATCGGCGCGCTGACATCGGACGCAGACTGATCGTCGTCGAGAATTCTCAGCTGCCAAAGCTTTTCGGCGAGCCGTCGGGCTTTGTCGATATCGTCACCGTGCGTCACCCCGACGAACGCCAGCAGGCCCTGGCCCTCGGGCCGAATCGAGCCGACGGCTTGGCGGTCCACTGACACCGTTGCCGACGAGACCCTTTGCACCAGAACCCGCATGGCCCGATGCTGCCATGCGCCGCGAGTAGGGTCGTGATGTGTCCGTACTGGTCGCCTTCTCGGTTACACCGCTGGGAGTCGGCGAAGGCGTCGGTGAAATCGTCGCCGAAGCAGTCAAGGTGGTCCGGGAGTCCGGGCTACCGAACAAGACCGACTCGATGTTCACCGTGATAGAGGGCGACAGCTGGGCCGAAGTGATGGCCGTCGTGCAACGCGCCGTCGAGGCTGTGGCGGCCCGTGCCGCACGGGTCAGCGTGGTAATCAAGGCGGACTGGCGCTCAGGCGCCACCGACGCTATGACCAGCAAAACCGAGTCAGTGGAGCGTCACCTTTCCGCCCGGCCCGGCGATCCCTGACAGCGACCTCGCAACGCGAACACCGATCCATTTTGCAACCCGCCTAATGTCATAGCGGTGAGTGCACGCGCGGGCATTGTGGTCACCGGAACCGAGGTTCTGACCGGTCGGGTTGCCGACCGCAATGGTCCATGGCTCGCCGACCGCCTTCTCGAGCTGGGAGTCGAACTCGCCCACATCACCATCTGCGGTGACCGCGCAGCCGACATCGAAGCGCAGCTGCGCTTCATGGCGGACCAGGGTGTGGACCTGATCGTGATCAGCGGCGGGCTGGGACCGACCGCCGATGACATGACCGTTGCCACCGTGGCGCGGTATTGCGGACGCGAATTGGTGCTGGACGCCGACCTGGAAAACAAGATCGCGGCGATCTTGAAGAACTTGATGGCACGCATCGGGGCCGGCGATTTCGAGGCGGTGCGCGCCGCCAACCGCAAGCAAGCCATGGTGCCGGTCGGGGCGCTGGTGATGGATCCGGTGGGGACCGCGCCTGGCGTTGTCGTTCCCGGCAAGCCGACGGTTGTGGTGCTACCGGGTCCGCCCCGCGAACTGCAGCCGATGTGGCGGACGGCTGTGCAGCTGCCCGCGGTCCAGGAGGCCATCGCGGGCCGGACGATCTACCGTCAGGACACCATCCGGATGTTCGGGTTGCCGGAGTCCGGCCTGGCCGAGACCTTGCGCGACGCCGAGCAGCGGGTGCCTGATTTCCCCTCCTTGGAGATCACCACGTGTCTGCGGCGCGGGGAGATCGAGATGGTCACCCGCTATGAGCCGGATGCCGCCGACGTATACAGCCAACTGGTCCAATTGCTGCGGGACCGACATGGCCGGCACATTTTCTCCGAAGACGGCGCCCAGGTGGACGACCAGGTGGCGAAGCTGCTGACCGGGCGCCGGATCGCGACGGCGGAGTCATGCACCGGCGGACTGCTGGCGGCACGGCTCACGGAGCGGCCCGGTTCGTCGGCCTACCTCGCCGGTGGGTTGGTGGCCTACGCCAATGATGCGAAAACCGAGTTGCTCGACGTGGATTCGGCACAGATTGATGCGCACGGCGCGGTGTCCGAGCCGGTAGCCGAGGCGATGGCCGCCGGTGCGTTACGCCGCTTCGCCGCCGATACCGCGGTGGCCATCACCGGGGTCGCCGGTCCCGACGGGGGAACACCCGACAAGCCGGTGGGCACCGTCTGCTTCACCGTCGCGCTGGCCGACGGGGGGTCCTCAACCCGAACGCTGCTACTGCCCGGCGGCCGCACCGACATCCGGGAGCGATCGACGACGGTGGCGATGCATCTGCTGCGTCAAGCGCTCAGCGGAGCCGCGCAACACAGTTAAGGCGACCGGAACTTGGTGCCGAACCGGATTCCGGTGGCGTCCTTGCCGATCGCCGTCAAAACGGCGACGGCGATCAGAACCGGCCCAATCGTCGCTGCCAGGGCGAAGGGATAACCGTGGGCTGCGGCCAGTCGTTCTTGAATGGGCAGGTTGAACGCCGCCAGCAGGTTGCCCAGCTGATAGGTGACGCCCGGGTAGAAGCCGCGGACGGCGTCCGGCGACATCTCGGTCAGGTGCGCCGGAATGACGCCCCACGCGCCTTGTACGGCGAACTGCATCAAAAACGAGCCGAGGCAAAGCATCGCAGCGGTGTGCGAGAAGGCGAACAGCGGCACGATCGGTAGCGCCAGCACCGCACAGAACACCACGGTGTGACGGCGGCCGAACCGCTGGGAAAGTGTGCCGAAGATCAACCCCCCGACGATGGCGCCGACGTTGTAGGTCACCACGATCCACTTGGCCGTCGCACCCGACAGCCCGGCGCCACCGTTGTGGGTCGCCGACAGAAACGTCGGGTACACGTCCTGGGTGCCGTGGCTCATCCAATTGAAGGCGGTCATCAGCAACACCAGATAGATGAACCGGCGGATGACCGCGGCGTCGCGTAGCACATCGCGGATTCTGGTGTGGGTCAACCGCATTCGATGCTGTTCGGCCTCCCAGACCTCGGATTCCTTTACCCGGTAGCGAATGATCAGACTGATCAGGGCCGGGATGATGCTCAGCCCGAACAGCCAACGCCAGGACAACCCCAGCCAGTTCATCAGCAGCAGCGACACCAAGGTTGCCAGCAGATACCCGAAGGCATAGCCCTCTTGCAGCAGGCCGGAAAAGAACCCGCGCCGCTCGACGGGAACCTTCTCCATCGCAAGCGCCGCACCTAGCCCCCATTCGCCGCCCATGCCAATGCCGTACAGCAGTCGCAGGATGACCAGCACGGTGAAATTGGGGGCGAACGCGCACAAAAAGCCGACCAGAGAATAAAACGCCACATCGACCATCAGCGGTAGCCGCCGGCCCACCCGGTCGGCCCACAGCCCGAACAGCAATGCGCCGACCGGGCGCATGACCAGGGTGGCTGTGGTCAGGAAGGCGACTTCGGTTCTGGTGTGGTGGAAGGTCTTCGCGATATCGGCATAGACCAGCACCACGAGGAAGTAATCGAAGGCGTCCATCGTCCAGCCCAGCAGCGCTGCGATGAACGAGTTGCGCTGGTCGGCGGTGAGTGGCGATTTTCCGGGCACCCGCACCATGTATCACACGGCGCGCGACGGCGGAGCGCGCTCGAAGACAAATCAGTTCTTTTCGATGCTGTCCCAGAGCTCGGTCATGGTGTGCAGGATTTCCTCGGCAAAGCCCAGCCCAGCGAGATGGCTCTCGCCGGACAGCGTGTGGAGCTCGGCGTCGGGCAGCCTGCTGACGACATGCTGCCCATGGGCGAACGGGACGATGTGGTCCCGGTCGCCGTGCCACCAGCGGACCGGAATCTTGACCTCCTCGAGCCGAAATCCCCAGTCCCGGGCGAAGACGATGACGTCGGCGAACGGCGCCGCCATCTGCTTGCGGGCGCCGTTGAGCAGATCGTCGAGGAACATCGCCTTGAATTCGGGCCGCACGAGCAGACGCCGATCGCCTTCGGGGGATACCCGCGCGAAGAGGTACAACGCGGGCTCAGCAACCGGCCGGATCAGCCTGATCAGCCCGACCGCCGCCCACCGGATCGGAAATCCGGCAACGGAGAGCAGCGGCGCCACCACTGAACCGAGCGCCATCACTCCGCCGCCGATTGCGTCCGCGCCGACGGTGGGCGCCACGCCGCCCAGCACCCCGACCGCGACAATGCGATCGGGCATCGCCGCCGCGCATCCCAGCGTGTATGGCCCACCACCGGACAGGCCGATGACTGCCATCTTGTCGATGCCCAGGGTGTCCGCCACGGTCCGCAGGTCATCGGCGAACGCTACGGCGTTGTCGTACTGGTAGGGCGTCGAAGACCCGATCCCGGGCCGGTCAATACCGATCAGCCGGATGTGGTTCTCCTCGGCGTAGACCCGGGCCTCGGCCGGGATCTGCCGTCGCGCACCGGGGGTGCCGTGCAGCCAGAAGATGGCGCGCCCCTGCGGGTCACCGAATTCGGCGAATCCCAGCTGACGATCGTCGCCGACCGCGACGTTGCCTTCCAGCTTGGGACGGGCAATAGAAAAAACCATTACCGCAGTGTTACACGGACGAGGCGCGCTCGATCCGGGTTCGGGCAACAGCCCTCGCTTGGCACTCATGGAGGCAGCGCTGCCAAGCAATTGCGGGCGCACTATCGTTTGTGGGTCGACGCTGTTACCAATACCCTCTTCCATGCAGCCGTCGCGACGGAAGTAGGTGACAGGCCGTCACGACCAGAGCTGGACACCACCACAGAATTGAGGGGCCATGGGCGAATTCGATCAACACGAAGGTGAAGCGGAAACCATTGTGAATCTCGCCGAGGCGGCGATGCACATGTATCGGGCCGCTATCGATTCGCTGCCTTTTCCTGAGGACAAAAAGTTCCAGAAGCGGGCCGAGATCGTTCTCTCCGGTATGCGGAAGCTTCGCGCAGCGTTGACCGAAGCCGCAAGCCACGGCAGATCGACTCCCACGGTCATGATGGCGCTCAGCGACGTCCGGCGACGCTACGACGATCTGATGGAGCGCGCGGCGGATGCCCCCGGATCGACTCTCGGACAACAGCTCTACAACGCCCGCACCCATGCCAAGCTGTCGGCGCAGGAGGCGGCCAACGGCGTGGGGCTTCGACCCGACCTGCCCGACGAGCTCGAAGCCGGGGCGACGCCCAACGACCAGGAGACGCCGCTGGTTCACCAGCTGATTGCCGCGATCCGGGCGGTGGCAGGCCTAGACGAAGGCGAATTCGAGCCGTCGCCGCCGCCGGTCGAGGAGCATGTCAACGGCTGGGATGAAGCGCTGGCCCTGAACGGCGCCGGCGAAGAGGCGAACGCAGCTCACTGAGCGGCATACCTCACCGAATGGTCAGGCCGGTCAGCGCCCGACCGATCACGAGTCGCTGAATCTCGCTGGTGCCTTCAAAGATGGTGAAGATCTTGGCATCCCGGTGCATGCGCTCGACCGGGTAATCGCGTGTGTAGCCGTTGCCGCCGAGGATTTGGATCGCCTCGTCGGTGACGTACACCGCGGTCTCACTGGCGTACAACTTTGCCATCGAACCCTCGGCTGAGGTGAACGGCTTGTCGTTTCGTTGCATCCAGCTGGCCCGCCAGACCAGCAACCGGGACGCGTCGATGCGGCTTTTCATGTCGGCCAATTTGAAAGCGATGGCCTGGAATTCGGCGATTTTGCGGCCGAACTGTTCGCGCTGGCCAGAGTATTCCAGCGCGTACTCGTAGGCAGCGCGTGCGATGCCCAGGGCCATCGCACCCACTACGGGACGAGTGCGTTCGAACGTCATCATCGCCGCCTGGCCCGAGGTGCGATGACCTTCCCGGATCTTGGCGATCCGGCGCTCGAAACGCTCTCGGCCGCCGAGGATCAGCTCACCGGGGATGCGGACATCGTCGAGCACCACTTCGGCGGTGTGCGACGCCCTGATGCCGTGCTTTTTGAACTTCTGCCCCTGATAAAGGCCCTTCGTGCCGGGAGGCACGATGAACGTCGCCTGCCCTCGAGTGCCCAACTCGGGTTCCACCGATGCCACCACCACGTGGACATTGGCGATTCCACCGTTGGTCGCCCACGTCTTGGTGCCGTTGATGATCCACTCATCGGCGGCTTCGTCGTACCTCGCTCTGGTGCGGACGGCCCCGACGTCAGAGCCGGCACCGGGTTCTGAGGAGCAGAATGCGGCCAGCTGTGGATCGCCCGGGCTGCCGAACATCTGCGGCAGCCACTCGCCGATCTGCTGCGGGGTTCCGTTGGCGGCCAGTGCGGCCGCGGCAAGGCCGGTGGCCATGATGGACAACGCGATACCCGCGTCGCCCCAGAACATTTCTTCGAAGACCGTCGGCATGCCCAGGCCGCTCGCTTCGCCGGCCATCTGGGCGAACAGGTCGGGGGTGTAGAGACCGACCTTGGCAGCCTCCTGGATTATCGGCCAGGGCGTTTCTTCCCGCTCGTCCCACTCGGCCGCCGCCGGGCGGATCACCGTGTCGGCGAATTCGTGCACCCAGTCACGGACCTGCACCACTTCCTCGGACAGCTCCAGCGAAAAGGTGGAGTCCATCAGCGCTCCTATCAGAATTGCGCGCACATTCAGTGGTCTGTGGTGCCCGGTCAGTACGGCCCGACATATACAGTAAACGTTTGTATACTGAGTGAACAAACCGGCAGTTCAGACCCCGCTCCGTTGCGGGGTTTGGCAGCCAGGAGAGTTGTCAGGCCATTGTGACATTCGTTCACCCGAACTTGTGAGGGGCCATATGCAGCGCAGTGATATCCGGGCCGTCGGCGATCTGGCGGGGGAGGCGTCGTCGGTGCTGACAACCTTGGTGCGAGGGATGCACGCCGGGATCGCCAGTCGCGTATTCGACTCGATCGGGCCAACGGCTATACCGACCAGGATGATCCACGACGGCTTGACGCAAGCGATCTACAGCGGCGTGGACCGCGGCATTCGCGGCGCGACCTGCGCCGCGAGCGTGGTGGCCGCTGAAATCTGGGGCAACGAGGCCGACGACGCTCTCGAATCACGCGCCGATTCCGTCGCAGCTGCGATCGCCGCGGTCAATGGCTTGTATGGCGATGAGCTGACTGAGCACGAGAATCCGCTTGCCGGCGCGATGGTGATTCGCCGCGGTGACAAACCGGTTGCGCTGACGACCGACTGCCTTGCGGCGGCATTTCCAGCGGCCACCAACCGCGTCGCCGTCTTCCTGCACGGCTGGTGTCTTACCGAGCGGTCATGGTCTCGGCGCCCGCGCGAAGGTAACGACAGCCGCAGCTACGGCGAACGGCTGGAGGAGGATCTGGGATTCAGCCCGGTTCTGCTGCGGTACAACACCGGGCTGCATGTGTCGGCAAATGGCCGCACGCTCGCCGAAATACTGGACCTATTACACGACCAGTGGCCGGTCCCCATCACCGAGCTCGTGCTGGTAGGTCACTCGATGGGCGGACTGGTGGCGCGCAGCGCTTGCCACTATGGCGCCGAGCAACAGCATGGATGGACAAATGCCGTCAGTCGTGTTGTGTGCCTTGGCTCGCCGCATCTGGGTTCCGATCTGGAAAAAGGCGTGAACATCGCGTCGTGGGCGTTAGCTCGGTTACCCGAGACCCGTGCCGTTGCAACCTTTTTGAACGCTCGCAGCGACGGAGTCAAGGATCTGCGCTTCGGTGCTTGCCTCGACGAGGACTGGCGCGACGCTGATCCGGATGAGTTCCTGCGCGACCGTTGCCGTGAGGCGCCGTTTTTGCCTCATGCCGCCTACCACTTCGTGGCTTCCACGGTCACGCCGCCGCTGCTCGGGGTGATCGCCGGTGATCACCTCGTGCGGTCGAAAAGCGCTGCTGGCCGCGGCAGGTCGCGGCGCATCCCCTTCGACGCTGAGTATGGACTGACGCTGAGCGGCTTGAACCACTTCGACTTGCTCAATCACCCGCTGGTCTACGCAAAGCTGCGAGACTGGCTGGCCCGATCACCGGGCCGGTCGGCCGGCATCAGCGATGTGAGCCGCGACATCAGCCGCAACGGCTAGGGTCTCCGGGTCGGCGGCAGCCGAGTAACGGCCGGCGACCGGGTCATAGACCGCGCCTGCGATCGATCCGTGGTCGGCAGGTAACTCGACCACCTCCACCGGCCAATCGTTGTGCCGCAGGGCCGCGGCGAACTCGCGGGTCACCGAGGCCGGGATGACGCGATCGGTTGCGCCGTACAAGAGGGTGAACGGGGAACGGTGTGCGTTACCTCGCAACTGGTCTACCGGAATTTGACCAAAGATCGGATCGGCCATCATGAACGCGCCGGCAAGGCAGACAGTGTGCGCGAAACAGATGCCGAGCCGTCGCGCCTGGATCGTCAGCCCCGCCGCCGCAAGGCCTCCCATCGACCAGCCGACGAGCACCAGACCGTCGGGGTCGTCAGCCCGCTCACGGGCGAATTGCACCGATCGCAGAAGGTCGGCGCGCCCGCCGTCGTCGGCGTAAGAATTCCAGTCGGGCACGACAACGCCCAAGCCGTGGCCGGCCAGCAGCTCAGCGAGCGGGCGTACCGAGGAGCGCGCGTTGGACTGCTGACCGTGCCACAGCAGAACTGTCGGTTGTGCGGATGTGCCGACGACGTCCGCCAACCGGCCGGCGGCGTACTCGACGGTCTCCATACCTGTGAGGTGGTCCTAGAGACTAAGACGTCACGGCTGCGGCGGCGGGGGCGGTGGGGGCGGTGCGCCACCGGCGATCAGGTTGTTGAGGATGCCCAACGGCAAACTGGCGTCCGCCGGTGACTTGCCTGGATCAGGGATTGCCGCGTCGTTCTTCTGCCAAGCCTGGCAACCGTCCGTTTTGAACGTCTTGTCGGTCGGGTCGATCTTCACAACCTGCGGCTTCTTGCTCATGGCGTTATCGATCGGCTTCTTAGCGTCGTCGCCAACCCGCTTCCAGTAACACACGCCGTTGCCGAGCGGGCCGGCCGACGTATAGGTGCCCGGCACAATGTCGGTTCCCACGTTGAACACGCCGTCGTGGTCGATCGTCGTCTTGGGGCCTGCCGACGCCGGTCCGGGCGGCGGCCCGGGGACCGGCGCAGGCGGATCGGCACTGGCAAGACCGGCGGCGCCACCCCAGCAGAGCGCAAGAAGCGCCGCGGCGGCGATAGTGCTTGACTTCGACGTCACGAATGTAAGCATACGGACGTTGCGCGAGGCATGCCTTGGCCCAACTTCGCTACTAAGCGGTTTTGGTAAGCAGCGGCAGCAATAGCCGGCGGCGCGCGGTGCTGGCATCAGCCAAGTAGTGCAGCGCCTCATGCACCGAACCGACGGTGGGGAACGTGCCGTCCTCATAAGTAATCAGCAGTGCCCGGGTTACCGCTGGGCTGGGGATTACCGCCCATTCCAGCCCGGCGGCGCTGCAGAGTTCATCAAGGCGGTAGAGAAGCCGAACACTCAGTGCGGCAAAGCAATCCAGACCGGACAAATCAACGACGAATGGCTTGTCCGGCAGGATGAAGTGCTCGACGTACTCGCTGACCTGGTTCACGTTGCCGGCGTCGACCGCGCCAGTGATGGTCACCACGGTTGCCAGGTGACGACACTGCGCCCGCACCGCGGCGCCACCGCAGTCGAACGGGAGACGGGCGTGCCGAGGCGCCAAGTACGCTGCCGTGTTAATCGAATCGTTCATTAGCGCGTCCCCGTTCACAAAGACCGTTACTGCTGTACCCGGGTCGGCGATGACCCAACTACTTTGAGACGCTAATCGCCTACTCTAAGGTCACTGAGTGCAGCCCTTAATACTTTGCTAAGAAACAATTTTCAAGTACCCACCGAAGCGCCCCGACCATCTGCTCGCGGCCTGCCAGTGGGACAACCAACCTAGGTCAGTCGCTTGACCGACCCGGCATAGCTGAGCGCGTGCTCGTAGGTGTCCAGGTTGTCGCGAGAAATCTTTGCGTGCACAGGACGTTCGAGGAAGAAACGCAGCACCGGATTGAAGGCGTGATACGTCTCATGGAAGGTCAGCAGAGTGGTGCCGTCGGGCTGTTCCTCGAGTTCGTGGTAGCCCTCGGCGCGTGACCAGAGCGGTTTGCCGATCGCCACATACCGCGAGAGCTTGTTGACCTTCGCCTCGGTGACGGTCTCCCACGAGCGACCCTTGCCACCTGACAGCAGGTAACTGGGCACGGGGAAGACGCAGGTGCGGACCAAGCCCTCGCCGGCTTCGTCACCTTCGTTGAGGATCTCCATACTGCCGGTCGGCCACTCAAGGACCCGCGGCTTGGGCGAGTTCGGCGGCGCGGGCGGGTGCAGCACACGCCAGACTTTCCTCGGGGGTGCCTCGACGTGGAAGCGCACGGTGTAGGACCGCATCATTTTTCTCCCCAGCTGTCCCAGAAGGTGACGGTCTCCGCGGGCGGCCGCGAGGCCGGCCGGAAGTCAGTGCCAATCGTGTAAGCCACCGGGAACAGTGCAGCCTGTGTGACCGTGTCCGGAATTCCCAGCAGTTCGGCTACCTCTTGTTCTTTGGCCAAATGCATTGTCGTCCAGACTGATCCAAGACCGCGGGACCGAAGCGCAAGTAAAAAGCTCCAACCGGCCGGGATGATCGATGCCCAAGCCGACGAGGCAACCACCAGATCATTGCCATCAAAGCGGCGCTGCAGGCATGGGATGACGTGGACAGGGACTTCGGCGAGCGTTTCGGTCAGGCTCAGCGCGCTGCTGTAGACCCGCCGGGTCTGGGGATCGGACTCGCTCGCCGCGGCCTGAGCCAGATACTCAGAGCCGATGCTGCCGTAGATCTCCGCGATCGCAGCGCGCTTGTCGGCATCGGTGATTACCAGCCACCGCCAGTCCTGGGCGTTGCTTGCCGTTGGCGCCTGCATCGCTACCCGGAGGCATTCCAGGATCACGTCACGACCGACCGGCCGGGTCAGGTCAAGGCGTTTGCGCACCGACCTGGTGGTCGTGAGCACTTCGTCGACCGATGCGATGTCCACTCTCCTCGACCGCCCTCTCAGACAGTTTGTTCACGCGTTCAGAGGTCGATCGCGCAGGACTGATCGACGCCGAGCACTGTCAACGAGCGCCCCAGACCAAGGAACACCGAGACGCACAGCGTCAGATCGAGGATTTCCGGGTCGGTGAACTGATCATGCAACCGCCTGAAGAACGCGTCGTCGATCGATCCATGGTCATTCGCGAAACGTTCGGCGTACTCGATGGCAAGGCGTTGCCGGGACGTGTAGCCGGGGTAGGTGGCGTATGCCGCGACGTTGTCATAAAGCTCCGGTGCGACGCCGGCCTCGAGCACCGACGGTGCGCGAAAGTCCGAGCACGCGACGCAGTCGTTGATTTGCGCGATACGCATCCTGGCCAGTTCTCGCTCGTCCGGCGGCAGGATGCTCTGCTGGTAGGCGCCGCGAATCATCCGCTCAACCATGTCGCCGAGTTGCGGTCGCAGTGTCCATATCATTGCGGCCTCACCGCCGGGACCGTCCGGCACCTTGAGCCGCGCCATACGTGCGAGCCAACCAGATGCTTGGCGTAACTGTCCAGGTTATTCAGGGCCTACCCGCGCTTGCTTCGGACGTCGGCCTGGTCATCCCTTTACCGACCCCGGCGTGGAGCCGTTCTTCCGGTTCAGGATTCGGTCGGCGTCTGCCGCCATGCCGGCGACGATGTCAGCCGCCGGGCGAATCCGTCGATGCGACCGATCACCTCGCTCACGAGTATGGCGGCGGCATCGAAATCCTCCGCAGCGACAGCGGCCTCAAAGGTGCTCACCGCATCGGGCAGCGACGACAGCAATGCCGCTTCATTGTCATGCCAGCCGTCGACGAACGGGTTGCTCAGCGTCCGCTCGTTGTATTCGGGTGGCCAATCCAGCCGCCGCACAACGTCATAGACCCGCGTGCGGTAGGTGTTGTCACCGCTGGCTCCGACAGCCCGGTCGTGTGCGCGCGGCGACACCAGCGCCTCGGGGGAAGCCCAAAACCTGGCTCCCACCAGCACGCCATCGGCGCCGAGAACGAGCGCCGCCGCAAGCAGTCCTCATCGTCGTTGTCGGTGATCGATACGACCAAATCTGCCGAGTCGAGTCCGCATCGCGCGGCGAGGTTGGCGGCCACCAGCTGATAAAACCGTTGCTTCATTTCTGGTGAACGACGCCGGCTCACCACGTGTAAAACCACGAGCTGCGAGGAGCGGTCGATACCGAGACCGGTGTCCCAGACGACAATCTCGTGAATCGGGTGCGTGCGCACCACCTGATAGCGATCACGCGGCGGTACCCCGAAAGCCTCGACAACCGCGTCATGTATGGCGTCCAACAGCGCCCGAACCCCGCCAGGCGCCCGACCCTCGATGAGGTCGACGTATAACAATGGCATGGCCCTGACGCTAGACGGGCAGACACCCGCTGTGAATGTCACTTCGGTGCGTTCGCGGCTGCGTGACGTGAGCCGTCGATACAACGCCTGCCTGCGGCAATGCTGCCGTATTCTCTTCCAGCCACACCGCGTCGGCAACTCGCTATCGATCCATCGCACTGATAGCCTGCCATCGCCGTCGTTTTGTGACGATGCAGCAGTGGTGAATGACGCACCAGTGGCCTCACGGAAAGAATGTTGTGCGCAGCGGAGACATCAAGGCCCTCACAGGACTTCGCATCATTGCCGCCGTCTGGGTTGTGCTCTTTCATTTCCGCCCGTTGTTGCGCGATGCGGCGCCCGGGTTCCGCGACGCGCTCGCGCCGGTGCTCAATTGCGGTGCGCAGGGAGTCGACCTGTTCTTCATTCTCAGCGGGTTTGTGCTGACCTGGAACTACCTCGATCGAATGGGCTGGTCCTGGTCGACACGCGCAACCCTGCACTTCCTCTGGCTGCGGCTGGCCAGAGTGTGGCCGGTCTATCTGGTCACCCTGCACCTGGCCGCGCTGTGGGTGATCTTCACGCTGCACGTCGGTCACGTGCCATCGCAGGACATCAGCCGACTGACGGCAGTCAGCTACGTGCGTCAGCTCCTTCTGGTCCAGCTGTGGTTCCAGCCGTTCTTCGACGATTCGAGCTGGGACGGGCCGGCGTGGTCGATCAGCGCCGAGTGGCTGGCCTACCTGATGTTCGGGGTCCTGGTGCTGGTGATCTTTCGGATGGTGCGCGCGACCAGAGCGCGGAGCCTGATGTGGCTGGCGGTCGCCGCGTCGCTTCCTCCGGTCGTGTTGTTGCTGCTGAGCGGCCAGTTCTACACGCCCTGGAGCTGGCTGCCGCGCATCGTCATGCAGTTCACCGCCGGAGCACTGATCGCTGCCGCCGTCAGCAGGTTGCAGCCATCGGATCGCGGTCGCCGCGGCGCCGGTTACGTCTCCGCGCTGCTGATCGCCGGCGTCGTGGGCCTGCTCTATCTATTCGACGCGCACCCGCTGCACGGTGTCACTGACACCAGCGGGCTGGTTGACGTGCTGTTCGTGCCGCTGGTGATGACGCTGGCGCTCGGCACGGGCAGCTTGCCGGCGCTGCTGTCCACCCGGGTGATGGTCTTCGGCGGGCAAGTCTCGTTCTGCCTGTACATGGTTCACGAGCTGGTGCACACGTCATGGATATGGGCTGCCGAGCAGTTTCAGCTCACGCTGCAGGGCAACGGCGGAAAGTTGCTTGTCGTCGGCCTGCTCGCGATCACCCTTGTCGCCGCGATCGTGCTGTATTACCTCGTTGAGGAACCCGCTCGCCGGTGGATGCGCAAGATGGTCGACGTCGGACGCCTGACCGATGCCGGGACCGATCCAAAGGCGCACGTGGCGAGCGGCAAACTGCAATCGGTCGACGGGACTCAAGAAGGGCGACCGAAGCCGCTCTCGGCACGCGCGGGTTGAAACAGCCTGGCGATGCGAACCATGCTGCGCCACACCCTGATCAAGTACGATTTCTGTGGCGCGAGACCTTGGCGGTCCCGCGCCCGTCGACGAAGCGGGGGCTTTGCCAGCGCTGACCGGCTCCTGCTCGGCGTCCACTGGGACGACAGCGCGTCGACGACGAAATTCGTCGGTGTACTCCTACGATGCCGCTCACACGGGTACGAGGTGGTGGACAGTGCAGACAGCGGTGGGTCGTCTGGCCACGGTCGTCATTGCTGTTGCTGTCGTGGTCGGACTGGTCAGCCATCGTCCCGCCCCGCCGCGGCCCTATCAGACGGTGGCCCGAGGCACCCCGATTGATCACGTCGCGGTGATCGGGGACTCCTACACCACCGGTACGGATGAAGGCGGCTGGGGCTCGAATGCCTGGACTACCCGCACCTGGCTGACGCTCGCACGCGAGGGAGTCCAGGTCGCGCCCGACGTCGCATCCGAGGGCAGGTCGGGTTACGTCGTTCGCGGTGACCACGGCAGCGTTTTCGAGGACCTCACTAACAGGGCCGTCCACCCCGACGATGCGCTCGTGGTGTTTTTCGGCTCCCGCAATGACCAGGGCGTGGACCCGATGCAGTTGGCGGGCATGGCGCACGACACCTTTGATCTGGCCCGCCGCATCGCTCCCTCGTCGAAGTTGCTCGTGATCGGCCCGCCGTGGCCGACCGCCGAGCCGCCGTTCGACGTGCTGTATGTCCGCGACACCCTCAGCGGTCAGGCCCACGACGCGGGGGCCACGTTCATCGATCCGATCAGCGACGGCTGGTTCGTGGGCAGGCCCGACTTGATCGGCCCCGACGGTGTACATCCCAACGACGCCGGACATGCTTACATGGCGGATAGGATCGCTCCGTTGATCCATGCCCAGTTGTCCAGGCGGAACTAAACTTTCAAAACGTTTCGCCCTCGCACGTCCCGGGTACCACGAGATGCACTCGATGAGATTGGGGATTTCGCATGAGGTCTGATGCTCGAACAACACTGGCGCTGTTCGGCGGTGCGGCCATGCTCGTGTTAGCTGTCGGCTGCGGTGGCGGACACAAAGGTGGGCCGACGACCACCACAACAACGACGACTACGACTCCCTCGTCGAGCGTGGCCCCGGCCCCTGCGCCATCGAACGCTCCCGGTGGCGGCGCAACCGGTGGTGGCGGACCGAACGGCGGGGGCGGCAGTATCCCTGGTGGTCCCACCGGTGGCGGCGGACCGGGCGGCGGCGCCGGCAGCATTCCCGGCGGTCCCAGCGGCGGTGGCGGACCGGGCGGCGGCGGTGGTTGCGTCCCTGGCGTTGGTTGCGGTGGCTACCACCCGTGATCGGGATTCAGCCGTTGAGGTAACTCGCGCCAATTTTTGGTAGTCAGCGCGCGCGGCCGAAATGTCCTCTTTTGGTGGCTGCAGCCCGCCCACCGGGTCTAAAGTTCGGGCAACTCGACTGCTAGGGGACCTCGAATGGCCAAGCTCAGGTTTGGGTATTTCATCGCACCGTTTCACCGCGCAGGCACCAACCCGACACTGGCCTTACAGCGCGATCTCGAGTTCATCGAACACCTCGATGCGCTGGGCTTCGACGAAGTCTGGATGGGCGAGCACCACTCGGCGGGCAGCGAGATCATCAGCTCGCCGGAGATCTTCATCGCCGCAGCTGCCCAGCGCGCCCAACGGATTCGGTTTGGCACCGGGGTTATTTCGCTGTCCTATCACAACCCGCTTTGGGTAGCCGACCGACTGATGCTGCTGGATCACCTGACCCATGGCCGCATCATCGGAGGGGTAGGACCGGGCTCGCTGCCCACCGACTCGGCAATGATCGGCCTCAACCCCACCGATACCCGCGAGCTGCTGGAGACCAACCTCGACATCGTCGTTCGACTGCTCGCGGGTGAGACGGTGAGCGCGAAAACCGCCACCCATCATCTGTTCGACGCCCAGTTGCAACTTGCCCCATACTCCGACGGCGGTATCCCACTGGCGGTGGCCGCGGTCGCCTCGCCGACCGGAGCGCGCCTCGCCGGCAAGCACGGCATCGGCCTGCTGTCCATCGGGGCGACGTTGACCGTCGAAGGCTTCAACGCGCTGTCTTATCACTGGGGCATCGTCGAAGAGCGCGCGGCAGCATTCGGCTCACAGGTCGACCGCAAAAACTGGAGCCTGGTCGGCCTGTTCCATATCGCCGAAACCGAAATGCAGGCCCGCGAAGAGGTGAAGTTCGGCATCGAGCCATGGTTCCGGTACTTCCAGAAGGTGGCCGCCTTCCCCCAGATGACCATGCCGGGTGATGAGCTGGACGAGATGATCGACATCCTCAACGACAACGGCGCGGGTGTGATCGGCACGCCAGAGCAGGCGCGGGCACAAGTGCAGCGGGTGTGGGATCAATCCGGCGGGTTCGGCTGCATGTTGCAGATGGGCCACGAGTGGGCCAACCCGGCAGCGACCAAACGGTCCGCCGAACTCTTCGCCGCCGAAGTGATCCCACATTTTCAGGGGCAAGCGCAGCCGACGCTGGATGCCGCCGCGCGCGCAGGCGAAATGCGGGACAGTCTTGCGCAGTCGCAGATCGACGCAGTCGCGCACATGGCCAAGAAGTATCAGGACGAGATCGACTCGAAATAACTGACTTCGCGATTCAGGGCGCCGCGATGCGCAACCACTGCATCAGCACGCGACGAAGTTCGTCAACCGTGGGTTTGGACGCCGACGAGGCCCACGCCACATAACCATCCGGGCGCACCAGCAGCGCCGTGGCCGACACATCCCCGGTCGGGCGTCCCGCGACGACAGTGATCCTTTCTGCGAGATCAGAACTGGCGGCGGCGACCACTGCGTCCTCGGTGAGGTCAATCAGCAGCGGCCGGCCGGTGCGGGCGAGCTCGGCTACCCGTCGCGTCGCGCCCCCGCCCGTGACAGCGAAATCGGGCACCCACCGTCCGACCAGCGGATGCGCATCAGCGCTTGTCTCGTATCGATTCTCCGCGCCTGACACCAGCCCACTGAGTCGGCGGATGACATCGTGATCCGTCAGCAGCTCGGAGAAAAGTTCGCGTAGGGCGGTGACTTCCGCTCCGGGCCTGATGAGAGCCAGTTGAGCTCGGGTGTGCATGATCACCCGCTTGGCAGCGGGCTTCCGCTCGGTCTCGTAGGTGTCGAGCAGCGCAGGCTCGGCGCGACCGGCGATGACGGCCGCCAGCTTCCAGCCGAGATTCACCGCGTCCTGCAGACCGAGATTCAGTCCCGGCCCGCCGAGAGGGGAGTGGACGTGCGCCGCGTCGCCAACCAAGATCACCCGGCCCACCTTGTATTGCGAGGCGATCCGCGAGTTGATGCCGTAAAAGCGGCGTAGATCCAGCGGTGTGTCCGGCGATGCCTGCCGCAGCGGTACATCGGCGCCGAGCACGCGCTTCACGCTGGCCTCGAGCTCGGGCAGGCTAACCGGTGGTTCGTCGTCGTGATCGTCGAGGCGTTCCTCTTGCGCCGATGAGTCCAGTTCAAGGGTCATTACCACCGCCCTGTCGCCAAGCCGACGGCAGGCGAAGACGCCGCCCTCGGCGCGGTAAAACGGCGTGGGTGGGACACGACCCCAGCCGGGCACGTCGAGCGCCCCGCTGACCGGATCGACCCAATCGTCGGGCGGAACCACTCCGAAGGCCATCCGGGCGACCGCGTCATAAGAGGTCATGCCGGGGAAATCGATGCCCGCGAGTTTGCGTGTCTGGCTGGTGCCCCCGTCCGCACCGACAAGGTACTGCGCCGCGAGCTGATAGGCGCCCCCCGGACCGTCGACATGCACGGTGACCCCGTCCGCCTGCTGGTCGAACCCCGCCAGCCGGTGGCCCCAGCGAATGTCGACACCGTACTCGCCGGCCCGCTCGGCAAGAACTTGCACCAGACGAGGCTGTTGGACGGCAAGCATGAACGTTTGAGAATCCGCGACACCGCCCAGATCCAATCCAAAGGCTGCGAACATGGCCCAAGGTAACGGTTGCGGCGGCTCGGGTGTCCCGGCCAGGACGCGGTACAAGCCGCGATGGTCGAGAATCCGAACCCCTTGGCCGGTAATCCCATTGGCGCGCGGGTTCGGGTTGGGGCCCGGCAACGGGTCCACGACGATCGGTCGGATTCCCGCCAGCCCGAGCTCACAGGCCAGCATCAGTCCGTTCGGACCGGCGCCGGCGATGACGACCTCATTCATTTAGCCCAGCTTACTAGTGCTCGCGTGGGCGCGCCAACAACGAGGCGTGACGTCGTGCTGGTTACGCCGACTGCAGGATGGCGGTCGCCACGGCCAGCCCCAGGGCGATCACCGCCGGAGCCGTGTCAGCCACACTGTCGGATGCGCGAACATGAAAAGCGATGGCTCCCAAGATAAGTAGAGTCAGCCCAATGGCGGCAGCGACACCGATCGGCGGCCACGCCAGGCCCGCCAACACTCCGGCGACGCCGGCAAGTTCGAGGGACCCGATCACCCGCCACTGCACCGGCTTGACGCCGAGATGGTCGCGGATCTTCAGCGATTGCTGAACTCCGGTGATCTTGATCAACCCGGCAAACCCAAAGATTGCCGCGAGCAAAGCCGTCACCACTATTTTGGCGATCATCACCACACCGTAATACTCAGCCGTTAACGCCGGTGGCGGATGCAAAGGCCCGCAGCTCGCGCTCGATGTCGGATCCAGCTGGTTGATAGACGACTTCGGTGAACCCGACTGCGGCGAGTTCGCCGACCCGCGCCGATACCTGCTCGGCGGTGCCCGTCAAAGACGCGGCGCTGGCCAATGGAATGAGGTCGGTGACGTAGGGCTCGTCGCGCGGATTGGCTTTCACCAGATGCCCTTCGTGGACGGCGAGATGCCGTTCGTTCTCGGGGTGGTCCTCGACCGCTTCACGCCACCCACGCCCGCCGGGTAGCGCGTCGACCGCGGCGGCGCCGCCGCGCTCGTACACGGCGTGATACATCACCACGGCTGCGGGGGCGAGCGCATCGACAACCCGAGCTGACGTCAGCTCTTCGCCCGCATCGAGCACCGTGCCGAAGGACAGCAGCGCCCGCCAGTCGGCCACGTTGACGCCGTCGGGTTGGGACACGCTGGCGGAGAACACGCCGTCGCCGAGTTCGGCCGCCACGGCCAGCCCCTTCGGACCGTCTGCGCCGATCAGGATCGGCACCGTGATCGGTCGCTTCGCCCCGAAGCCGGGCGAGTGCAGCATGCGGATCCTGGCTCCATCCCACTCGGCGGTCTCACCGGCCAACAGAGTCTTCAGGCAGCGGACATATTCGGCGACCTGGCGCCAGGGCATGGGCCGCTTGCCCAACGAGAACCGTCCGGTGAAACCCGATCCGACGGCCACCGCGACGCGACCCGGCGCCTGGTCCGCGAGCTCGGCAATCGCGGCGGCGTTGACCATGGGATGCCGCAGACTGGGAACGAGCACACCTGGGCCCAGGCCAATGCGTGACGTGCCTTCCGCACATCGCGTCAGGATCATCCACACATCGGGATACAGAGCCGGGGAGTCGTAGAGCCACGCTCGCCGGTATCCCAGCTTCTCGGCCAGCTGAACATGCGCCGGGGTGTCAGATGAGGTTGCGAAGGCGCAAGAGATGTCCATGCTCGGACACTAATCCTTGATCAGGGCGCGTCGTCGGCGACCAGACCTTTGACCTGTCCGGTAGCAGATGGTCTTGCCGCCGTCGGCCCAATTCCGGTGGGTCAAGAGTCATCTCGGGCTATTTCCGCTATCGAGCGGGCTCGCGGGTACTAAGGTTTCCGCGACAGCGGTTGGGCGGATGCTCAGCGACCTCGATTGGCAAGGGGCAGCGAATGGAGGGGATGGCGGAGCTCGTACCGGTGCTGGCTGCCCACCGCTTCGACGAGGCCGCTTTGGCTCGATACCTGCGTGGTCGGCTGCCAGGCTTGCACGGCAAGCTACAGATTCGTCAGTTTCAGGGCGGGCAGAGCAACCCCACCTTTCACCTGCGTACTACCGGCGGTGACTACGTACTTCGCAAGAAGCCACCGGGCAAGTTGTTGCCGCGTGCCCATGAGGTGGAACGCGAACACCGGGTCATGGCGGCCTTGGCCGAAACGGCAGTCCCGGTGCCGCGCATGCGGCTGCTCTGTGAGGACGAAACTGTTTTGGGTACACCGTTTTTCGTTATGGATCACGTCCCGGGACGGGTCTTTCCCGACCGGGTCATGCGCGAGGGCACCCCGGCACACCGCGCCGCCGTCTACGAGGATCTGGCCCGTGTGCTGGCGGCGCTGCATCGGGTGGATTGGCGCGCGGCCGGGCTCGAGGGGTTCGGCCGCCCCGAGGGCTACATGCGGCGTCAAGTTGCGCTGTGGACTCGCCAATGGCAAGCCTCGCGACTCGAAGAGATGCCGGCAATGGACTGGTTGGCGCAGTGGCTGCCGGACCACTTACCGCCCGACGATGCTCCGGCGTGCATCGCTCACGGCGACTATCGCCTGGGCAACGTATTGCTGCACCCGACCGAGCCGCGGGTGGTAGCCGTGCTGGACTGGGAGCTGGCGACCATCGGTAATCCCCTTGCTGATCTCGGCTACTTCTGCGTGACGTATCACGTGCCGGGGGGACCTGGCGGCCTGAGTGGGGTGGCCGGTGAGAATCTCGCCGGCACTGGACTTCCCGACCAGCAGGCCTTCCTCGACAGCTACTCCAAGCACTCGGGCAGCGAGCTACCGGACTCGCTTGACGTCTTCGTGGTGTTCTCGATGTTCCGGCTGGCCTCCATCACCGCGGGAGTTTGGCGCCGCGGCGTGGAAGGCAACGCCGCCGATTCACGCGCCGGTACAACCGAATATCGCGAGCGCTATCGCGGTCTGGCCGAGGCGGCATGGACATTGGCGCAACGGCTTTCCACGTAGCCGTATTCAGTACAGGTAGATCGCCAAGACGCCCGCCCACAAGACCGTGAGCCAGGCGTCGGTGAACAGCTTGAGCCATCGCGGAGCGGTGCGTACTTCCATGAAGTACTGGATGATCAAGCGGCCCTTGATGAATCCCAGGAGGATGACGGCAATGGTGATCGGCACGCTGGCCACCGTTGCGGCGCCCCGGGTGTGGCCGGGCGCCAAGCACCACGAGACGATGGTGATGGCGGACAGGACCATCCAGGCGTAAGTGGTTGTCCGTGCAGCGGTCATGGTCATGGACTCACCTCATCACGTACAGCAGGGCGAAGATGACGATCCACAGCAGGTCGACCATGTGCCAATAGGTAGCCCCGGATTCAACCATGAACATTCGCCGACGTCGAGGGTTGCGCAACTCGCGGACCACGACACCTAAGATCAGCAGGCCCAGCGAGACGTGGAACAGGTGTATACCGGTGAGCATGTAGTAGAACATGAAGAAGTCATTGCTCGAAATAGTATAGCCCGCAGCGATTTTCGCCGACCACTCGTAAGCCTTGATCAGGATGAACGCGACTCCACACAGCCCGCCGAGATAGGTCAGGCGTAGCGCCTGGCCCGGGTCGCCGGCGCGAGCAGCCTGCACACTGCGGGCGATGAACCACGAACTGGCCAGTAGCACCAGCGTGTTGAGCACACCGACGTTGATGTCGAGCTGCTCCTGGGACCTCAGGAATTCCTGCGGCTCCATGGCGCGGTAGATCATGAAGATGATGAAGTAGGCGCCGAAGATGATCAGATCACCGAGAACCATGACCCACATGTGGCCATCGCCAGGGGTGTGGACGGCGGGATCCGGCTCGACGTCGTTGCCCGACGATGCTGCGGGAGAGTCGGACTCAGACGTGGTCTGCTCTGCGTTGGTCATTGTCTCTCAGTCCAAGGGTAGTTCGTCGACGGGCTGGCGTTCGGTGGCTTTCATCAGGAAGACGATCACGCAACTGAGCCAGAAGCCGAAAACCACCACACCCATCCAAAAGGCGATCGACCCGTTCCAGGCGAACGGCCCCGCCTTGGACACAAATACCGGCATCGCCATGATTTCGGTGACGATCTGCCAGACGGACACGTAGGCGAGCCATTTCGGGAAAATATTGTTCCTGTCGTACAGGATCGCCACCGCGAAGGCGAAGTATGCCGTCGAGAAGCATCCCAGTGATCCGACGTAGGACAGCAGCCCGAGGTCATACAGCAAGGCCAGCAGTTGCGGATCGCGGTCCGGCCGGTACACGGCGGTCAAAAAGCAGAACGCGACCAGCAAGCATCCCGGCAGCGCTCCGACGGACATCGCGCCGAGATAGGCGTAGGCCATCACCGACCCGACCGTCATGCGTTTCATGTGGTAGGCGACGATGCCGTTGGCTATCCCGGCGCCGCCAACGATCAGCACCAGGACACCAAAGCCGAGTTTGATGGTCAGGCCGTGCGCGTGGAAAAAATGCACCATCTGATCAGTGGTCACGTCGGGTCGCGGCGGCGGCATCACCCTGGCCAACGCGAAAAAGATCAGCCCGAAGGCGGTGTAGAACGCCGGAACGATCCAAAATACAAGCCAGACATCACGTTTGCCCGCCCGCTTGACTCGGCCGGTTTCGGCCAGGCCGGGGCCCGGCGACGTGGGAGCAGAGACCGAGCTGCTCACCGCGCCACCCCCTCCTCGACCGCTTGGCGGTGCAGCACATTGCGCAGCACAACGAACATCACCACAACGAACAGCGCGAATGCGCCATTGCGAAGCCAGAAGGACACCAGGCCGTTCCACGCCAGCGGCCCGCTCGTGAAGACGGCGGCGCCTACCGCCGGGGCCATCGCCAGCGCGGTCCCGATGGCGTAGTGCCCGACCCAGCGCGGGAACACCGGGTTGGGCCCGTCGTCGAAAAAGATTGCCAGCCCGAGCAACAGGTTCATGGCGACGAAGGCACCAACCGGCGCGATGAAGATCATCCAGGCCATGTCGTTGAGGAGCAAGACCAACTCGGGGCTGCGGCCCGGCCGAAAGGCCGCGACCAGAAAAAAGATGTCGGCGAGTGCGAACAGCGTTGCGCCGCTGACCGCCGCGGTGAGGTAGCAGTAAGCGAAGATGTGACTTTGGGTGGCCATCCGCTTCATCTGGACGACGATCACCATGAAGAACGGCAACAACATGATCCCGCACAAATTGAAGGTGATCATGCTGAGCCGAATCATCGCAGTGTGGTCGCCGTAGAACCTCGCGACCTGGTCGGCGGTCATATCCGGCGACATCGGCGGAAAAAATCCGGGGAACGCCAGGAACGCGATCAGCAGGACGAGGCCGAAAACGGGCGCGGTCCACAGACTGATCAGCTGGGTCTTGATGTTGGCCGTCTTGGGTAGGTCCTCGGCCTCAGCAAGAATCTGCACAGCACCCTCCGTAGCCAGGGGTAGCCGATCGGCTAGTGCGACGATAGATGATCCACCTGGAATACAGCAAGGGCTGTGCGTCAGCCCGGCCGCAGGGATCAGTCGGGCAACTTGAACATGCGGGCGGTGAGGTGGATCAGGACGGAGCGCAGCGTGTCGTCGTCGATGTCGTCGACGAGGGGATTGATCACCGTCCCGGCGATCGCACCGGAGAACAGCGCCGCCGATATCCGTGCCTCGGTGTCGTCGGCCTCGTCGAGCAAGATCGCATACAAGCGGGTGATCAGGTTGCGGAACGGCTCGTGCTCACCCAACAGCCGCACCATCACCGGGTCGTTCTGCAGGCTCACGACCCAGCGGCGGCGCTCCACCGCCATCCCGACCACTTCGGTCAGCAGCACTTTGCGAGCGCAGAGCGAGTCCGCCTGCGCCTCGGCCGCTTCCAACGCGTCCTCGAGCTTGGCCAATTCCATCTCGGCGACCGCGATGACGATTTCTTCTTTGGTCCTGAATTTGTGGTAGACCGCGGCCTTCGTCACCCCGATCGCGTCGGCGATCATCTGCAGCGACGTTCCGCTGACACCGTGGTCGGCGAACAAATCCAGCGCCGCGTGCAGGATGCGGTTCTGAGCAGGAGTCCGCCGGACGCCGCCGAGCAGACGCCCGGCCTGTGGCTCGTCGTCCGGCACCGACTCAGGTTAACCGAGCCGGCAGGCTTTCTTAGCCGCTCGGCTACCCCGACGCCCCCGTCGGCCTGCGCGCGCCCATACACTGACCGACCGTGGGCATTCTGTTTGGCTTCGCGCCGTGGATCGCTTATTGGGCGCTCGTCGGCAACGTACCGTTCCTCATCGCGGCTCTGGTCGCACTGGCGATCGCGGTCGCCGGCTTGGCGGTCGGCCGCCTCACCCGGACACCCGGCCGGACACTCGAAATCGGTTCTGGTGCAACCTTCTTGATACTCACGGCGGTGACCTTGCTGGCGAGCAGGTCGGTTGTGCAGCGCTGGGCGCTGCCGCTGAGCATCGCGGGACTCTTGCTGGTAACCCTGATCGGTTTGCTGATCGGGAGGTCTTTCGTGCACGAGTTCGCCGCAGCCGATCAACCCCCGGGGGTGGTCGAAAGCGATTTGTTCGGCCAAATCACGACGAGGCTGACCTGGATCTGGGTCGTCATCTTCGGGGGCATGACGGTGTCGTCGTCAATTCCGCCGATCGTGAGGGCTGACGCGTCGATCCTCGACGCCAAGACGCCGCTGGCATACGTCGGTTACTGGGTCGTCCCGTTCTCGCTGCTGGGCCTGGGGGCACTCGCGACCAAAGTCCTGCCCGAACGAATGATCGCCGGCGCCGGCGACATCGTCCGCAAGACCACATTCGTCGCCTACGGCGAAGCCACCATCGACGAGCTGTACTACCTGGCCCAGGAACACGCCAACCGCGAGGTCGGCGCGGGCCAGGAGGCGTACGCCGTCAAAGTCGGAGGCTTGGGCACACCGCTGGTGGGCGACGACACCCGGCAGTCGTGGCCGTCAACCTACAAAGTGCGCCAGTCGCGGCGCTAGCAAAGGCTGGCCTCGCCCGGAAGGTCAGACGCGGCAGATCAGAAAACCCGCACCCAGTCGATCAGCATCTCCGCGGGATAGCTGCCCGCTGCGGGGTCGCCTCCGCCGGAACCGCCCACCGCGAGGTTCAACACCGGGAACAGGTTGTAGTCCGGGTCGTTGAACGGCCATTTACGAATGGGGTCGTTGAGATCCTCGATGCCGGTCGCGGCAACGCTGAAGTACGGCTCCTTGCCGTCGGCATAGTCTTCCCAGAAGTAGAAGCCGGTCTGATTCCACGTCACGCGCCAGGTGTGCCACCCGCCGTCCACCCCGATCGGTTGGGTCTCGAATGCCGTGCCGAACGGATCAGCGTGGACGGTGGTTCCCGCAGGCCACTCCCCATTGCCGTACCACTCGAGCAGGTCGACTTCGCCCTCACGGCCAGGGAAGTCGTTGGACAATCACCACGCCGGCCAGGCCCCCCGGTGAGGCAGTTGAGTTTGATGCGGGCTTCCCAGGTAGTGCCGATGCCGCCCCGCCAGTTTCCGCTGACCAGGCCGCCGAAGTAGTTGTCGCCGTCCTTCGTAGCGTGCAGCACGAGGTTGGACTTACCGTCGAGGAGCACGTTGTCCCGACTGTCGCGGTACTGCCCCCAGAACTCGGGTCGGTCGAACCCCACCGGGTTCTTGATCGGCGTTCGGTTTGACGACACCGCCCATTTCGACGGATCGGGTGCCGAGCCGGCCGGGCCGTCGAACTCGTCATGGAAGAGATAGCCGCCGGTCTGCGCGCCGGGCACCGGCGCGGTGGGCGGCGGCTACCGGACGCGACGGATAGGCGCTGGCTTTCGGAGCGGGGATCGCGGCCGCGAGCGCGCCGATCCCGAAGGTCAACATGACGTTGCGTCGATTCATCTCGGGCACAAGCACACGACGATAGCAGTGCGCCGGGTACCACACTGGAATAGCCGACCCCTGCTCGCCACCGGTGCACGTGACCAGCCGCAAGGCCTCGGCGGGCTTCTGGCAACATAGCGACGAGTCCAGATGACTGATCGCAACCTACAACGCAACGCGCCCGACGGCTCAGTGGGCGGCGGCGACCATCGTTTACGGCCGAAGACTCTGCTCGATCCCCTGATCCTCGGAGTGCTGGCCGCCGTAGTCAGTCTGGTGGGCGCCGGCCGGCCGTCCTTCTGGTACGACGAGGCCGCGACCATTTCGGCCTCGTACAGTCGTTCGCTACCCCAGTTGTGGCAGATGTTGAGCAATGTCGACGTGGTCGAGGGGCTGTACTACCTGCTGATGCACGGCTGGTTTGACGTCTTCCCGCCCACGGAGTTCTGGTCTCGCGTGCCAAGCGGTCTCGCGGTGGGCGGCGCCGCGGCGGGCGTGGTGGTGCTGAGCAAACAGTTCGTGTCTCGCGACGCCGCGATGGCCTCCGGAATTGTCTGCGCGATCTTGCCACGGGCAACGTGGGCAGGCATCGAAGCTCGCCCGTATGCCCTTTCGATGATGGCCGCCGTGTGGCTGACAGTTGTGCTCGTCTGTGCGACACGTCGTGACAGCGGTCGGGTCTGGCTGTCTTACGGGATCGTCCTGACGATCTCGATTCTGCTCGACGTGTATCTGGCGCTGTTGTTCATTGCGCACTTCGCGTTCATCTGGGTTTTCCAGCACAGTCGAGCGGTGCGCACACGGTTCGCCACCTCCTCCGCTTTGGCGTGTTGCGTTTTGACGCCGTTCATTGTCGCGGCCGTCGGCCAAACACGTCAAATAAGTTGGATTGGACCGATCGGGCACCGGACGATCGAAGACGTGACGATTCAACAGTATTTCGAAAGGAGCCCGTCATTCGCGCTTTTGTCAGCACTGGTGGTGACGGCGGCTATTGTGTTGTGGCTCCGTACATCCGCGCAATTGACGGATTCGGCTCGGCAGCTGTTGACCTTGGCGATAGCGTGGCTACTGATACCGACCGCACTGATCGTCATCTGGTCGGCGTTGGTTCACCCCATCTACACGCCGCGTTACTTGGCCTTCACTGCACCGGCGTTGGCGCTGGTCCTGGGCATCTGCATTGCCACAGTAGCCTCTCGACCGTGGGCAGTCGCGGCACTCATCGCTCTTTTCGTTGCCGCCGCGGCGCCGAATTATGTTCTAGCTCAACGCAACCCGTACGCAAAGTACGGGATGGACTACAGCCAGGTCGCCGATCTCATCACCGCGAAGGCAGCACTCGGGGACTGCTTGCTCGTCAACGATACCGTCACTTTCATGCCTGCTCCGATGCGCCCGTTGATGGCGGCGCGCCCCGACGCGTATCGGAAACTCGTCGATCTAACCCTTTGGCAACGCGCCGCGGACCGCAACGACGTCTTCGACACCAACCTGATCCCCGAGGTTGTCGCCAAACCGTTAAGCCAGTGCGGCGTGGTGTGGATCATCACCCAGGCCGACAGGTCAATGCCCGCTCGGCAGCACGGTTCGGCGCTCCCGCCCGGCCCGCTCTATGGAGCGACGCCGGCGTTCGCAGTTCCGCACGATCTGGGCTTCCGACTGGTCCAGCGTTGGCAGTTCAACCTGGTTCAGGTGATTAAGGCGGTTCGGTAAGCGCTACCAGACCCGGATGTAGTCGACGAGCATTTGGCACGGGAAGGTACCTGCGGCGGGATCGCCTGCTCCAACACCACCGACCGCGAGCGTGAACATGGGCGTCATCCAATAACCGGGATTGTTGAACGGCCACCGCTTGTCTTCAGGAGGGGCCCCGAACACGTGGATCGGCTTCGGCGGAACGCTGAAGTACGGCTTGGCGCCGTCGACATAGTCTCGCCAGAATTTGAAGCCGTCCTCATCCCACCGCATGCGCCAGGTGTGCCAAGCGTCGTCCACCATCCCGGGAATTGATTTCCCTTCCCAGGTTTTCCCATTGGATGCCGCGTGGACAGTCGTGCCGGGAGCCCATTCGCCGTTGCCGTACCACTCGAATACGTCGACTTCGCCGTCCGGCTGCGGATCCTCGTTGACGGTCCAGAACGAGGGCCACAGGCCGGGGTACAAACAGTTGAGTTTGATCCGCGCTTCCCAGGTGGTGTTGATCGTGCCCCGCCAGTTACCGCGCAGCTTGCCGGTGAAATATTCACTGCCTTCTCGGCTCGCCTGCAGCACAAGATTGGAGTTTCCATCCAGGAAGGCGTTCTGGGCGCGGTATGTCCCCACCACCGGCGGATACACGTCGTCCTGCCACGTCTGCACCGTCCATTTCGACAGATCGGGGCCCTGGCCGGCCGGTCCGTCGAACTCGTCGCGAAATACATAGGCCCCGGGCGCGGCATCAGCCGGCGCCGCCGGCGGCGGAACCGGACCCGCCGGTGTGTCGGGGGGAGAGGGGTGAGCCCAGGCTTCGGGGAGGCGCATCGCGGCTGTCAGCGCCCCCAGCCCCATCGTCAACATGATGTTCCGTCGATTGATCTCTGGCACACGTAGACCATATATAGGGAAGCGCACCGACCGCATGGCAGCCCGCATGGCTGCCGGCCACGAGGTTAACCGGAGCCCCGGCCCACGACCGGTCTAGGAAGCTTGGCAGACTATGCGCATGGCACAAATAACTTTGCGTGGAAACCCGATCAACACCGTCGGTGAGCTGCCGGCTGTCGGGGCTCCGGCCCCCGCCTTCACATTGACCGGATCGGATCTGGGTACCGTCAACACCGAGCAATTCCAAGGTAAGCCAGTGTTGCTGAACATCTTTCCGTCGGTGGACACACCGGTATGCGCGACCAGTGTGCGCACCTTCAACGAACGCGCCGCCGCGGGTGGACTCGCAGTGGTGAACGTCTCCAATGATTTGCCGTTCGCACAGGCGCGCTTCTGCGGCGCAGAGGGTATCGAGAATGTGCAGAGCGCATCGGCGTTTCGTGACAGCTTCGGCCAGGATTACGGCGTCACCATCGCCGAGGGTCCCTTCGCCGGGCTGCTTGCCCGGGCCGTTGTGGTGATCGGCGCCGACGGCAACGTCGCATACTCAGAGCTGGTACCTGAGATCGCCCAAGAGCCGAATTACGACGCCGCACTGGCGGCGCTGAGCGGGTCGGCCTAGCTCGGAGCGGGTTGCAGCTTCCAACCGGCGTTGGTGAGACAGACCAGCAGCACGCCGATGGCAAACATCAAAGCGGTCAGCCACGGCAAGTGTCCGTACGGAGCGAAGCCTTCGGCGGCGAGGAACGCGAGGCCATACGCCGCCATGCCCGCACCGGCCAGCATTATCGGCTCGGCCCAACGGCCTGCAAGCACATCCAGCACAGGCAGCGGCGCGGCGAAAAAGCGCCGACCCCACCACAACAGCGCCAGCTCCATCGCTGTTACGAGGCCCAGGATGACCACCCATTCCAACCGCGCGAGCCACCACTGGGCGCCGCCCTCTGCCGGTTGGGGCAACAGTCCGGCCGGATAGGCGACCACCGCCACGATCACGACAGGAATCATGTGCCACAGGTACAGAGCCATCACATTGCTGTTGGCTCGTGCCAGCACCCGCTGGACCAAATCGGCGCGCAGCGCCCGATTGAGCGCGGGCGCGAGGGTGATCACCAGCCCGGCCTGGCCGCACCCGAACGCCAGCATCGCCAACGATGGCGGATCACTGTTCTGCACGGCTTGGCCGGGAACGCCGATCATGCTGACCGGGTAAGGACCCAGCCAGATGAGCAGCGCCAGCGCGGCAGCCGAGCAGGCGGCAAGCAGTAACGGCCGGACTCTCGCCAATAACCCTTTCTGCCAAGCTATTCCGAGTTGATAGAGGGTTGCCCAGCAGAGCAGATAGTTCAGCCAGCCCAAGTAGGGCACATGGCCGGCTAGCGAGGCGGCGTCGACCACCGCCACGCCCAACGCCAGCCCAGCGGGCACCCAGAGTCCCCAACGGCGTTGTGCGGCAAAAGCGATCGGCGTCAGCGAAACCACCAGCAGATATACAGCCAGAAACCACAGGTGCATTGCCACCGCCCAGCCCGCATATTCCAAAGTCGAGCGCGCCACCCCATAGGTGTCCAACACCACAACAACCGCCGACACCAGCGCGACGTAGACCGTCGTCGGCCCCAGTACGCGGGCGAGTCGATGCCGCAGCCAACTCGGGCGCGACAGACCCTCGATGGCACGCCGATGGTTCCAGGACACCGCAGCGGCATAACCGGCCACCAAGAAAAACGTCGGAACGGCCTGGAACACCCACGTCAGCCATTGCGTCCAGGGCTGATCGGCGAGCGGGTTCTGCCGACCGAAATACCCGTCGCGGTAGGTCACCGACCCGGCCAGCCAATGACCGAGCACGATGAGGACCACCCCCGACACGCGGTAAAAATCCACCGCCAGATTGCGGACTGGGCCATCGGCCATGACCAGAAAAGTACCTGTCGTGCGACGTCCCAGGGCTGGCCGTGTCCGGCTTCAACCACCCGGGCCGCATCTTCGAGCAATCCGCGCGCCGATTCCTTCCGGTAAACTCCATTTATCTACGTCGAGGTTCGGCGGTTCACAACCCGGAAGGTGTCCACATATGGTCACGCGTTCGTTGAGCAAACTGGCTGCTGTAGCGGGGGGTCTGGCGTTCTCGTTGCTCGCCGGTGCCGGGATCGCGTCCGCAGACCCCGACCTGGGGCCGGCAATCAACACGACCTGCAGTTACCCGCAGATTGTGGCGGCCTTGAATGCGCAGTCACCGGCCGCCGCAGCGAAGTTCAACGGCTCGCCGATGGCGCAAGGCTGGTTGCAGTCATTTATCGCCTCACCGCCCGACGCGCGCGCGAGAAAGGCGCAACAAGCGGAGGCGATGTACCCAGAGTCCGCGCAGTACATCGGTCTGATCAACCAAATCGCCGTTTCCTGTAACAACTACTGACCTCGCTGTGCCGTGACGGGGAACCTGCAGTTCGCAGGTTCCCCGCTCGTATGCACGTCGGGGGAGTGACGGTTAGGTCGGCTGAGGCGGGGCTACTCGGGTTCGTGCCTTACCAGACACGTATCCAGTCGACGAGCATCTGCGCGGGATAGGTTCCCGCACCGGGATCACCTCCGCCGGAGCCCGCAACCGCGAGATTGAAGACCGGGTAGACGGTGTAGCCGGGGCCATTGAACGGCCAATCCGGCAGCGAGTCCGCCGGAACGTCGAAATATGGTTGCGCGCCGTCGAGATAGTCTTTCCAGAAACGGATACCCGCCGCGTCCCATTGGCATCGCCACGTGTGCCAACCGCTGTCCAACGCCGTGTTGTGGGTCTTCCATTCACCGCCGTTTGCCTTCGCGTGGACGGTGGTCGCCGACGGCCAGCTGCCATTGCCGTACCACTCGACGACGTCGATCTCGCCCTGGTCGTCGTTTCCCAGCCAGTAGGCGGGCCAGCTGCCAGCGGTCAGGCAATCGAGCTTGATCCGCGCTTCCCAGGTATGGCCGACACCACCGCGCCACAGGCTTTGGACCTTGCCGCTGTAGAAGGTGGGACCGTCTTTGGTGGCACGGAGGACGAGATTGGAATTACCGTCGAGGAAAACGTTGCGGCGATCGTCGCGATATTGCCCGATGTGCTCTGGCAGCTCCCAATAGGTCGGATCTTTGATCTGCTCACGAGCTTTCGCCACCGCCCACTTCGCCGGATCCGGAGCAGAGCCGGATGGACCGTCGAACTCGTCGTGGAAGATGTAGCTGCCGGCCGGCGCGGCCGGTGGGCCCGGATAAGCCCGGGACTGCGGGACGGGGGCCGCGGCCGCCAGCACGCCGATGCCCGTCATCAATATCATGGCGCGGCGATCCATCTCGGGCATAGGCACAGCACGATAGCAGCCACCCGCAGTGGAGTGCCGAGTCACAGATGAGTCAGGAGTCGCTCCGCGAACGCGTCGGGGTGCTCCCGGTGCATGAAATGCCCGCCGTCGACCTCTTCGACGATGTAATCACCGTCGAACATACGGGCGGCGTCCCGATAGTCCGAGGGCTTCGCGACGGGATCACCGAGCCCGGCAAACACGACCGTCGGCACGGTGATCCGGGTCTTCAGTGATGCGCTGGGTATGGGCGAGAGCTTTCGGTAATAGCCGAACGCCGCGTTCAAGCTCGCCCGGTTCGAGAAGCTTGCCCGGACCGGGTCGAATTCTTTGGGGTCGGGGCGCCAGTCCGGCGACCATCGCCGACAGATCGCGGGCAGCGCCGCGAAGTCGTTGCGCGCGAAGCGGTTTGCCGCTCCCGGCAACTTGTAGACCGCGAAGTGTCGAACACCCCAGAGCTGTTTCAGCGACGGCTTGAGCGTGGCCGGGTGGGGAATGGCGAGAGCGAACAGCTTCTTTACTCGATCGGGGCCGAGCGCCGCCGCGCCGTAAGCGGCCCCTGCTCCAAAATCATGGCCGATGATGACGGCCTCACTGGCGCCGAGCGCTTCGATCAACGCAAGTGCATCGCGCGCCAACGTCTCTTGGTCTGCGTCCCGATCGGGGATCGCGGTGGGGTGGTAGCCGCGCATGAATGGGCTGACCGCGCGATACCCCTTGGCGGCGATTCGTGGGCGAAGGTCGTCCCAGGTGTGCGCGGTGTCCGGGAACCCGTGCAGCATCAGCACAAGAGGTCCGGAGCCTTCCTCGAGATAGGCGAACTTCACCCCGTTCGCATCGACGAAGTGGATCGCGTCAGCCATGACTATCGGACACTACGCCTTCTGGTAAACCAGCCACCGCAACTCGATCGGGGATTCCTCGCGCTCGAGATCGAACACGTCGAGGCCGCTGGCCCACCCGTCATACCAACCCGTGGGCGGCCACGCACCGTCAGGGAGGTGGGCTTTCTCGTACTCGTAGGCCGAGTCGTCACCGATGAGACCAATGGGTAACTGGGAGGCCGCAGCCGTCAATTCGTCCCGGGTGAAGATCATGGTGTTGCACTGCTGCCCGAGTTGGCGCGCCGCGTCGTCGGGGGTGTAGCCCTGACGCGCGACAAAGACGTTGAACACCAGGCGTCCGCCCGGAGCCAGGCAATCTGCGGCGAGTTCGAATATTCCGCGCAACTCGCCCGTGGTCCGGAAGTCGGGCACCACCTCGGCAAGGACGATGAGCTGATAGTCGCGGCGGATACCGTCCATGGTCTCGAAGACGTCGCCATCCATGACGCGCACCTCGAGGGATTCGCGTTGGGCCTCCGCACGAATGATGTCGCCGAACTTCGAACTCATCTCCACCGCGTCCACCGGGTGGCCGTGTCGCGCCAGGGCCAGGGCGTTGCGCCCGGTTCCTGCGCCGATGTCCAGCACGGGATGTGCCCCGGGATCGGCCGCTTCGCTGGCCAGCGCCCACACCCGGGCGTCCGGTTCGGTGCCGAACAGCGGCCCCTCGCGGGTGCTCACCCAGCCGTCGTAGGCGCCGCCGATCGTCACGGATTCGGTTGTGACACGGTAATTCACCGTGATGCCGAAGGGAGCGTGGAACGAAATCACGATGTTGGAACGGGAGGACGCTGAGTAGGCCTTGGCCAACTCGGCCGCCAGTACCGTCTTCAGCTGAGCGGATTGTTCGGCGGTGTGCTGGACACCCGCGACGGCAAAGACGTTGCCGCACATGGTGACGTACTCGTCGATCATGCTGGGAACGGCGGGCACCGTGATCTGTGCGGTCACCACGGCTCGGCGATACAACCGCCGGGCCATCGCTTCGCGAAGCATGGTCGGATTGAAAGACCTGACGGCCGGATCCTCCATCAGACTCTTCTACACGACCCAACCCTCGTTCCACCAGCGGCCGGACCTGGGATCGCACTCGCTCAGCCGCGAGTGCTATAACGCAACGTATGCCAGACTCCGGCCACTCGATCACCCACGTTTCCGATACGGCCCGGTGGACGGCGTTATACCGGGCAACCGAGTCGGCACGCGCGGACGCGCTGTTCAGCGACCCACTCGCCGAACGTCTCGCCGGCGAGCACGGCCGCGCAATCGTCGCCAGCGCTCCGGTGTCGAGCCGTAACGGTTGGTGGCTCATCGCGCGGACCAAGATCATCGACGACGCCATCGCCGAAGCGATCGCCGATGGCTGTGACCGGGTGTTGAACCTGGCCGCGGGCCTGGACACCCGACCCTATCGACTGGACCTTCCGTCTGATTTTCCCTGGATCGAGGCCGATCTTCCGCAGTTGCTCGCGGAGAAGACTGAGCTTCTTGCCGATCAGACGCCGCGGTGCCGGTTGACCCGGACGGCGGTCGACCTGGCCGATCCGCGGGCTCGCGACGCGTTCTTCGCCGAAGCACTAGACGGCGCCACCAAAGCGCTGGTGCTGACCGAAGGACTGTTGATGTATCTGGAAGACCGTGATGTGATTGCGCTTTCGGAGGCGATCAAACGACCCGAGGTGGCGTGGTGGATGCTCGACTTCGCCTTTCCAGGCCTAAAGAAGATGATGAACAAGCGGATGGCCGGCTTACTGCAGAACGCGCCGTTCAAGTTCGCGCCCGAGAATGGGGTGGCGTACTTCGAGGAGCTGGGCTGGCACACGCTGGAAGTGGAGTCGCTGTTTGTGGCGGCCAACCGGTTTCGTCGGTTGCCGATCTTCGTGCGTCCGGCTGCCTGGCTGCCGCAGCCGGATCTGCGACACCCGGGCGGCAAACCGTGGAGTGCGGCAGCCCTCCTTACCCATAGAGTCCAGTAAATGATTGATTCATCTGGTCGACGGTCTGTTCCACGGCGCGAACTGATCAAGTGTGGTTCGGCAGCGGTGCTGCTGTGCCTGGGGCCGCTGGCTGCGATGCTCGACGCGCGCAGAGCATCGGCCGACAACACGAGGCTGATCGATTTTGCGGAGCGCAGAATTCCGCCGGATCAGATCAAATCGGCAGGCTATGCCGGAGTGGTGAACTATGTGTCCGAGGAGCGGCCGGGCGCGAACTTCGAGGCGAAGCCCATCACCCGCGAGTACGCGGACGCGCTGCGCGCAGCGGGTCTGCACATCGTCAGCAACTACCAGTACGGCAAGCCCGGTTGGTCTGCGCCGTCGGATTTCACCCGCGGGTTCGACGGTGGCGTGGCAGACGCCCAGACCGCGCTCCGGCTGCATGCTGCAGCCGGGGGTAGCAATTCGGCCCCAATCTTCTTCAGCGTCGACGACGATATCGACCTGGCCACCTGGAATAACCTCGCTCTCAACTGGTTTCGAGGAATCAACTCGGTACTGGGCGTGGAGCGCACCGGAATCTACGGGCATTCTCAGGCGTGCACCTGGGCGATAAACGATGGCGTGATTGGGCACTCAACCAGTGCGGGGCACCGCTGGGCGTGGCAGACGAAGACGTGGTCGCATGGGCAGCGCGAGCCCTCGGCGGTGCTTTATCAAGAGGTGGTCAACAGCCCGTCCAATCCGGGACCGCTGCTTGGCGGCATACACGTCGACGTGGACGAGGTCCTTGCGACCGATTTCGGGCAGTGGGATCTTGACCGCTAAGCGCAGGAACCGGCCGGGCCGGACGACGTCACCGAAGGTACGCCCAGGGCCAACACCGCGGCGTCATCCTCGACACCCGAGCCGAAGCCGTCCAGTAGCGATTGAATCTCCGTGACGATCGCCGACGCGGTGATCGGCGCTTGTGCGGCAGCGAACTTCAACAATGCTCCATGGTCGTCGTAACGCTCGGTGCCGTCGCCTATTCGCGCCTCAGTCAACCCGTCCGTGTAGAGAACCAGCGTGTCGCCCGGCCCCAGTCGCATTCGGGCGGCAATGAATTTCGGTTCCATGGGGATTCCGACGGGGCGGCCACCGATTGTGTCCGCGTACCGCGCCCCTCCGTCGGCGCCAAGCACTATCGGAGGAAGGTGCCCACCGCTTGCGAGTTGGACGTCGAATTCACCGTCGCGTGGAGTGAGGACTCCGAAAATGACTGTGGCGAATCCATTTACGGTATCGCGAAACTCCTGGCTCAGGACAGCATGCAGGTTCTGCAACACCGCCACCGGGTCGGCGTCGAAAACCGCGGCCGCCCGCAGCGTGTAGCGGGTTAACGAGGTGATCGCGGCAGCGCCGGCGCCCTTGCCGCTTACGTCACCAATGACGAAGGCCCACTTGTCATGTGAGAGCGGGAACAAATCGTAGAAATCTCCTCCGACGTCGTCGGCGGAGGCGGTGTGGTAATAGGCAGATGCATCCAAGCCTTCGGGAGGTGAAAGCGAGGGTGGCAGCAGAGAGCGCTGAAGAGTCCGCGCTAACACCTGGACCCGAGCGCGTTCTCGTTCAACCCGCTGTTGCTCGTCGAGGAGTTCTCGCTCGTACGCTCGTCGGTCCCGCGCATCTTGAATCGTGATGCGCAGCAGGATTGGTCGGCCGTCAGTATCAGATTTGATGTTGGCGGTGAGGAACACAGGCAGTCGTGCGCCTTCCGCGGTCACCAGATCCACGGTAATGCCCGCAATTTGGCCCTGTAGTTGCAGCAGTGGAGCGAAATGGGTTTCGTAGTGCATGCGGCTACCTACGGCCAGCAATTCAGTGAAAGGTTTGTCGGTCAACGTGTTTCGGTCGTATCCGAGCCACGCCAAGAGCGTGGCGTTTACTCTGATGATCTTTCGGTCTGGCCGAGCCACAACGTAGCCGCAGGGTGCGTTCTCATACAGATCCTCGACGCTTTCGTCGAGGCCTTCGGGTCGCGGCGTCGTCAGCGAGCTGAAACTCGCTACAGGTAACGCCCACTCCGGCTCTCGTGTCACGTTGCGCCGGCGAACGCCGCGATCGCCTGCGCGGTAACGTCCGGAGCGCTGAGCTGGGGGCAATGCCCGGTGCTGTCGAGCGTAAGCAGCTCGCTGCCGTCGATGTGTTGCTGCACGTACGCGCCAACCTGGCGAGGTGCCAAAGTGTCGTGTGCGCATTCAATCACCAGCGTAGGCACCGATACTCGTGCAAGATCAGCCCGATTGTCAGACAGGAAAGTGGTGCACGCGAATACCCGTGCGCAAGCCGGGTCGGTCCGGCAGAAGCTATCGGTCAGCTCGTCGGCGAGTTCGGGTTGATCCGGCGCTCCCATGATTACCGGCGCCATCGATCGCGACCACCCAAGGTAGTTGCTCTCCAGCGAGTCCAAAAGCTCATCGATGTCACGGCGAGAGAAGCCACCACGGTAGTCGTCGTGGTCGATGTAACACGGTGAGGGAGTAAGCAGGACCAACCTCGCGAAGCGACTCGGATCGGTCGCGACCGCGAGCACTCCCATCATCGCCGCTACCGAGTGACCTACGAATATCAGGTTGCGCAAATCAAGTTCGCGAACGATGCCGAGGATATCGTCGGCATATCCCTGTAAAGACTCATAACGTTGGGGGTCCCAGGCTGACGGATCCGACGCCCCGCAACCGACATGGTCGAACAAAATCAACCGGAAGCTCGACGCAAGTCGGGCTTCGACCAGGCGCCACAAATTCTGATCACATCCGAAGCCATGAGCCAACATGATCGTGGGACCGCCCTCAACTCCGGCGATCCTCACGTTATTTCGCGCCTGCAGATCCACAGCTCCCATACTGCCACCGGTGCGCATCAGGCCATCTGATGGTGAACCAGTACCGTCGGCGTTGTGCGGTGGATCGTCGACGCCATGAACGTCATCGGGACTCGACCAGACGGCTGGTGGAAGAACCGTCAGGCCGCGAGAGTGCGGCTCGTCGAACAGCTTGAGCGGTGGGCTTCGACGGACGCCCATATCGTGACCGTGGTTTTCGAGCAACCGGCGTCGCCGCCGATTCCCTCGTCTGCGATCGTGATTCACCACGCGCCCAAGGCGGCCGCGAATTCGGCTGATGACGAGATCGTCCGGCTGGTCCGCGCCGATGATCGTCCTGAGGAGATCAATGTCGTGACGTCGGACGCCGCGTTGGCCGACCGGGTCCGAAGCGCCGGCGCGTCCGTCTACCCTGCGGCCAGGTTCCGCAGCCTCATCGACCCGCTTCCGTAGTCAGGGGCGGTCGGGGCTCAACGCCACTTGATGCCGCAACCGATCGACGGTCGTTGGTCGGCATCAACTGGCCGGCCGGCGAGCACGGCATCAACCGCCGCCCGGACGTCAGTAGCCGTCACCGGCAGCTCGTTCCCCGGGCGGGAATTGTCGAGCTGGCCGCGGTAGACGAGTCGACGCTCGCCGTCAAAGACGAACGTGTCAGGCGTGCAGGCCGCGGAGAAGGCGCGAGCGACGTCCTGGGTCTCGTCGTAGAGGTAGGGAAACGTCCAACCCTGGCGACGGGCTTCGGCAGCCATCTGGTCGGGCCCGTCCTGCGGGTAGGTGATCACGTCATTGCTGGAGATGGCGACCATCGCGACGCCCTGGTTGGCGAGATCGCGGCCGAGCACGGCGAGCCCCGCGGCGACGTGTTTGACGTATGGACAGTGGTTGCAGATGAAGGTGACGACAAGCGCGGGACCGACCAGGTCATCGAGGCTGACCGTGGCGCCGGTCGCCGGCTCGGGCAGCGTGAAGTGCGGCGCGGGGGTGCCGAGAGCGATCATGGTGGACTCAATGGCCATGCGTACCAGACTAGCTTTCGGACTTGCACGCCATCGAACAAACGAGGGGAGCACCTGATGAGCATCGAGCGACGGTCTGACGAAGAGGCCATCGGTGATCTGCTCGACCGCCAGGTTGCGGGCTGGAACGCCGGGGACGCCGATGCGTACGCCGGCGTCTTCACGCCCGACGCGGACTACGTCACCTTCTTGGGCAGTCACTACCGGGGGCGAGAAGCGATCGCGGCATCATATGTACCGCTTTTCACGAAGCTTCTCAAGGGATCGCGGCTGGCGACCGAGATCACCCAGCTGCGCTTCCTGACGCCTGACGTTGCGCTGATTCATGCGAAGGCCGCCGTGCTCAAGAAAGGACGGCGACGGACTCGAGGAAACAACCGGGTGAACACCACCATCGCGGTACGGAGCGACGGCCGGTGGCTGCTTGCCGCCTCGCAGAACACCACGCATCGCCGGCTCGCCGAAAAGCTGTTCCGCAAGCTCGCTTCGCGAGCAGCGCCAAACCCCCGTTGATGCACTGCACCCCGCGAGCCGTGTGCTCGCGGGGTGCAGTGTTTGTGTCGGATCCGGCCCGGTTCTTACTTGAGGTCGAACCGATCGTTGTTCATGACCTTGACCCACGCGGCGACGAAGTCCTCCACGAACTTGCCCTTGGAGTCGTCTTGTGCGTAAACCTCGGCCACCGCGCGCAGCACCGAATTCGAACCGAACACAAGGTCATTCGCGGTCGCGGTCCACTTCAGAGCGCCCGAGGCCCGGTCGTGGCCCTCGTAGACGTTCTCCGCGCTCTCCGATGCCTTCCATTCGGTGCTCATGTCGAGCAGGTTGACGAAGAAGTCGTTGGTCAACACGCCCGGCCTATCGGTGAACACGCCGTGCTTACTGCCGCCATGGTTGGCACCGAGAGCACGAAGTCCGCCGATGAGCACGGTGAGCTCCGGACCGTAGACGCCCAGCAGGTAGGCCCGCTCCAGCAGCAACTGCTCCAGCGGTGCCTTTTCACCTGCCCGTGCATAGTTGCGGAAGCCGTCGGCCCGCGGTTCGAGCACTGCGAAGGACTCCACGTCGGTGTCTTCCTGCGAGGCGTCGGTGCGTCCCGGCGCGAAATGCACTGAGATCTCGTAGCCGGCGTCTTTAGCGGCCTTCTCCACTGCCGCAGAACCGGCCAGCACGATCAGGTCCGCCAGCGAGATCTTCTTGCCGCCAGAGGCTGAGCCGTTGAAGTCCTGCTGGATCTTTTCCAGCGCCGGCAGCACCTTGCTCAGCTCGGAGGGTTCGTTGACCTCCCAATTCTTTTGTGGCTCAAGGCGAAGCCGTCCACCGTTCGCGCCACCGCGCTTGTCGGTGTTGCGGTAGCTTGCCGCCGCTGACCACGCCGTCTTGACAAGCTGCGGAACGGACAGGCCGGAATCGAGCACCTTCTTCTTCAAGGCCTCAACGTCTTTGTCGTCGACCAGTGCATGATCCACCTTCGGGACCGGGTCCTGCCACAGTTGCGGCTCGGGGATCCATGGCCCGAGGTAGCGGGTGATCGGTCCCAAGTCGCGGTGCAGGAGCTTGTACCACGCCTTGGCGAAGGCCTCGGAGAGCTCCTCAGGGTCCTCCAGCCAGCGCTTGGTGATTCCGCGGTAGATCGGGTCTTCCCGCAACGCGATGTCGGTGACCAGCATGGTCGGGGTGCGAGCCGGGCCGCCGAACGGGTCCGGGATCGTGCCGGCGCCGGCGCCGTCCTTCGTGGTGAACTGCCATGCTCCAGCGGGGCTCTTGGTCAGCTCCCACTCATAACCGTAGAGATTCTCCAAGTACCCGTTGCCCCACTTGGTCGGCGTCGAGGTCCAGACGACTTCGAGCCCGCTGGTGATGGTGTCCTCGCCCTTTCCGCTGCCGTAGGAGCTCTTCCACCCCAGCCCTTGTTGTTCGATCGGGGCCGCTTCGGGCTCGGGGCCGACGAGATCGGCGTCGCCGGCGCCGTGGGTCTTGCCGAAACTGTGCCCGCCGACGATGAGCGCGGCGGTTTCCTCGTCGTTCATCGCCATCCGGCCGAACGTCTCGCGGATATCGTGGGCCGCGGCGACCGGATCCGGCTTTCCTTCTGGGCCTTCGGGATTGACGTAGATCAGACCCATGGTGGTCGCCCCGTACGGCTCGGCAAGGTCGCGCTTGCCCGAGTAGCGCTTGTTGGTGCCCAGCCATTCGTCCTCTTCGCCGAAGAGAATTTCCTCGGGCTCCCACACGTCTTCGCGGCCGAAGGCGAACCCGAAAGTCTGGAATCCCATGGACTCCAAGGCCACGTTTCCGGCGAGCAGCAGCAGGTCTGCCCACGAGATCTTGCTGCCGTATTTCTTCTTGACCGGCCAGAGCAGCCGTCGCGCCTTATCCAGGCTGGCGTTGTCCGGCCAGCTGTTGAGCGGTGCGAAGCGCTGCAGGCCCTGACCGCCGCCGCCGCGGCCGTCGTAAATTCGGTAGGTGCCCGCGGCATGCCAGCTCATTCGGATGAAGAACCCCCCGTAGTGCCCGTAATCGGCCGGCCACCAGTCCTGCGAGGTAGTCAAGACGGTGACCAGGTCGGCCTTGAGCGCATCGACGTCAAGCTTGGCGAACTCTTGCGCGTAGTCGAAGTCGTCACCGAGCGGGTCGGACTGCGGGTGGTGCGGGTGCAGCCTCGACACGTCAAGCTGGTTGGGCCACCAGTCCTGGTTCGTCCGGGGAGCGTCCGACTTCGGTTCGGGCGCAGAGATTACGGGGTTTTCGCTTTCGCTGGTGCTAGCCGTCTTGGTCTCTGGGTTTGGCGGGCGGCTCTGGGTTGTATCGGATGACACTGCATTCCTTCCAGGGGTTGTTGAATCGGGCGGTGATCACGGCTGTGATCGGGAATCTGCGGTGAAACAGTCGGGGCACAGACCCCAGTAGATGACTTCCGCCTCGTCGAGAACGAAGCCATCCAGCGCGTTGTCGTCGTCCGACGGGGTCAAACACGGTGCCTCGCCGACCGCGCAGTCGACGTCGGCGATAACCTCACAGGATCGGCATACGACGTGATGATGGTTGTCGCCGACCCGAGACTCATAGCGGGCAACCATCCCCAATGGCTGGATCCGCCGAACCAGACCCACTGCGGTCAGCGCGTTGAGTACGTCATAAACCGCTTGGCGGGAGACATCCGGCAGATTGCCGCGCACCGCCGACAAGATCGTCTCGGTATCAGCATGCGGATGGGAGTGCACCGCCTCCAGTACGGCGACCCGCGGCCGGGTCACTCGCAAATCGGCGGTCCGCAACCGGGCCGCGAAATTCGTCGACGTTGACGACACCCGATCAATATGCCGCTGTTATTTGGAACGAGTCAAGACCTAATTTGGAATCAGTCAAGATTTTAATTGGCTGACCGCTCTGATCGCGGCATCAGCCATCCGCGTGGTCGCCAGCTTCGCACCTCCGCCGGGGCGGCGATGACGACACGTTCGTCCACCGCCGATCAAAAAGGAACGGAGCGTATCTGCTCCGTCCCACTCTCAATTTATAGCGCACCCGGGGGCTTGCGGCAAGACCCGGGTCATGCCGGAAAATCGCTGGCCGAAGCCAGAACTGGCGTGAATTGGGGGTTGCCAAGTGCATATCGAAACGATGTCCGACCATGCGGTAGTGGTTGCCGGGGGAGGTCCGACCGGGCTGATGTTGGCGGGCGAATTAGCGTTGGCAGGAGTCGACGTTGCCATTGTCGAGCGGCGTGCCAGCCAGGATCTGATCGGCTCGCGAGCCGGCGGGTTGCACTCGCGCACCATCGAGGTGCTCGATCAGCGCGGAATCGCTGATCGCTTCCTATCGCGGGGCAAGGTAGCTCAGGTCGCGGGGTTTTCTCAGATTCGGCTGGACATCAGCGACTTTCCCACTCGCCATCCGTACGGGCTTGCGCTGTGGCAGAACCAGATCGAGCGCATATTGGCTGGCTGGGTCGACGAACTGGCCGTTCCGATTTATCGCGGACGTGAGGTTACGGGTATCGCTCAAGATTGCGCCGGCGTCGATGTCGAACTGTCCGACGGCCATGCGCTGCGGGCGGATTATCTGGTCGGGTGCGACGGAGGCCGCAGTGTGGTCCGGAAATCAGTCGGCATCGAATTCCCGGGGTGGGATCCGACGATGAGCTATCTGCTCGCCGAGGTGGAAATGGCCTTCGAGCCAGGCCGGGAGCCGGATTGGGGCATCCGTCACGACGCCGTCGGCGTCCATGCGCTCAGCCTGTTGGAGGATGGGGGACCGGTGCGGGTCATGGTGACCGAGCAGCACCTCGGCCCCACCAGCGAACCCACCTTGAACGATCTGAGCGAGGCACTCGTGTCCGTATACGGGACAGATTACGGCATCCACAGTCCCACTTGGGTTTCCAGGTCTACTGATATGGCCCGGCAGGCCGCGGCCTATCGCGACGGACGAGTCCTGTTGGCGGGCGATGCCGCGCATGTGCATCACCCGGTGGGTGGCCAGGGTCTCAACACCGGTGTGCAGGATGCGGTGAATTTAGGATGGAAGCTGGCCCAGGTGGTCAAAAGGTCGGCGCCCGAGAGCCTGCTCGATAGCTACCACGCCGAACGACATCCGGTCGCTGCGCGGGTGCTGCGCAACACGATGGCGCAGATTGCCCTCCTTCGCCACCCGGACGACGACCGCACAAAAGCTCTGCGCGACACCGTGTCTGAGCTTCTCGCCATGGACGAGCCACGCAAACGATTCGCCGCGATGATGTCCGGACTGGATATCCGCTACGACTTCGGTGAGGGACACCCGCTGCTTGGGCGCCGCATGCCCGATCTGGATCTGGCCACCGACGACGGCCCAGTGCGGGTATTCAGGCTGCTGCACCATGCGCGGGCGGTGCTGCTCAACTTTGGCGAATCCGGCGGCTTCGATTTCGCCGACTGGGCCGATCGGGTTCGGTTAATCGACGCGAAATACGTTGGCGAATGGAACCTTCCGGCGCTTGGCCCGGTGGCAGTGCCCAGCGCGGTGTTGATCCGGCCCGACGGGCATGTCGCCTGGGTGGGAGACGGCACCGACGCCGGCTTGTCCGGCGCGCTTACCAGGTGGGTCGGGCCGCCAACCACGCAAACCAGATGTCTGGTTTGAGCCGTGGGGTTCAGCCGCCGAGCGCATCCTGCAGTTCCCGCACATGGTCCTGCGTCTGTTGCAACAGCGGCCGCAATGCCTCGGCGACGTCCGGCAGCCCCAACTCGTTGGCCTCCGTCACGCGCTTGCGGTACCGGTCCAATTGACGCTGTTCTAATTCCACATCGGCTTTGAGCGCCGCCGCTCCATCTGGCGCGTCGGGTACGTCAGGAACTTTGACCGTCGGCGTGCCGCCCAGAAAGTCGATCTGTTGAGCGAGGATCTTGGCGTGCTCTAGCTCTTGGCCGAGGTGATTGGCCAGCTCCTCGGTGATCGAGTGGTATTCGGGCCCTTTAATCGTTGCGATGTGCTGGATGTACTGGACAATCGATTGATACTCGGTGCCCAGATCTTCGTTGAGCCGTTCGATGAAAGTACTGGTGTCCATGCGGCTAGGTTTCACGCAAGACGGCGGGCTCAAACGTGGGGCGGATGGCGCTGGCCCTGACCGGCACCGATGCCTCGCGACGACGAGCCTTTGGTCGGCCGGTCGGGCGGTGGCTGCGATGTTTGCGTTCCTGCTGTTGGCAATTGCGAGTATAGCTGCCGCAGGCGCAGCGCCTGCCGAACCGGTTGTCCACCGAATCGGCGAAAGGGCAGTGGGTTGGGATACTTACCGCCGATTGGATCGGTTGCCATACCTGAGCGCGGACACGGAGACTCTGCAGGTTTCGAGCTTCGATCGGACCGGCGGCGATTTCGACATCAGCACCGGAAACCAAAACGGCATTGGCGGGTGTCTGGCGTCCGGTGGTGTCGGGTGTGTCATCGCGGAGGATCGCGGCGCCGGCGAGCTTGATTCGATCTGGTTCACTCGCGACGGCGGCAATGTGAGCCGGATGGGAGCGATTCGCGTCGATTTGGATGGACAGACGGTGATAGATGCACCGTTGCAGTCGTTAGTCGATGGCGAGTTGGGTGCGCCATTCGTCTGGCCTCTGGTGGCCAACGCTGCGCAGTCGCCTGCGGGGGTTTACGTCAAGGTGCCTATGCCGTACCGACAGTCGATGCGGATCAGCGTCGCATCAAATCTGCAGTACTACCACGTCGACTATCGCCAGTTCTCGAACTCCGAAGGCGTGCGGACGTTCTCGCCCTCCGATCCCGCGCTTGATGTGATCACCGCCCTGCGCGCCGCGGGCACCATCGACCCCAAACCGCGAGCACCTGCCGCGGCGCATCACAATCGGGTCGTCGAGCTTGCCGCCGGCGCCGCCGCGACGATCGCGGAATCGACCGGCCCGGGCAGCATTTCGTCGCTGCGCCTGCGGCTCCCCAACCCGGCGGATCAACTCCTGACCGGGTTGCGGCTGCAGATCGAGTTCGACGACCGGACCATGGTCGACTCGCCACTTGGCGAATTCTTTGGCGCCGGACTGGGCACCAGCGACGTGCGATCGCTGATGTTCGCCACAACCCCACAACCCGGCGGGTCAGTGTCGTTATCGGATTGGTGGCCAATGCCTTTCGCCCGCACCACCCGGGTCACCCTGCTCAACACAACCGCCGATCCAGTTGCGGGGATCGACACCGACGTCGTGACCGCGTCCGATCCGCAGTGGGCGCTCGCGCTAGCCAGCGGCCGCGCCGGCTACTTCACCGCGTACTCGCATGCCGGGCCAACGACCCTCGGTCAGGACTGGTTGTTCGCCGACGAACAAGGCCATGGCAAATTCGTCGGAGTCAGCCACACCATCAGGGGTTCTCGAACCAAAACCGCTTTCAGCGACGGCGCTCCTTACTTTCTCGAAGGTGCCGAACGCGTCTACGCAGACGGTTCCCCGTCGCCACAGTGGTACGGCACCGGCACCGAGGACTTCTACGAGGGCGGCTGGTACTTCAACAACGGCACCCTGTTCAGCGACCCGCTCACCGGCCAACCCGATCAACGGACGGCGGCCGGCGGATGTGCAGATTACTGTGTCGCGGTCTATCGCCTCATGCTCGCCGACGCCATCGGCTACCACTCAGCAATCCGCTTCGGCATTGAGCACGGCAAGCGCAACATGGTCCAACCCGACTACAGCTCAACAGCGTTCCTGTATACCCAGCCGGACGACACCGTTGCACCGAGCGACGAAGTCGACCCCACCGATCTGGTAAGTCGAATCATGCATATCTACACCGATTCCGACGCCGCGGAGCAGATGCTGATCAGCACGTACGAGGGGAGTGATGACACCCGCACCATCGCTGGCTTAGTCCGCACCACTCAAGCACCGATTACATTCGACGCGCAAATCCGCCCGGATAATCACGGCGTCCTGCTGCGCCGCACGTCGGATCAAGCAACCGGCTATCAATCGGCAGGTGTTGCCATCGACGGCGTTGCTGCCGGCGACTGGTTACAACCGCGCAGCAACACCTTTCACCGCTGGCTCGAAGACACCTACCTGGTGCCCGAATTCCTCACCGCAGGCAAAACTCGCATCACCATCACAGTCACGCCGACCCCCAGCGCGCCACCGTGGACTGCCAGCCGCTACCACGTCGAAACGCTGACGGGGACATAGGCAGCAGAACGCCGCTCGCCGATACGAGGGCGCCCCTTCCACCACGGACCTGGCAGCCCGGGGCGGTCGGATCAAGACTGGCCCGGTAGGTTGAACGCGATTCCGGACGAGCCTGAAGGGGGGACACCGTGGGCGAAACCGCGGCCATGGCCGAGGCCGACCGTGCGTGGATGATCGACACGCTGCTCGCGTTGCTGCAGACCCCGAGCCCATCGGGGCGCACGGACGTCGTGATGCAGCTGATAGGCGACATCTTCGACGACTTGGGTGTGCCATTCTCGCTGACCCGTCGCGGAGCGCTCACCGCCGAGCTTCCGGGGAAGTCGGCGAAGACAGACCGTGCACTGGTGGTTCACGCCGACACCATCGGCTGCATGGTGCGCAGCCTCAAGGACAACGGCCGCCTCGAGCTGATCCCGGTCGGCACCTTCTCGGCCCGCTTCGCCACCGGCGCCCGCGTGCGGATCTTCAGCGACGACCCCGACGAGTTCATCACCGGCACGGTAATGCCGCTCAAGGCCAGCGGGCACGCCTTCGGCGACGAGATCGACACCCAGCCCACGGACTGGGAGCACGTTGAGGTCCGCATCGACCGCAAAGTTTCTTCGCGCGAAGACCTCGTCCGCCTCGGCTTGAAGGTCGGTGACTTCGTCGCGTTTCTCACCAGCCCCGAACTGGCCGCCGATGGCTTCATCGTTTCCCGTCACCTCGACGGGAAAGCAGGCGTGGCGGTCGCACTGGCACTGGCCAAGAACTTCACCGAAAACAAGGTCGTGCTGCCGCACCGCAGCACGATCATGGTGACCATCACCGAGGAGGTGGGCCACGGAGCCAGCGACGGCCTGCCCGCCGACGTCGCAGAGCTCGTCTCGGTGGACAACGCCGTCTGCGCGCCCGGTCAGCACTCCATCGAGGACGGAGTGACGATCCCGATGGCCGATCTGCACGGCCCGTTCGACTACCACCTCACCCGAAAGCTCTGCCGACTCGCTGAGGAACGGGGCATACCGTTCGCGCGGGACGTGTTCCGCTACTACCGATCCGACGCCGCCGCGGCGATCGAGGCCGGCGCCGGGACGCGAGCCGCGCTGGTCGGCTTCGGGCTGGATGGCAGCCACGGTTGGGAACGCACCCACATGGACTCGTTGGAAGCGACGTATAACCTCTTGCACGCCTGGCTACAGACACCGTTGACGTTCGCAAAGTGGGACGCCAAGCCGTCAGGCAAGCTACGCGACTTCCCGTCATCGAAGCAGCCCGCTCCGACCGAACAGTGGGTGCCGTTGTCGCGAGGCGATCATGCCGAGCCCGGCGATGCGTCACCGGGTTCGCCTTGGCCGCCGGCGGAGGGGCCCGAGGCCTGAGGCCGGCTTCAGATCCGGCCGAGCAGTTCGGCCTTCTTCGCAGCGAACTCCTCGTCGGACAGGATGCCGCGCTGGTGCAGCCCGGCCAGCGACTCGATGGCCGCGACGATTGACGCGGGATCCCCGGATGCGCCGACGGCGGGTTCGGGTGCCTGCAGCTGGGGTTCGACCTGCGGCGCCGGCACGGACTGGTGCTGCCGGGCGGACTGGTGTTGCTGGGCGGACTGGTAGTGCGGAGCGGGTGCTGCGGCGAAAGTCTCGGCCACCTGATGAGCATCGAGCTCACGCAGGCTCGATACGTCGAAGGTGCCGAGCTGGCTCGTGAAGCTCACCGAGCCGTATCCGCCACCCTGCTGCTGTTGCACGCCACCGATGTGGTGCTCGCCGGTGTCGAAGACCTTTGTGACACCGTTGATCTGAATCGCCAGCCGCCGCGTGCTCGGGAAGATTGCGTAGCGCGCACTGTTCTGCCCGCCAGACGAACTCGGCATACCGAGTTCAGCCGGCCACCAGTTGGCCGAGGTGAATCCGGACTGCGAGGCCCGGGGCGACGGGGGAAACACCGTGGTGGTGGCAAGCAGTTGGGCCAACTCACCGCAGAGCGCATCGACACGGGCTTTGAGCGCATTGTCGAACATGTTGCCGACCATCGTCATCCCACTCTGCATCCATTGTCCCGATCCGCCGAGTTCGGGGATCGAGAACTGGGCCATCGTGCCGCCACCGGTATGGAGGGCAAACAGCATGGCCAGCACGGCCTCGCGAGACAGGCCGTGGCGCTCGGCGATGGCGGCGATGGCGCTTTCGGCGTCGGGGGTGACGCTTGCCTTCATAACTTGCATCTTTCGTCGTCGGTACCCATTCGAGATTACGCAAACCACACGCGATTATGCGCCGGACCATTAGGGCCGACGAGTTTCTTCACGCGGCGGCGTCCCGCCCCGACCTCTGGAAGGTTGAAGCGCTGCGGGTCGCGCTATCTCGGAATAGTGACCGAGCCGAGGTCGTCGGCGAGGGCCTCATTAGTGAGGTCTTCGAGCTCTTTGCCCCTCGTCTCCGGCCCCATCAGGTAGCCGACCAGCGTCAACACCCACAAGCCGGCAAGCGCAAGATAGGGCGTCTGTAGCCCGTAGCGCATAATCGCCCAGCCGATGACGGTCGGGGCGGCGATCGAGACTACGCGGCCGCCGCCGACCGCGATCCCGAAACCGGTGCCGCGCAGTACGGTTGGGAAGAGCTCCGCGATGTAGGTGTCGCCCACGCCCCAGAGCCATCCGAGGGTGGCAATAGCCACCGCGCCGAAGAGTCGGTACTCGGGCAGCGAGTCAGAGGTCGCTGCCAGGATGGTTGAGGCGATCTCAATCAGCGCAGCGAGCATCGCCGATGGTCGTCGGCCAACCCAGTCGGCGAGCGCGGTCCCAAGGTAAGCAAAGACGCCCTGTAGCAGGAAGAACACCAGCGCGTAGCGGATCGCCTCGATGGGGGAGGCGTGGAACCTCTTCACGATGTAGGTGGTCAGAAAAAGCGTCATACCCCAGTAGCCGACTGCGTTGGCCGTGTAGATGAGCCAGCCAACGACGAGGCGTCGTCGCACCCCGGGCAGTTGCCAAAGTTGGGGCTTGACCTGCCCGCTCGCCAGATCGATCTGCGCATCGATATACCGATGCGATTCGGTCATACCCCGTCGGAGCAGAAACAGTAGGACGGCGGGGACGATCGCGACGATGAACGCCGATTGCCAGCCGAAGTGCGGCACCAAGGCCAGTGCGACGGCCGCCGCGAGAACGTAGCCCAGTGAGAAGAGCGAGAAGATCACGCCGCCGACACCGATGGCACGCGTCTTCGCTGGCCAAACCTCGGCAGCGTATGGCGCACCGACCGCAAGTTCTCCAGCACCACCAACACCGGTGAGGAATCGCAATCCGGTGAACGCTGCGATATTCGTCGTGAGTCCGGCCAATGAGGTCGTCACGCCGTAGAGCAGAATCGACGCGCCGAGAGTGGTTTTGCGTCCCCACCTGTCGGCAGCAAGTCCGAAGCCGATAGTGCCAATCGTGTAGCCGAGCAAGAAGATCGAACCTATGTATCCGGCTTGGGCTTCGGTGATGTGCAACGCCGTCTTGATGTCCGGCAACACCAGACCATAGATGTTGACCGCGTATGAGTCGAAGCCATAACCCAGTCCGGCCGTCACGGCGACGAAGAGCGCCTGCTTGAACGTCGCAGGCGCGACTTTGTGCGGTTGGGCCGAAATGCTGTCAATGCTCGATGTCACCGGTGAAAGGTACGCATTCACATGACACTGCATAAGCATCAAGATCGCTCTGATCGCAACGGATTGAGCGGCGAGACATTTCATGCGGTTCGATGAGACGCAATATGTTGCAGGACAACGTATTACGAACCAGGGGAGAGACAGGCCGTTTGCGCCGCCACACGTCCCGTTCAACCACTATTCAGGCAGTGGTCATAATTATGGCGCCGATTTGCACGAGGATGGGTCGATGCGACTGCTTGTAGTGCTTGCGAGCTTCGCCGCCGTCATCGGCCTGCCACCGGCGCAGGCTGACCCTTCTGGTCCCGATGCGGCCTTTCTCGGCGCCCTCAACGACGCCGGTATCACCTATCAAAACGGACCTGACGCCATCGCCATCGCCAGGAGAGCCTGCGGACTGATGGACCAAGGCCACGCGGAGGCCGACGTCATCAAAAGCATGACGCAAGAGAATCCAGGATTCACGGCCGACGCCGCCACCCGATTCACCCACATCGCGGAGAGCACGTACTGCCCCCAATACGTCAATGCACCGCCGCAGCAACAGCCACCGCCGACGCCGTGGTCTCCGCCGCTTGACTTCCCCTGGCCGGCACTGCCGGGCGCGGCGTAGGCACGGCCTTCTCAATTTCGATCAGTTGCCGTTCGACGGTAAAAGAGTTTGCTGCCCGGCGGCTTGGGTACGTCCCTTCCGGGCGTTGCGGTAGCGAGCGCCGAACCCTCACGAAAGGCGGCCATGGACAACTTGGTTCGACTGCGACAGGCGCCGAGGCGGATCGCGAGAGTGCAACGGCGAATCTGGTTGCTTCAGGCGGCGTTCTGGGCCGCCGTCGCGCTCAGCATCGTGACTGCTATTGCGATCGCCCGTCTGACATGGCGTCGACGCCACGCCGCAGCTGTGGTCAACGATGTCACGGTAGCTCCACCAGACCGGGCTACCGGGCAAGCAGTAGCGGCGCCAGAATAGGCCGCTCTTGAAGGGCTACGCGCGAGGCTCAGACGTCGGACCTCAGCTTGAGGCGCGAAGAATTTTGATAGCGAAGACCAGCGTGTCACCTTTCTGGATCCCTGCTTGGGGTTGACCGTCGGGGTAGCCGTCGGCAGAGGTCATTGCGACCCCGACGGTGGACCCGACCTTTTGTCCGGCGATCGCCTTCTGAAAGCCTGGTACGACTCCGTCGAGGGGGAAGTCAACCGGGGCGCCCCGTTGGTAGGCGCTGTCGAACACCTGGCCGTCACGTCCGTTGACGCCCATGTAGCAGACGGAAACCGTGGCCGTGGGTGCAACGACAGGCCCGTCTCCGGCATGCAGCGTGTGCACCTCGGTCTGCGTCACGCTGAACGGTGCCGTCACGTCGACGCGCGGTGCCGTCGTATCGGTGGAACCTGTGACGGCGACGCTGCCCGTTGTCCCGGTCAGCGTCCATTCGGGTGTACCGCCACTGCCCGGTGCCGCCGTGGGGCAGGCGCTGTTTGCGGTCGCCGGCTCGGTCGGCGCCGGCGTCACCGCTTCGGTGAAAGCGGGTGTGGTCGCCGACCCGGAGGACGTGCTTGCCGATGGAGTTGTCTTATTGGAGCTGCATGCACCGAGTGTCATGATGGCCAATGCGCCACAGACCACGAGCGCGACGGACGAATACAAGCGCAAGGAGTTCACGGTCGTCACGCTACAGCCGCATCACGCAATCCTTGTCGGTAGCCCAACGATTTAGGCAATCGGTCGGTGAGTATGACGTCGTGACGGAGAGGGGATTCCAAAAACGCTGGGCGACAGTGCAATTCGATTATGGTTACTGGTATAGCCTTGAGCCGGATGTCCTCGACCTGCGGGCTAACTGGTGACTCCAGCCAGTTCGTGTGCCACCGCATCGAATGCGCGCAGCGTATCCAACAGCATTTGCGGGTCCCCCGAGTCCGGCTGGGTGGATAACTTGGCGGCGACCACCTCCGCGGCGCGGTTGACGTAGATCATCTGACCACACATGCCCTGGCACAACACCACGTTGCTGCCCGGGTAGGGAAACCACACTTGGTTGCGGTACATCCCACCGGGCATTCGGGTGTCGTCGGGGCTGGCGGCGAACGCCTGACGCGAGTCGGGACCGCCGTCGAGAGTGTCGGCGATCCACGCCTCCGGCACCACTTGCTGGCCGGTCAACGAGACACCGTCGCGCAAGAACAGCGACCCGAACCGGATCATGTCGGTAAGACAGGCGTTGATGCCGCCGTCGAATAGTCCGGTGCCTTCCGTGTCTACGCCGATGGTGGCATCGCATTGGGCTCCGATGCGGCTCCACAGCAGTTCCGACATCAGTTCGGGCATCCGCTGGCCGCCGGCCTCTTCGCAGATCCAGCCGAGTACGTCGGTTTCACACGAGCGATATTCGAACGGGCCGCCGTGAGCCGATTTCTGCCGCAAGGTCAGCAGGAAGTCACGCAGCGTGGAGGGGACGTCCGGACTGCTCTTGGGTGCCCAGCCGATCGACTCGTCGAGGAGGTGTATCTCCGCGGTCGGGTGCAGGTAATTGTCTGAGAAGGCGATACCCGACCTCATGTCCAGCAGGTGGCGCACCGTCGCACCGGCGTAGCCGCAGTTCGCCAAGGCGGCAACGTATGCCGTGACCGGCGCGTCAAGCTCGATCGCCCCGGCCCCGTGCAGCGCGCCGACGACGGCTGCCACCAGCGACTTGCTCACCGAGAACAGCAGGTGCCGGGTCTGGGCCCTCAGTCCGTCGACGTACTCCTCGGCCACCATCGACCCGCGGTAGGCGACGGCCCACCCGTCGGTAGCGGTGGTGGCCATCACCGCGCCAACGGTGGTCGCCACCCCGTCAATGCTGTTCACCGGGATCTCGGCCACCGGAGCGCGAGCTGCTGGCAACGCCGCGGCCGGCGCGGATCCGCGCGAGATTACCGCGGTCGGCACAAAATCTTCGACGTGCTGAAATGACCACTGCGAATAGGGCTCCGACAGCCAGTTGTCCAGTGAGATGCCGGCCGGGGCTCGACCAGCGCTGCTCACGCTCGTGCGACGAGCCGCGAGACGATCGGCGCGGCCGGCGCCAGCGGCGTGGAGGCGAACTTCGCTTTCATGCCCTTGACCCAGCGCTGGCAGCGTTCGGTGAGGTGGTAGTCGTCGGTCTGCAGGTGTCCGCGGGTGACGAGCACGCCGAGTTGGGCGCCCTCAGAGCGTAAGTCGCCGGGCGCCGCGACCCGCATGTAGAAGGCCTCGGAACCGTCGAGCAGCGTGGCCCAGTCGTTGGCGGACCGCGCAAAGGAGCAGCGGCCGTCGTCGTCGATGCGCCATACGCCGGTGCGTGGCGTCGCGGTGAAAAGCTCGATATCCGTTGAGGTCTCGTTGAGTATCACTTGGCTCCAGACCTCGTCCTCACCATAGCCACGCTCCCAGCGCGCATTGATCTCAGCGATGTCGACCTCGTACTCCACGTCCATGTACTCGAGCAGGTGAAAGAGAAACAGCGGCATGTCGGCGTAGGCCTCGGTCGTCAGGTTCGTCATCGGGCTCGCGCCGGACAGGCGCGGGTTCACCTCGCCGAGGTACAGCTCGTCGGAGTCCAGGTCATGCAGCAGATCCACCTCGAAGTAGCCGCGGTAACCTTCGCGGCTCAAAATGTCGCCCAGCTTTCCCACCATTTCGCGCGCGGCGTGCGTCTGGTTCGGTGGAAGGACCTCGCGCCAGATGTCATTGCCGCACCAGGCGCCCCGGTACGGCGTTAGCTCCGAATAACCGACGAGACTCGTCATCGCAGGGCCAATCACGGTGCCGTGGCGGGTCACGGCGCCCTCGATGCACACCTCGACATTGCGGATGCGCTTCATGACTTTGACTTCTTGCTGCGCGGTCAGGTCACCGGCATGCTCGTCCCAGTCGCGCTGACCGTGCACAAAGAACGTCCCGCTGCCGGCGTTGCCATATGGGATCGAGATGACGAGGTCATCTCCCAACCCGGCGTTCTGCGCGAGCGCCAGCAGCTCGTCGTAGGAGCCGGCCCGCCCCATCACGTGCGGCACGCTTGGTACGCCCGCTTCGTCGGCCAGGCGCGTCATGACGGTCTTGGAGCCCAACCGATCGCGCAGCTCCACCGAGGGGTGCATAACCTCGAGACCCGCCTGTCGCGCGAGGGCCTGCGTTTCTTCGTCCAGCATCACAAAGCAGGCCTTACCGCCGGGCCCTCGGCCCGCGATGAACTCGAGCGTCTCAGGATCGGACAGGAGGTGGTTGCAGACGTCCCCCATGGAGTCGAAGTCGAGGCGGTCGCGTCGTCGGGGCACGAACACGCGCGAATGTGTGCCCTCAAAAGAGTCAAAGTAGGTCAGGTAGAAGAAGTTCCGTACCCAGCGGTCGATGCCCAGCAAGTTGAACGGGGTGGGCGAGATGAAGTACAGCGGTACGGCGTTGGTGTGAAAGAACGCGCGGATGTCCGAAAGTCCCTTCAACACGCGGCGCGGCTCGGGCTCAGGCCCGCCGGGGTGCACGGTCACGCCGGCCGCGGTGACGTCGACGCTTGAATCCGGCGGAAGAACCGCGGCGCGGGCAGGGGGGCTGCGGTCAGCGCGACGGCGATGAAATGACATACATCCATTTCACGAGTGTGCGCCCTGCCCAGGTCCGTGTCGAAGTGGGGAGTTTCTGAACGCCGGCCGTATTCGAAGGCGTCATATCTGATCGCACTGGCAAGCGGCAACGGGAAGGGGAGAGCGTGGTCGGTGTGGTGCGCCGCACCTGTGATTGGCTGACTAGACCGCGTCGCGCTTTCTGGGAGACGCGTGAATGCACCGAGAAGTCGTCGGCGGCGGACGACAGACGGGACACCCGGGGAGAAGCGCAATGAGTCAGCCAGTCGTCAATCGATCCGTGTCCTCCCTGCCACGAAGCATCGCGCGTCTTGTTCTCTGCGCCTTCCTGATATTCGCCGGGGTCGGTCATCTGAGCTTCGCCCGAACCGCCTTACACGCCCAGGTACCGCCCTACCTGCCGTTGAACGCTGACTTCGTCATCATCGCCTCGGGCGTGGTGGAAATCGCGCTCGGAGCGAGCCTGGTGCTGCCGACCCGGTGGCGAGTACCGGTCGGATGGATCGTGGCGATCTTCTTCGTTCTGGTGTTTCCCGGCAATATCTCCCAATTCGTCACGCATGCAAATGCTTTCGGGCTCGACTCGGACCTCGCCCGCGGCATTCGGCTGCTGTTCCAGCCGCTGCTCGTGATCTGGGCGCTGTGGTGCACGGGGGCATGGGCTGCCCTCCGAAACCGCAGCCCACGACCGACGGGAGTGGCCGCCGCCGGTCGCGGGCGCTGGGTCGGCATCAAAATGTCCCATTCGCACAAAATGGACAAAAGGGCTAAAATAGCTGGGCGTGCAGATAACGAACGAGGGGAGCACCATGTCCACGGTCCCGTTCCGTAACCGCGACGGCAAGCTGGTCGACGTGCCCATGGTGGCCGCCAGCCGCTTCAAAAACGAGTTCGGCACGGTCTTTGAGCAAGCGGCACTCAGCGGGGCGGTGGTGATCACCAAGCACGACACCCCCAGGGCGGTGCTGCTGTCGTATGCCGAATTCGAGGCTCTGACCGCATCGACCACACCGGTCCTCGACGACCTCAGTGAGCGCTTCGACAAGCTGTTGGCCACCATGCAGACACCGGAAGCCAAAGCTGGGGTCGCTGCGGCATTCGACGCCACACCGGAGGAGCTGGGCTCCGCTGCGGTGAAGGCGGCGCGCACCGCGCAGCTGCGGTGATCCCGCGCGGCCCATGGTTCGCAAAACAACGACGCCGGCGACGATACGCGTGTTGGCAGGCGTCAACGGCGCCGGCAAGAGCAGCATCGTCGGCGCGACGATCCGCGATAGGGGCGGTGAGTACTACAACCCCGACGAGGCCGCACGGGAGATCATGGCGGCCAACCCCGGACTAGGGCAGACCGAGGCCAACGCGGCGGCATGGGAACAGGGCCGAAGGCTGCTGGAACGGGCGATTGATCAACGCCTCGATTTCACGTTCGAGACCACACTCGGCGGCAACACGATGCCGGGGCTGCTGGCCGAGGCCGCCGAGCGTGGCGTCGAGGTCCACGTTTTGTACGTCGGGCTCGGCAGCGCCGAATCCCACATCGGGCGGGTGCGACAAAGGGTCCGCGCCGGCGGGCATGACATTCCCGAAGCCGACATCCGCCGTCGCTACCGCCATAGCCTGATTAATCTCGTGAAATTACTACCTGTGCTGACCGGGCTGCGGGTGTACGACAACTCTGCGGCCGCCGACCCGGCGAACGGTCATGCACCGCAGCCAGTCTTGGTGCTGCACATGGAGCGCGGCCGCATCGTCGGGCCGTCCGATTTGACCTCTACGCCGGCTTGGGCCAAGCCCATCGCCGCGGCCGCACTGGAGCTCACGCAGGAGCCGTAACCGGCAAACCCCAGCTAACTCTGGGGCGCGACCGACGAAACGGGTCGGGCGACGGTGCGTCTGGGTGCTGGTGCCTCGGGCGTATCCGTCATATCTCGGCGCCCGAATCGGCACGATTTGGCCGCGGGGCCAGCGCTGACTTGGAACGTGCCCCAATAACCCACCATCGAACCGTGAGCTGCTGCCATGTTTCGAACGGGTGTGCGAGGGTTATTCCGCGGTGGGAGGTGATGGCGACATGAGCGACGACGTGCAGCAGGCGCCGAACGAGACGCCGGAAAAGGACCCAGCCAACTGGGTCACAGGTGACGAGCCAATAACGGGACCGCAGCGCAGCTATTTACACACACTGGGGCAGGAGGCAGGCCGGGAGGTCCCCGACGACCTGACCAAAGCCCAAGCGTCCAACCTGATTGAGGAATTGCAGCAAAGCACTGGGCGCGGCGGGAACTAAGTCCTCGTTGCACAGGGAGCATGGCGACCTTGCATATTCGATCTCGCCGTATTCCTGCTTTGGTGAGAGCAGGGGAGAGACCTCGCTTCATCAGCGCACGGAGACCCGCGTTTCAGTCAGACATCAGTGAGTGCTGAAGAATCTTGGGAATCTCCAGGTGACGGTCAATAAGGGATTTACCTACGGTTTGAACTTTGCCACCGCTCGGCGCGCTGCGAAGGCATCATTTGCGCAGTGACGTCGTGGGGTCACGTGCAGCTGACCGTGTGGGGAGAAGGGTATGTCCGCCAACGCCAAGGCTCCGCCGGCGCAGCTTGCTCGGGGTGTCGAGCGGGTCCGCCACCATTTGTATCGCCTCCATCAGCGGCTCGTTCCGGCGCCGGTGGCGTTGTCGGAGCTGGTCGTGGGCGCGTGGGTAGCGCAAGCGGTTCACGCTGCAGCCGAGCTCGGGATCGCGGACGCGCTGGCGGACGGTCCGTTGGCCATCGATGAGTTGGCTCGCCGTGTCGAGGCGGATCCTGACGCACTCGCGCGGCTTCTGCGGGCGCTGATCACGCGGGGAGTCTTTCGGCAACGGCGCGACGGGCGCTACGACCTGACCCCGCTGGCCGAGACGTTGCGTTCCGATGCATCGGCGTCGATGGCTGGCGGGGCGCGGTTCTATGGTTCGCCGCAGCACCGGGAGCATTGGAGCCGACTCGTGGACTCGGTGAAGACCGGACGACCCAGCGTCCCGATGTTGCGTGGCCAGGAGTTCTTTGACTACCTCGCCGGTGAGCCCGACCTGGCTCGGCTGTTCGATGAGGCGATGACCAGCGTTTCAGAGCTGGCCGTGGGACCGATAGTCGCGGGCTACGACTTCAGTGGCTACTCGACGATTGTGGACGTGGGCGGCGGACACGGTCGGCTGCTGGCCGCCATCCTGGCAGCGACACCCGCCGCGCGAGGCGTCTTGTACGACCAGCCGCAGGTCGTGGCGGACGCGCCAACGATGTTGCGCCAGCACGGGATCGACGATCGGGTACGCATCGAGAGCGGATCATTCTTCGAGAGCGTCCCGGCGGGCGGTGACGTCTACGTACTGAAGCTGATCATCCACGACTGGCCAGATGAGCAGGCAATTAAGATCCTCCGCACCGTGCGCGAGGCTGCGGGGCCCGGGGGGACCGTGTTGTTGGTGGAGCAGGTGATCCCGACGCACGATCGTGAATTCCTCGGCAAGTGGGCGGATCTGGAGATGCTGCTCTGTCTGGCGGCACGCGAACGCACCGCCGATGAATACCGGGACCTTCTCGCGCGGGCGGGTTTGCGCTTGACGCGCGTGGTGCAAACCGCCGCACCCTTCAGCCTCGTCGAGGCGAAACCGTCGTGACCTTCCGCTAGCCAAGGAGGCCACGCACGGCCTGTGTCGCGATGTCAATTTGAACTGGCCCCGGAGTGACGACGTTAATCGGCTCCAGGCTGTTGGCCTGTGACTGCCTGAACAGCTTTATCTCCTGGCATGGGTTTGGGGCCCGAGTGCCGTTGGGCGCTGATGATGCGCTGCTCGATCAGCTCGGCAGGCCGTCGGGCGAACCACGGTGACTTGCGGGGCCCGCGGCTGCCCGTCGGGCGCCCGCGGTCATCGTCGCTCGCCTGCTGAACCCGTCGCGCAGCCGGGCCGGGGTCAGTTTCTTGACCGGAAGCCGAGTTCCGCAGCACGACACTTCGACGCGGCGGGCGACCTCGAGTTGGTCGCGGCCGAATGGCACCACGCATACCGGCACCGCCTTAGCGAGCGCTTTTTGGGTGGCACCCATCCCGCCATGGGTGACGGCGCACACTGCGCGGTCGAGCACCGGTCCGTGCGGGACGAATCCACGCACCGTCGCGTTGGCCGGTACCGGCACGTTTTCGGGCAGGCCGGCCGGAAAGGTGGCCACCACATGCACCGGATCATCAGCCAGGGCATCCATGGCGGCCAGCACGAGGCGCCCATCCGCCTGTGGTTCGGAGGAGATGGTGACCAACACAATCGGCTCGTCGATCGCCGCCAGCCAGTCAGGGACCGTGTCGGGCCCGGGATCGACCGCGCAGGGGCCGATCAACTGGACCGACGCGCCCCAATCCGGATGCGGATATTCAAACGGCTCCCCGGTGGCCACCAACATCAGCGCTGCCCGACGCAAAAACTCGTCTGAGGGCCTGACTTCAGGTGCGCCGACATCCGCGCGAACCTTGTTGAGCGCCGGCAGCATCGCCCTCTCGAGCAGGCCGGTCACCACGGGTCGCACCGCGCTATCGCGCAGGCGGCCCACCACGCCGGGCAGCGGTTTGAGACCCGGCCCGAACGGAGGCGCTCCGCGCGAGGTGAGAAACGGTGTATATGGCGAGAACACCAGCCACGGGATCCCGGCGGCGTCGGCAACCGACTGGGCGCCCCAGCAGTTGACGTCGATGATCAACACCTCCGGTTGCACCTGCGCGAGGGCCCGGCGCAGATCATTAACCTCGTACGCGGCGCGCCCGCATAACACGCCGATCGAGACCTTCAGCGCCGCGAGGCCATTGGGTGCACGCCAGTCCTCCATCGTGACCGCCTCAATCCGTGCATCGATGGCCTCGGTATGAAAGCCCAAGCGACGGCCCGTCGGCACCCCGGCCGACAGCGTGCGCACATGGATCCTGTGACCGCGCCCGGATAGCTCTGAAAGCAGTGCGCTCATCGGCAGCAGATGACCCAGTGCCGGTGAGGTGTAGGCCAAGATCGTTGCCACCGTTACACCTCCGTGGTGAGGGGTTGCAGCATCTCGCGCAGCGCGGTCTGGGTTTGCTGGCCCGACAAACCGCTCCGGATGCGCAGCACTTCCCAGCTCCGCACGTCACAGATCGCGATCAGCTGCGCCAGCCGACGATTCCGCTCGGCACCGCTTAGCCGAGCCAGCGTCGCGGCGAAAACCGTTTCGCACCAGTACCGGTGATAGTCACGGCCCCGGCCAAGCGCCGGCCCGATGCCCTGGGTGCTGGCCTCCTCACCAAGCATCTTGAGAACCAACCGCCCGTGAGTCTCGTAATGCCCGCACAAGTTGCGCACCAGGTCGTCAAGGTCATTGGGCACCGCCTGATCGCGCTGAGCGTGCACTTCAGCGCCGAGCCGGGCAATCGCCTCGGCGAATACCGCGCTCTTGTCACCGAAGCGGCGCAAGATCGTCTGCACCGTCACCCCGGCGCGATCGGCGATATCTGCCAGCGTGATATCCGCGATCGCCTTCTCGGCGAAAAGTTTCTTAGTGGCATTGACGATCCTGTCGGCCGTCTGTGCGGCAGCAGCGGCTCGCGTGGTCATGTCGTAGGCCCGCGCAGCTTTCATATTAGTGACATTAATCCCAATTGTCGGATCTACACAAGCCCTTGAGCTGGCCGACACCAAGCCTTGAGCTGGCCGCCACCGCTAGCCGAAAAGGCCGAAAAAACAGCCTTGATAGCCTCTGATTTGCCCGGGATGGGGTCAGCTTGCGGGAAGGGCGTTGCGAGCGTGGGCGAGGTTTACTGGCAATGCTGCTTATTCGATTCCTGCACATTCCCTATTGGGTCGCATCCGGGGAGCGATGCCGAAGACCGAGCCTAGCTGTGGGCTGATTCCGATTCGTGTGCCATCCGGCGCATGGTCGCCAATAGCGGTTCGTAGAGCAGGGTTCCGATGACAAGGTGTTCGATGGCGGTCGCGCGGTCTGTCTCGGTCGTGATGGGTTCAACCTCGCTGGGGGCAAAACGGGACAGCGCTTCGGCGTATTGGTCAAGCAGCGCATCGGGTGCCGGGAAGGCCAGGCGGTCGAGTCGGTCGAGAGCGGCGGCCAGCACACGGCGGTGCGGGCTGTCGGACGCCAGTTCCCAGTTGTGCCGGCCGAGCAGAGCGCCGACCCTGTCGCAAGATTTGTCACTAGGTTCTTCCACCGTATCGGGGGATAGGAGCCATTGCGCGGTCCCGAGGGCCTGGTGCAGTGGCACGCCTTCATTGGTGGCGACCTCGAGCACTCGGTGCACCGCCTCCAGTGGGAGGCCGGCGACGTCGATCAGGGCACGGATCAGAGCAATGCGACGCAGGTGGGAGTCGTCGTAGGCCGACCAGGTGCTGCTCTGGCGCTCGCCGGGGTGCAGGAGGCCGAGCCGCAGGTAGTACTTGATCGTGGTCGCGGGGACGCCGCTATGTGTAGAGAGTTCGGCCAATCGCATAATCCATCTTGACATATCGGATATCGAAGCTATCCAATATTGGAGAGTGATAGTCACCAATAAAGGAGGCGTTCGATGTCTGACACCACCCGGATTCTGGCCGGAATCCTGCTGCTATCACTGGTGACCGTCGAGACCGGCGGCCTCTACCTCGTGAGACTGGTGCAGGGCGCGGCCCCGGCGACGCCGTTTCAACTCGGTTTCGCGCGCGCAGGTCATGCCCACGCCGCGGTGCTTCTCGTCTTGTCATTGACGGCATTGCTGTACGCCGATGCCGTACACCTGACCGGACTGTGGGGATGGCTGTCGCGTGTCGGGGTGCCGGCCGCGGCGCTGCTGATGCCGGCCGGCTTCTTCTTCTCCTCGGTGGGCAGCGACCGCACCTCTCCCAATGCGCTTATCGCGCTGGTGTACACCGGGGCGATCGTCCTGGCCGCGGGGCTCGCATCCCTCGGGATTGGGCTGCTGGCCGCGTAAACCTAGGGGAGACAACCGTGTATCAGTTTCTGGTCAAGCGCCACCTTCGTAAACAATTCGACCGAGTGAGCGTGGGCGACCACGAGTCGGTGCTTCGTGGCGTCGACGACCACGTCCACCACCGCTTCGCCGGCCAGAACGCGCTGGGCGGGGAACGCCACACCAAACAGGCATGCGGTGATCGAAACTTATTGACTCTAAGGGTTACTCGATGACGTGGTATGCCGGGCCGATCATGAATATCGGCCCGTTGTCGCGTTGGAGTGCCTTCCCGGTGACCTTCAGCCGTCGGCCGGCCGGAAGTCAATACGGGCCTCAGCGGTGTCGTCGCCCATGACGATGGAGCGAGAGGTTTGGTGCTGTGTCGTGACGTCCTCGACCTCACTGACGCGGGCGTCGATCGTCGCGCTGCGCTCACGAACGAGCTTGTCCACCGCGACCACCGTCGACGACCGCTCCGGGTACTCGTAAGAGTCGCCCTTCCGCGCTTCACATGCTGACAGGACGTATGCTGCCGGGTCAGGTGAGGACACGCTGGACGGCCTCGTGTAGCACGTCGGGCCGGGCGGGGACCGGGATGCCGTCGACGAAGAGGCTGGGCGTCCCGCCCACACCGCGCGCCACGGCACGCTGCGTGACGTACTCAGGCCAGGGTAAGTACAAGCCGCGACGGATGGTTTGCGCGAAGGCGGGATCGCTGACGCCGATTTCCTCGCCGAGTTCAACCAATTCTGCGTCGCTCAGGCCGGGGCCGCCCTCAGGCGGTTGGGATATGAATAGCGCCCGTGCGTACTCGTTGAACATGTCGGCGTCCGCGGCGGCCGCTGACGCCGCGGCGGCGCGAGTCGAGTAGGCCGTTGCCGATACTCGGTCGAGGAAATTCATCGGGTGGCGGACGAAGCTGACCATTTGTTGATCCAACAGCTGGTCGATGGTCGGCTGGGCCGCTAACTCGAACCGCTTACAAAACGGGCATTGGAAGTCGATGTAAACGTCGACGCGCGCAGGGCCATTACCGATCGCGATGCCGTCTCCTTCGCTGGTTGCGCCGGATGGGACGGGTAATGCCGAGGCGGTGTCTTGACTGGCGTTCATGCAGACGATGCTGCCCGGCCGGGAAATACTGCGCTTGGGCCCAGCGACACGAGATGAGCTCGGAGCGTTCGTCATCGACGGCCGATGAGCCGTCGCTGGACTCTGAAAGCGCATAACACATTGGGCGGAGTTCGGCTGCGCTGATCCAGCGCCGCGTGTGGGATCGATTAATCCGGACTCGTTCGTCCCGGCGTGCCCAATCACAGTGCCAATCTTGAACCTGGCCGGAGGTGGTCTACTCCAGGTCAAACCGCCATATTTGCAGTCGAAAGTCAATTTGGGCGCGGGAGCCCAACCGGACGGAGGAGCGATGGCGGCACCGATGGCTGATCTGGTGTTCGGATCGTCGCCGGCGGTGCTGACCACCGACGTCGACGAAGCCACCGACGCGTTGTGCCGCGTCTACGCTCAGGCGCAGATCAATCCGATCCGCTCCACGCGAGTAGACATGCGGATGAACGGGGTGCAGCTTCCCACATTTAGCGCGGGATGCTTACATTTCGGCGCCGATGTCTTCATGCAAGCAGAGGACGTCAGCGCCTACTACATCGACACCCCGCTTTGCGGTGAGGCGATGACTCGATGGCGCGATGGGTACTCGCAGAAAACAGGCCTCGGGTCTGCCGCAGTGTTGAGCCCCGGCACGCCGTGCGAAATTGGCATGTCCAGCGATTGTGACCAGATTTACTTGAAAGTATCTGAACCGCAGATACGGGGCCAGCTGGAAGACCTGTTGAACCGGTCAGCCCGCAAACGGGTCACCTTCGCCCGCCTTAATCCGAACACCACAGCGTCGAGCAACTGGGTGGAATTGATTCGAATCCTTGCGCGCGAGAGCGGCAGACCCGACGGCGTTCTAGCTCACCGGCTCGCTGTCGACAACCTTCAGCGTCTCCTGATTCAGGGCCTGTTGCTCATCCAACCGCACAATTATGCTGAAGCTCTTCGCGAAAGCGAACCGTCTGCAAGTGCCGCGGTGGTAAGGCGGGCAATCGATTTGATGGATGCACAGCCGGAAGCAGCGTGGAGTACTCTTCAGCTGGCGCGTGCGACAGGCGTGAGCAGCAAAGCGTTACAGTCAGCGTTTGAGGGGTCGGATCGACCCCGGCCGATGGTATATCTGCGGCGGCTACGGCTGCACCGGACGCACGTGGAGCTAGCAACTAGCCCACCCGAGGCTGTTACGGTTACCGCGGTTGCCGGTCGGTGGGGCTTTGTGCATCTCGGCTGGTTTGCCGATCAGTACGGTCAACTGTTCGGCGAGAGCCCTTCGGAGACGCTGCGCGGCGCATTTTGCGATGACTCCACCGTGCCTTTGGCGTGCGTCTAGTTACAGTCATGCGAACTACGAAACACGCAGCCGAACAGGCAATTTTATGCATTCGCGCCAGCGGGCGTGATGCAACGTCAGAAATTATCGGCAACGTCCTTAAGGCTGAATGCCATTGCTACACAACACAATAGCGAATAACCAACTTACTTCTGGTAACCTAACCGATGTCGGTATGTGTAAGACAGTTTCCGATGAGGGTCTTCGCTCGGCTTCTCCTCGTCGGAAAGGGTGTTATCAGTAACGGTGTAACCATCAGTGTGCTCGGAATTCTCGACGATCCCTGTCACGCCCGGGTAGCCCGTTGGCAACTGCCGCGGATCCAACCCCGCCTACTTCTGACCGATCGGACCGACTCACTTAGGCGGCCCACCAGCCATTCAGCATGCGCCATCGCATCCTCGACACCGCCGGCAACGGTACATCACGTCATCGTCGTCGGTGATCAACTACGCGATCACACCGGCATCGCCGAGCTGATTGATAAACATGAGTCTTTCAGGGGCGCAGGACCGAAACCGGCGACGGACAACTCACCCTGCCGTGCCGGCCACGGTGGCCGACCTGCCCCAGATTCGATGAGAATGCTGCCCCAGATTCAGTGAGAACGGACAGCGAAATACATTGGTGCTCAACATAATAACTGATAGTAAGCACCTTACCGGTAGCCCTTCATATTCGATTCGTGCGTATTCCTCTGAATCCGCCTGTGGCCCTGCGTCTAGCTCGAGGCAACGTCATTGATGGTCGCTCGGATTTGCTCGGCGAGGATGTCCGCCTGGCCGACGTGGCGGGCGACTTGTGGCCAATAGCGGTTCTTACAGCAGATATTCAACAACTGATCAATTGTGCCCTGCGCGTTGTGTCTCGGCTGCACCAGCCGCGACACGTCGCTAAAGATCACGGTCTCCGTGGGGACTGACAGCCTCAGCGGCGGCAAAGCCGATCAGTCCGTCGCCGCAACCGGTGCCGAAGATCTGCCTGAAGGAGTCTTGACCGTGGCTTGTGGGTTCAGGCTTGCCGGGAAGGAGTCGGAAAGTTCGTCCGCCGTCAGGTCGACGCTCGGCGCGCAGGAACATGTGAGCGGAGTTGTGGCGTGCGTGCAGGCTTTGGGCGAGCTCGTAGAGATGAGTCACCAAGAATACTTTGACCCCGCTGTCGATCATTGCGTCGATGATGTGCCGGGCGAGTTGCGATCCTTCGAGTTCGTTTGTGCAAGCGAAGGATTCATTGCAGAGCAGCAGTGATGTTGGATTGATATGATCGACGAGTGTGCTCATGCGTGTGAGTTCTTCGTCGAGTTTGCCGTGAGTCAGGGTGGCGTCTTCTTCGCGGGTGAAGTGGGTGAAGATTCCTGATCGGACGTTGGCGGTGAAAGCGTCTGCGGTGACGAACATTCCAGCTTGCATCATGAGTTGTGCGGTTCCGACACTGCGCAGGAAGGTGGACTTCCCGCCGCCGTTAGCGCCGGTGATGACGGTCAGGGCTTTGTGGTCGGCGTCGGTGGTGGTGCCTTGAATGGTGTTGCTGGTTGCCAGGCAGAGTCCGATGTCGCGCAGATCCCTGCAGTGGAATTGGTGCGGCTCGGTCGGGGTGGGTATCGGGTAGCAGGTGGGGATGCCGCGCAGGGCCAGCCCGTGATGCAGGTTGGCGCAGCCGAGGTAAAACGCCAGCTCGAGCCGTAGTCGGCTGAAGAAGTGTTGGAGGTGCTCGGCCGATTGTGTGACGGTGTTGGCGATGTCGTTGAGAGCACGGCCAGCCAGCTTGGTGAGCGCCTCCGCACCGGGCACGTCATTGGTATCGACCGTGAATTCGTAACCCCCGCTGGCAGTGTCGGTGAGGCGGCCCAACCATGTGCGTCGAGGTGGCTGGTGCAGAACGTGGTGTTCTGCGGTGTTGCCGACGCCGAGTTCGGAACTCAAGAGCACGCCGCGCGGTAGCTGGAATTCGGAGAGGTAGTCGCCGACACGGGTGAGGTATGTGTCGGAGACCTGTTGGGCGAGCATGGCCGCGAGCTGCTGGAGTCCGGGGGAGCGGAATCGGCCGGTGGATCGCGCGGTAAGGTTGCGCAGTTCTCGTAGCGTGTCGGTGAGCAGTTCCATGATTCGCACGGAGCGGCGCAGGATGGCTGCCGGGTCTTTGGATTTCAGGCCGCCGAGGAACACCTTGTGTCGCAGCTCGAGGCCGTCGACGCCGGCGGCGATGTCATAGATCTGCTGCACGAGTGAGCGATTGGCCAGCGTGTCAGCCAGAACGTGCTGACGGTAGGTGATCACGGCGGGGTCGGTGATCGACGGGGTTAGGACGGCCTTAGCGGTCTCGAGCAGGAATTTATCGCCGGCCGCCATGGCGTCATAGATGCGGTTGAGTTCGAGGTCGTCGGTGATGAGAGCGTCGACCCGCCACGCTAAGCGCGACGTCAGGTCGACATCGTGTTCGGGGTGAAGTAGGCGCACCTTCACGCGGTGATTCGCTGACGCAGGATGTCGTAGGTCAGGCCGTGCTTGGTGGCCAACGCTGCCGCATAGGCGAACCCGTCGGCGGGTCGTCGGGTGAAGGTGAAGGTTCGTCGGGTGGGATCGTCGGCGGCTACCTCGCCGACCATGCTGACGCAGGCCGGACCGATGCGAGACAGTTCGTCGAGGAAGCTGACATAGACAGCGGTGCTGTCCAGGTTGATGATGCGTCTGATGATCTCGGTGCCGATCAGCAGGGCATCGCTGACCGTTGTCGAGGAGAAGCTCTCGTTCATTATGATCAGGCTCGCCGCAGTGGCCTGCGACAGGATGTCACGGATACGGACCAGCTCGTCATGAAGCTTTCCGTGCGGCGTAGACAGGTTCTCTTGGCGGTCGAAGTGCGTGTAGATGGCATCAGGCAACGTGAACACCGCGCGCTTGGCCGGTACGGGGCATCCCAGCGACGCGAGGTAGGCGCACTGGCCGATGGTGCGGGCAAACGTCGTCTTGCCGCCCTGGTTCGGCCCGCTGACCACCAGCACCCGTTCGGCCCCGGACAAGTGCAAGGTATTGCCGACCAGAGCCGTCTGCCCGCCTTCGGTCTTGATCGCCAACGCCAGGTCGCACGCGCTATCGGCCGACAAAACCCCCGGGGTGTTGGTGACCTCGGGATAGCTGAAGCCGACACTGGCGGCTGAGAAGCGCTCCATAAACGCCAAATACATTAGATAGAACCGGATCTCGCGGTCGAAACGGGAAACCTTGGGATCAATGAAGTGGTCGTGTCGGCGGAAGAACTCCTCTAGGTGAGCGAACGCCTCGGGGTACAGCTTGGCGACACACCCCAAGACCCGTTGCTCAACAGGGTTCATCTCAGCGTCGTCCTTGATGGGCACGCCATAGTCCCGGTCGACCTCGCTGGCGAATCGCTCGAACAGAGCGACGGCATCTTGGCTGTAATCGGTTTGCCCGGCGTATTTTTCGACGCGCACATGTTGATCGTGGATGTGTACGGTGTAGCGGATTCTCCCGAGTTCGGTGAGCACGGCGCTGGCATCGGCGGCCAGGTTGCGAAACGTATCGCTGTCGGCGTATCCATTCAGATAGTCGGCGATGTCGCGAAGTCCGCGAGACGACAATTCAGCGCCCGCGAGACTGTCGCGCAGTACGTTGACCGCGTTGCAGAATGTGAACACGGCGTGCGTGAACCACCCATGTCGCTGCCAGCGATACTGCACCCACTCTGCTTGACGAAGCTGGCCGCGCATCGTGGCCATCGCATCGGTGAAATCCGTGATCGACTGGCGAACGTTGCCGCGCTCGAGTTCGCGGAAGACCTTGTGGCGGTGCTCGACGGCGGACACCTCACGCAACGGCTGATAGAACAGCCGCGTCACGCGATCGTCGGGATACCCCTCGCACACCGCTGCGATGATGTCGCCGAGCCGCAAATCGTGGAAGCAGTCGGGCGGTACCTCGGCATCCGGTGGCGCTTCGCCGCGTGGGAACAGGACGCTCGTCAAATTCACCCCCTTCAGACATCACCGTGGCATCCCACCTCTGGCAAACGTATCTCAACTCCCTGTCTATCTGGTGGCGGTATCGGAGAGGTTGTCATCGGTTAACGGCGTGGCCATGCGGGCCGCGGTGGCGTTATCTTCGACGACGATGAGTCGGGGACCAGGCTGACGGCCCCGCAAGTGATCAGGGGAGACTGCGACGGTCTCGCCACGGTCGTGGCCGCGACCGTCGAGGCAGGAAGTCGCGCGGCGAGATGAGCACTCAGCGCACCCGTTTCCTTCCACGACATAATCGGTGAGGCCGAAGCCATCCAGCAAGAACAGCCAAGCCGTTCCCCTCGCATATCTGACTGCTGCATATTCGCGCCCCGACTTAGTGCGGCTGTGCCGCTCGCGCTATTGTCTCACCGGTGATACGCTTGCCATATGGACACGGTGACGGTGCGCGATCTCCGGAATAATGGGGGAGAAGTCCTGCGCCGCGTCGAGCACGGCGAACGCTTCGTCGTTACTCGCGACGGTGCGCCGGTGGCTGAGCTCCGCCCCCTGCCTCGATCCAGCACTGGCCCGGCCGAACTCATTCGTCGCCGCAAGAATCTTCCGCAGGTGAACCCGGATGCGCTCCGGCGCGACATCGACAACCTGATCGACCCGTCGCTGTGACAGAAGGTTCAAGCCAGGGGATGCTGGACACCTCCACGGTGATCCTTCTCGGCCAAATTTCCGACCCGACCGAGCTGCCCGATGAATCGGTGATTAGCGCGATAACGTTGGCCGAGCTTTCCGTAGGTCCGCATGTAGCGCGCGACGATGCCGAGCGCAGCGCCCGTCAGCAGCACTTGCAGCAGGCCGAGGCGGACTTTGATGTTCTTCCGTTCGATGGTCATTGCGCGCGGGCATTTGGCGCCGTAGCGGCGGCACTGCGCGCATCGGGGCGCAAGCCAGCGGCGCGAGCGTATGACGCGCTCATCGCGGCGAGCGCGATCGCGAATGCGTTGCCGCTATACACATGTAATCCCGCCGACTTCGCAGGAGTCCCGCGGCTTGTGCTCCGGTCGGTCACCCATCCTCATCACCAGTAGGGAAGACGCTACTCGGCTACTTGGTGTCGAAACGCGTATGGCTAACAGCCAAATACGGAGTACTTCATTGGATATCGGCGATATCAAGTTCTGTCGAATTCCTGATGGCGCGATGGCAGACACCTCTCGTTGAGTGAGCCCCTCGATGCCCTGCACCCCGATCGATGCGGAGTTGTTCGCGTAGCGCGGTGACGATGTTGTCGATTTCCTCTACCGGATTGACCGAAGAGCATCCTCAGTCGCGGACGCTGACGCGGTACTCCTCAAACCAGGCATTGGTCTGGATGACCCGCTCGAACACTTCGCAGGGCAGACAGTTCCGGCGCCATGCCGGGGCCGAGAATGTCTGTTTGGCCCTGCGCGAGTTGCTGGAGTGCGCTGATATTGAGGTAGGGCAGGATTGGGGCGTTCGGGTCAGCCAAAATCTGTAGTAGGCGGGCTCGGATCGCCTCAAGGTAGGCACGACTTTGCACGGGGGGGAAGCCGGCCTCTTTACGCCGGGAACGAACATCGTGCGGCAGCACACCCGAGAGTGCTTGGCGCAGAATCCCTTTCTCCATTTGGCCGTCGTTTTTCATCTCCCATGGGATATTCCATACGTATTCGACCAGGCGGTAATCGCAATAGGGAACGCGTGCCTCGAATCCCGTCGCCATGCTCATGCGGTCCTTGCGATCGAGCATCAGCGGCAGAAAATAGGTGAGGTTGAGGTAGTGCATCACCCGTTTACGGGCAGCTTGCGCTTGTTCGCCAGGGAGAACGGGCACCTCGGCCAGCGCCTCCTGGTAGCAGCGAGCCAGATAGTCGGCCGGCTTGATCTGCCGAACCGCCTCCTGCGACAGGAACGGGGATGGTCCTCCGGTGGCGGCGCTACCCAGCAGACCCGACCAAGGAAACATCCCGGTGACCCACGGAAAGGTGGGGATCTCAAGCAGGGCCTCGTGGTGGAACCAGGGGTAGCCGCCAAAAACCTCATCGCCGGACTCCCCGGACAGGGTCACGGTGGCGTCTTGCTTCATGGCTTTGAACAACAAATACAGCGAGGTTTCCATCTGCCCCATCGTGGGCAGGTCATGGGCGTGCAGGGGCACGAGCAGGGCCTCCACGATGTCCTGGGTTGCCACGGTGACCACATGATGTTGGCTTCCAACATGCTCGGCCACCCGCTGCGCCCAGAGCAGATCTTGGCTCCTGCCTGGGAGGGCGTGAAAGGACGGCCCTTCGTCGGCGAAGTCAATTGAGTAGGTGTGCAACGGTTTTCCGGTGCGGGTGAATTCGGCAGCGGCCAGCGCGGTCAGGCCACTGGAATCCAGTCCGCCGGAGAGCATCGTGACCACCGGCCGGTCGGCGATTAATTGCCGCCGGACGGTGTCCTCTAGCAGCGAGCGCAGATACTCAATGGTGGTGGGCAGGTCATCGGCGTGGGGAGCGCTTTGCAGGCCCCAGTAGCGGCGCACCCGTACGCGCTGTTTGGTCGCGGTGAGCAGATGCCCGGGGCGCAGTTCGGCGATCCCGCGGAATACGCCCGACCCCGGTGTCCGGCGGAAGCCGAACAGTTCGGCCAGCCCTGTGGCATCGATCTCGGCCTTGACCGCCGGGTGAGCCAGCAGCGCCTTGAGTTCGGAACCAAACAGCAACGTGGGGCCGTGCTGGGCGTAAAACAGCGGCTTGACCCCCAGATGATCACGGGCCAACAGCAGTTGCTGCTCGTGTTCATCCCACATGGCGAAGGCGAAGATGCCGTTGAAATGTTGCACGCAGGCTTCTTTCCACTCGACGTAGGCGTGCAGCAGCACTTCGGTATCTGACTGTGTGGCAAAGCGATGGCCTCGGCGCTGCAGCTCGGCCCGCAGCTCCCGAAAGTTGTACAACTCCCCGTTGTAGGTCAGCGCATAGGTTCGGTCACCGTGTTGATAGATCATCGGCTGGATGCCACCCGCGGGATCAATCACGATCAGGCGCCGATGTCCCAGGGCCGCGCGCGGTGACAGCCACGAACCCGTCGCATCCGGGCCGCGATGGGACACCGTCGCAGTCATCTGGTCAAGCGTGGATTCGGCGAAACTGAGGTCAGCTTCCCAGTCAACTATTCCGGTAATGCCACACATGAGCGCGTCGTTCCTTCCCTGTTTCAAGTGATCTCGATCAACGAGCTCGCGGGCAGCCCCGCCGCGGATGTGACCGCCGACCCGGCAGCGACAGCCGATATTTCGTCATGACCGGCTGCAAGAACTCACGATCCGGTGCGGGTCGCCTTATGCCCTAGGCCGGGGTAGTTCGGGTCAGCTCAAAACGCCGGATGCTTAGCCGACCGCTTTTCATTGCGGCCTTGAGCGGCAGTGGGATGCGTGTGTGGCGCATGATTTCCTCAATCGAAACGGGAACGTTGCTGATCAGCTGCCAATCCGGGAAACGCCGCCGCAGGTCCTGCTCGTTGATACCGCCGGTGGGCAGTTTGGTGAACCCGCTCATCAGCAGCAGCGCCTCACGGGCGGCCACGGTGGTGACGCCGGCGGCGAAGGCGTCGCGCTGGTAGTGCGCGAGTCCGTAGTAGCAGCCGCTGTCGAGGATCAGACCGTAGCCGTCGCCGAGATCCAGGTCGGCGAGCCGGGTGACGTCGCCGTGCAGGAACCGGGCGCCCGCCGCGGCGCCGACCGCGCGCGAGCGTGCCTTGTCCACGGCGCGCTCGATGAAATCGATGCCGATCACGTGCCAGCCGTGGCGGGCCAGATACAGCGTGTTGCGTCCCGCGCCGCAGCCCAAATCCAGCGCGCGGCCCGGTGCAAGCCGATCGGGCCCTTCGACGAGTTCAACAAGCCGAGTGTCGGGCACATCGGCACCTTTGAGCGCCGGATTGAGCCCGATGCGCGAAACCATCTCATAGACAAGGCGGCCGGCGCGCGTGTTCATCGCGTCCCAATTCCCAGACCTGCCGGTCGTGCTGTGCTCATTCGCGGTTTTCCTTTCTGGCTCGGTGACGGGGCCGCGTCGGAGCGACCTCGGCACGCTGGGTGGATCGGGTCGGTCGATCACTCCAGATTGTAAACGGTCCGTTCTCTATCTGGTCACGATAGACTCGCTGCAATAGCGAACGCAACGGACACTAGAAACGGAGGCCGATGCCGCAGGCACCCGCGCAACACACGGCCCGAGTCGATCACCGCACCGGCCCGCGTCGGCGTGGCGAGGTCCTATATGCGGCGATTTTTGATGCCGTGCTGGCCGAACTTGACGAGGTCGGCTATGCCCGTCTGACCATGGAGCGCATCGCCGCGCGCGCCCGCACCAGCAAGGCCTCCCTCTACAAACGCTGGCCCAGCCGGGCTGAACTGGTCGCCGCCGCGATTCGGCATGCAGCCGAAACTGAGTCCGAACAGCTTCCCGACACCGGAACCATCCGCGGGGATGTACTGCTGCTGCTGGGGCGCACCGCCCAGCGCCTCGCCGGACCCTTCGGGGAGGCAGTGCGTGGACTGCTCGTTGAGCACCTCACTGATCCCGACCACACCACCGAGGTCCGGGCCACGTTGTCGGGCTCACGCGACCGCGCAATGCACGACATCCTCTTCCGAGCCGTGGCCCGCCGCGAGATCGCCGCCAGTGCGATTCGCCCCAGCCTCATCGGCGTGGCGCCCGCACTGCTCGCCTTTCACTTCCTCACCCACGGCGCCCCAATACCCGACAAGGCCCTCACCGACATCGTCGACGAGATCCTGCTGCCCCACTCGCCGGCACACCACCAGACCGGCGGGCACCCCAGCACCTCAACACCGGCAGCACCGCCGCAACCTGACCAGCCGAGGGCTGTTCGCGATAAGCTGCTGGTCATAGAGGGACCCACAGCCTGCTGACGAGGTTAGTCGCGGAGTGCGCGTGGTTTTTTGATCGCTGGATAGGTGGCCATTGGCACTGCGGCGCGGGCGGCGTGGATGTTCATGACCGGGGTCGAGTAGCCGAGGAGATCGGCTAAGGAAGCGGCATCGATCTGCTTGGTCAGATCGTGCAGTGCTGCGTTTCGGGCGGCATGAATGTCTATCCCGAGACTGCGTAGCCGGCTCATTGGCGATTGTTCCGAGATGTGTTGTCCGGCGCGGGTTCCGGGGAATAACCAGGTGCAGTGGTGGTTCATGGTGCGGTGGTTTCCCCGGTGAGCGATGTGTTGGTGAAATAGGGGGAGTAGGGCTTCAGGTACTGGTGCCGGGAGCTGCCCGACTTTGATCGTTGTTCGCGCCGGTGTCATGTCGACATCATCGAGTGTGAGTTCACTGATCTTCCTGACCGGAGTGCCGTAGAGCAGCAGGATCAGTGCGGCGATCCTGGTGGATAGGACGACGTGGTCGGCTTCGGCCACGGTCTTGATCAGCTCGAGGCGCTGCCTCGAAGAGGCCAGTGGGGTGGTGCGGGGTGTGCGGTATCGGGTTTTGAACGGAGGCGCGATACCGATGCGCTTTCGCCACTGGATGAAGTTTCGGATAGTGCTGCGTGTTGTTGTTCCCTCGGAGAGGTAGGCGTCGAGGTGGGCCTGTTGGAGATCGCCGATCGTGGTGTGGTGCTCGTCGAGCAGCCAGCGCAGGAACTTGCCGGCCTCGGTGATTTCTTGTTTGGCGCATCTGGTGGCGTTGTCCATATTGCGTGTGGGATCGGTGTTTTCGCGCAGGCGACGCAAGTGGTGCCATCGTGCGAATTGTTCGATGGGTGTGTGGATGGCCGGTGTGGGTTCAAGCGTCTCGAGTCGGCGGTCGAGCCAGGTTTCGAAGCGGGCCAGGCGTTGGTCTCCGCGGCTGGGCATCATGCGGTGCTCGACCAGCATTTCGCGTAGATGCTCGAGGCTGCGTGAGGGTGGCAGCGCGTCGAAGGCGTCGTGGGTGAGTTGCAGTTCTCGTGCGCCGATCTTATTCAGTAGGCCGGCCGTGACGGGGTGGCGCATCCAGGTGATGATGCTTTCGGGACGGGGAACCGCTGCCAGCTCGTTGACGAGCCGCTTGATGCGCATGTCGGGCGGTGAATGTGGTTTGAGTATCTGTTCAAGATCATGCCTGACCACGCAGCGTGCGCAGTGACCAGCTCTGATGCGCTCGGCTTCAAGTCCGCAGTTGTCGCAACTCAGGTTTGTGGTGATGCCGGCGCAATCGCGGCAAATCTGTTGACCCGTGGGAGAGCGTCCGGGGAGCAGGCGCTCGTCGCCGCAGAACGCGCACGAACCGTAGGTGCGGGCTGCTGCGGTGAAGCATGCGCCGCAGACCGGCCCGTCTGGCCAGTGCGTCCGAATTTTGGGGACCAGGTTGTGGCATCGACCGCATTCACGGCTGCCGGTGCTGCGGGGACGACCGCGTCTGCGTGGTTCAGTCATCGGTGATGATCCGGGCCTTCACTGGCCGGTAGGCGTTGAGCAGAGGGACATCGGCGGCCGAGTTCACTACCGCCTTGCTGCGCGATTGGCGAGTGTCGTTGGCGGTGTAGGTGATCAGATCACCGGCTTCGATACCGAAGATGTCACACAGCGCGACAAGGACTTTGAACGCGATTCGTTCGGGTTCTTGCCCGACGATGCGGTAGATCTGCGATTCCGAGAGCGTGATACCCCGCTCGCGCAGGGGTCCGACCAAATCGCGGCTGTTCTTCATGCCGGCTCGGGCCATGAACTCCCGGATCCGCCAGTGGTATTGAATCTCACGTTTCATCGCGACTCCTTAGGTGTTGGCCCGTACAGGCGGGCATTACTGCGAGCCAGGGTCGCAGTCAGGACCCGTTCGAGCTCGCGGGCTCGGTAGTCCGGTGCGGCCAGGGTGTAGATAGAGGTGGTCGAGGCATGCTCGTGGCCAAGCTGCAGCTGCACGAAACTGACGTCGTAGCCGTATTCGACTTGCAAGTTCGTCGCATAGGCCCGGCGAAACGAATGCAGATCAAGCCCGGCCGGGAAGCCCAGTTCGTCGACGAAGTTGCGCATGCGCTGCCACAGATTGCGCTCCGGGACCAGCCCGCCCTTCTCGGTGGGGAACAGATCGTTGACGGGCCGTCCATAACGGGGAAGTCCGCGCTCGACCCAATCCGCAAGCGCCTCGGCAGCCCAGTCGAAAACGGTCAACACGGTGCGCTGTTTGGCCGGCGACCCGCGCATCCCCTTGCCGTGGCGCACCCGCACGAGGCCCCATTCACCGAAGAAGGGGGCCCGGGCATTACGCGAGAAGTCGACCAGTTGTAGGTGCCGGACCTCGTTGCGGCGCAGGCCCCACCCGTAGAGGGTTTTGAATGCGACCGCGTCTCGCCACGCCGCCAGTGCACCTTTGCGTCCGGCATTCAGGATCCGCTCGGGCTCCAGGTCGGCCAGGTCGAAGAAGTGCTGCAGCTCGGTGGGGGTGAAGGGCCGTTTCTGCGGCCGGGCATCGTCGGCTTGAACGTGGCGCGCCTTATTGAACTCGGTGATGACCTGACTGAACACGGTGCCAAACAATCGCCCGCAATGCTCATTCCAGTCGTAAGCCGGATCGGTGGCGAAATCGAGGAACAGCTTCACATCGGTCTGGTAGGCACGCACCGTCGTATGGGCGAGGTTTCGGACACCACGCAGGTGGCCGAAGAAATCGTCCGCATCGGCCGCAGTCCACTGCCACGGATAAGAACCCACGAAATCGCCCATCCGCAGCACCGACGCCACCCGGCGCCGCGCGGTGCCGGGTGAGAAGTTCTGCGCCAGCTGCGCCCGCCGCCAGCCGGTCAACACATCACTAAGAAACGCATCCGGATCCGGGCCCGCGACACCGGCAGGCAGGTACACCAACTGGCCCATCCTGGCGTCCACCCGACCTCCTCAATGACTGCATATTCTGCATTCAGAATGCAGATCCTGCAATCGGAAGCGCCGAACACGCAGGTCAGCATGACCCAGGCACTCCGAAAGGACCCGACCGAAGATGATGCACCTAGGCGGGGGTAACCGCAGCCGCATCCAAGCGAATCGGCCTGTCAGACAACACAAGTCACTCCACAGCGGGGCAGTATCAAGAGCAGACGTATTCGCATTACATGCGAATACCCAACTTACGAGTTGACATAATGTCGCTTATCGGCAAAAACCCATTGCGAGTTGCATCAGATGAAAAGGGCTCGCACCCGTTGACGATTGGCTCATCTGAGCACCTCACGGCAATGTTCTGGGGTGCCCACTCCCAAGCGGGCCGCCTACACAGGCTGAACCCAGGCAATACGTCACTGTGACGTAATGCCTGTCGGGGCTGGATGCGGCCAGGAACGCGAATCGGGTTACGCCTGCGCGTTTAATACCCGCCGCCTGTATTCGCCGGCGTCGATCCGTCCAGCGGCAAAGTCGATGAGGCGCAAGTACGGACTGGCGGGTGTGCTTTCAAGGCGACCGACGGCGCGAAATGCCGCCCCCGGAAATACGCGGTGCTGGTTGGCTAGTGTCCTGCGCCATAAGTAGAGTGATTAATTGTAAACTTGGCATGTGGCGAAAAGGGGCAGGCCGGTAGCGGAGTTGGTGGTGACCGACGAAGAGCGCGAGACGTTGCAGCGGTGGGCGCGGCGCAGGTCGTCGTCGCAGGCGTTGGCGCAACGGTGTCGGATCGTGTTGGGTTGCGCGGCAGGAAAATCCAACAAAGAGGTGGCTACTGAGGTCGGAGTGTGGCCGCAGACGGTGGGGATCTGGCGGCGGCGGTTTATGGAGTCTCGCCTTGATGGGCTGGCTGATGAACCGCGTCCGGGCGCACCGCGCAAGATCACCGATGAGGCCGTTGAGGAGCTGATCGTGGCGACCTTGGAGCGCCAACCCAAGGACGCTAGGCACTGGTCGCGGGCCTCGATGGCCGAGGCGACCGGGTTGTCGAAGTCCACGGTGGGTCGGATCTGGAAGGCGTTCGGCCTCAAGCCCCATCAGGTCGATACGTTCAAGATCAGCAATGACCCGCAGTTCATCGACAAGGTGCGCGACGTGGTCGGTCTCTACCTGGACCCGCCGGAGAAGGCGCTGGTGTTATGTGTGGACGAGAAGTCCCAGATCCAAGCCCTGGACCGCTCCGCGCCGGTACTGCCGATGATGCCCGGCATGCCCGAGCGGCATACCCATGACTACGTGCGCTACGGAATCACCACCCTGTTCGCCGCGTTGAACGTGGCCACCGGCGAGATCACCGGCTCGATTCACCGCCGGCATCGCGCGGTCGAGTTCAAGAAGTTCCTCACCAAGCTGGACAAGGACACTTCAGCTGACCTCGACGTGCATTTGATCTGCGACAACTACGCCACCCACAAAGCTCCGGCCGTGGCCAAGTGGCTCGATGGGCATCCCCGGTTCCACATGCACCACACACCGACTTACTCGTCGTGGCTCAACCAAGTCGAACGATGGTTCGGCCTGCTCACCGACAAGCAATTGCGGCGCGGCACACACCGCTCAATCCAGGCCCTGGAGAAAGACATTCGCGACTGGATCACCACTTGGAACGAGAACCCAAAGCCATTCGTCTGGACCAAGACCGCCGACGAAATCCTGGAACGCCTCGCCTCATATCTACATCGAATTCCCGGCGCAGGACACTCTAGAGGCGCGGCATGATTGGCCCGTGCCGCCACTTAAAGTTCCACCGAATACGCTCATCGTCATGACGCCGAGCTGACGCCGCCGATGCATATCGCAGCCTCGCTCGGTGATGCCGTCATACGCAGAGGAACTCCACCTAACGGCGCCGTCGACGTCGCGTTGCGAGGTGGTCATGGACTCGTGGCCGAGGAGCTTCATCAGGTGGACCGGAGTGATGTCTCATTCCGGGGTTCCGCTGATTATGGATGGATTTTACGGTCGCGCCACCAGGCCGCCCCAGTAACCACTGCGATCCAGCCCATCGTCCATACCAGCGTCTCAATGGTGAGACTCATGGCTCGCACTCCTTAGTGCCCTTGTTCGTGAGCACCAGGCTTCATTTTATCGGCCGGGACACGGCACGGCCCGTACCGAAACACCGGTTACCTCGCCGAGATCATGCCGCAGCTGCGCGCGCCTAAAGCGCGCCTTCTCCCACCGATCCGAGCACATGAGGCGGCCGGCCTTAGAAGCACCTGTCCAGCGATCGAGCACTTCGTACAAACGGAACCATCACCCCGGCTGACTTCAGTTCGACCAGGGGTACGCAAACAATGGCCCGGTGACTGCAGATGTCAGGAACCACACCAGTGCGCACAAGATCAAAAGCCAGATCGCCCGGGCGAAGAATCGGAACTGGTTCACCGAGAACAGCTCCAACCGGATGACGGTGCTCAACCCTTCCAGATCGCCGGCAGTCAGGAACACGCTCCCCGTTCCGACCCTCAGCATGTAGCCGCGCGTCCCGTTGGGCCGGTCCAAGCGTAGGAGGATGAGCCGATCCCCATCGCTGTCTCGCAGGCCGATGAGGCTGGTTAGGTCAGGTTGTCGCACGGCATTCCCCTTAGGCTGAGTTGGGACCTCCTGCGGTTGGACGTTTACGTTACTCGCCGCGATGATTACGCGCAATACTCTGTCTCACAAGCGATTTCGTATCGCCGCGGTACGACAACGGCCCAAACCAAGCCAATCTTCGGGATCAGGACCTCTGTTCGACTCAACATCTCCGTATCTCGCGCATGGGAAGAAGGTCGGCCAAGTCCCTCAACAACTTTTGCTTGGCGACACTGACACAGTGATTTCGGATAGCGACACAGGCACTGTGAGCTAAGACTTTGTTCACAACTCGAGGCGTCCGGTTCGGCGTATCCGGCTGGCCCGGCTCCCGCAGAAACACCGCTTCGGGCGAAGCTGCGGAAGTACCATTTAGGCCGATATCTTCTCAAGCGAACTGGGCGGAGGAGCTTTGCCTACGCAGCCGACGATCGATGTAATGACGGCAATAAAATTCGGTCAGCTCGTGAACACAACCTATGACACTTTGCCCAGTGACCTGACCAACCAGGCCGGTCAGAAAATAAGCGCCGGCGGCACAGACTACGCGGTGGTCACGACGATCTATGCCAACGATCTTTCCACCGACATTAACCCGAGCCGAGGCGACGACGAGGTTTCCATCGGGGTAATCTGCCAGGACCAAACCGGCGATGTGGCGATCGCAATCCGCGGCACCGAAGGAACACTGGAGTGGATACACGACGCCGAATTCCTCTCAGTGCCTTGCCCATTCCTGGTCGGCGCCGGCCACACCGAAGACGGCTTCACGGCCATGTACGAGTCCCTGCGGACCGGTGTTGCATCGAATTCGCCCACCGTAGTCGACGCTTTGGCGAAGCTTCCGTTCCCCCGCCCGGTCAGCTCCTTGACGATTTGCGGTCACAGCCTGGGAGGTGCCCTTGCGACGCTGCTCGCCCTCGACGTGGCGGCGAATACGGTCTTTAAGGACCCGGCCGCGTACACCTTTGGCAGTCCGCGCACCGGGGATTCGCTGTTTGCAAGCACCTACGACCAGGCGGTCAAGAACTCGTTTCGGATCACAAATCGCCTCGACATCGTCCCGACATTGCCTCCGCCCGTGGACTATGACCATGTGCTCAATCGCTATGAGCTCAACCCGATTCGATTCTTGCCGGCTCCCCCGAAAATTCTGGTCAAGTTCGACCCGGGGTGCGAACATTCGCTGCAAACGTATCTGTATCTGCTGTCCCTTCAATCTGACGGCCCGGTCCTCCCAATCGAGTCCACCTGCCAACCCTGAACCGACAGGCATACCGACGCCGCAACCCGAGTAACGGACTACCTAGGCTGGCGGGCCGAGCATCGTCCCGTGACAACGCAGCAGGTGAGCCAATACCCATCGCGGCGCAGCGTCTTAACCCGAGCCTCAATACGCCAAAAGGAGTAGTGCACTACTCACGACGAGGCTGCGCAAGTGACGGATGATCATTTGCATCAGCTAACGGGGTGGTTGGGTGGTCGCTCATGCCGAAGATCGGTGCGCATGCGGTGGTTCTTGGTGCAAGCATGGGCGGTCTGTTGGCCGCAAGGGTGCTGGCCGAATTCTACGAGACGGTCACCGTGGTCGAGCGGGACAGGTTGCCCGACGATGCAGCGAACCGGCGGGGCGTTCCGCAGGGCCGCCATGCGCATGCGCTACTTGGACGAGGTTCCCAGGTCCTGGCCGAGCTTTTTCCCGGATTCCTTGACGACCTCGTCGCAGCCGGGGTTCCTGTCGTGGACTACACCGACCTGTCCAAATTGTTCACTTCTGTTGCCGGCCATGAGATTGTGCGGACTGGAGGGTTCAGAGACATCCCGCCCGCCTTTGTCCCCAGCAGAGCCTTATTGGAGTGTCTCGTTCGGCGACGGGTGCGTGAAATAGCGAATATCACGCTGCACGAGGAGCACGACGTTGTTGATTTCACGACGACCACGGGTAAGGATCGTGTCACCGGCGCGCGGGTCCGTTCTCGTGACGGCGCCAGCGAAACCGTGTTGACGGCGGATCTGGTCGTTGACGCCACCGGTCGCAGCGCGCGAACACCGGCGTTCTTGGACGCCTTGGGCTATGGGCGCCCGGCTGAACATCACGTCAGTGTGCGTGTCGTGTACTCCAGTCAGCTATTGCGCATCCCGCCCGGCATGCTCAAGGAATCGGTGGTCCTCGCCACTCCCCTCCCGGGCCGGCCGATCGCAGCGGCGTTGGCCGGCTACGAGAACGACACCTGGATGTTCACCGTGGGTGGGATGATGGGTGTCGAACCGCCATCCGAGCCGGCCGAAATGCTCGCCTTCGTTGAGGGTTTCATTCCGGCGCACGTGGTAGCGGCGATTGGCGCCGCTGAGCCGCTCACCGAGGTCTGTCGTTTCCGTTACCCCGAGAGTCGCTGGCGACGCTACGACAAGATGCAACGGTTCCCCGACGGTCTGCTGGTTGTCGGCGATGCGATCTGCAGCTTCAATCCCATCTACGGCCAAGGCATGACGGTGGCCGCCCTGCAGGCGCAGGCGCTGCGCCAATCTCTACAGCGCGGCGCGAATGGCTTGGCGCGGCGTTATTTCCGCGCCGCGGCGAAACCGATCGGGGTCGCCTGGAAATTCGCGGTTGGCGGTGATCTCAATCTGCCCGAAGTCGAAGGCCCCAGGCCACTGTCGCTGCGCCTGACCAACAAGTATGTCGACCGGCTTCAGATCGCCGCCGAGTCCGACCTCGCCGTTGCCGAACAGTTCACAAAAGTCGTCGCACTCGTCGACCCGCCTACGCGGCTATTGCAGCCGCAGATGATGATCCGCGTTGCGGCCGCCAACCTGCGCCGCCGCGAAAGCCCTATCGGTGGCAGCAGCACGCGGGCACACCTCACCGGCGCAGGCCCCCGCCGAGACGACGGCTGAGTTCGCGTACCCGTCGACGACTTGCCTTGGGCGGGTGGGTCTAGCGCTGCCACGCAATCATGCTGGTCCGCCAACCAGCAACGCGGTAGCCTGACCACATCCGCCAGCCAATATTGCGCCGCCGTGGGTTCGCACCTCGTTGAAATGCGAGTCGGGGGGCCGCGAGAAATACTCATTTGCACCCACCCGCACCGGATACGACGATCCGTAGCCAGAATTGAGCAGCGCAGCCGGCACAGGCCGTCTGCCAGCCGCAAGCTCGCGTTCAACCGTCCATTGGATGAAGTCGGCGGCAACCCACAACGCACCGCACGATGCCAGTGCCGCACCGAATTCAAGCGGCGAACCCACGAAAAGCGCCGCGAGTGCATAAAACCCAGACACGACGGCGACAACGATTGCGCCGGTGCGGAAGGCCATCAAAGGTCGGCCTTGAAATTCGGCTCGTGCGTTCATGGTTCCTCCTAACTAACACGTGGTTCCCGGGTACTTACAATGATGTAATTCCCCCACTCTGGAATCTTTAAACCCCACGTCAGGAGGCATAACTGCGCGCACCGCGGACATCGACAAAGAGACGCTGGCCGTCGGTGCAGCACCAGTGGCCCGGGTGCAGCGTCGCGCCGCGCCGGTAGTCTGCGAGCGGCACGACCAAAAGAAAGGCTGCCAACCATGGCGAAGGCAAAGAGCGGGGCGAGGGAGCCAGGAGAAGGGGACTCTCCCTCACAGCTGATCGATGCCAGGATCAAGGAGTTGGGTGATTGGCGGGGCGAGACGCTGGCTCACATCAGAAAGCTGATCAAAGAGGCCGACCCAGACGTGGTCGAGGAATGGAAGTGGAGAGGCGTCCCGGTGTGGTATCACGACGGAATGATCTGCACCGGTGAGACGTACAAGAACGTCGTCAAGATGACGTTCGCCAAAGGCGCGTCGTTGAAAGACCCGTCAGGCCTCTTCAACTCCAGCCTGGACGGAAACACCAGGCGTGCCATCGACATTCATGATGGCGACAAAATCAACGAAAGGGCGTTCAAGGCGCTCATCCGCGCTGCCATCACCCTGAACACTGCTTAGGCGACCATAGACGTGCGTCAGTTTGTCTGCTCAACCTCAGCCTCTTCGTCGGAGTGCTGGACGTAAGCCGCTGCTCGAACCGCCTCATCGGGTTCCAGCGCCGCACCCAAGGCGCCCCCGATCATCGCCAACGAGGAAGCCAGCCAAGCTAATTCGAAGTAGTCGCGAAGCGAAGCCGGATGCCCGACGTGGTCGCGCCAGATCTGCGGCACCACGAACCAGAACGCAGCGACCAACGCCAACACGTACAGCGCGGCATATAGCACCATCACGCCGATCAGCACGGTGATCACCGTCGCCACGTTGAACACAATCACCTGCTTGCGCACTGCCCGTCTGACTATGGGTTCCCATAGCTCAGCTCCGATAACCAAGGTTGCGACGGTCGCACTGACCGAAACCAACCCCGTACCCGCGAGCCGGTCCCACCCGTAAGCGTCGGAGAGCCGCCAGATATCCGCAGTGACCAACCCGAACACGCCGGCCGCCACCGCGCCGGTCAGCGCACGCGACAATCGCAACGACAACCGCCACGGCTCGTTGGCGGCCACCATCCCGCCGATCAACGTCAGATTGCCCGTCAGCACTCGGGCGGTGTAGAAGAAAGCTTCATCGGCCGGGTCGGTGCCCAATTCACGCACCCGCTGCACGGTGACCCGTCGTGACGCTCGGCCGGCGCGCTGAGCGTCGGCACCGCGCTGCTCGGCAGATCCGATCAGCCGCACAAGCAGGCGCATGATGATCTCGCGCATCCGCTGGCGTGCCCCCATCGCGCCCAACGCGGGCACCGACACGATCGCCACGTTGCTCACCGGATTGGCGTGGGCCACGACCGGGCGTTGTTCAACGTGCAGCGGGAGGTCGGTCAGACACACCACCACGTCCCACCCTTTGTCGAGCAGCGTCTTGCGCGCGGCCTTACGATCTCGGCGTCAGTCGCCGGTGCCTGCACAAGAGGGCCCTCCATTACCTCGATACACCAGCGGGCTCCAGGCAACCGCTGATCGAGTTCGGAATCCAACCCGGAATCTGCGAGCTCGCGGGCCAACGAAAAAGCCGCACCCGGGTCGCCGACAAGACCCAGCACAATATGCGGATCCGGGTCGGCGTGCTCTGGATCAGTTGCAGGCACCATGCTTCGATCCTCACATCCGCATCGTTGCCGCGCTCATGGCCGGCTGGTGAAGAATCGCTAACGATTGCCAAACCGACGGACGCCTTTTGCCGGTCAATCACGGTACGTTGTTGTCGGCCATCACGTTTCACGCACTTGGGTGTGGGGGCAGCACCGCGAGCCACGAATCCGCGAGCAGCTCGATCAGCTGCCCGTCTGGGTCGCGGATCATCGCCGATTGCGCGGAAACAGTGCCCTCCACCACCGATCCCCCGAAACCGTCCACCGACGCCAGTACGGCGTCGAGGTCGGACACCGACAGCGATACGTGAGTCAGACCCTGCTGATCCATGGCGCGCTCCGACCCGGCGCGCAGGGCGCGGTGCGAATAGGCGAGCAGCTCCAGCACCAGCCCGTCGCGAACCAGATATGTCGCGTGCAATCCGATCGGTCGGTTCAGCTGCAGCAATTGACCGGTGCCCTCGTCGGGCGGCTCAAGTTCCCACCAGAACGTGAATCCGAGCAGGCCCTCGTAGAAGCGGCGCGACCGCGCGGTGTCCGCGACGCACAACCCGACGTGATTGAAAGCTATTCGTTGACTGACCATTTCCCTACGGGTGAAATGTGCGGGTTCCACGGGCAGATCACCCTCATTTCCGCTAGGCCGGACGGATGACGTGACCGCCTTGGCCAGCAGGCCTTAACGCGTCTTCCACATCGGGATTCCCGGGAAGAATACCCTGTGTCAGCGCGGCGACACCGGCAATTACGGGTCGTCGGGCTCATGGCAGCCGGCGACCGTCCACAGCGAAAAAATGCAGGTGCCCCAGCTGTGGTTGTAAGCGCACCCGACTACCCCGCGGCGGCGGGTCCTGCCCGTCAGCGCGCGCGACCATTTGATGACCGAATGTGTTGTCGGCAAGAGCGATTCGTCCGTACAGGTAGGCGTCCGCGCCGAGTTCCTCGACGACGTCAATCTGCATCTCGACCCCGCTGGCGCCGATGTCCAGATGTTCCGGGCGGATACCGACAACGAGTTCTCCTGTCGTGTCGGCGATCTCGCGCGACAGTGGGATCGGCAAGTCACCCAGAGCGACGCAGTGATCGACGACGGGAAGGGTAAAGAGGTTCATCGCCGGGGATCCGATGAACTCCGCTACGAACATGTTGGCGGGGCTTCGGTACAGTTCCCGAGGCGCTGCAAACTGTTGCAAGACGCCGTCGCGCAGGACCGCGACGCGATCGCCCATGGTCATCGCCTCCACTTGGTCGTGGGTGACGTACACGGTGGTGGTACCCAGTCGCCGTTGCAATCCGGCAATCTGATTACGAGTTTGCACCCGCAGTTTCGCGTCCAGGTTGGACAGCGGTTCGTCCATCAAGAACACTTGCGGTCGACGGACGATCGCACGCCCCATCGCCACCCGTTGGCGTTGTCCTCCGGACAGATCCTTGGGTTTGCGGCCCAGGTAGGCGCCCAAGTCGAGCAGCCTCGCCGCATCCATGATCCGTTCCTGGATCTCGACTTTCGGGATCTGCGCGATCTTCAGGGCGAAGCCCATGTTTTGCGCAACCGTCATGTGGGGGTACAGGGCATAGTTCTGGAAGACCATTGCCACGTCACGATCTTTGGGATCGTCGTCGGTGACGTCCCGGGCACCGATGCGAATACGGCCGGCATCGACGGTTTCCAGCCCGGCGATCATGCGCAACGACGTTGTCTTGCCGCATCCGGACGGTCCGACCAGAACCACGAACTCGCCGTCACCGACGCTCAGGTCCAAGCGATCAACGGCGGGCCGGTCCTCGCCCGGGTAACGTCGCGTGGCTTGCTCGAAAGTCACCGATGCCATGAGCTACCCGCCCAGCCCGGTGACTGCGATGCCACGGATGAAGGCACGTTGTGCAACCGCATAGACCAAGAGCAGCGGCAGCAAAATGAGTATGGACGCGGCCATCAGGACAGGCCACCTGGCAGTGTATTCGCCCTGCATCCGAACCAACCCGAGTGTCAGCGTGGCGATGCTCCCGCGCTGAATCATCAACAGGGGCCAGAGAAAATCATTCCAGACATTGATCCAGGTGAGCACCGCCAGCACCATCACCGCGGGCTTCGCGTGCGGAAGCAGTATCCGCCAATAGATCTGCCACGGTGAACAGCCGTCGAGGATCGCCGCTTCTTCGAGCTCGACCGGCAAGGTGCGGAAGAACTGGCGCATGAGGTAGGTGCCGAAAGCGCTGCCGAACAACCCAGGCACGATCATGGCCCACGGCGTGTCGGTCAGTCCGGCGATGCGCATCAGGATGAACTGTGGGATCACCGTCACTGTCAGCGGCACCATCAAAGTCCCTAAATACAAGATGAATATCGTATCTCGGCCCCGAAACCGCAAGCGCGCGAACGCGTATCCGGCCAGCGAGCAGAAAAATACCTGGCCGATACTGACGCAGCCGGCATACAGCACAGAGTTGAAAAACATTCGCCAAAAAGGCATGAGGGCGAATACCTCGCGGTAGTTGGACCACTGCGGGTCCGAGGGAAACAACGTCGGCGTGGTCACCTCGCCCACGTTCTTCAGCGAACCCGAAATTGCCCACAGGATCGGGAACAGCGCACACCAAGCGATAGCCGCCAGAGCGGTATACAGCCCGACGGCACGCAGAATGTTGGGCTTTATCATGCGTTCGGCTACGCCCACGATTTTTCCTCCTGGGCGGCTCGACGACGCCCAAGCCGTAACTGCACCACCGTCAACAACAGCAGGATGGCGAACATGACCCACGCCAACGCCGCAGCGTAACCGAACTCCAAGAAGGCGAAAGCATGTTGGAACAGCATGATTCCGAGAACATACGTCGCTGTCTCCGGCCCCCCGTTTCGTCCGGTCAGAACGTAGACAAGATCAAATGCCTGAAATGCGTGGATGATCGAGATGACCACCACGAACGAAACAGTGCCGCGAATCAACGGCACGGTGATCGACACGAACCGGCGTAGCTCCCCCGCCCCGTCCAGTCTGGCCGCCTCATAGAGACTCTCCGGCACACCCTGCATGGCAGCCAACAGGATGACCGTCGCGAAAGGCACGCTGCGCCATACGCTGACTATGCACAGTGACGCCATGGCCCATTTCGGGTCGACCAGCCACGGGATGGGACCGATACCAATCCAGCCGAGCGTGATGTTGAGCAGACCGTTGTTGGTGTTGAAGACGAACTGCCAGACCACAGCCATGACCACCGACGACACTGCCAGCGGCAGAAATATAATTGTTCGAAATATACTGATTCCCTTAATTTTCCGGTTGAGAACACCGGCAACGGCGAGGCTGATGAGAACCGTGGGGACGACAGTCCCAACGGTGTAAACCACGGTGTTGAGCAGCGCGATACTGAACAGCGGGTCTTCGGTAAACAGGCTGCGGTAGTTCGCCAAACCGACGAACTTGGCCGGGGTGAACATATCCCAGTTGTGAAAGCTCATGTACAGCGAGAATCCCAGCGGGAACAGCATGAATATCGCGACCGCTGTCAAGTTCGGCGCGACGAACATCCGACCGGCTCGGGCACGTCGCTTGGAAGACCGCGGCCGCCGGGTCGTCGCCGTTGCGGATGCATCGATCGGGGTCATGGCGTACGGAGGACCTCGTCAATGCTGTGCGACAGCCCGTCCGCCAACGATGTCGCGGGCCGCGAGCCACGCAGCACAGGGCCGACGTTGCGGTCCATCAACGCAGCAATTTTCGGCCACTCCGGGGTGATAGGCAGGCCCTCGGCATGGGCCGGCCCACCGGTCAGCACGGCGAGATTGTCGATCCTGCTGTGGGCCTGGGCGAATTCGGCCGACTCGACCGCAGACCGCAGCACCGGCACAAACAGGCCCGATTCAGCAATCACTGCTTGCCCAACTGGGCCGGTCGCGAATTTCACAAACTCCCAAGCCTGTTGCCTACGGCGACTGCTCGATGCGATGGCCAGCCCGGTGGTACCGATGTTCGAGCGGGCGGCATGCCCGTTTGGGCCGGTCGGGAGCACGGCGACATCGAAATCCAGACCTTTAACCCGGTCGACGGTTTGATATCTCCAGTGCCCGCCGAGCGCCATCGCCGCATGGCCCGAGGAGAACAGGTCCACCGTGGACATCGACTGGGCCTCCGATGCGGTGGGTGCGACCTTGTGCTCGTTAACCAGGTCGGCGTAGAACTGGATGCCCTCGATGAACGCGTCGTTGTCGAAGTTCAGGTGCGTCGGATTCATCCGCGGATCCGACCACGGGACACCGTTGTTCATGCCGAACAACAGGGCTGAGTAATACGGGGCCCAGGTGTCGACGAATCCCCACTGACCGACGCGACCCGATCGGTCACGCTTGGTGAGCGCCTTGGCGGTGTCGAGGAACTCGCCGAAGCTCCACGGCTCTTCCCATCGTCCGGGCGGTGGGCGCACGTCCGCCTCAGCGAACAACTTCTTGTTGTAGAACAAGAAGTTGCCCGACCACTGCTCCGGAAATGCATACTGCCCGCCGTTATAGGTGAAAGTTTCGTACAGCGAAGCGACACTGTCCGACTTGAGCTGCGCGGCGAAGGACTTGTCGCGCGCCAACATGGTGTTGAGGTCCAGCAGCACTCCCCGCTCGGCCAGGCCGGCGTAAGTGAATTCCCACGCCATCAGCACATCCGGACACTTGCCCCCGGCGCAATAGATCGACACATGTTGCAATGCGTCCGGTCCGGACAACAGCGTCCGAACCTTGATGTCGGGATGCCTGCGCTGAAACGCGTCGACAACGCGCAGCCGGGCATCCGCCTCTTCGGGGTTGGCCGCGAAGAAGAACGTCAGCGCATCGTCGTCGGAGCTACACCCGGTGGGCAACAGCGCCAGCGACGCCGCGCCGAGCGCGCCGGCGCCACGTAGCAGCGTCCGCCGATCGAAGGGCTTACCGCAACCAAGGCTGGTGTTCGTGGTGTGTCTCCGGCTTGCAGTGATGGTTCCGTTGTTCTTTCGTAGTCGATCCGGCTGTGGTGTTCCTGGGTGCGGTCACTGTGGTAGCGCGGTGATCACTGCGGGAAGTAACGGAGCCGGTGGATACCCGTGCCACGCCGGCCCACGTCAGCGAACAGAACGCCACGCCGCTGCCCCGAGGTGACCGAGGCGGCGACGGTGGAGCCTGCGGCGATCAGCTTCGGCGCACTCGCGCCGGGGCATCGCTCGGCGAGCTCGGCGATGTCGGCACTTTCGGCGGTATCGCCGTCGCCGAAAGTGATTGTCGCACCTGATGACAACGCCTGAAGCGCGGCGAACCTGTCGCCTCCCCCGACTGCGTTCACGAACGTTTCGACCAACGCTTTGTGCCGGGCACCGACACGACGGAACCCGGCTGCGAACCCGACGGTGCCGCGCACACGCTGATTACGGATCAGTCCTTGCGAAAGCGCAATGGTGGCCGGCACGGCGGATGCACCGTTACGCAGGAACTGCAGCATCATCGCGGGCAACTCCCAATACGCGCGGAGCATCGCGATCTTCCATTCGCCGTTGACCTCGCGCAGGTCGTAACGAAGGAACGCGGGAATGGTCATGGTGACCGCCGAACCCATCACCACCTCGAGATCGAGGTCGCGGATGACCGACGAGCCGCGGACGACGTCGAGATCGCGGCGAAACGCGACATCGCGCGGGCCGATGAAGGTGTCATAGAACCGGCCGATAGCTGCTGGCCCGACGTGCGGCCGCGAGCCCACCGGATCTTCGACGCCACCGTCCGTCGTGAACAGGCCCACCCAACCTGTCCGGTCATGTGCCGCCGCAGCCTGCGGTGATCGCTCCACCGCTGCCAGCAATGCCGGATCCGTGGGGCCCGTCACGTGCTTGCCACAATCGCGACACCCGCCGCACGTAAAGCTTTGATGGCCGCAGCGGTGGACTCCTGCCCGACGCCTGCCGTCAGGTCCACCAGCACCCGGGTGGCCAAGCCCTCGCTGGCTGCGTCCTGCGCGGTGCGGCGCACGCAGTGGTCGGTGGCGATGCCCACCACGTCGACCCCGTCGACATCGCGTTGTCGTAGCCAGTCGGCCAAGGGGGTCCCGGAGTCGTCGAAGCCGCTGAACCCGCTGTAGCCGGCGTCGTAGGCGCCTTTGCGAAAGACCGCCTCGAACCGACCGGAGTCGAGATCGGGATGAAACTCCGCGCCGGTGCTGCCGGCACGGCAGTGCGGTGGCCACGAGGAGATGTAGTCCGGATGGTCGGAGAAATGGTCACCCGGATCGATGTGGAAATCCTGGGTGGCCACCACATGGCGATATCCAGCGGTGCCCGCGGTGAGGTAATCGCTGATGGCGCCCGCCAGGGCCGCCCCACCGGTCACGGCCAGCGAACCGCCCTCGCAAAAGTCGTTCTGAACGTCGACGACGATCAGCGCGCGCATCACACCACGGTATCGCCGACGGGGCGGTGCCCGAGTCATTGCGACGCCGCTACCTGTGCGTTGCATAAGGTAGTTTGTCAAACTATAGTCCAGACACGTGTCCAGAAAGTCCGCTGAGGCCTCGCCCGAACCTTTCGCCGTGATGTCTATCGGCAACGCCATACCGGATCGGGCGTGAGTATGCGGATTGCGCTGCTGTCGTATCGCAGCAAGCCGCACTGCGGCGGCCAGGGCGTTTACGTCCGGCACCTCAGCCGCGGGCTGGTCGAACTGGGACACCACGTCGAGGTGTTCTCCGGTCAGCCCTACCCCGAAGAACTTGACCCTCGGGTGGTGCTGACCGAGGTGCCCAGCCTCGACATGTACCGCGAACCCGACCCCTTCCGCATCCCGCACCCCCGGGAGATCCGGGATCGCGTCGACCTTCTCGAGCTGGCCACGGTGTGGACAGCGGGCTTCCCCGAGCCGCGCACCTTCAGCCTGCGTGCCGCGCGTCTGCTGGCCGATCGGCAGCACGACTTCGACGTCGTGCACGACAATCAGAGTTTGGGCGTCGGCCTGCTGAAAATCGCGGCCACCGGCCTGCCCGTGGTGGCGACCGTGCACCACCCGATCACCCGTGACCGGCTACTGGATCTCGCCGCGGCACAGTGGTGGCGTAAACCGTTGGTGCGCAGGTGGTATGGCTTTTTGAAGATGCAAGAGCGAGTTGCCCGCAGCATTCCGGAGTTGTTGACCGTATCGTCGTCGTCGGCCACCGACATCACCACAGACTTCGGGGTGCACCCAGACCAACTTCATGTGGTCCCACTGGGTGTCGACACCGACCTGTTCGCGCCATCGATGCAGCCGCGAACTCCCGGTCGCATCATCGCGATTGCCAGTGCCGACCGACCGCTCAAGGGCGTCGGGCACCTGTTGCACGCGGTGGCCAGGCTACGGACTGAACACGACCTGGAGCTGCAGCTGGTCGCCAAGCTCGAACCCAACGGCCCCACCGAAAAGCTGATCGCCGAGCTCGGGATCTCCGACATCGTCCACACCTCAAGCGGACTCTCCGACGCGGAGTTGGCGCGGCTGTTCGCCTCTGCTGAAATCGCCTGTATCCCTTCACTTTACGAAGGATTCTCACTTCCGGCCGTGGAAGCGATGGCTAGCGGGACGCCCATCGTCGCCAGCCGCGCCGGCGCGTTGCCCGAGGTGCTCGGACCCGACGGCGGTTGCGCCAGGCTGGTACGCCCTGGCGATGCCGCCGAGCTGATTCGGGTTTTGGGCGAGCTGCTGGTCTCCCCCGACCAGCTGCACCGGCTGGGCGTGGCAGGTCGCCGCCGCGCTGTCGAGGTATTCAGCTGGGAATCGGTGGCTGCGCAGACGGTGGGCGCCTACGAACGGGCCATCGCACGGAACGCGCAGGTCCGAGGTCCGAGCCGGGCAGTGGGCGAGCCGTGCTGACGGTCGATTTCGACCGCCTCGGTATCGGTCCCGGCACCAAGGTCATCGACGTCGGGTGCGGGGCGGGCCGGCACAGCTTCGAGGCCTATCGGCGGGGTGCCGATGTCGTGGCATTCGACCAGAACGCCGCCGAGCTCGATGACGTCCGCACCCTGTTCAGCGCCATGGCCGATGCCGGCGAGGCACCGCCCTCGGCCCACGCTGAAACTGTTGTCGGTGACGCACGGACGTTGCCCTATCCCGATCGGACGTTCGACTGCGTCATCGCATCGGAGATCCTCGAGCACGTCCCGGCCGACGACGCCGTCGTCGCCGAGTTGATTCGCGTGCTCAAGGTCGGCGGAAGGCTGGCAGTCACCGTGCCCCGGTGGTTACCCGAACGACTGTGCTGGCTATTGTCCGACGACTACCACAGCAACGAGGGCGGCCACATCCGGATCTATCGGGCCAACCAGCTGCGCGGCAAAATCGCCGGTCAGGGCATGAGGTTCACCCACACCCATCATTCGCATGCGTTGCACGCCCCATTCTGGTGGCTGAAATGCGTGATCGGCGTTGACAACTCCGACCATCCGGCAGTCGCTGCCTACCACAGAATGCTGGTGTGGGACATGATGCGGCGACCCTTACTGACCCGGCTGGCCGAATCGACACTCAACCCGCTGATCGGCAAGAGCGTCGCGTTGTATTTCGAGAAACCGGTACCCGCCGTTGAGCTGGTCTAAGGAACCGGGCGTTTCAGGCGTCCTCTCTCCCGCACAGTGCCGACAGACGGCGGAATCGATTGCCGCACTGCAAGAGCCTTCAGGCGCGATCCCATGGTCACAGGGCGGGCACACCGACCCGTGGGACCATGTGGAATGCGCGATGGCGCTGACAGCGGCGGGCCTGACCCAACCGGCACGACATGCCTTCGACTGGTGTCGTCGCCAACAACGTGCAGACGGCTCCTGGCCGATCCAACTTCGCGCGGGCGTCGTCGAAGACGCCAACAGCGACAGCAACTTCTGCGCATATGTCGCAGTCGGAGTCTGGCACCACGTATTGGTCACCGGCGATCGGAGCTTTGCGATCGCGATGTGGCCGACGGTGCGCGCCGCAATCGATTTCGTTCTGGAGTTACAGCTCGCGGGCGGCGAAATTTGTTGGGCACGTGGTCCTTCAGGTCCGTTGGCAGAGGCGCTGCTCACCGGTTGCGCCAGCATTTTCCACAGCATTCGCTGCGCGCTGGCCCTGGCGAATCTGGTCGACGAGCCGCAACCCGAGTGGGAGCTCGCGCTTGGCCGGCTGGGCCACGCGATCGCGGCCCATCCGTCGGCGTTCACCGAGAAGCCGCATCACTCGATGGACTGGTACTACCCGATCCTGGGTGGCGCGCTTCGCGGTCCCGCGGCGACCGCCCGGATCGCCGAACGGTGGGGCGATTTCGTCGTTGACGGTCTGGGGATCAGATGCGTCGACGACCGGCCGTGGGTGACCGGGGCGGAGACCTGCGAACTGGTGCTGGCGCTCGATGCGATGGGCAACAGGCAGGCGGCCCTGCGGCAGTTCGCCGCCATGCAGCACTTGCGTGAGAAAGACGGCTCCTATTGGACCGGACTGGTGTTCAGCGACGGAAAGCGTTGGCCTGTCGAGCGAACCACCTGGACGGGGGCGGCGGTGATTCTCGCCGCCGACGCGCTGTCGTCCACCACCGCGGGCAGCGGCATCTTCCGTGGCACCGATCTTCCCCGCGGCTTGGAGGACGACTACGACTGCGAGTGTGCCGCCAGCCCGTCGGATCGCTAGACCACGATGCCGGCGTCGCCCGCTATCCGCTCCAACACCCGCATCGACCCGGTGACAGATCTCTCCACAAACGCGCCGCTTTGCACAGCGCGGCAATATATCTGGTAGGGGGCCTGACCGCCGTCGCGCGGGTTGGGAAAGACGTCATGGATGATCAGCGCGCCTCCGGCGTTTACCCACTTCGCCCAGCCGTCGAAGTCCTGGTGCGCGGCGTCCTCGCTATGGCCGCCGTCGATGAACAACACCTGCAGCGGCGTGCGCCACCCGCGCGCCACCACGGTCGACTTGCCCACCACTGCTACCACGTTGTCATCCAGTCCGGCGTCGTCGAGCGTGCGCCGCAGCGTCGGCAAGGTGTCGAAACGTCCGGTGGCTTCGTTGACCAGTGACGTGTCGTGGTACTCCCACCCGGCCTGATGCTCTTCGGAGCCATGGTGGTGGTCAACGGTATAGACGACGCTGCCACGGGCCAGCGCCGCCGCGCCTAACAGCACAGTCGACTTGCCGCAGTAGGTCCCGATCTCGACCCCGACCCCGTGATCGAAGTAGTTCAGCGCAGCGTCGTGCAGGGCGCGGCCCTCGTCTGCGGGCATGAAGCCGGTAACCCGCTCGGCCAAGTCGAACAACCGGGCCGTGAACGTGTCGTGAGCGGTGCGATCTGAGGAGAAGGTCATCACCCTGAACGGTAACGCACGCCGGTGGGGCACATGGTTGCCGCACCTGTGCCGTTGTAGTAGTGTCCGGACACGTGTCCAACCCGCTAGTTCGGGAATCGACAAGACGGCGACTGACCGCCAAGCAAGCCAATACCGTTGACCGGCTCGGCCACGCCGCAATTGGCGTACTCAGCCGAGAAGGCTTCTCCGGGTTGACGATTCGCATGGTCGCGGCCGAAGCCGGGGTTGGCGCGGCGACGGCGTACACGTATTTCTCATCCAAGGAACATCTCGTTGCCGAGGTTTTCTGGCGACGGTTGGCCTCTAGCCCGGTTCCGCCGACCGATTCGCCGGATCCGACCGTGCGGGTCATCACCGTCCTGCGTCAGATCGCCCTGCTGGTTGCCGAAGAACCCGAACTTGCCGGTGCGGTGACCAACGCGTTGCTGGGCAAGGATCCCGAGGTCGAGCACCTTCGGCTGCGCATCGGCCGCGAAATTCATCAACGCCTAGTCACGGCCTTGGGCCCCGATCACGCCCCCGACCTGGTCGAATCGCTCGAACTGCTCTACGCAGGAGCACTGGTACGCGCCGGCATGGGGTACGCCTCCTACACCCAGATCGCCGATCGGCTGGAGACATCGGCGCGACTCCTGTTGGGCGATAAGCCGTCTGGTGCCGCGGACCCTGTCCTTCACCGAGACGGGACGCCCTAGCAGCGCTGCCCGCGGCTAGAACTGGCAATCACAATGCTTGTGGGGGCTGCAGGCTGGCATGATCAACGCCCATGGACGTCGCCGACCACCCCGAACGCGACCAGGCCTGGGATACCGCGGCGCGATCTGAGACCGAGGCGCAACGACTAGACCGTAATTGGCTCAGCCTGCTGCAAGAGTTGCGGGTGGTTCAGACCGGCGTCCAACTGCTGACCGGGTTTCTGTTGACATTGCCGTTCCAACCCCGCTTCGACGTGCTGAACACAACGATGCGGATGATCTATCTGGCAACGGTGGGCTGCTCGGTCGGCGCCACGGTGCTGTTGGAGGCGCCGGTCGCGATGCACCGCTTGTTGTTTCGTCGGCATCGACTCGAGTCCGTGGTCGCAGGAGCGCATCGGTTCGCTTACGCCGGGCTGTTGCTGATGGGTTCGGCTCTTACTGGAGTCACCGTGATCATTTTCGGCGCGGTGGCCGGCACCGCAGCCGGCGCCATCGCCGGGGTTTGCGCGGTGACGGCTCTGGTCGGTTTTTGGGTGCTGTTGCCACTGCGGGTTCGCCATGAAGAACCCCCACCGACCGAATAAGCACGGCGGCCGCCGGCTTGCGGGCCCGGTTTGCACAGTGGACAACCCGGGAACACACGTCCCATGTTGATCCGCCGAATCGCTCGTCCATTGTTGTCCGCAGTATTCATCGGCCAAGGTGTCGAGACATTGCGAAACCCCAAAGTCACCCTCGATGCGGCGCAGACCGCTGTGACGGCGTTACAGACGTTGCCGGATCCGGTCGGCAACAAGATTCCATCGGACCCGGAGACGGCCGCGCGGATAAACGCGGCCGTCCAGGTCGGCGGTGGTCTGTTGCTGGCGACCGGCAAACTGCCCCGGATCGCGTCGGCGGCGCTGGCGTTCACGGTAATACCGGGCAGCCTTGGCGGGCATCTGTTTTGGAATGAGAGCGACCCGGGGCTCAAGGCGCAGAAACGCCGCGACCTGCTCACCGACCTCAGCCTGCTGGGCGGACTGATCATCGCCGCGGCCGATACAGCGGGCAAGCCGTCATTGGGATGGCGTGGTCGACGGGCCGCCAGCCGGATATCGGAGAGGGTTTCCGCTGCGCTGCCGCTGGACAACTCCGATGACTCGGTGCTCGATTCCGAGCTGGCCGAGCGAATCGCGCACGGCCTGCACGTGGGCGCCGAGCGCGGCCGCGAATTGGCCAGCACGGCCGCCGAACGAAGCGCACCCGTGGTCGACGCCGCACGCAAGCGAGCGCGCAAGCGTGGCGCCGAGTTGGCGGAAACGGTGCGCGAGCGTGGCGCTGAGCTGGCCGAGACCGCGCGCGACCGCGGCAGCGAACTCGGTGAACGAGCCCGCGAACGCGGTGTCGAACTGGCCGCTGAACTCGGAGAAACCGCACGCGACCGCGGCAGCGAACTCGGTGAGTGGGCCCGTTATCGCGGCACGGAACTGGCCGACACGGCCCGCGAACGCGGTGCGGAGCTGGCCGACACTGCCCGCGAACGCGGCGGCGAACTGGCCGACACCGCCCGCGAGCGCGGAGGCGAACTGGCCCACCGCGGACGGGTCAAAGCTCGTCGTTGGCGCTGATCAGCCGATCAGCAGAAGGCTCCGCTTCGCTGCGATGCCTACCCCGCCACAGATAAACCGCCCAAGAGGTCGCGACCAGCGCAAACACCACGAATGGGACCGCGTCGGCCCACCTCGCGGGGTACAGCACGCCGTTGATGTAGTGGGCGATGAAGCCCTGCGGGGGCAACGGTGCCATCCTGGCTTCCGCGCGCGCCCGACGCTCCAACCAAGTCAACGGGCAGTCGAGATGTTGCGTGGTGATCGCGATCCCCCACAACGCTATCGGCACGTGCAGCCAGATCGTGCGGCGCCAACGCAACGCGACGAATCCGCCGACCACCAGATAGCAAAGAAAAGCGTAGTGCAGGACGACCGTAACGACGACCACGACGTGATACACCGCTAGCTCCCGTCACGTGGTACGGCCGCAGCGCGTTTCGATTCGCTCATAACTAGTCCAGACAGGCGCTTGCCAGGTGAATTGCCGTGCTTACAAGATCACCATGCTAGCCACCCGGCACGATAGATTGGCACAACAGCAACGGCCAGGAGCGAATCTCATGACATCAGCTGATTTCGACCCCGACTCACCTCAGTACGGTTATTCGCCTGCCGGTTCGCCGCAGTGGGCGCATGCCGAACCCGGCGGCCTTGGCGCGCGATTTTTTGCCCGGCTGATCGACGGCGTCTTGGTCAACATCGTGGCTTTTTTACTGTCGATGTTCCTCTTCGACCAGGGTTACTGGTACTTGGCAACCGGCCTCTTCTCGGGCGTTCTGATGTTCGGCTACTTCGTGCTGTTTGAAGTCACCTACGGCGCCACCCCAGGCAAGAGGCTGCTCGGCTTGGCTGTGCACGGCCCGGGCGGGGCGCCAAAGCCGGATTTCAGACAGTCGGCCATCCGCAACTCGTTCACCTTGCTGTCGGTAATTCCCTACATCGGCAGCCTGCTGGCGTTCATCGCCTATGTCGTCATCGCGGTGACGATCAGCGCCAGCCCAACCAAACAGGGCAAGCACGACGAGTTGGCCGGCGGTACCGAGGTAGTCAAGGGCTGAGCCGCTCGGTCAGATACCGGAAAAATGTGTCGACGATCGCCTCGACGCTCTGCCCGACATCGATGGACATCCCACGCTCGTCGGGCTCCAACGGTTCCAGCGCGTCGAATTGGGACATCAACAACGACGGCGGCATGAAGTGGCCCGGCCTGTCGGCTTGCCGGCGAGCAATCAGTTCCGGTGAACCGGTCAGATGCAGGAACTCGATAAGCGGGCAATGCGAACGCAATTGGTCGCGGTAGCTGAGTCTGAGCGCCGAGCAGCTCATCACGCCGCCCTCGTCATGGCGTGCCAGCCACTGCCCGACCGCTTCCAGCCACGGATAGCGGTCACCGTCAGTGAGGGGCTTACCCGCGGCCATCTTGGCGACGTTGGCTGGCGGGTGAAAGGTGTCGGCGTCGGCGAATGGAACTCCGAGGCGGCGCGCCAGCGCCGCGCCCACCGTCGACTTGCCAGACCCGGAGACACCCATTACCACGACCACTGGGCGCGGACGGAGCTTTTCAGTGCGCATAGGTCCTCGCTACTGCGTTGGCAGATTACGGTTCCACTCCAGCCAGCCCACACCGGTGCGCCCGTCGGCGGTGCTCACTGTGGCCCACACGCGCGGGAATTGGCTGATCCGCCCGTCGCTGGCGACCAGGCGCAGCGGTGCGTGTCCGCGCACATCGACGGTCGCTGTGATCCCACCGGGATCGACCGCCAGTGTCGCGCTGACCGGCAATCCGTCGGCATCGAATGTCTGTCGGGGAGCGATGGTTTGCAACTCGGTGACCGTGCCAGCGCGATCCTGGAGGTAGCCGACACCGACCGGCGGAACCCCCGGTATCCGGATGTCCACCGCGTGCAGATGTGTCCCGTCGTCGAGGTGCAGCGCGCTCCAGACCCAGTCCATGCTCCACCAATCCCGCACTCCCCACGAGTGATCCCGCTGACCGGGTACCGAGTCGACGGTGTAGCGACGGCCACCGATGGTGACGGATCCTGAGACGCTGCAGGGTATCTCGTAGCGCGTGGCGATCCGGTACTGATACGGCGTTCCATCAGTTGTCCACTCCAGATCAATCGCCACCTCGGCCGGCGCTCCCTGTTCAGCCCGCAACAGCCCGGCCGGGTCGGGGTAGGACTGGCCGTGTCCACGCAGGGCAATGCGATAGGTGCGCAGTGGGTCGTCGGCGGAGTGAGTGAAATCAATTGCGCCCGTTTGCAGTGCCCACGGGTCGGTCGGCAGCGGGACCTCGAAGTCGACAACCGCAACCGTGGGCAGATCCGGACCGCACAGCAGGGCGTGCAGCCAGGCCTTCTGCTGGTTGGGGATCAGACCGATTCGTACCCAGCCACCGAATCCATTTGCGGCATCTGAGAAGTCGGCATACCAGCTCTCGTTCCACAGCGGCTCATCGGTGGCGGGGTGGGCCGACTCGTCGTCGCGCGACGGACACAGTGGCTCGATGGCCGCCGGTGCGGGCAGAATTGCAAGTGCGTCAGTGTCGAGCACATGCTCGCAATGCCGTTGCAGCATGGTCATGAACATCGCGTCGCCTCGTTCGGTGCGTTCCACCAGCATCGACGACACGACCGCCATCATCACCCCGAAAAAGCTCTGCCTGCGCACTCCTTCGCGGACACCAGCGAGGCTGATCGGCGCGTTCGGCCCGAGCGCCCGGTGGTAGGCGTCCAGCAGCGCGTCGTAGTGTTCACGCCGGTCTGCCACCGGCAGCGCACAACCGAGGAAGTAGGACAGGTCGGTCATAGCCGGGGCCCAGGTGACCGTCTGCCAATCGACCACCGTCAGCGGGCGGTCGGCGCCGGCGACGCCGAACAGCATGTTGTCCAGCCGATAGTCGCCGTGCACCAGACCGTGGATCCGGTCCTCGGCAGCCTCCTCGGCAAGGTAGCCGTCGAAACCGCCGACCAGCCGTTCGCACACCGTGCGGTGCTGCGGTGCGATCTGGTCACCGTAGCGGTCAACGAATCCGGCGTGCAGCGCGGTGATCAACGCCTGGTTGATCTGCGCGTCACGGTTCAGCCACGGCGCGTCGGCGAGCCTGGTGTCACCGAGCAACGGGCCCTGCAGCCGGGCCAGCTCGGTGACGGCGAGTTGGGCCTGCGCCGTTGTGGCGCCGCGGATTTCATCGCCGACAACGGCCGGATTCGCGTCGCCGAGCAATACATCGAAAATGCCTGACGCAGCGTCGAACGCGGCGTGGTAACACGGCGCGACCGGTCCGCGCAGTCGCGGGGCGATATCGCGGTAGAAGCACACTTCGCGCTCGTAAAGGCCCAGTGTCATCCCGGTCTGGCGGCTCATCGGGTCGGTGGCCGCGACCTTCAACACCACCGACTCGGGTCGCTCGCTGCCGGGCGCGTCGTCGGCGTAGGTCAACTGAACCCGGTAGCACTCGCTCATCTGGCCCGTGCCGATGCGTTCAACGGTGAAATCGGCGATCTCTTCGGCGCCAATGGCTGACGACAACCAGGCAGCGCTGAGGTCTGCCGGCCGTTCGACGACGTCGTCGGTGTGCGATGTCATGGCTCGTTCACGAAACCACATCCGCCGTCATCGCGCCAGCGAGAAACCCTCCCAAGCCATCCGCCGCTCGGGGTGCGGATCGAACTCCAGATGTGACTTGCGGTCGAACACCATAACCGCGCGGTCGGTGTCGGTGTAGGCCGGCCAGTCGTCGCCCGGTTTGCCCGTACCGCTGAATGACAGCCAGCGCCTTTGTACTTCGCTGGTGACCCGCAGAGCAGGTCCCCGATCAACGGGCGCGGTCAGCAAGGCCCCGAACTTGCTGCGGTAGACACCGAAGACCGCGAGCAGTTCGGTGGCATGCGTAGCTCCCAGCCCTGACCAGCGCAGCAAACGGGGTGCGTAATCGTATCGGTACAGGTAGACGGGAGCGTGCCTGCCGTGGGCTTCGGCGACCTCCCACGCCGCGGAGCTGAAGGCGAAATCCCCGCCGAGACGTATGCACGCGGATCGCTCGGGATAATCGGGATATGCGCCGGTAATGCGTTTCCGCGCAGCAGGTTCCACCTCAGCCAGTAGCGCTTCGATCATCGGCTCGGTCGTGGGCAGCAGCTGCAGGAAGCGAGTGAACAGGCGCCCCTCGTCGGCGTTGGTACCCACGATGAGCGGGACCCGGTGTGCTTTGCCCCGCCGCATCGCCTCGACGGGCTCCAGTGGCAGGTAGTCGTCACCGAAGACAGGCCCGATTGGGAAGGCGCCCAGCATGTCCCGCACCCCGTCGTCGATCAGCCGATTTTGCGCGGCCACCAATTTCGCGGGCGAAGCGGTCCTCAGCGCGTGAGTGGCATCCTGGTCGCGGACACCCAGTAGCGTTGCGAAGCGCGCGGCGAACTGCGCGGCGATTTCCCTTGAACGCAC
>CAWHZO010000006.1:0-286693 GCA_963833915.1 uncultured Actinomycetota bacterium
CACGTCGCGGTGATGTGATGACGGCGAGATAACAATTGCCACAACAAAGTATCGCGACGCGCGGAATGAATACCGGGAACAGCGGCGTGCTCAACTTATCGTCAGTTTGTGTACCGCCGAACGGTTCTGAAACTGCCGTTGCTGCTGGCTGCCGGCACCGCTCTGGCTTCGTCGCCACGCGCCTCCGCTGAGCCGCCGCGCGCGTCTGCCGACTCGAGTCGGTGGTCGGCCGACCGTGCCAACCGTTGGTACCAAGCCCAGGGCTGGCCTGTCGGCGCGAACTTCATCACCTCCACCGCGATCAATCAGCTCGAGATGTTCCAGCCCGGCACCTACGACCCGCGGCGCATCGATACCGAACTGGGCTGGGCCCGGCTGCACGGACTGAACACGGTCCGGGTTTTCCTGCATGACCAACTGTGGGCTCAGGATTCTCGTGGCTTTCAAACACGTCTGGCGCAGTTCGTCAGCATCGCCTCCCGGCATCGCATCAAACCGCTGTTCGTGTTGTTCGACTCCTGCTGGGACCCGCATCCCCAAGTGGGTCGCCAGCATGCCCCGGCCCCCGGGGTGCACAACTCCGGCTGGGTGCAGGGTCCCGGCGCAGACCGCATCGACGACAAGAGCTACACCCGCACGCTGCAGGACTATGTCACCGGCGTCTTGACCCAATTCCGTAACGATGACCGGGTTTTGGGTTGGGACCTGTGGAATGAACCCGATAATCCCGCGCCGCAGTATCGCAGCGTCGAGCGTGGCGACAAGCTGGACCGGGTCGCAGATCTGCTTCCTCAGGTCTTCACCTGGGCGCGCGCTGTCGAGCCCCGTCAACCCCTGACCAGTGGCCTATGGGACGGCGAGTGGGCGGATGCTTCAAGTCGCACCACAATCCAAAACATTCAGCTTGCCAACTCCGACGTGATCAGCTTTCACTCCTACGCCGGGCCGTCGACGTTCGAGTCCCGCATCGGCGAGCTCACCCCGCATGGGCGGCCCATCTTGTGCACCGAGTACATGGCTCGCTCCCAGGGCAGCACCATCGAGTCGATCTTGCCAATTGCTAAGCGGCACAACGTTGGTGCGATCAACTGGGGCTTGGTGGCCGGGAGGACACAGACCTACTTCCCATGGGACTCCTGGCAGCACCCGTATTCGGCGGTCCCGAAAGTGTGGTTCCACGATCTGCTGCGTCCGGATGGAACTGCGTTCCAGAACAGCGAATCTCAGACCATCAGGACCCTGAGCGCCTCGACCGCCGGTTAGATCCGACGGTTCCGTGGTGAGTGTCGCCAGATCGATCCTGCTGTTCGCGGTGGCTGCGCTGTTCGAGATCGGCGGCGCGTGGCTCGTTTGGCAGAGTGTCCGCGAGCATCGCGGATGGATCTGGGCGGGCTTCGGCGTGATCGCTTTGGGTGCCTACGGCTTTGTCGCCACTTTTCAATCCGATTCACAGTTCGGTCGCGTGCTGGCCGCCTACGGTGGCGTGTTCGTCGCCGGGTCGCTGGTTTGGGGTATGGCGCTGGACGGCTTTCGGCCGGACCGGTGGGACATCATCGGCGCGGCGGTGTGTTTGGCCGGAGTCGGCGTGATCATGTACGCGCCGCGCGGGCGCTGATCAATCCGTGTGCTCGACGACGCCCGTCGCGTGCTGTGCGCGGTCTTCGTAGATCCGACGGGCGTCGTTGTCGAGGTTGAGAAACACCGTGTCGTTGCCCATCTTCTTGTTGAGCCAGCGGCGGCTGCGGTCCGGCAGCAGCGTGGCCAGGACGGCGAACAGCCGACCCCAACCGGGCACCGACACGCGGGTCTTCGGCTTGTCGAGCACCTTGACAACCGCTGCGGCGATCTCCGCCGGCTCCACCGGCTTCTGCGCGGCCGACGGCGACGTTCCCGAGATCAGCTCGGTGTTGGTGAACGTCGGCAGCACCGCGCTGACCTTGACGCCGTGCGGGGCGAACTCGTCCGCCATCGCGGTGGACAGTCCCACTACCGCGAATTTAGTTCCGACGTAGACGATTTGACCGGGCACCGGCACCATGCCGGACAGCGATGCGATGTTGATGATGTGCCCGCTGCGGCGTTTCACCATCTCCGGCAGCGCCAGCTGACAGCCGGTGAGCACTCCATAGAAGTTGACCTCGATCGACGAGCGGATCGCCTGCGCCGACTGGTTCAGGAATGGACCCACCGGCATGACACCGGCGTTGTTGATCAGCACGTCGATGTGCCCACCACCGTCGGCGCGGGCCTTGTCCAGAAAGGCCGCGAACGACTCCCGATCGGTCACGTCGAGGGGATGGCCGCTCACTGAACCCAGGCTGCTGATGCCGGCGACCGCGTTCTCGAGCACGTCGATGTCCCGGTCCCCGATGACCACTCGCGCACCTCGCACGAGCAGGGCTTGCGCGGTCGCATACCCGATGCCGCGGGCAGCGCCGGTGATGACGACGGTCTTGCCCCTGATGTTGTCCATGTCGACGGACTTTACAGGTGTCAAGTCCGGTGGGGAACCACGCTCGGACGCTGGCCGGATGTCGATGATCTCCGCCGAGAGCGCCTGACCAGAAATGCCAACGCTTGAGTGCCCACCACCGTCAGATGCCGAGATCCTTCGCGACGATGGTTTTCATGATCTCAGTCGTTCCACCGTAGATCGTCTGGATGCGGGCGTCGACGAATGCGCGCGACACCGGGTATTCCCGCATGTACCCGTATCCGCCGTGTAGCTGCAGGCAGCGGTCGGCGGTGCGGAATTGCAGTTCGGTGGTCCACCATTTCAGCCGTGCGGCCCGCGCCGCGGTCAGTCCACCGGTCAGGTGTTCGGCGATGCAGTCGTCGAGATAGGTACGCGCGATATCGAGTTCGGTGGCCAGCTCGGCGAGCATGAACTGAGTGTTCTGCAAGCCGGAAATGGGGGAGCCAAAAGCGTTTCGCTGCTTGACGTAGTCGAGGGTTTGGGCCAATACGCCCTCGGCGGCGGCCACCGCGCCGACGGCCAGCGACAGCCGCTCTTGAGGCAGGTTGTTCATCAGTTGATAGAAACCCCTGCCTTCCTCGCCGAGCAGGTTCTCGACGGAAACCCTCATGTCGGTGAAGCTGAGCTCGCTGGTGTCTTGGGCGTGCAGACCGATCTTCTCCAGGTTGCGGCCGCGGCTGAATCCCGGCGTGTCCGGGTCGACGACCAACAGCGACAAGCCTTTGTGCCGATCGGGTGCGGTGCGGACGGCGACGACGAACAGGTCCCCGGTCTGCCCGCTGGAAATAAAGGTTTTCGCGCCGTTGACGATGTAGTGGTCGCCGTCCCGCGCCGCGGTGGTGCGGATCCCGGCAAGGTCGCTGCCGGCACCGGGTTCGGTCATCGCGATGCCGATCACCGTCTCTCCGGTGACGACACCTGGCAACCAGTGTTGCTTTTGTTCGGGTGTGGTCAGGTCGGTGAGGTAGGGCAGGACGATGTCGTTCTGCAGCGACAAGGCGACAGACTCGGCCGCAGCGCCGACCCGTTGAAGCTCTTCGACGACGATCGCGTTGTAGCGAAAGTCGTCGACACCCGGCCCGCCGAACTCCTCAGGCACCGAAAAACCAAGCAGTCCAAGCTTTCCTGCCTCGATGAACAGGGAACGGTCCAACGAGCCGGCTTTCTCCCACTGCTCGTGGGCCGGGACCACCGTCTGTTCAACGAAGTCGTGGACCAGCTGGCGGAACTGATGATGCTCGGAGGTGTATTCCAGGCGTGCGCTCATTGCCGATACTCCTGTCAGCGGAAGGCGTCCAGACCGGTGATTGCCTGGCCCAGGATGAGCTGATGCATCTCCGGGGTGCCCTCGTAGGTCAGCACCGACTCCAGGTTCACCATGTGCCGGATCACCGGATACTCCAGGGATATCCCATTGCCGCCCAGAATGGTTCGCGCGGTTCGGCAGATCTCGATCGCCTCACGGGTGTTGTTGAGCTTGCCGAAGCTGACCTGCTCGGGCCGTAGACCAACGGTGTCCTTGAGCCGTCCCAGCTGCAGCGCGAGCAACAGGCCTTTGTGCAATTCGACGGCCATGTCGACGAGTTTGGCTTGGGTCAACTGGAATCCGGCGATCGGACGGTCGAATTGGGTGCGCTGGGTGGCGTAGTCCAGCGCCGCCTGCCACGCCGAGCGCGCGGCGCCCATCGAACCCCAGATGATGCCGTAGCGCGCCTCAGACAGGCATGCCAGCGGGCCTTTGAGTCCCTTCGCCTCGGGCAGCAGAGCATCATCAGGAAGGCGCACGTCGTCGAGCACCAACTCGCTGGTTATCGACGCCCGCAGCGAGAGCTTGTGGTGGATGGTGTTGGCGGAAAAGCCCCGCGTACGGGTGGGGACGATGAAGCCGCGGATCCCGTCGTCGGTGACGGCCCAGACGATCGCGACGTCGGCGACCGAACCGTTGGTGATCCACATCTTGCGGCCGTTGAGGATCCAATCCGAGCCGTCGCGTCGCGCCCGGGTTGTCATCGATGCCGGGTCGGATCCGGCATCGGGTTCGGTCAGCCCGAAGCAGCCGAGCAGTTCGCCTGCGGCCATACCGGGCAGCCACTGTTGCTTCTGTTCTTCGGAGCCGAACCTCCAGATGGCGAACATCGCCAGCGACCCCTGCACCGACACCATCGACCGAATACCGGAGTCGGCGGCCTCCAATTCGGTACACGCCAGTCCGTAGTGCACGGCCGAGGCCCCGCCGCAGCCGTAGCCCTCCAAATGCATGCCGAGCAGACCAAGCTGGCCGAAGTGCTTGGCAAGGTCGCGGACCGGGAGGTCACCGATCTCGAACCATTCCGCGATATGGGGAATGACGTGTTCGGCGCAGAACTGCCGGACCGTGTCGCGTACTGCGATCTCGTCGTCGGAGAGCGATGCATCGAGACCCAGCGGGTCGAGCGGGTCGAAAGCCGGCGGTTTGTCAGTGCTCATTGGCTCATCCTGCCACCGTCAGGTCGCCGCTCACACTGACCTGACCGGCGATGAACGAAGCGGCTGGCTGAGGGTTGCAATCCTGAACAAATAATCGGACATGTGTCGGGCTGAACCCGCGAACGGTGGCGGAGTGCGGGTCCGGTTGGTTTGAATGCTCGTATGGTCGGTGTGTGGGTCGGGTTCGCGGCTGGGCTGATGGCTGTGATGGGCACGTTGATGAGCGTTGCGGGCACCCTGGTCGTTCCGCGGGCCGTCAACTCCCCGCTGACGCGTCTGGTCGAATGGTCCCTCGACGTCGTGTTCTTGTTCATGGCGAGGCGGTTGCGCTCCTTTAGTCGCAGGGACCGGCTCCTGGCGTGGCAGGCACCCTTGTCGTTGCTTTTCCGGCTGGCCGTCTGGTTGGGCATGCTTGTTGTCGGCTTTGCGCTGTTGCTGCTGCCCAGCCTGAAAGGCCATCTTGGACAGGCGTTTTCCGAGTCCGGCTCGTCGATATTCACGCTCGGGTACGCAGTACCGGCCAGCGGTGACAGCACAACGATCGAATACCTCGCGGCGTTCACCGGACTGGTCGTAATCGGTTTACAGGTCGGCTACCTGCCTACGCTGTACGCCGCGTTCAACAAGCGCGAAGTCGAGGTCACCCTGCTCGGGTCGCGTGCGGGCGTCCCGTCTTGGGGTCCCGAGCTTCTGGCCCGCAGTCTATGGGGCATCCGGGACGGCAATGCAACGCCGGTTCTCGAGACGCTGTTCTTCTCCTGGGAGCGGTGGGCCGCCGAGGTGGCGGAGTCGCACAGCACCTACTTGACGCTGGCCCGGTTCCGCTCAGCTCATCCGTTGTCGCACTGGCTGACCTCGTTGATTGCGGTGCTGGACGCCGCGGCGCTGCATCTGGCGCTGACCCCGTCGAGGGAGCCAAAACTAGCCCCGCGGTTGGCGCTTCGGATGGGCTTCATCGCCCTGGGACAGATCGCTCGAACAATGCGGCATCCGGTACCCGATGAAGCCGATCCGGATGCGCCAATCTCGTTGACATATAGCGACTTTCAGGATGCGACCGCGATGCTGCGCGAGGTCGATTACCCCATCGAGTGCTCCGACGAAGAGGCGTGGCCTCATTTTCGGGGATGGCGGGCCAACTATGACGAGGTGGCGTTGCTGCTCGCGAAGGAGCTCGACGCACCGCCGGCGTTATGGACGGGAACGCGGCGCTGGCCCTCGACGCCGATCGCCCCGCGTCGTCCTCCGGCCATGATGACGCCGGACGGCCAATGGAAACGGCCATGAGATCAAGAAACTCCTGCTAGCCATGAAAGAATCCCCACAGCTGGCTCGCTGCGGGGGTCCTTATCACGGGTGCCTGGAAATCTCAGTTGATGCCGACGACCTCTTGGGCGATGGCGGCCACGCGGGTTTGGGCAGCAGACACCACGCGCGGACGGTCTTTATGAGCCTCTTCGTAGGCGACGATCACGCGGATATCATGCGGCGCGGTCAGTTCCTTGATCGCTGCTACCACGTCGCTCTGGTTGAGCTCGTCATAGTCGGTAATGGGCAGCTCATCGGGATTGAGAACACCAGTAACGCTGCGTGCCGAGTGAACAACATCGGCGACCTGAGCGCTTCCTTGGTCGCGAATGACTTTCTCCGCCGTCTGCAGTGCCGCATCTCGCGCGGCGACTGCAGCTTTAGCCGCCACATCGCCGGCGTGCGCGCCGCGGCTGAACAAGTCGTTGAGCGCCGGCCCAGTCGAACGCACAGCCTCCAAGGCGCGGTCGACTCCACGGGTCGACCAATTGACCGGCAGGTTCACCAGTTTGACCACCGACCCGGCGGCCGCCTGCAACGGCGTACGGCGTAGCGCAGCCGGCCCACCGAGCGCGTCTTCGGCGAGAACAGTAGTAATCCAGTCCACCGTCGCGGAATGCGCGGTAACCAGGCGCGTGGCCAGATCTTCGATGTCCGACTGCTGCGTGGCGACGGCCAGGGCCTTGATGTAGCGGGCGCGGTCGAGCAACTGGTCTTCGAGGGCAAGATCGCCCAGAAGCGCCTCGCTGAACGGCTGAGCCTGCTCGGTGAGGGCCTTGACTGCGGCGCCGGCGCGGCCCAAAAGCGGACCGATCACGTCGGGAAAGCCGCCCAGGTTGCGGATCGCCGAGGCGATGGATGCGGCCCGAGCACGGCCGTTGGCGGCGTTCTGGGTCAACTCGTGGCGTACTGCCTCGGTGCGGGCTTGAGCGATACGGGTTTCGGCGACTTGGATTTCGGTGTTGGTCAGATCCAGCACCGTGCGCAGCTGCGCGATCAGGGTACCGGTATCGGTTTTAGGCACTTGATAACTTCTCCTCATGGATTGGCTCAGTCGATCGCCGCTTTACGCACGTTCTGTCCGGCTACCCCGTTGAGGCCCAAGGTAATCGAGCCACAGAGGGTGTGACAAATGTCATCGAACACCCGATTCGGTCTGGCATGCAAGCGATTTAGGCGAACGCCACGTCGCGTCAGTCCTTTCCGCGCGGCGGCGGCTGAACGTCGACGCCGGTCGACGCGTGCTCCGGGCCAGAATCGGGGTGTTCAGCCGGCAGTCGGCCGCGGTATCGGGTCGCCTCGCTAGAAGCGTGTTGACCTGTGTGCCGTTCCTCGCCGTGGTAGGGCCCGGGCTTCGGCCGCGGCTTCCCGCCGGGGAACGCCAACCGGAAGATGGTGCGGTGCACCGAGAACCATTGCTTTGAAAATCGCCCGGTGTTGTACGGCAACTCGTAGCGCTCGCAGATGTCTTTGATCTTCGGCGCGATCTCCGAGTATCGGCTGCTGGGCATGTCGGGATAGAGGTGATGCTCGACTTGAAAACTCAGATTGCCGCTCATGAGGTGAAACAGTGGGCTGCCGTCGATGTTGGCGGCGCCGACCAACTGGCGCACGTACCAGCCGCCGCGCGTCTCGTCCTCAACCTCTTCTTCGGTGAAGGTGTAGGTCTGATCCGGGAAATGGCCGCAAAAGATGATGGCATGGGACCACACGTTGCGGATGAAGTTGGCCAGCGCATTGGCGGCAAGGGTGCGCAAGAATGTGCTTTCCACCCCGGGCATAACCCGGTCTGCAAAACGTGCCGTGGCTCCGAGCCGGCCCTTGCTGGATACCTTGCGAAGTCGCCGGCCGATACGGGATTGCGCGGGTTGATCGATGCGGCCGCGCAAGGCCAGCTGTGCGAGTGCGAAGGCGCCGGCACTGACCACCGGCCAGCCGATGTAGTCCTTCTGAATCTGCTTGCGTGCCTTGCCGCCGATTCCTTTCAGGTCTTTCAGCACTTCCGACTTCGGCTTCTTCCCGGCAAGAATGGCCTGAATGTTCAAATCGTGTATTGCCACGCCCCACTCGAACAGTGCGGTGAGCAGCACGTTGTAGAAGAATTGCCCCAGATTAGCCGGGCGCCATTCCTGCGCGGGGTCGATGCGCATGATCTCGTATCCGAGATCCTTGTCCTTGCCCAAGATATTCGTATACGTGTGGTGGATGTAGTTGTGGGAGTGCTTCCAGGCCTCCGCGGTCGAGGCGGTATCCCAGTCCCACACCGAGGAATGGATATCGGGATCGTTCATCCAATCCCACTGGCCGTGCATCACGTTGTGGCCGATCTCCATGTTTTCCAGGATCTTGGCTGTCCCCAGACACGCGGTACCAAGCACCCACGCGGTTTTCGACCGCGACGCAAGCAATAGCACGCGCCCGAGCACCAAGATCTGACGCTCCGCTTTGATCACCGCTTTGATGTAGTGCCGGTCGCGGTCGCCGAGGTCGGCATACACCTCGTCGTGAATCGCGTCGAGTTCCTTCGCGAGCTTTTCGAGTTCCTGTTCGCTGAGTCGAGCGAGCGGGCTTTCCACATGCGTGGTCACTAGAAGTTCCTTTCGATCAGAGTTCGAGTTCGACGTCGCCTTCGGCGGTGTTGATACAGATCCGCACGTCCTGTCCGGTGGGCTCGGTGATCTCACCGGAGCGCAGATCGCGCAGTTTGCCCGACTTCAACGTCCCGACACAGGTGTGGCAGATACCGATCCGGCAGCCGTAGGCAAGCTTGAGACCTGCTTTCTCGCCGGCTTCCAAAATCGGTGTGCCGCCGTCGCATTCAGTAGTTGTCTCACTTTCGAGGAAGGACACTTCACCTCCCTCACCTTCGCCCCCGTCACCGCCGATCTTGGGCTGGAACCGCTCGAAGTGCAGGCAATCGGGATTGCCGTTCTCTTCCCAATGCTCGATGAGCGCATCGAGCAGTTCGCCGGGGCCGGAGCAGAACGCCTCGCGTTCGCGCCAGTCCGGGCACAACTCGTCTAAGTCGCTCGGCGACATTCGGCCGCGATCCGAGGTGAGTCGCAAATCCAGCCGCATGTGCTCGTGGCGTCCGTCGAGGTCTTCGAGGACGGATAGGAACATCACCTGGTCGCGCGTGCGGACGGAGTGGATGACCACTACGTCGCCGAGCTCTTTGCGACGATCCAAGCTGCGCAGCATGCTCATGATCGGCGTGATGCCGCTACCGGCGCTGATGAACAGCATCTTGGGTGGCAACGATTCGGGAAGGGTGAACACGCCTTCCACTTCGCCGAGCCGCACCACGTCGCCGGGCTGAATCTTCTCCACCAAGTAGGGCGAGACGACGCCGCTGTCCACTTTCTTGGGTGTGACGCTGATCAGGCCGTCTTCGGGCGCCGGATCGGAGGTGAGCGAATACGCCCGCCAGTGGTAGCGGCCGTCGATGACTAGGCCGAGCCGCACATACTGGCCCGGCTTGTGGCCCGACCACTCGTATCCGGGACGGATCAGCACGCTTGCCGCTTCCGAGCCCTGTGGCTCGACGCGCTCAACTTTTCCGCGCAGCTCCTTGGTCGTCCACAACGGGTTGATCATCTCGAGGTAGTCGTCGGGACGCAGTGGACTGAAGAGATGCCGCACGGCACGCAGAAACAACTGGCGACCCCGTGGGACCGGAGGTTGAGCACCGCGTTCTGCCATGGTGCAATGGTACACACTCGTACACCGAGTTCAACGAGATTGACTAAATATGCTGTTCTAAGAGGATATTTAGTGAAATCTGGCTGTGAAAGTTTCGGAACAGCTGTTCACCGAATGCGGCGACCGCCGTAGCGGCCGCCCAGATCGGCTTCCGTCACTTACGCGGCATCTACTGCGCTTCGGGCCGCAGCCTTCTCGGTCGTGGTCCCCTCGTTGACGAGGCTGCCGCCGGAGTTCTCCAGATGCGCGCGAATAAACCATTGGAACTTTTCAAGTTCGGTTGCATGCCCGATCAACATGTCCTGCGTGACCAGGTCCAGATCATCCAGCCGCGCAACATTCTTGCGCGTGTCCGCAATGATGCCGTTGTACACCAGATCAAGTGCCGCCATATGTGCACCGGTGACGTCTCGGCCCAACGAGTAGTCATCCCAGGTTCGGTCGTCAATGATCGCCCCAGGGGTTCCTTTCGGGGACGCACCCAGGGTCGCGATCCGTTCGGCCACCTCATCGGCGTAGCCACGTACCAGCGAAACCTGGGGGTCGATCATCTCATGAACGCCAATGAAGCTCGGTCCCACCACATTCCAACGCACATGCTTAAGGGTCAGATGCAAGTCGTTGTAGGCACTGAGCTGCTTTTGCAGTAGCTCAGCGACTTCGGTGCCTTGCTTGTCCGTTAAGCCGGGAACCGTGAACCGTGACATAAATACTTCCATCCGCCGTCGACCGCAAAGTGCGCTCACCAACTGGTCGTGGGGGAGTTTTGGCCGATGAAACGCGCATACCCCATTAGCGCGATCGTCAACCTAGCGGTGGGTGGCAGCTCAGACCACGAGACGTCGCAGGCCCGGTAGTGTCCGCGGCATGTTTCATCCGCGGCGCGGTGTGGGGTGGTTGGGCATCGACGTCGCCTGCGTGCTGGTGTTTTGTGCCGTCGGGCGGCGCAGTCACGACGAGGGGCTCAACGTCGCGGGCATCGCAACGACGGCGTGGCCCTTCCTCAGCGGGACCGCGGTGGGGTGGTTGGCCGCTCAGGCCTGGCGGCGCCCGACGGCGGTGTTTCCCACCGGGGTCGTGGTCTGGCTGTGCACGGTCGCCGTCGGGTTGTTGCTGCGCAAGGCCACCTCTGCCGGCGTAGCGGCCAGTTTCGTGGTGGTGGCATCATCGGTCACCGCGCTGCTGTTGCTGGGCTGGCGAGCGTTGGCCCGGGCCCGGGCCCCGCGGCACGGCGTAGGGTCGGCCTGACCATGGCGCGAACAAACAACGACACCTGGGATCCCGCCACCAGCGTTGGTACCACCGCCACCTTGGCGGCGACCGCGAGGGCACTGGCAAACAGGGCGGGGTTGATCAACGACCCGTTTGCCGAGTCATTGGTGCACGCCGTGGGAATCGACTTTTTCACCAAGGTGGCCAGCGGCGAGCTGGCCCTCAGCGATCTCGGTGACAACAACGGATTAGCCCTGCTGACCGATCTTTTCGCGGTCCGCACCCGCTTTTTCGACAACTTCCTCACCGATGCCGGCCGGGCCGGCATTCGACAAGTGGTGATCCTGGCGTCCGGGCTGGACGCGCGGCCCTATCGGCTGTGGTGGCCGGCCGGGACCACCGTGTACGAAATTGATCAACCGCAGGTGATCGATTTCAAAACCCAGACGCTGCGTGGCTTGGATATCACTCCGGCCACCCACCGTCGTGCGGTGGGTATCGATCTTCGGCGGGACTGGCCGGAGGCATTGCGGCGGATCGGCTTCGACGCCACCGAGCCAACTGTATGGATTGCCGAAGGGTTATTCATCGGGTTCCTGCCGGCGCCCACGCAGGACCGGTTGCTTGACAACCTCACCGCGTTGAGCGCACCCGGTAGCCGGGCGGCAGCCGATTATCTTCCAGAGCGGCAGCCGCCGTTGGTGAGCCAGGAACACGCTCTGGCCGACCGCTGGCGATCGTTCGGTTTCACCGGCGATATGGCCGAGCTCACGTATCCAGACGAGCATCACGATGCCGCCGAATCCCTCGCTGCGCTTGGCTGGAGAACCGGGGTGACCGGGCTCGGAGACCTGTTCACCGCGACCGGGTTACCGGGTTTGCGTCGTCAAGACCTTGACGGAGCGCCGGTCGCGGGTCGCTATGTCCGAGCGATATTGCCGTAGCCGCGCCGGAATGTGGCCGATAACGAGACGTTAGAGATATAAGTGATGCCCCAGCGCCGCACTGCCCCGCCACAGCAGCTTCGTTTTGTGGCGGTTAACCAGGACGATCCAAGGGCTCAGCCTCTGCTGGACGAGCTGGCCGTCGAGTATGCCCAGCGCTACGAAAGCACGCCGCAGACCGTCATGACGTGGTTGAAGGCGGTTCCGATCGCGGAGTTCGCGCCGCCTGACGGCGGCTTTATCATCGGCGAGGTTGACGGTATACCCGTCACCGGCGGCGCGTTCCAGCGATTCGACGTCGAGACGGCCGAGCTCAAACGGATCTGGACCGATCGGACGCATCGGCGCCGCGGCTTGGCCACAGCGCTACTGGTCGAGCTAGAGAACATCATCGCCGCCCGCGGCTACCGGCGGATCTACCTGACGACAGGCAACCGCCAGCCCGAGGCCGAGGGCCTCTATGAATCAACCGGCTATACAAGGCTTTCCGAGCCGCTGCCAGCGCGTGGACCAGTCTTTCCCATCGCCTTCGCGAAAGATCTGCGCTAATGACCTGCGCCGACGACGATGCAGAGCGCAGCGATGCGGAGAAGTGGCGCTAATGACCGACGTACTGCACCTGGGTGTTGCGCTCGATGGCTACGGCTGGCACCCGCACGCGTGGCGAACCACGCTGGCCGCCGACCCGGCGACGGAGTCGGTGCTCAGCGGCCGGTACTGGGCTGGTTTGGCGGCCACCGCTGAGCGCGGTCTGCTGGATTTCCTCACCATCGACGACGCCCTGATGCCCCAACCCGGCCGCCGCGAACCCATCAGCCCACGGCGGCTGGCCGGTCGCGGCGACGCCGTGTTGGTCGCCGCGCGTATCGCCCCGGCCACTCGCCACATCGGGCTGATCCCGGTGGCAACCGTCACCCACACCGAGCCGTTCCATCTCTCCAAGGCCATCGCCACCTTGGACCACGTGTCGCACGGGCGGGCGGGCTGGCAGCCGCGGGTGAGCTCAACTGCTCACGAGGCCGCGCTGTTCGGACGGCGCCAGGCCTCAGCCGATGTCGGTGAGCTGTTCGACGAGGCCGCCGACGCCGTCGAGGTGGTGCGCCGATTGTGGGACAGCTGGGAGGACGACGCGATTATTCGCGACGCGGCGACCGGGCGCTACATCGATCGGGACAAACTGCACTACGTCGACTTTAGAGGGAAGTACTTTTCGGTGAAAGGCCCCTCGATCACTCCGCGTCCGCCCCAGGGTCAGCCGGTGGTGGCAGCGCTGGCCCACGCGCCGCGCATCTACGAATTCGCCGCGGCCAGTGCCGATCTCGTGTTCATCACGCCCACAGACGACGCGACCCTCGACACGATCCTCGACGAGGTCAGGGCTGCCGGCGGACAGCATCTGAAGGTCTACGCCGATGTGGTGGTGACATTCGGCGCCGACGCCGACTTCGGCTCTGACGCACTGATTTTCGGCGGCAGCGCATCCGACGTGGTCGACCTGCTGTTGGGTTGGCAGCGGCGCGGCATCGACGGCGCGCGGCTGCGGCCGGCCGTCAACGCCACCGATCTGCCGGTGATTGTCGACGAGGTGGTGCCAATGCTGCAGCGCGCCGGAGTGTTTCGCACCGCGTATGCCGGCGGCGAGACGCTACGTCAACGACTCGGCCTGCCGACCGCACCGAATCGATATGGAGAGGTGAACCGATGACCCGCGCCGGTGACGATGCAGAGCGAAGCGATGAGGAGGAGCGGCGCAGATTGACCGCCGGTGACGATGCAGAGCGAAGCGATGAGGAGGAGCGGCGCAGATTGACCGCCGGTGACGATGCAGAGCGAAGCGATGAGGAGGAGCGGCGCACATGACCCCGCTGTCGATCCTGGACCTGTCGCCGATCAGCGCCGGCGGCGACGCCGCGACGGCGCTGCGCAACACGGTCGACCTCGCTCAACGCGCAGAACAATGGGGATATCGCCGGTTCTGGATCGCCGAGCATCACTTCGTCGGTGTGGCCAGCTCGGCACCTGCGGTGCTGATCGGACAGATCGCAGCCGCTACCAACACAATTCGGGTCGGCGCGGCCGCGGTCCAGCTGGGCCACACCACGGCTGCCGCGGTGGTCGAGAGTTTCGGCATGCTCGACGCCTTCTATCCGGGCCGCATCGACCTTGGTGTCGGCAGGGGGCAGCGACGCGACACCGGCTTCAAGCCGAAGCGGCCATCGGCCAAGGACCGCCCGCCGCGGCAATGGCGTGAAGTCGATGGGGTGGTGATCCCGCTGCCGTTCGACCTGCGTGGGCTGCTCGACACGGAGCGGGTGCTGGCCACGCTGGGGGTCCTGCAGCAGCCCGAGGCCGTCGCGCCCGACTTCGCCGACCAACTCGGCGACATCCTCGCGATGCTCGAGGGTAGCTACGAGGTCGGAGGTTTCGACGTGCACGCGGTACCGGGGGAGCGATCCGGACTGAGGCCGTGGATCTTTGGCAGCACCAGGGGCCAGAGTGCACGATTGGCCGGCGCACACGGGCTGCCGTTCGTCGCGAGCTATCACATCACCCCGGCGACCGCGCTGGAGGCCATCGAGGCCTACCGCGACACGTTCGTCCCGTCGGCAACACTGCAACAGCCGTACGTCGTGGTGTCAGCCGATGTCGTCGTCGCCGAAGACAACGCCACCGCAAGGCGACTCTCGGCCGGCTACGGGCATTGGGTGTACTCCATCCGAACCGGGGTGGGCGCGGTGCCCTATCCGCGTCCCGACGACTGCGGTCCGCTGCCCGAAGAAGCGCTGCCGGTGGTGAAGGACCGGCTCGAGACGCAATTCGTCGGTGATCCGGATGAGGTCGCAGAGCGGCTGTCGGCGTTGCAACGACTTACCGGCGCCGACGAGCTCGTCATCACGTCGGTAACCCATGACCACCAAGATCGGCTCCGCTCGCACGAGCTGCTGGCCAAACGCTGGGGAATCGGCGAATGAGCACGCGGGAAGGGAAGCACCGCAAGCCTATTCATTTAGCCGCCCACTTCCCGGGCGTCAACAACACCACCGTGTGGACTGATCCGGCATCGGGCAGCCAGATCGAGTTCGACTCGTTCGCACACATGGCCCGCACGGCCGAACGCGGGCTGTTCGATTTCCTTTTCCTCGCCGAGGGGTTACGACTGCGTGAGCATCGTGGCCAGATCTACGATCTCGACGTGGTGGGCCGGCCGGACACTTTCACCGTGCTTGCGGCACTGGCCGCCGTCACCGACCGTCTCGGTTTGACCGGAACCATCAACACCACGTTCAACGAGCCCTTCGAGGTCGCAAGGCAATTCGCCACCCTCGACCATCTGTCCGACGGCCGTTCGGGCTGGAACATCGTCACCTCGTCGGACGCCTTCACCGGCGAGAACTTCCGGCGCAGCGGCTTCCTCGACCACGCCGCCCGTTACCAGCGAGCCGAGGAGTTCCTCAGCGTGGCATGCGAATTCTGGGACAGCTGGGCATCCGACGCCGTGCTGGCCGACGTCGAGGCCGGAACCTATATCGATCCCGGCCGGGTCGGAGCGGTCGACCATCGCGGCACCCACTTCGATGTGCGCGGGCTGGCGACGCTATCCAGCGGACCGCAGGGACACCCGATTCTGTTGCAGGCCGGCGACTCCGACGAGGGCCGAGACTTCGGCGCCCACTACGCCGACGCCTTGTTCACCCTGCACTCCACGCTGGAAGCCGGTCAGCACTACTACGCCGACGTGAAAGGCCGCGCGGCTTCCTACGGCCGAAACCCCGACGAACTCAAGGTCTTTCCAGCGGCCACCTTCGTGCTCGGTGAGACTACCGAAGAGGCTGAAGACAAAGCGCAGCACATCCGACACCAGCAGGTCAGCGGCCCGACGGCGATCGCGATGCTCGAGCAGGTCTGGGGCCGTGACCTTTCCGACTACGACCCCGACGGGCCACTGCCCCAGGACGATCCGACCGGCGACACCAGCATCACCCAGGGTCGCGTCCGCCACGGCGACCCTATCGAGGTGTCCCGCCGTTATCGCGAACGCGCTGAGGCCGAGAATCTCTCGATCCGCGAACTGGTCATCGCCGTGACAAGTCGGCAGCAGTTTGTCGGCACCGCCGACCAGATCGCCGCGGAGGTCGACCGCTACATACAGGCCGATGCGTGCGACGGGTTCATCCTGGTGCCCCACCTGACCCCGCACGGTCTGGACGACTTCGTCGACCAGGTCGTGCCGCTACTGCAGGAGCGTGGAGCGTTCCGCACTGAATACGACGGCCAGACCCTGCGGGATCATCTCGGGCTCACGCCCGAAGTTCAGCCGGCCATGAATTCGTTGTAGGCAGATTCCAGATCGGGCGACAACACCGTCGTGTTGCACTGGCGCTGAGTGTCGCCGATGGGCGCGAGGATGCCGCGTAACTCGACGTACTCCTGCGGGTGTGCGGTGAAGTAGTTACGCAGATCGGTTTCCGCTTGCGGGCGCGGCTCGTTCTTCGCCGCCGTCACCACCGCGTTCGCGCCCTGGTGACTGCCGAGGTACTGATTGGCCGAACCCGTGACCGAGCTGACCGTGCCTGCTACTCCGGCCGCACTGCAGTCCGGCGCCGCGAACGCCGTCGGCGCGGTAATCGTAGTAACGGCCAGACCGGCGAGTAGACAGCAGCCGGCGGCTTGCCGACATGCGGCTCTACCACTGAATTTCATCATTGTTTGCTTCCTTGAGGTCGCACTTTGATTACGGGTTGCCGAGACCCAAAGCCCAAAGTACGCGAAGGCGATCGGGCGCGACGTGCGCTGGAAGTTGCGGAACCCGTTGCGGGGAAGGGGTTTTAGGCACTTAATGTGAACTGAGTCGCAAGTGAGACTGCTTTCGATAAGAAATCGGCGAGAGCCGGGCCCGATTTCTTAAAATACGTGCGCGTCTCTTAGTTAATCGTGACCTGCAGCGTGATCGAATTGTGACCGGGCTATCCGGCCAGCGCGGTCGCCTGCTTGGTGGCCTCGCGGATCGGGCCTCGCCACAAGTCGCCGTGGCCGGGCACCAGAACCTCGGTATCCAGCAGCGCCAACGCCGCCAGGCTGCGGATGCAGCCGTCCTGGTCGTGGCTGAACACCGCGGGCAGTAGTTGCGGCCCGCTGCGGGCCAGCAGCGGATGCCCGGTGACCAGTGCGTCGCCACTGGCCAGCACGCCGTCGATCAAATACGAGCAGTGACCGCCGGTGTGACCAGGAGTGGGGATGGCCATCGGTTGGCCGGGCAACTGCGCGGCCACCTCGGCGGTCAGTGGCTGTGTGGTCGGGATGCCCTCGCGGCTCAGCCCGCCGTCTCGCACGAGGTGGGCGGTCCACAACGCCCATCGGGGTCGCCAAAGGCGCAGCGCGACGTCGACCGGCGAGGCCTGTTCCAGGTACTCCCGTTTGGCATGGCCGACCTCGTCGGCGTGGCAGTAGACCGGGGTGCCATGAGTTTTGGCGAACCAGATCGCCGAGCCCAGGTGGTCGATATGAGCGTGGGTGAGCAGGATCGCGCGCACATCGGCGGCCTGGTATCCCAGCTGACGCAACGAGGCCAGCACATCGTCGCGGTCCCCGGGATATCCGGCGTCGATGAGCATGACCCCGCTGTCGTCGGTGACCAGCATCCAGTTGACCGCCCCGCCCTGGGCGAGGTGCACGGTCTCGGTGACGGCTTTCAGCACCGGTGCCATGCCCCAGAGTCTAGGTCCGCCGATGGCGACGACCCGCTGCGCCCGGATCCGCCGGGCTTGCGATCGGCGGATCCGATAGCGGCGACCCGCTGCGCCCGGCTCCGCCGGGCTTGCGATCGGCGGATCCGATAGCGGCGACCCGCTGCGCCCGGCTCCGCCGGGCTTGCGATCGCCGCGGTGGAGTAGAAACGACAGCGTGGCTGAACTCAAACTTGGATATAAAGCGTCGGCGGAACAATTCGCGCCGCGGGAACTCGTCGAGCTGGCGGTCGCCGCCGAAGCGCACGGCATGGACAGCGCGACGGTCAGCGACCACTTCCAGCCGTGGCGCCATGAGGGCGGGCACGCGCCGTTCTCGCTGGCCTGGATGACGGCGGTGGGCGAACGCACTAAGCGCCTCATACTCGGCACGTCGGTGCTGACTCCGACGTTTCGCTACAACCCGGCCGTCATCGCCCAGGCGTTCGCGACGATGGGGTGCCTGTATCCCGATCGCATCTTCCTCGGTGTAGGTACCGGTGAGTCGCTCAACGAGATCGCTACCGGATACGAGGGCGACTGGCCGGAGTTCAAGGAGCGCTACGCCCGGCTGCGCGAATCGGTGCGGCTGATGCGTGAGCTGTGGCTGGGTGACCGCGTCGACTTCAAGGGCGAGTACTACCACACCAAGGGCGCCTCCATCTACGACGTGCCCGAGGGCGGTATCCCGATCTATATCGCCGCGGGGGGACCCCAGGTTGCCAAGTACGCGGGACGCGCGGGTGACGGCTTCATCTGTACCTCCGGCAAGGGCGAGGAGCTGTACAAGGACAAGCTCATCCCCGCCATGAAGGAGGGCGCGGAGGCCGCGGGCAAGAATCCCGACGACATCGACCGGATGATCGAAATCAAGATCTCCTATGACACCGATCCCGAACTGGCGCTGGAGAACACCCGGTTCTGGGCGCCGCTGTCGCTGACCGCCGAACAGAAGACCAGCATCCACGACCCGCTCGAGATGGAGAAGGCCGCAAACGAGCTGCCGATCGAGCAGGTCGCCAAGCGCTGGATCGTGGCATCCGACCCCGACGAAGCTGTCGCGAAGGTCAAGGACTACGTCGGCTGGGGCCTCAACCACCTGGTATTCCATGCGCCCGGTCACGACCAGCGCCGCTTCCTGGAGCTTTTCCAAAAGGACCTCGAGCCCCGGTTGCGACGGCTGGGCTGACAAAGCATGGCTGACGTCTCCGCGCTGTACATCGCGGCGCCGGAGGGCGACACCGGCAAGTCTGCGATCGCGCTGGGGATCGTGCATCGGCTGGCAGCCACGGTGGCCAGCGTCGGCGTGTTCCGCCCGATCACGCGGTCTGCAGGCGAGGATCGCGATTACGTCCTGGATCTCCTGCTCGCGCATACCACTGCAGGCGTGCCCTACGAGCGCTGCATCGGTGTGACCTACCAGCAGCTGCACGCCGATCGTGACGCCGCCATCGACGACATCGTCGAGCGGTATCACGCGATGGCCGCGCAATGCGACGCGGTCGTCATCGTCGGCAGTGACTACACGGATGTGGCCAGCCCCGCCGAGCTGAGTGTGAACGCGCGCATCGCGGTCAATCTCGGCGCGCCGGTAGTGCTGGCGGTGCGGGCCAAGGACCGCAGCGCCGGGCAAGTCGTCCACGCCGTCGAGGTGTGCCTGGCTGAACTGAACGCTCAGCACGCGCACACCGCTGCCGTGGTGGCCAACCGATGCGAACCGTCGCAATTGAGCGCGATCACCGAGGCGCTGCGTCCGCTCGCTCCGAAAACTTATGCCGTGCCTGACGAACCGCTGCTGGTGGCGCCGACGGTGGCCGACCTGCAGACCGCGGTGAACGGGACACTGGTCAGCGGTGACACCGCGCTGATGAGCCGTGAAGCGATGGGTGTGGTTGTCGCCGGCATGACGGCCGATCACGTCTTGGAGCGGCTGGGCGAGGGCGTGGCGGTGGTCACGCCCGGCGACCGCTCGGATGTGGTGTTGGCAGTCACCAGCGCCCATGCCGCCGAAGGGTTTCCGTCGCTGTCGTGCATCATTCTCAACGGTGGGTTCGAGTTGCATCGATCGACGGGGGCGTTGGTGGCCGGCCTGCGGCTGCGGCTACCGATCATCGCCACCACCCTGGGCACCTTCGACACGGCCAGCGCGGTGGGGTCGGCACGCGGGCGCGTCACCACGACGTCACAGCGAAAGATCGACACCGCGCTGCAGCTGGTCGAGAGCCACATAGATCTCGCGGACTTGTTGGCGGAGTTGGCGATCCCGATCCCCAAGGTGACCACGCCGCAGATGTTCACCTACCAGCTGCGCGAACGGGCCCGTTCGGATCGCAAGCACATCGTGCTGCCGGAGGGTGACGACGATCGAATCCTCAAATCTGCCGGTCGACTGTTGCAGCACGGCATCGCCGACTTGACCATCCTCGGCGATGGGCGCCAGATCCGCGCTCGTGCAGCCGAACTCGGCGTCAACCTCGACGACGCTGCGGTCTTCGACCCCCGCACCAGTGAGTTGTGCGATCAATTCGCCGAGCAGTACGCCCAGCTGCGCGCCAAAAAGGGTGTCACCGTCGAGCAGGCTCGGGAGATCATCCACGACGGGTCATATTTCGGCACGATGCTGGTTCACAACGGCATGGTTGATGGCATGGTGTCCGGCGCGGTGCACACCACCGCGCATACCGTTCGGCCGGCCTTCGAGATCATCGGTACGGCGCCGAGCATTTCGACGGTGTCCAGTGTCTTTTTGATGTGCCTGCCGGATCAGGTGCTGGCTTATGGGGATTGTGCGATAGTCCGCGACCCGACAGTCGATCAGCTCGCCGATATCGCGATCAGCTCCGCACAGACCGCCGCGCAATTCGGCATCGAGCCGCGAGTGGCCATGCTGTCCTACTCCACCGGTGAATCAGGCACGGGTGCCGACGTCGACAAGGTCAGAGATGCAACCGAATTGGTCCGCCGCCGGGCGCCGCAGGTGCTGGTCGAGGGTCCGATCCAGTACGATGCCGCGGTGGAGCCCGCCGTTGCGGCCACGAAGATGCGCGACTCGCCGGTGGCCGGGCGGGCCACCGTGTTGATCTTTCCTGACCTGAACTCTGGCAACAACGCGTACAAGGCGGTGCAGCGCAGCTCGGGGGCGATCGCGATCGGTCCGGTGCTGCAGGGTTTGAACAAGCCGGTGAACGACCTGTCGCGCGGCGCCCTGGTCGAAGACATCGTCAACACTGTTGCGATTACCGCGATCCAGGCACAGGGTGCCGATGACTGACCGCGTAGTGCTGGTGCTGAACGCCGGTTCGTCGTCGCTGAAATACCAACTGATCGAACCTGATTCAAGTAAATCGCTGGCCGACGGCGTCGTCGAGCAGATCGGTGAGTCCTCCTCGCCGGTTGCCGACCACGCTGCGGCGCTACAGGTGGCATTCGAGAAGTTGTCCGAAGACGGTATCGATCTGAAGGCTTGCGGGCTGGCCGCAGTCGGACACCGGGTAGTTCACGGTGGGGCAACTTTCTACCGGCCGACTCTCGTTGATGACGCGGTCATCGCCAAACTCAAGCAGTTGTCGATGCTGGCCCCATTGCATAATCCGCCCGCCGTCGAGGGCATCGAGGTCGCCCGCAAGATGCTGCCGGATGTGCCGCACATCGCGGTGTTCGACACCGCGTTCTTCCACAATCTGCCTGCGGCCGCGGCGACCTACGCGATCGACCGTGAGCTGGCAGAGAAGTGGCGAATCCGACGGTACGGATTTCACGGGACCTCGCATCGCTACGTCAGCGAACAGGCCGCGGCTTTCTTAGGCCAACCGTGGGAGAACCTGAATCAGATTGTGCTGCATCTGGGTAACGGTGCGTCCGCATCGGCGATCGCCGGCGGTCGCCCCGTGGACACCTCGATGGGATTGACGCCGTTGGAGGGCCTCGTGATGGGCACCCGCAGCGGCGACATCGACCCGAGCGTCGTGAGCTACCTGCATCGCGAGGCCAAGATGAGTGTTGACGACATCGAGTCGATGCTCAACCAACAATCCGGAATGCTGGGCCTGGCCGGGGAGCGTGACTTCCGCCGGTTGCGCGAGATGATCGAATCGGGCGATAGCGCAGCGCAATTGGCCTATGACGTGTTCATCCACCGGCTGCGCAAGTACATCGGCGCGTATCTGGCGATCCTAGGCCGTACGGATGCGCTGACCTTCACCGCTGGCGTCGGCGAGAAGGCCGCCGCGGTGCGCGTGGACGCGCTGAGCGGGCTGGCGGGACTGGGCTTCGAGATCGATGAGCAGCGAAACTCGCGGCCCGCCAAGGACGCCCGGAGGATCTCCACCGACACCTCGCCGATCGCCGTGCTGGTGATACCGACCAACGAGGAGCTCGCGATCGCCCGCGATTGCCTACGAGTGGCCAGCTGATACGGCCCCGGGCGGCGCCGGCGGCTCCTCCCGCCCACCGGCGCCGCGTCCCGGGATCAGAGGCCGGCGAGCAGTTCCGTCGCGATGCCCGTGAGGTTGACTGTGAGATCGCCGCCGGTAATCGACAACGGCAGTCCCAGGTCAGTCAGCACGCCGCTCAACAGCGATGTCACGTCGAGTGTCGGGTCGGTGCCCAACAGGGCCGGGAGATCCGACGAAATCGGTGCGATGCTGCCGAGCGCCGCCAACAGGTCCTGGGCCAGGTCCACGTCGTAGGTCGGCACGGCGCCCCCGGTCAGTTCGGGGATGGTCAGGTCGAGGCTCAGCGTGCTCGGGAGAGCCGACTCGAGGTCGCTGATAGGGATGCTGATGTCGCTGCTGCCCTCGGCGCCGAGAAGCGATTCGAGGTCGCTGACCGAGAGGGTGATGTCCGAGCTGCCGGAGGTGCCGAGAAGCGACTCGAGTTCGCTGACCGAGACGCTGATGTCCGAGCTGCCGGTGGTGCCGAGAAGCGAATCGAGTTCGCTGGTGGAGACGGTGATATCTGTGGTGCCGGAGCTGCCGAGCACCGAGTCGATGGTGCTGAGTGGGATGGTGATCGGGATGGTCTCGTCACCGAGGATCGGGACGTCGACGCTGACCGATGTGGAAATGCCGTTGGGCAGGGCGTCCGACAGGAGTGTGTCGAGGTCGACAGGGAGGCTCAGCGTGCCGCTGGGTGCCGCGTCCGCGATGAGATCGTCGAGGGTAAGCGGCAGGCTGAGAGTGCCGTTGGGGGCGGCGTCCGCGAGGAGTTCGTTGAGGGTGATCGGCAGGGTGAGCGTGCCGCTGGGAGCGGCGTCGCCGAGGAGACTGTCCAGGTTGATTGGCAGGGAGAGAGTGCCGCTGGGGGCAAGGTCGTTGAGGATCGTGCTGACGTTGACAGAAAGGTCTAAGGAGCCCGGTTCTAGCAAGGTCGGGTTCGTCGTCAGATCGCCCCCGCCGACCGCCGACAACTCGTCGGCCACGGTGTTGCTCAGCTGCTGAAGGGCATCGATCTCGCCGGTGGCCGCACCGTCGGCGGTATTAGTGAGCAGCCCGAACTCCGGGGAAATCAGCCCGGAGCCAATGGTTTCCGGGTAGCCGTTGAGGAAGGCGTACAAGACCGTGGTACCCGAGTCTTCGAGGTCGGTCAGGGCCGTGGAATAGTCGCCGCTGCTCAGCGCCGATTCGATGTTGTCCGATACGGCCGTTAGCGCGGTGGAGGCGGCGTTGGACGCGTCGGTGCTGCTGGTGAGCAGCAGCGCGCCCTCGGTCAGCAGGTCGATCGGGTTGGTCACCGGGTTCGAGGTGCCGGTCAACAGGTCGGTGAAAAGGGTGCTGAGACCTTGGGAGATATCGGGGTCGGTCAGCCAGTTGCTGCTGCCGAGGATGGACTCCAAGCCTTGCCAGTTGGCCTCGGTGGCGCTGGCCAGTTGGGACGCGTCGTACTCGTCGTAGTCGACGAGCCGGACCGATCGATGCTTCACGTTGGGTGATGGCGTTGTCACCGGAGTGACGGCTATCAGGCTGGCGCCCACGAGAACGACACCAGTGGTGACCCACGGACGAAAATTGCGCTGCATGAAGGGCCCCTGACGGCTAGTTTTCATAGCGTCCCGAACTAAAGGCGTTCGAAGTACGGCTGAGACGAAGCTGAGGAATGGCTGATTTCGATCTGAGAAATTCACATCAGATGTTGCACGTCCCGCTTGGCCCGTGGCAACACACAGGGGCTTACTCACAGCGAGACGTCTAGTAATTACCTTTGTACCAACGACGGGTAGGAAACTGGACCAATGATCCCAAATCGACCGCCTGGCCGGCCGCGCAGCGAGGAACACCGCAACGCCGTCCTGAAAGCCGCCATGGAACTCATGCGGGAGGACGACCTACGCAGGGCGTCGGTTGACCGGATCTCCGCACGCAGCGGGGTCAGCAAGGCGACCATCTACAAATGGTGGCCGAACAGAACCGCGGTGGCCATCGATGCGTTCCTGCACCAGATGATGGCCGAGGCGCCGGTTCCCGACACCGGATCGGCGGCCGAAGACTTCCGTCTGACGTTGCGCGGCATGATGGGCTTCTACACCAGCCCGCTTGGTGCGATCTACGCCCAACTCGTCGGCGAGTCGCAGTTCTACCCGACTGAACGCGAACGGATACGGACACACCAGGTTAACGTCCGCCGAGCGGCCGTGCGGAAGATCTGGGACCGCGGGGTCGCCCGCGGTGAACTGGATCCGAACCTCGACCCCGAGGTGGCGCTGGATCTCATCTTCGGGCCGGCGATGTACCGAAGGGCGACCGGGCACGGAGGATTGACACCGGCTGACGCGGACGCCATCGTGGCCATAGCCATGCGGGCACTGGCCAGCTGATCAGTTGAAGGGGGGCCGGCCCCTGAGCGCCGCGTACACGCGCCCAGCCGCCCGCTGGTGCCTATTGGACGCTCCCGCATCATCTTTCGTCCCCCGACAGCTCGCTAAGAGGCAGCGGCAAGGGCTGCATTAAGGCTGCAGAGGGTGTGAGTGACGGACTGGGCCTGGCCGGCGAACGCGACTTCGCCAGCTGTGGAAATACTCAATTCGGCGGCACTGCAGCGCAATTGGCCTATGACGTGTTCATCCACCGGCTGCGCAAATACATCGGCGCGTATTTGGCGATCCTTGGCCGTACCGACGCTCTGACCTTCACCGCCGGCGTCGGAGAGAACGCCGCCGCGGTGCGCGTGGATGCGCTGAGCGGGCTGGCGGGAGTGGGCTTCGAGATCGATGAGCAGCGAAACTCGCGGCCCCATACGGTCGAAGCGCCAGCGCCATGAAATATCCCCTTGCACACAGTTCCAATAGTGATCCAGCACTGTAGCTGAGGTAAGGCTGAGAAATATCCAAATTTCTGGATAACTTCTCTGCGAATTTTTATGAGGCCGCTTACCCGGCGTTCAGGTAATGGGTAACAGTGATCTTGGGGCGCTCCTGACTCAGAGAAAACCCAGGCTGCGGCGGCCGGCCCCGACCGACGGTGTGGGGTCGGTGTGCAGCGTCTGCGATAGCAGCTCGTAGTAGACGTCGCGGAAGTCGGTGGTGGGTTTGAGATCGCCGTGGTCGAGGTCGGTGAGGCTGGGTTCCTCGCCGTAGAAGCCGCCCTTGACCGGCGCGCCGGCGACGAACACCGGACCGGCGGTGCCGTGATCGGTGCCCTGCGAGGCGTTGGCCGCCACCCGTCGCCCGAATTCCGAGTACGCCAACAGGACGACGTTCTTGCCGTACCGGTCACCGGCCATCTGTGACAGGAACGGCGTCACGGCGTCGTCGAGAGTCTGCAGCAGGCGCTGCTGCGTCTCGCGTTCGTCGGCGTGCGTGTCGAATCCGCCCAATTGCACCATGTAAACCCGAGTGGGCACCGCCGCTTGAACTGCCGCCGCCACCATGCTGAGCTGGCCGGCCAGTGAATTGTGCTTCTCGCCGGACGGCTCGACCGAGCCGAAGGTCGCGTCGGTGGTGCGGGTCGCGCGATAGGCGTCACAGACCGCTGCCATCGCCGGCGTGTCGGCGGAGTCGTCAGCACCAAGGGCATCCATCGTCTCGGCGAACCTGTCCGCAGACTCCGGTTTTTCGGACGCGGTAAGTGCGGCCGCGGTGCACTTTTCACCCACCGCGAGCGGGGGAAGGATGGAGCCGATATTGACCGCACGCAGCGGGTCATTGCCGGTGGCGTCGAGCCAGCGACCGATCCACCCCGTCGATACGGGTTCAGACGGTGACGCGGTCTGCCAGATATCCATCGACCGGAAGTGACTGTGATCGGGCCGCGGATAACTCACGCCGCGCACAATCGCCAGCTTCCGGCTATCCCATTGTTGAGCCAGACCCTTGAGTGCCGGATTCAGTCCAAGCTGACCATCAAGGGCCAGCACATCGCCTGGCGCGTAGGCCAGTTCGGGCCGGGAATCGTGATAAGCGTTGTCCGCGTAGGGAATCACGGTGTTGATGCCGTCGTTGCCGCCGTAGAGCGTGAGGATCACCAGCACGCCGCTGCCTTCGGCAAGGGGCCGCTCGTTGGCCTCGCGCATCAGGTCGGGCCAGCTGCACCCCACCGCACCCGACAACAGACCCGCCGCGCCGAGACCGGCGCTGGCGGTCAAAAACTTACGGCGACTCAAGTCAGGCATCGGCTCTCCCGCTACGAGGTCAGGTATTCGGGGCTGTTGACGGCCGCGGCGACCAGCTGAGCCGGTTTGCGCACCAACGGGTTCAACGCCTCGACGGTCCGATCCGACCACGCTCCGACCCCGATCAGGTAGCCGACAGCGTCGATCCGGTCCTCGACAGCGGCGTCTTCGACGCTGGACACATCACCGGCGCGGGCCAATTGACTCGCGGCGCGCATCCGCACGTCGGCGCTGGCGGTCGACATCCAGACCCGGCCGTGCGGCCATCCGCCAACGTCCGGTGGGTAGAACGGTCGCTGGCCCAGCGCTCGCAGCGTGGTGTTGACCATCTTCAACCGTGCTGGGCTGTCGACAGGAACCCGCAGTGTCCGGATCACCCCGACAAGCCACTCGACCGGTGTGTTGACAATCGCTGCCCGGCTTTTGATGAACTCGTCGTCGGTGAGGATCGCCCGGGTCAGCGCCCGCAGGTCGCGGTGGGGGCCGTAGGCGGTGACAAAGCGGTCGAGCGCCTGCGGCGACGGTTGGGTATCGGACGCCAGCTGCTGCCACAGCCGTCCGGCGACGTATTGCGGCGATTTCGGCTGGGCCAGCACGGTGTCACAGAATCCCGCCGCATCGAAGTTGCCCGTGATCCCGAAGATCGTTTTGGCCGTGCGGTCGTGGCGCTTGGGCGCCACCATCGTCTGGCCGGTGGGCCGAATCACCCACCCGGTCAGCGCGCGGGCACCTTGGCGCACATCGTCTTCGGAATACCCGTTGCCGTGTCCGAGCGTGAAGAGCTCCATGAACTCCCGCGCCAGATTTTCGTTGGGCGCCTTGGCGGTGTTGGTCTGAGCGTCCAGCCAATGCATCATCGCGGCGTCGGTCAGCATGGCGTAAGCGAGCGTGTGGAAATCGCCGAGCGACAGGCTGCGCAGTTTCTGGTTCTGCGCCGCCATGTATGACGCGAACCGCACTTTCTGGGCGGAGGTGGCAAAGTGGTTGTGCCACAACAGCGTCAGCTTTTCGTGAACGGGCTGCTGGACGGCCACCATTCGGCGCAACCACCATTGGGACAGCTCAGCCATCTGGCCAGACAGGTGGCGATTGAACTCCTTGCGGGCGGGCGGACTGGCTCCCTTTCCGGGTCCGCGCGGGGCGGCCAACGATGGCATCGGCGTCGCTCGTGCGCCCGGGTCCGCCTCAGGATCTGCGCCCAGGGCATCGTCGACGTATTTCGACCAATTTTGGGCAGCCACGGCGTCAACCTGTGTGCCGGTGACTCCGAACCCGGTCCGGCGCAGAACGCGAGCGGTGGTGATCCACCCATCTGACTGGCCGGCCATTGCGTAATTGTGGCTGAATCTCCTTGCGATTTGCTTGCGGCCCTGAAACCTGGAGCGGCGCGACGATTTCGTGGCCAGGCGTCCTGTGGAAAGAGTGGATCGCGTAGATGGGGCGGCGTGCGATCGTTCAGGGATGGGGGAGGCGAAACCGTTCATTGGCAGCGAGGCACTAATGCGTGGAGCGGTGAACCGGCACCAATTGCGCACACGGTACCGGGCCGTGTTTCCGAACGTGTACCTGCCGAAGCAGGTTCAGCCGTCCCTTCAGCAGCGTGCTGTCGCGGCATGGCTATGGTCGCACCGCCAGGGGGTTATCGCCGGAGCCGCAGCCGCAGCGCTGCATGGCGCCAAGTGGGTAGACGACGATGTCCCGGTCGAGTTGATATACGCCAACCCCCGCTCACCGCGCGGTGTGTGGACCCGCCGTGACGCCTTGCTCGTTGGTGAGGTGCAGACTATCGCCGGCCGCGTGGTGACCACACCCGAGCGCACCGCCTTCGACATCGGCCGGCGGGACCCTCGACACGCGGCGGTGGCTCGACTCGACGCACTTGTCCGCGCAACCAATTTCAAGCTCGACGACGTAGCAGGCGTCGCTGTGCGTCATCCGGGTGCGCGCGGACTGCGGCAATTGGAGACCGCACTTGACCTGGTGGACCCGGGTGCCCAGTCGCCGCGGGAGAGCTACCTGCGGCTGCTAATTGTCGACGCGGGTTTGCCACGGCCACAGACTCAGATTCCCGTACTGGGCGCGGACGGCGTTGCGTTCGCTCACCTCGATCTGGGCTGGGAGGATTACATGGTCGCGGTCGAATACGACGGCGACCAACATCGCGTCGACCGGCGGCAGTACGTAAAAGACATTCGGCGGCTGGAGTCGCTGGAACGGATGGGTTGGGTCATAGTCCGGGTGGTCGCCGAGGACCACCCCGCCGATATCCTGCGCCGGATACGGCGTGCGCTGGAGTCGCGGAGTTCGACCGTGCGCTGAGGGCTTCCAGTGTGCGCTAAGGGTGCGGATTCGGCGATTTTTCCGCCCAGGACGCACAGCCGTCGCCAAGGAAGCACAGTCGTCAGCCGCTCAGAACGTGCTGGTGGGCCGCACCCGGTTGGCCATGTCGACCAGCGTGTAGCGGTGGGCTTGAGTGGGCGCTACCCGGGCCAGCCCGCGCAGCGATGCCTCGACGCCGAGTGCAAGCCCGTGTTCGGTGAACGGAAAGCCGAGGATGTGGTTGGTGCTGGCTTCGTGCTCGCCCAGCCAGTCCAACGCGCTGCCCAGCACTAGTGCGCGGATCTGCAGCACCCGTGGCTCGGTCGGCGGCAAAGCCTCCACCCGCCGCGCGGCGTCGCGAATCTGCTCTTCGGTGATTTCGCTCGCCGACCGGCCGGACAGCAGTGTCACCGCACTGGTCAATCGGGCGGTGGTGAAATGCCTTGAGGTGGCGGGCACTTCATCGAGAGTGCGTACCGCGCCGGCGCGATCTCCTTCGACCGACTGCGCCCTGGCCAGCCCGAAGGCCGCCGAGATCACCCCGTCGTCAGTGTTCCACACCTCCTCGTAGTACTTGTGTTCGTCTGAGCTGCCGGCCAATTCGGCGGTCGCAGCCAAGGCCATCTTGGGCGCCAACTCGCCGGGGAAGGTATCCAACACCTCGCTGAAATGCTTACTAGCCGAGTCGTAATCGCCGGTGAGCAGTTCCGAGACCGCGCGGTACCAAACCAGCCGCCATCGCCAGCCGACCCGCTCGGCCAGGTCGTCGAGTTTGCGGTTGGCCTTGGCGACATCGCCGAGATCGAGTAACGCCCGTACTTCCATCAGCGGCAGCTCGACAGATTCTGACAAGTCGATGTCGTCGGAATCCATTGCGCCGTGGCGGAATGCGCGCAGCGAATCCAGCGTCTGCACCGGTTGAGATAACACGGTCGCCTGCAGCAGCGGCGCAGCGACGTCGGCGGGATCGACCAACGGCACCTGCAGCGCGGTGACGATCTCCTTGGCGGTCAACTTCTCCGAATGCACCGCGCCGTCCAGGTACACGTCGGTGTGAGCGACCAACAGGTGTTCCCCGAACGTCGAGCGGCTGCGGGAGAAGATCGTCGACAAGCCTGGCCGTCGCACACCGGTGTCCTGTGCGACGACCTCACGCAGCACACCGGACAGCTGTCCGGACATCTCCTCGGCGCTGGCGAATCGCCGCCGCGGATCCGGATCGCTCGCGCGACGCAACAACCGGCCGAACGAGTCGTACCTGGCGAGCACCGGGTCATCTTCGGGAAGCCCGTCGACATAGCGGCCGCCGCGGGCGCGCAATTGCAACGTCAGAGCCGCCAGTGTGCGGCCGACTGTGTAGATGTCGGTGGCTACCGTTGGACCGGTCCGCACGATCTCGGGTGCCTGGTAACCCGGTGTGCCGTACAGGTAGCCGAACGAGTTGATCCGCGAGGCGGCTCCCAGGTCGATCAGCTTGAGCTGCTCTTCGGTGAGCATGATGTTCTCCGGTTTGAGGTCGTTGTAGACCAAACCGATGGAATGCAAATAGCTCAGTGCCGGAAGGATTTCCATCACATAGGCGATAGCTTCGGCGACGGGCATTCTATCGCCCTTGCGACGCTTGAGCGACTGCCCACCGACATACTCCATGACGATGTAACCGACGGGTTCGCCATGCCGGTCGGTGTGCTCGACGAAGTTGAAGATCTGCACGATCGACGGGTGCACCACCTCGGCGAGAAATCGCCGCTCCGCCATTGCGATCGCTTGGGCTTCGGCGTCACCGGAATGCACCAAGCCTTTGAGCACCACCGGACGATCGTTGACGTTGTGGTCGAGCGCGAGGTACACCCAGCCCAGTCCCCCGTGCGCGATGCAGCCCTTGATCTCGTACTGGCCGGCAACAACGTCGCCCGGATTGAGTTGCGGCAGGAACGAATACGGGCTTCCGCAATATGGACACCAGCCCTCCGACACCGCCTTGCCGTCCTTGCTGGACCGGCCCACCGGCCGTCCACAGTTCCAGCAAAACCGTTTGGATTCCGGCACAACCGGATTGGGCATCAAGGCTTCGAGCGGATCGATGTCGGGCACCCGCGGAATCTCGACCAGTCCACCGCCCAGCCGCCGCACCGGGGCGCGCGTTGCCGGCTTCACCCGTTCTTGCGGCGTGCTGTCCACCGGCATGTCATCGTCGTCATCGTCGAAGTTGGGCCGAAAGATCGCCTGGGTAGCCACCGGGCGGCTCTGTGCGGACGAGTCGACCATCGCGTCGGCCTGCTGCGCGCCCGCACCGGCTTCGCTGTCCTGCAAGCCGTCGTCCGCGTCCTGGCGTTCCGGATCCACCGGGTGATCGGCCATCAGTCCACATACCTCGGGCTCGGCGGGGCCGGCGCGGGACCCAGCACCGTCAACCACTTGCGGTACAAGGTGTTCCAGGTGCCGTCTCGGCGGATGCGCTCGAGGGTGCCGTTGACGAACCGAACCAGCCCGGTGTTGTCCAGGTTGACCCCGACGCCGTAGGGCTGAGTGCCCATGTTGGGTCCGACGATGTGTAGGTAGGGGTCCTGAGACACCAGCCCGGCCAGGATCGAGTCGTCGGTGCTGACCGCGTCGACCTGCCGCTGCTGCAACGTCACCAGACAGTCGGCCCAGTTCACCACCTCGACCACGATCGGCGGTGGCGCGATCTCGCGGATCCGATGCAGTGATGTGGTGCCCTTCGCCACGCAGACTCGTTTGCCGGAAAGGTCGGCCGGTTTGGTGATGGGTGAGTCGCGCGAGGCCAGGATGCGCTGGGCGACGTCGAGGTAGACGGTGGAGAAGTTGACCTGCTTGCGCCGCTCACAGGTGATGGTCATGGTCTTGACGACGACGTCGACCTCCGCCTTCTGCAGCGCGGTGATCCGCTCGGCGGACGACAGGATTCGATACTCGACTTGCGCCGGGTTGCCGAAGATGTCGCGGGCGATCTCGCCGGCGATGTCGACGTCGAAGCCGACGATTTCACCGGTAATCGGATCGCGGAAGCTGAATAAGTTGCTTCCGATGTCCAGGCCGACGATCAGCCTGCCGCGGGCGCGGATGGTGGCCAACGCGGCGTCCGCGTCGGCCGGGTTGTCGAATGGGCGCAGGCTGGCAGTGGGGTTGCAGTTGTCGGCGGTCGTGTCCGGTGGCAGCGGCGGCTGCGGCGGCATCTCCTGCATACCGGCCGGGCTGGGCGGCGGCAGCGTCGGCGCGGGCGTCACGACCATGGCACCCGACTGGCCGCACCCGGCCAACACCGTGGCCGCGGCCAGGGCGGCGCACAGGATCCGGGGCGGCCGCGCTCTCATCGGTACTCGCTTAAACGGGGCCACAACCCGAGAGCGACCGCGACGGCCGCGCCCAAGCTGAGAACGATGCCGCCCACCGTGGCGCCGGCTAGTCCGCGACGCGCATTGAGGATGTCGTCGCGCAGTTCATTGCGACTCTGATCCATAGCCTTCACCAACGCGCGGTCGAGTTTGTCGAACGCGGGGGTGGAGTCGTCCTCGCCGCTGCCCAGTGCCACCTGGGTGGCGGCCCGATAATTGCCGACCGACATGTAGGAGTTGATCCGGTCGTCGGCCCGCCGCCACTGGGCCAGCAGTTGATCGGCGCCCTGCAAGTCGCCTTTGTCCACCGCGTCGGGGCGGGAGAGGTATTCGTCGAGCTGCTTGTGCATGGCGTCGATGCGTTCGTAGAAGGACTGCTTGCGGACCTCTTCGTCCCCACGCCGGATCAGCGACAGTGTCTCGTCAGCACGTGCTTGCTGCGCGCTGATGGACAAGTCCGTGATGGTCTTCAATGACTCTGCCGCAGTGTCTTTGGCGCTGCGGCTGCCGCTGGTGGAAATCGCGAGCGCGGTCCCCACCCATACCACCATAACGAGAACCGCCAGCGCGCCGGCGACAAGACCAGGATTGATCCGCCGTTTGGTGCGACGGGCCAGCCAACGGTGGGCGAACGCGCCGAAGATCGCCGTGGTGGTGACGACGAGGATCACCGGAGCGGGGATCTGGGTCGACGCCGTGGTTTCGTCGTCCACCCGCTTCGACGTCTCGCGATAGAGCCGCTGCGCGTCCGGCAGGATCTTCGACTGCATAAGCGAGGACGCCTCGGACAGGTACGACGACCCGACCGGATTACCGGCCCGGTTATTGGTCCGCGCGATCTCGATCAGCCCGGTGTACACCGCCAACTCCGCGTTGATCCGCCCGAGCAGCTGCACCAGCGGCTCGTCGGTCAACCCGCTCGACGCCCTGGTCACCGCCACCGCCGCGTCGGTGATCGCCTGCTCGTAGCGCTGCCGGACGGCTTGCGGCTCGGCCTCGGCGATGAAGGCGGTCGCGGCTGCCGCGTCGGCCACTGACAGTGTCGTGTAAAGCCGTCCGGCCGCGAACGCCAGCGGCTCGGTGTGGCTCAACACGGTGGTCAGCGCATACTGCCGCTGATTGATCGTGGTCGAGGTGGCGAATGCGCTGAGCCCGCCGAGGATTGCCAAAACGAGACCGATGGATAGGATGCGGCCCGGCGTCGTCGCGGCGAACCACCAGCGGGGGTGGGCCGGTTCGGTCGGCGACCGCGAACCCAACGGCTCGGTCGACGGGTGCGCCAACTCAACGGTCACGTCTGTTCGGACCTCATCTTTCGGACGTGTGTGTCACGAACTCTATAAGCGAATTCTAAGAGTTAGTTACCAAGATGCGGGGATGTCGCGCTCAATTGCCGACTCCCTTGAACCCGCAGACACGATGCGTCGCCGTCGGGCCGAGGTTGGTTGCCCGACTCCTCCTCGGGTCGCCCTATTCTGAACGCGTGCGCGGCGACGGTGACGGATGGGTGGTGTCCGACACCGGCCATCATTATTGGGGCCGGCACGGCGCGGCCGGCCTGTTGCTGCGAGCGCCGCGGTCCGACGGCACGCCGGCGGTGTTGCTGCAACACCGGGCGCCGTGGAGCCATCAGGGCGGAACGTGGGGTCTGCCGGGCGGTGCCCGCGACAGCCATGAGACCGCCGAGGAAGCCGCCGTCCGGGAGGCCGACGAGGAAGCCGGCCTGCCCGGCGAGCTGGTCGTCGTGCGGGGAACCGTGATCACCGCCATTGCGAGCGGCACGCACTGGACCTACACCACCGTCGTCGCCGACACGGGCGAACTGCTACAGACCGTGCCCAACCACGAGAGCGCCGAGCTGCGCTGGGTCGGCGAGGACGAGGTGGCCGAGCTGCCGCTGCACCCCGGGTTCGCCGCCAGTTGGCAACGGCTGCGCACCGCGCCCGCGATCGTCCCGTTGGGCCCCGCCGACCAGCTGCGGCGCCTCCTGCCACGCACGGTGGAGATCGAGGAGGGGGTCTTCCTGTGGTGCACCGCGGGCCAGCCCGATCAGGCGCCGTCGCTGCTGAGCTCTCGGATCAGCTCGCTGCTGCAAGTGCCGAACTGAGCTGCTCGGCTGCGGCTCGCGGATCCTCCGCGCCGGTGATCGCGCGCACCACCACGATTCGCCGCGCGCCGGCGTCGAGCACATCCGGCAGCCGACCCGCGTCGATACCTCCGATGGCGAACCACGGTTTGTCACGCGCCAGCTCGGCGGCGGACCGCACCAGCGGCAGACCGGGCGATCGGCGTCCGGGTTTCGTGGGAGTTGGCCAACACGGCCCGACGCAGAAATAGTCGACGTTCTCGGTGATCGCCGAGGCGACCTGCTGACGATCGTGTGTCGACCGGCCGATCAGCGTGTCGGGGCCGACGATGTCGCGCGCCACCATCAGGGGCAGGTCATCTTGACCCAGGTGCAGCACGGCGGCGCCGGCGGCGCGGGCGATGTCGGCACGATCGTTGACGGCCAGCAGGGCGCCGTGTCGGCGCGCGGCGTCGGCGAGTACCTCCAGCGCCGCGAGTTCATCGCGCGCCTCCAGGGGGCCCAACCGGTGCTCGCCCGTCGAGCCCTTGTCGCGCAGCTGAATGATGTCCACCCCACCGGCCAGGGCGGCGTCGGCGAATTCGGCCAGATCGGCGCGCTCACGACGCGCATCGGTGCACAGATAGAGCCGGGCGTCGGCGAGCCGGTCATGACTTTGGTGCACACCGCGACGCTAGCGACTACCGTGGGTAGCCGACACGGGAGTCCCGCGAGCGGGGTCTGAGAGTGGGCACGTCGGCCCTTACCGTCACACCTGATCCGGGTCATGCCGGCGAAGGGAGCGGAAGATGCCATCAGACTCGGGAACGCTGGCCGTCATCGGCGGCGGCGTCATCGGGCTGTCGGTGGCGCGCCGCGCGGCGCAGTCCGGCTGGTCGGTCCGGGTGCATCGTTCCGGGCAACCCGGCGCGTCCTGGGTGGCCGCCGGAATGCTGGCGCCGCACAGCGAGGGCTGGCCCGGCGAGGAGCGATTGCTGCAGCTCGGCCTGGAGTCACTGCGGCTGTGGCAGCAGGGCGATTTCACCGACGGTCTGCCGGCTGATGTGATCACCGCGCGGGAATCGCTGGCGGTCGCGGTTGATCGCGCGGACGTCGCCGACCTGCGCACGGTCGCGGACTGGCTGTCTGCTCAAGGCCACCCCGTGGTCTGGGAGTCGGCGGTCCGTGATGTGGAACCGATGCTGGCGCAGGGCATTCGGCATGGCTTCCGGGCGCCCACCGAACTGGCGGTTGACAACCGCGCCCTGCTCGACGGACTGTCGGCGGCGTGCGATCGGCTCGGCGTCGACTGGGACGGGCCGGTCGACGACCTGAATTCCGTGCAGGCTGACGCAGTAGTGATCGCCAACGGTATCGACGCGCCGGCCTTGTGGCCCGGTCTGCCGATTCGCCCGGTGAAAGGTGAAGTGCTGAGGCTGCGTTGGCGTAAGGGCTGTATGCCACTGCCGCAGAGGGTAATTCGTGCACGGGTGCACGGGCGTCAGGTATACGTGGTGCCACGCACCGACGGCCTGGTCGTCGGCGCCACCCAGTACGAGCATGGTCGCGACACCGCGCCGACGGTATCTGGTGTGCGGGATCTGCTCGACGATGCGTGCACGGTCATGCCGGCGCTGGGCGAGTACGAGCTGGCAGAGTGCGTCGCCGGTTTGCGTCCGATGACGCCGGATAACCTGCCGTTGGTGGGACGCCTGGACGCCCGGACACTGATCGCGGCCGGCCATGGCAGGTCCGGTTTCCTGCTGGCACCGTGGACCGCTGAACAGATTGTGTCCGAACTCAATTTGGTTGGAGCGCCAACATGATTTTCCGCCGGCGACGATGCAGAGCGAAGCGATGAGGAGGAGCGGCGCATGATTATCCGCGTTAATGCCGATGACCTCGAGGTTGACGACCTGACGACGGTCGCGACGCTGCTGCAGTCGCTCGGCTACCCAGACCGCGGTATCGCGGTGGCGGTCGACCAAGCCGTGGTCCCGCGGTCCAGTTGGGCCACAACGCTTTCCGATGGCGCTCAAATCGAGGTGGTGACGGCGGTGCAGGGTGGCTGAGGTCGAATTGCCAGACTCCTCATCGGGCCGTGCCGGCCCGCATCGTTGTCTGGCTGAGGTCGAATTGCCAGACTCCTCATCGGGCCGTGCCGGCCCGCATCGTCGTCTGGCTGAGGTCGAATTGCCAGACTCCTCATCGGGCCGTGCCGGCCCGCATCGTCGTCTGGCTGACTCGAAGCTGACGATCGCGGGTCGCAGTTTTACCTCACGGTTGATCATGGGCACCGGGGGGGCGGCCAACCTTGCTGTCCTCGAGGAGGCCCTGATCGCTTCGGGCACCGAGCTGACCACCGTCGCGATGCGCCGGGTCGACGCCGTGGGCGGCACGGGCATGCTTGAGCTGTTGAGCCGACTGGGTATTACGCCGCTGCCCAACACCGCGGGCTGTCGCGGCGCCGCCGAAGCGGTGCTCACCGCGCAACTGGCCCGCGAAGCGCTGGGGACCGAGTGGGTCAAGCTGGAAGTGATCGCCGACGAACGCACACTTTTGCCTGATGCCATCGAATTAGTCCGTGCCGCAGAACAATTGGTCGACGACGGTTTTGTGGTACTGCCATACACCAATGACGACCCGGTGCTGGCCAGGCGATTAGAGGACACCGGCTGCGTCGCGGTGATGCCGCTCGGTTCGCCGATCGGCACGGGGCTGGGAATCGCCAACCCGCACAACATCGAGATGATCGTTGCCCAGGCCGGTGTCCCAGTCGTGCTCGACGCCGGAATCGGCACCGCCAGTGACGCCGCGCTGGCGATGGAGTTGGGGTGTGATGCGGTGCTGTTGGCTACCGCGGTGACCCGCGCCGCCGATCCGCCTGCCATGGCCGCCGCGATGGCCGCCGCTGTCACCGCAGGATATCTGGCCCGCCGCGCCGGGCGGATCCCGAAGCGATTCTGGGCGCAAGCGTCCAGCCCCAGCCCGCTGGGCGAGGGCAATTGAGCCGGAGCATGACCGGGCGGTACGTGGCGCTCGGCAGTTCGATGGCGGCCGGCCCCGGTATCCGGCCGCACGCCCCCGGGGCGCCGTTCGGGTCAGGTCGGTCGGCGCGCAACTACGCCCATCTGGTGGCCGAGCGACTCAACCTCGACCTGGTCGACGTCACCTTTTCCGGCGCCACCACCGCTAACGTGCTGGCCGAGCGTCAGCGGAGCGCCCGGCCGCAGATCGAGGCGTTGGACGGCTCCGAAGAGCTGGTGACCATCACGATCGGCGGCAACGACGTCGGATACGTGCCGCTGCTGATGGCGGCTTCGCTGCCCGCGGCGGCTCACCGGCTGCCCTTGCTCGGCGGTCGCCTGCGCGACCTGTTCGACCGCAACGCACGCGAGCAAGCGCTCGACGGGATCGGCGACTCGTTGCACGCGGTCGCCACCGCGGTGCGGCGGCGCGCACCGCAGGCCCGGGTGATGTTCGTCGACTACCTCACCTTGTTGCCGGCGGAAGGCGTTTCCGCCGCGCCACTGTCGGCGCAGCACGCCGACCTGGGTCGTTTCGTCGCCGCGGGTCTGGAGGAAGCCACCGCCGCGGCCGCACAGGCCACGGGCTGCGAGCTCGTGCGCGCCGGCCACGCCAGCCGGGACCATCACGGGTGGTCGACGGACCCCTGGGCAGTGGCGGCGGGCTGGCCGCTGCCGTGGCTCCCGGCGCCATTTCATCCCAACGCCGCAGGTATGCGCGCAGTGGCCGACCTGATTCTGGAGCAAGCCGACAGAAACTGATTAGTTCTTTTGGCGCCTGGGTAAATCTAACGACGCGACCATGCAGGGAAGCACTGCCGAAGGACCAATCCGTCGACATGACACTGAGGGCACACGTGCACCGTCGGGGCTACGACCATTCGGCGCTCTTCTACCACTCGGAGCGCGAGTACGTCGACTCGCTGGTGCACTTCATCTCCGAGGGGTTGGAGCAGCTGCAGCCGGTCATGCTCGCAGTGCCGGGGGACAGGCTGGCACCGCTGCGCGGCGCGTTGGGTTCGATAGCTGACGTGACGATGGCAGACATCACCGAGTTGGGCCGCAACCCCGGGCGGATCCTGGCCGCGCAACTGGCCTTCGTCGATCGGTATCCAGGCCAGCATGTCCGCATCGTCACCGAAGCAGCCTGGGAGGGCCGAACGGCGTCCGAATATCTCGCGTGCATGCAGCATGAAGCGCTGGCGAACATCGCGTTCGCGGAATCGGAGATCACAGGTCTGTGCCCGTACGACGCGTCCTGCTTGGAAGAAAGCGTCCTGGCCGATGTTCGCCTCACACATCCGCAGATCTGGCTGGGCGGATCACGAAAACACTGTCCGGAGTACGCGGTCGACGCCGCACTCGAGCAGTGCAACCAACCGCTGGCGACCAGCCCGGCCGCGGTGACACACACCGTCGACAAGCCGAGCGATCTGGCCGGCGCGCGCAAGTGCGGTGAACGCTATGGCCGGCTGCTTGGGATGTCCGCGGACCGAATCGCCGACTTGCTGTTGGTTGCCACCGAGTTGGCAACCAACAGCCTCAACCACGCCGGCGGCGCGTGCCGACTGGCGTTCTGGTACGAGGGCGGGTACGTGGTCTGTGAGGCGCGCGATTTGGGCCAGTGGGCGGACCCGCTCGCGGGACGCCGACCACCCGCCGCGGGCGGCTCAGGTCCGTATGGGCTCTTCGTGGTGAACGCGATCGCAGACTTGTTGCGCACTCACACGACGCCGGACGGCACCACGATCCACGCGTATCTTCGGCTCGACAGTTCCGCCGAAGCTGCCTGTTGACGGACCCACATGCTGCGTGCCATTCGACGCGGCCGTCTAACCTGGGGCGCGATGGCTAATAAATCAACACCGATGCTTATCGCCGCCGCTGCTCTGATGTTGGCAACCGGCGGGTGCGCGTCGTCCGACACCGCCAATCAGCTCAAGCCGATATCGGCTCCGGACTTCGCCGCGTCGCTGCGCGGGCGGGTCACCTCCGACGCGATGATGGCGCACTTGACGAAGCTGCAGGACATCGCCAAGGCCAATGGCAACACCCGCGCGGTCGGCACTCCAGGCTACGACGCCAGCGTCGACTACGTGGTAAGCAAGTTGCGGGACAAGGGTTTTGAGGTGCAAACGGTGCAGTTCGACGCGCACGTGTTTCATTCCGACCCGGGGTCAGTGACCGTCGCTGACAAGAAGATCGAGGCACGGGCGTTGGAGTTCAGCCTGGCCACCCCTCCGGTCGGGGTGACCGGTCCGCTGGTGGTCGTCCCGGTCGATTCGAGCCCCGGCTGCAATGCCTCCGACTACGACAACCGTCCGATCAACGGCGCGGTGGTGCTGGTGGATCGCGGCACCTGCCCGTTCGCGCAGAAGGAAGGCGCCGCTGCGCAGCGCGGGGCCGTTGCGATGGTTGTGGCCGACAACGTCGTCGAGGAGCAGATGGGCGGCACACTGGGCGAGGCCACCGATGTGAAGATCCCGGTTGTCAGCGTCACCAAGTCCGACGGCGCGCTGCTCCGCACTCTCGTGGGGCCCGCGACGGTACAGCTCTCCGCCGAGAGCAAGACCGTGCAAGCCCGCAACGTCATCGCCCAAACCAAGACCGGGTTGACCAGCGACGTGGTGATGGCCGGGGCGCACCTCGACAGCGTTCCCGAGGGGCCGGGCATCAACGACAACGGGTCCGGAGTGGCCGCGGTTCTGGAGACGGCTCTACAGCTGGGCAGTTCGCCGCAGATTCACAACGCGGTGCGATTCGGCTTCTGGGGCGCAGAGGAACTCGGGCTGATCGGATCGCGCAAGTACGTCGAGTCGTTGGATGTCAACGCGCTCAAAGACATTGCGCTGTATTTGAACTTTGACATGCTCGCGTCGCCGAACCCGGGCTACTTCACCTACGACGGGGATCAGTCGCTGCCGCTCGACAAACGTGGTAGTCCGGTGGTGCCCGAAGGCTCGGCCGGCATCGAGCGCTCGCTGGCCGCCTATCTCAACTCGGCCGGCAAGACCCCGCAGGACACCTCGTTCGACGGCAGGTCCGACTACGACGGGTTCACCTCGGCCGGTATCCCGTCGGGCGGATTGTTCTCCGGCGCCGAAAACAAGAAGACCCAGGAGCAGGCGAAGCTCTGGGGCGGTGCGGCGGACGAGCCGTTCGACCCCAACTACCACAAGAGCACCGACACGTTGGATCACATCGACCGCACCGAGCTGGGCATCAACGGCGGCGGAGTTGCGTATGCGACCGGTCTGTACGCCCAAGATCTCACCGGCCGCAACGGTATTCCGGTTCGCGCGGACCGGACCCGTAACGAACTGGCCAAATAATGATTCAACGCCGGCGAAAATCTCCGTCGCTGTGCCGTTAGAGCACGGGCAAGCAGATGGGGGCCCCGTAGCAGGGGGCGGACCATGAGGCCATCTCCGACGCCGAATACGCGACGGAGCGCGCTCGGATCATCTCCGGTGTATGAACCGCACTGCAGCTCAACCGATCCCAGAAACCCTCGGCATCAGCTCGTCGCCGAAACGCTTCACGAAGCCGGCGGGATCCGGCGTGCCCGGAACCGGACCGATGTTGATCGTGTCGATCCCCAGCTCGGCGAAGCGCTCGAGCGTCTTGAGGTATCCATCGATGTCGGCGAACGGATCGGCGAACAGGCCCACCGTCTTGCGGATCTCGGCGACGTCGCGACCCACGGTGTCGCAATGGCGGGTCAACACGTCGATCTTGTGTTCGAGGACGTCGGGCTCGGAATCGGTGGTGTTCCAGACATCGGCGTACTGCGCGACCAGTCGCAGTGTCTTCTTTTCACCGCTACCGCCGATCAGGATCGGCGGCCGCCGGATCGGCTGGGGTTCGCAGATCGTTTCGGCCAGCTGATAATGCTTGCCGTCGTAGGGCCCGTTGTCGTCACCCCACATCTGCAGACAGATCTGCAGCGTCTCTTCGAGCATCTCGAATCGGTCACGTAGCGGCGGATACGGAACTCCCAGGGCGACATGCTCACGCTCGTACCAGGCGGCTCCGATCCCGAACATCGACCGGCCCTGTGAGAGCACATCGAGTGTCGTCACCGTCTTGGCCAGCACCCCCGGATGCCGATAGGTGACCCCGGTGACCAGCAACGCCAAAGTGATGCTGGTAGTCCGACCCGCCAGATAGCCCAGCGAGGTGTAGCCCTCCAAGAACGGATCTTCCGCTCGCCCAACAGTTTCCATCTGGAAGAAATGATCCGCGAGCGTGAACATCGTCGCGCCGATGTCTTCGGCGGCCGTGGCGGTCGACAACAGGGTCGGGGCCAAATGAGCCGAGTCGCCCGGCAAAAAGTCGATGAAGTGTATGCCTACTTGCATTGGTAACTCCCTTCGCTAGTCGGTCAAACGCTGAAGCAGGGACAACGCGTCGTTGATGACGCCTCGTTCCCACTCCGAGTAGCGTTCCTGCATGGCGCGGCCCAGCCATTCCTCGCGGACCTGACGGTCGCTTTCTGCGCGACGGCGTCCGGCGGCTGTCAACGAAATCATTTGCCGCCGACCGTCATCGGGGTCGGGCGCGCGCCGAATGAGACCGTGCTGGTCGAGTCCGGCCAGTATGGTCGCCATCGACTGCGACCGCACTCGTTCGGCGGCGGCCAGCGCACTGGCCGACGATGCACCCTCTTTCCACAGCCGGGTGAGCACCGCGGTCTGCGACGGTGTCAGACCGGCGCCGGTCGCGACGTCCTTCAGTTGGCGGCGCAGTCGGCTGAACATCACCTGCAGATCTCGGGAGGCCGCTGCTGCTGACTCGCTGATCCCGTCCACCAGAACCAGACTAAACTAGACAGCTGAAACTGTCCAGTTCCAGCTGTCTAAAAATAGCGCAGCGCCTACCCACCGGCGGGTGTGCGAAGTCGGTGCGAAGTTACCGTGTTTGGGAGTGGCGGATAGCATTCCCGCCCAGGTAGGCCAGGTATCCGATCAACACGACGGTGGCCAGGCTGCGGGTCTGCCGGCTGCTGAAGCCCTGTCCCAACACGGTTTCGATGCTGCGGTTGGTGTAGACGTGCTGACGGGTGTTGCGCGGGAATGCCGATTTCGTGATCGGCTCAAACATCCGCGGGTTGGTGAAGTGGGCCAGTCCGGCTCCGGCCAATGCCAGACCGGAGAACCGGGCCACACGGTTGCTTTCGCGAGACATGGTCCTCCTCAGGCGATTGCGTAGTCGCTCAGCGGGAACCGAGAGCCGTCCCGCACGGCGTTGCGCACCGACGTGGGTCGCAGCAGTGTCGCCTCGCCGCTGTGGTTGAAGTAATACGACCGCGACGTGGCGCAGTCACCCGCGTAAAACACCGAGCTGTCCAGATGTTTGGTCATCCGGTCCAGGAAGCGGGCGTTAGCCTCCTCGGTGACCTCGAATGTGGTTGCGCCCGTGCGCTTCACCTCACCCAACAACCTGTCCATGTGCCGCATCTGGTATTCCATGGTGTTGAAGAAGCTCAGCCCGGCGAAGGCGTACGGGCTGGCCAGGCTCAAGTAATTGGGGAAGTAAGGAATCGACACGCCCTGGTAGGCCTGGAACCGATTCTCCCGCCACCACTTTCCAAGGTTTCTGCCCTCACGGCCGACCACCTCGATGGCCGGGAAGTTGGCGTCCCACAGGTCGAATCCGGTGGCCAGCACCAGGGTGTCGATGACGGCCTTGTGCCCGTCGTTGGTGACGATACCGTCGGGCTCGATCCGCTCGATGCCGCCAGTCTCCAAGTGCACATGCGGCTTGGTGAAGCTGCGGTAGTAGTCGTTGGACCAGCTGGGCCGCTTGCAGCCGAGGTCGTAGTCGGGTGTCAGCTTGCGCCGCAGCTCCGCGTCGCGAACCGACACAAACCGGTGAGTTTTGCAGAGGTCCATCGCCGCGGCCGAAAGCCGGTGGAAATAGCGGTAATTCAGCACGCCGGTGAGCGTCATGAACTCGAGCAGCCCGTCGGTAACCCAGCGCACCGCCCGTTGAGTGAGCGGGACCCGGGCGAACAGCCGTTGCACGACCGGGGCGATCCGGAAGTCCAGCTTGGGCGCCACCCAAATCGCGGTTCGCTGGTACACCGTCAGATCGGCGACGGTCTTCGCCAGTTCGGGGATCAGTTGGATCGCGGTGGCCCCAGTGCCGATCAAGCCGACCCGACGGCCCGCGAAGTCGTAGCCCTCGTCCCATGCGGTGGTGTGGACGACCTTGCCGCCGAAGCTGGTGATGCCCGGGATTTCCGGCGTGTGCGGCTGGGACAGGAAGCCGGTGGCCGTGATCAGGAAGCGGGTGGTCAGCGTTTCGCCGCCGCCCAGCGCCACTTGCCACAGCTGTGCGTCTTCATCCCAGCGGGCGGCTTCCACCGTGGTGTTGAACCGGATGTGACGGCGTACGTCGTACTTGTCGGCGACGTGATCGGCATACTGCTTGAGCTCTGCACCCCTGGCGAACAGCCGCGACCAGTGGGGGTTGGGCTCGAACCAATACGAGTAGGTAGTTGACGGGATGTCGACGGCCAGGCCCGGATAGCGATTGACATACCAGGTACCGCCCAAGTCGGCCTCGCGGTCCAGGATGGCGATGTTGTGGTAGCCGAGGCGCTTGAGCTGGATCGCCGCGCCGATGCCGCCGAAGCCGGCCCCCACGATGAGGACCTCGAAGTGCTCCGAACTCATGAAATGACCGTACCTTACTTCAGAGTAAGTTTGTAGTGGCTGGGTGCCGGCTCGATGATATCGAGCCCCTAGTAGGCCTTCGTTTTCTTCTTCGCCTCATCGCTCGCCCATCGCGCGGTTCGTGGCGAGCAGCTCCGCGTTGTCGTCTTCGAGGTCAAGGATCCGGCTGATGCCGGCGAGATTGACGCCGGCATCGACCAGTTCGCTGATCCGCTGCAGGCGAGCTATGTCGTCGGCGCTGTAACGGCGGGTGCCGCCGTCGCTGCGAGTTGGGCTGAGCAGCCCGTGGCGTTCGTAAAGGCGTAGCGACTGCACCGCGACACCGGAGAGTTCGGCGGCCACGGAGATGCCATAAACACCCTGGTTCGCGGTCGGCAGGCCCGGGCTCTCTGGTCGATTGATCATTGAAAAGTCATCCTTGGCTGCGGCTACAGGAAACCTTCTTACCACACTTGCGACTCGATCCCTCGCATGTAATATAAAATCTGTGCTGAGTGGCACAGGTTATAGATGACATTCTATAGAGGATGGAGAGTCAGAGGTGACCACCATGCTGATGCGTACCGACCCATTTCGCGACCTGGACCGTTTCGCCCAGCAAGTGCTGGGCACCGCCGCCCGCCCGGCGGTGATGCCGATGGACGCGTGGCGTGAAGGTGATGCGTTCTTCGTCGAGTTCGACCTCCCGGGCATCGACCAGGACTCGCTCGGCCTCGACATCGAGCGCAACGTGGTGACTGTGCGCGCCGAGCGCGCAGCCGTCGATCCGGACCGCGAGATGCTGGCAACCGAGCGGCCACGCGGAGTTTTCAGCCGTCAGTTGGTGCTCGGCGCGAATCTCGACACTGACCGGATCGAGGCCTCCTACCTTGAGGGCGTGCTACGGCTACATATCCCGGTGGCCGAAAAGGCCAACCCGCGCAAGATCACGATCGGTCGCGGCGACGGGCACAACGCCCTCAAGCGCGAGGTGATCGACGCCTGATCGCCCGGTGGGCGGCAACGCGGGTACTGGTTGCCGCCCACCGACGCCGTCGGCAAACGTTGAACTGTCCGGGCTGCTGTGAGGAGACTGCCGTGCCATCCCGCTCGCGTGTCGATCCGCCAGTGGTGTTCACATCGTTGGCTGGCATCGTCCGCCAAGGTTCAACACCGAAAGAGATGTACGCCGCGATATGTGTGGCAGCAACTTTGACGGTTCCCGGATGCGACCACGCCAGTTTGATGATCTGCCGTGACGGCGTCTACAGCACAGCCGCAGTCAGCGACGGCACCGCGCGCGAGATCGACAAGCTCGAGTTGGCGCTTGGCAGTGGCCCGTGCCTCGATGCCATCGAGGAGCGCACCGCTCAAATCCAATCGGATCTGACCGCAAGCAGTCGGTGGCCGGCTTTGACGGCCCGCGTGATCGCTGAAACGCCGGTGCGCGGCGCTATGAGCGTTCAGTTGCCGGTAGACCGGGCCAAGGCCGGTGCACTCAACCTGTTCTCCGATACGCCCAATGCGTTCGACAACACATCGGTCGAGCATGCGCTCGTGTTGGGAGCCTTCGCCACAGTGGCTACCAATGCCGCGGCGCAAGGCGAGGACGCGGCCGCGCTGCGACGCGGGCTCGCCAGCAGTCGCGCGATCGGCAAGGCCGTCGGCATGCTGATGGTGCTGAACGACGTGTCCGACGACGCCGCTTTCGACATCCTCCGCCGAACGTCACAAGATACCAACGTCAAGCTGGCCGACGTCGCGGCCGACGTCGTTCGCGGGCGTAGCCGTCCCGCGTGGAAGACCGGCGCCTGAACCTAGTCGCGCCCGAGCAGCCGTAGCGCGGCAGTCACTGCTAAGCCGGGCACGTCGAGGGTCTTCGAGCTTAAGTCGTGCCGCGCGCCGGCGATCTCGACGAGCTGGGTCCGTGCGGGAATCATGGCCGCGGCGGTGCGCACCTCGTCCAGAGTGCCGAAGGGATCCGAGGTGCCGTGGGTGAACACCGTCGGCACGGCGATGTCCGGAAGGTATTCAGTGCGGGCGCGTTCGGGCTTGCCGGGCGGATGCAACGGGTAGGAGAACAGCGTCAGCACGTCCACCTGTGCTTCTTTGGCGGCCACCACCATCGACGTCTGCCGGCCGCCGTAGGAATGACCGCCGGCAATCAGCGGACCCTCGGCCAGGCCACGGCACACGGTTATCGCCTCGACGATGCCGGCGCGGTCGGTGGCCGCCGAACCCGACGGCGGGCCCTTGGGCCTTCGCCGCCGGTACGGCAGGTTGTAGCGGACGGCGAGCCAGCCGCGTCGGGCCCACTCGTCGCAAAGCCTTTGCAGCAGCGCAGATTCCCTGTCACCGCCAGCGCCGTGCGTCAGCACTGTCACGCCGGCCGGCGTCTCGTCTGGTTCGTGGGCGATCCCCGCAATCTGATCGAGACTCACGGCGCCAACCTGAACAAGGGAGACACCGGGCCGTGACCGTGACCGAGTGGGTAAGCGGCGCGCAGGCATTCGGTCACCCAGCCTTTGGCGAACGAGACGGCCTCGGGCACGGTGTAGCCGTGAGCCAGTGCACAGGCCGTCGCAGCGGCCAGAGTGTCACCGGCGCCGTGGTCGTGGGTCGTGTCCACCCGCGGCGACTCGAACTCGTGAAAGTCATTGCCGTCAAACAACAAATCGGTGCTGCCCGCCGACCCGAGCAGGTGTCCGCCTTTGACCAGTGCCCATTTCGGTCCCAGCGCGTGCAGGGCGCGAGCCGCTTCGGCCTGGGTTTTAGAGTCGACCACGTCGACGCCTACCAGCAGGCGCACCTCGTGCAGGTTGGGTGTCACCAATGTGGCCAGCGGAAACAATTCGACGCGAAGAGATTTCAGTGCAGCGCGGTCGAGCAGCGGATCGCCGTGCATCGATGCGCACACCGGATCGACCACCAGTGGAATGCCCGCGCCGTGTTCACGCCAACTCTGCGCGACAGCCTCGATGATCTCGATCGACGCAAGCATCCCGGTCTTGGCGGCCTGCAGACCGATGTCGTCACAGACGACCTCGATCTGGGCGGCGATGACGTTGCCGGGCACTTTGTGAAAGTCCTTCACACCCAACGAGTTCTGCACTGTTACCGCAGTCACCGCGCACAATGCATGTACGCCTAGCAACGCGCAGGTGCGCATGTCGGCCTGCATGCCGGCACCGCCGCCGGAATCCGATCCCGCGATCGCCAGCACCCGCAGCGGCGTCGTACCGCGTGGCGCCAGCGAAAGGTAATTCACTGGGCGATCGGCAGATACACCCGGTTGCCGTGCTCGGCGAACTCGGCCGACTTCTCCGCCATGGCCGCCTCGATGGCTTCCTCGCTGTCGAGTCCGTGCTTTGCGGCGTAGTCGCGGACGTCCTGCGTGATGCGCATTGAACAGAACTTCGGTCCGCACATCGAGCAGAAGTGTGCGTTCTTGGCCGGTTCGGCGGGCAGGGTCTCGTCGTGGAATTGCAGCGCGGTGTCCGGATCCAGCGACAAGGCGAACTGGTCGTTCCAGCGGAACTCGAACCGCGCCGTCGACAGTGCGTTGTCGCGCTCCTGTGCGTGCGGATGACCTTTGGCCAGGTCGGCCGAATGAGCGGCGATCTTGTAGGCGATCACGCCGTCCTTGACGTCCTTGCGGTCCGGTAATCCCAAGTGTTCCTTGGGGGTGACGTAGCACAGCATCGCGGTGCCGGCCTGGGCGATGATCGCTGCGCCGATCGCCGACGTGATGTGGTCGTAGCCCGGGGCGATATCAGTGGCCAGTGGACCCAGCGTGTAGAACGGGGCCTCTTCGCACAACTCCTCTTCCAATCGCACGTTCTCGACGATCTTGTGCATCGGAACATGGCCCGGGCCTTCGATCATCACCTGTACGCCATGGGCTTTCGAGATCTTCGTAAGCTCACCCAGGGTGCGAAGTTCGGCGAACTGCGCGGCGTCGTTGGCGTCGGCGATCGATCCGGGCCGTAGCCCGTCGCCGAGCGAGAACGTCACGTCGTAGCGGGCGAAGATCTCGCACAGCTCGTCAAAGTTGGTGTACAGGAACGACTCCTGATGGTGAGCCAGGCACCAGGCCGCCATGATGGATCCGCCGCGGGACACGATGCCGGTGACGCGCTTGGCGGTCAGCGGCACATACCGCAGCAGCACCCCGGCATGCACCGTCATGTAGTCCACACCCTGCTCGCACTGCTCGATCACGGTGTCGCGATAGACCTCCCACGTCAGCAGGGTCGGGTCGCCGTTGACTTTCTCCAGCGCCTGATAGATCGGCACCGTGCCCACCGGCACCGGCGAGTTGCGCAGAATCCACTCGCGGGTGGCATGGATGTCCTTGCCGGTGGACAAATCCATGATGGTGTCCGCGCCCCAGCGGGTGGCCCACACCATCTTGTCGACCTCTTCGGCGATCGAGGACGTCACCGCCGAGTTGCCGATGTTGGCGTTGACCTTGACCGCGAAGGCCTTGCCGATGATCATCGGCTCGCTCTCGGGATGGTTGTGATTGGCCGGGATCACCGCGCGGCCGCGGGCAACCTCGTCGCGAACCAGTTCGGCCGGCATCTGTTCGCGTGCGGCGATGAAGGCCATCTCGCTGGTGATCTCACCAGCGCGGGCCCGCTGCAACTGGGTGCCCCGATCGCGGACCACGCCCGCGCGCGGTGGCAGTCCGGCCGCCACGTCGATCACCGCGTCGGTGTCGGTGTAGGGGCCGGAGGTGTCGTAGAGGTCGAGATGTTCGCCGTTGGACAGATTCACCCGTCGGAACGGCACTTTGGCCGCGGACCCACCGGGGGAAATCTCGAGGTCTCGGTAGACCTTGCTACTGCCGGCGATGGGTCCGGTGGTCACGGACGGTTCGATTGCCAGATCGGTCATTGCGTCATCTCCCTACGTCGGCATTACCCGTCAGGTTCGTACGGTCGACGGCCCTGAGCCGTCCTCTCAGCGCACTGGGCGTGCGCTCCCGCGTTGTCTGCCGGACTTACGATCGCCCGGCGTTCCTCCTCGGACCGTTTCACGGTCCGCATCGTCACCGAGCAGTGTCTGATCGCCCGGTTCCTCCTCGGACCGTTTCACGGTCCGCATCGTCACCGAGCAGTGTCGTGCAGTTTTTGCGCGGCTCCTTCTCGAACCGTTGCACGGTCCACGCTAGCGCAGCCGGACGGTGCTGCGCAGGCGCGAAGAGATTCGCGGTTCCGTCCACACCAGCCTGCCCGGTCAGGTGCTTCCCAATCGGTAGGCAAGCCGTGTCATCGGTGGAAAGATGTTCAGGGTGCGCGAGGTCGCCGATACATCCATTGGCACCGATGCCTGGCCTACCCGATGGCCGCCGCCCGATGTCAACAGCGGGGGTGTGGGTGCGTTCCGATTCTGGTTTGTCGGTCAACAGTGGGAATGGTCCGACGAGGTGGCCCGGATGCACGGCTACGAACCCGGGACCGTCGAGCCGACCACGGAGCTGCTGCTGTCTCATAAGCACCCGGACGACCGTCGTCACGTTCAGGACCAGCTTGACCGGGCCCTGCATACCAAGAGCTCGTTCTCCAGCCGTCACCGCTTCATCGACACCGCCGGCAAGGTGCACGACGCGATGGTGGTGGCCGATCGGATGTCTGACGAGACCGGCGCGGTGGTGGGAACCGCCGGTTATTACCTGGACCTGACCGCGACCTTCGTCGAGACCCGGCAGGAGGCCCTCGACGAAGCCCTGCCCGACCTGTTCGAGGCCCGTGCCGTGATCGAGCAGGCCAAAGGGCTTCTGATGGCTGTTTACCGGGTCAGCGCCGAGCAGGCCTTCGGTGTGCTGCGATGGCGATCACAGCAGACCAACACCAAGCTGCGTTCGCTGGCGAAGCAGCTCATCCTCGAAATCGCCACGCTGCCACCGGCGTCGGCGGATGTGCAAAGCGCATTCGACCATCTTTTGTTAACGGTGCACGAGCGTATTCCGGGTGAACCCACCACATAAGCGCGCCGCCGGTTAGGCTCGATGAAGCGCCGGACGGCAAGGTCGGCACGACCTTGCATCCAGCGGTCTGGACCTGAGCCCGTGGTCTAAGGCTGACGATGAGTGCATCGAAGCGGGTGAACGCGATGGAATTGTTGGTGGTCGACTCCGAGATTCGACCGGAAGCTGTGCTGGTGTACGCCAAGGGGGAGGTGGATTCCAGCACAGCGGGCCAGCTCAGGTCACAGTTGGAGGCAGCCCTACAACGGGCCGAAAGCCAAGAGTCTCGACTGCTCATCGTCGATCTGCGGGGTGTGACCTACTTCGGCAGCGCAGGACTCAACGCCGTGCTCGATTGTCACAAGCAAGGTGCGCAAGCCGGGACGTCGGTTCGGTTGGTTGCCGATCACGGACTGGTGGTTCGTCCGATCGAGGTAACGAACCTGGACAGCCTGCTCGAGCTCTACCCGACGCTGCCGGATGCACTGGAAGGCCGTGACGCCGAGCAGGGGTCGTGAGCGGGCAGCAACGCCGCGGCTGGCCACGCGAAAAGGCCCTGCCACCTGACCTTGCCGCGGCCGTTGCGCTGGGTGGGCAGATGGGCCGCCTGTTCGCCGAGTTCGACTGGCTGGCCCATCCATTGGGTCCGCCGCAGTCGTGGCCGGCGGAAGTCCGGTCGGCGGTCGCGGTGGTGTTGACGTCGCGCTTTCCGATCGTGTTGTGGCTGGGCACCGAGGACCTGTTCCTGATCTACAACGACGCCTACATCCAGATCCTCGGTGACAGGCATCCGGAGGCGCTGGGTCAGCGCGGCCAGTACGCCTGGTGGGATATTTGGCAACCGATCAGTCCGATGCTTGCCAGTGTCATCGCCACCGGCGAAGCGACCTGGTCACACGACTTGATGCTGCCCATGCTGACCGCCGGCCGCCGCCGGGAGCGGTACTTCACTTTCACCTACAGTCCGCTGATCGGCGACGACGGCAAAACCTACGGGATATTTTGTCCGTCCTTCGAAACCACCGAACGCGTGCTGAGCGAGCGCCGACTGCACCTGCTCAACGCGGTGGCCTCGGCCGTGATGGACACCAACACCATTGACGACGCAGCCAATGCCGCCATTGATGTGTGCGTCGAGCAACCCGCCGATGTGCCGTTCATCGCCGCGTACGTCGGTGGTCCCGACACAGCCGACGTCACGCTGCGCGGGGCGACGCCCTCGGTGCTGCCGTTGTTGCCAAAGACGTTGGCGAAGTTGACCAAGTCGGAGGCCCTGCCGCGGACGCGCTCGGAGATGCACGTCATCGACGACGTCGCATCAAAGATCGACGGCATCCACGAGGCATTGGCAGCCGATTGCCCGGACCAGGCGCTGCTACTGCCGCTGGGTGAGGGCTCGGCCGCCGGGGCCCTGCTGGTAGGAACCAATCCGCGCTGCCCGCTGGATGACCAGTACATCGGCTTTTGCCAGTTGCTCGCCGACCAGCTGTCCTCGGCGATGGCCTCCGCGGTGTCCTACGAGCAGCAGCGGCAGCGAGCGGATGGGCTCGCCGAGCTCGACCGCGCGAAGACGGCGTTCCTGACCAACGTGAGTCATGAGTTCCGCACTCCACTCACGCTGTTGCTGGGCCCGCTTGAGGATGCGCTTGCGGAGAGCGGCGCGGACAGCGCGCTGGCGAATCGGCTGAGTGCAGCGCGGCGTAACGCAGGACGCCTGCAGCGGCTGGTCGATTCGTTGTTGGACTTCTCCCGTATCGACGCCGGCCGCGCCACCGCAACTTTGGTGTGCACCGATGTCGGCGCCCTGACGTCGGACATCGCGTCGTCGTTTTCCGAACTGTGCCAGCGGGCCGGGCTTGAACTGGTGCTGGACTGCCGCTCAGCGGTCGCCGACGTCGATCCGGCCATGTGGGAAACCATCATGCTCAACTTGCTGTCCAACGCGGTGAAATACACTCTGGAGGGCTCGATCACAGTGGTCGCGCACAGCGATTCGGCGTTCTGCCGCATCGTGATTCGCGACACCGGTGTCGGCATCGCCCAAGCGGACCTGAGACGATTGGGCGAACGTTTCTTCCGCGCGGACAGCGCGCACGGCCGCAGCGTCGAAGGCACCGGGATCGGGTTGTCGCTGGTGCGCGGGCTCGTCGAGTTACAGCACGGCACCGTCGATTTCACCAGTGCACTCGGGCGGGGGACCGCTGTCACCATTCGGTTGCCGCGATCGGTGCACGGCAAGCCCGTCGACCACTCACCCGCCGGGTTGCTGGACAACCAGTACGTCGTCGAGGCAGACAAGTGGGTGACATCACGGCCCACGTCACCGGAAGACGCGGCGCCGGTGGACGACGAGCGTGAATTGGTGTTGATCGCCGATGACAACGCTGATATGCGAGCGCATTTGGAGCGGGTGCTGTCGGCTCATTGGCGAACGGTCCTTGTCGCCGACGGGCTAGAGGGCCTCGAAGCCACCCGCAAACTTCGCCCGGATGCCGTCGTGACCGATGTGATGATGCCCCGGCTGGACGGCTTCGAGTTCGTAGCTGCCATTCGCGCCGACCCGGCGCTGGCGGCCACGCCAGTCCTGATGCTGTCCGCGAGGGCGGGCGCGGAGGCCATGAGCGAGGGCTACTCCGGCGGGGCCGACGACTATCTGCCAAAACCGTTCAGCTCTCAGGACTTAATCGATCGCGTCGCGGCGCGGTTGTCGTCCGCGGCGCGTGAACGCGCCGATCGGCGATCCAGTGACGCTGAGGCCCGGCTGGCCCTCGATTTCGCGCAGCTCGACGCCGCTCTGCAGGCCGCCGACTCGGGCGCCGCGATCGCGGCGGCATTACAGGGTTGTTCGTTCGGTTTCGGCGACGCACCGGTCATCTGCCTGGGTGTGCTCGACGCCGAAGCCAGAAACGTCCGATTCGAATATGGCGATCCGGTGCCCCCGGAGATACGCGACCGCTACCACGTCGCATCGATGGACACGCCGATCGTGCCTGTCGATGTCATCAAGACCGGTCAACCCATGATCATCACCGACACGTTCAGTCTCACCCCGCGCTATCGGCACGTCGTGAATGAAACGCGGGAGACGGTCCGGGCGTGCATCAGCCAGCCGTTGCGCGGTCTGGACGGGCGGGTCATCGGTTCGCTCGGGATGCTGTGGCCGTCGCCGCGGGAATTCGATCCCGGTGAGCTCGATTGGGCTGCCCGGATTGCCAAGATGACCCAGTCGGCCGTCGACCGCATCCGCAGCGTGCAGCGCGAGCATCGGATTGCCGTCGACTTCCAAGACCATCTGCTCGATCTCGACCGCGGGTCGACCGCCGCGGTGGTCTCGGCGGTCTACCAACCCGGCGGCGAGGCGATGCGGGTTGGTGGTGACTGGTATCTCGTGGTGCCGCTGAAGCGAGAGGGCCACGTTGCGATATCCGTCGGTGACGTCGTCGGACACGGTCTGCCGGCCGCGATCGCGATGAGCAGGCTGCGGGCGGCGGTGGCCGCCAGCGCGCTGACCGACGCCGATCCGGCTGCGGTGCTGGCCACGTTGGACCGCTACGCGGCGACGGTCCCGGGTGCGCGGTGCGCAACAGTCAGCTACGCGGTGATCGACACTGGCTCAGACCGGGGAAGACCTGATGGCTCCGCCCGCGTCAGCTATTCCTGTGCGGGACATCCCTATCCGCTGCTGGTGACGCCGGATCAACCGCCGGTATTTTTGTCGGCCGGTCGGCGTCCCCCCGTGGCGGCCTGGGAAGGCCGCCTCAAGCAGAACACCGCCGTCGACGAGTTACCGCCGGGCAGCGTGATCCTGCTCTACACCGACGGACTGATCGAGCGGCCGGGGGAGACGCTCGATCAAGGATTCACCCGGCTACAGGGTGCGGCCGCGTACCGCGCTGATCTTCCGGTCGGGGACTTATGCGCCGAGTTGCTCGACCGGATGGCCCCGCCCGGCGGTTACACCGATGACGTCGTGCTGTTGGCGCTGCGCCCATGCCACAGCTCGGCGCGCAGTTTTGCCACCGTGGTGCCCGCCGGGTTGGACCATATCGCGCAGGCGCGACACCGGCTGCGTGACTGGCTTTCCGGCGTCGCCGTTGATCCGCGGCGGGAAGCCGACATCCTGCTGGCCACCGGAGAGGCCGTGACCAACGCGATCGAGCACGGCAGCGGCGGTGATGCGGCCAAGACGGTCGCCATCGAAGCCTTTGTACGCGGCCGCACCGTCACCGCAACGGTCACCGACGCCGGTCAATGGTCGGGTGATTCGTCGGCTAGCAACCGTAGCCTGCACCGCGGACGCGGGCTCACCATGATCAACGGGCTCGCCGACCACGTGAAGACCGCACGCACCCCGGGTGGCACGCGAATAACCCTGAGTTTTGAGCAAGCGGTTCTTCCGGAATCCGGGCTACTGGAGGGCCTGAAAACGTGAGCGGTGCGATTTTCCACCTGCAGACCAAGGAGGGCGACGGTGCGCCAACGCCGGCCGAGGTGACAGTGACCGGCGAGGTCGATGCGTCCAATGTCGCGGAGTTCACGCGATCGGTGCTGGGACTGCCCGGCGCGCGGCCGTTCATCCTTCAGCTGAGCAGCGTTAAATACCTGGACAGTGCCGGGTTCTCGGCCTTGGATCGACTACTCGCGGAGAAGGCCATCGTTATCGTCTTGTCGCCGGACAGCCTCATGTACCGGGTGGCCGAGCTGATGTGTATGCCGGTTCACGACGACGCCGAGGCCGCACGCCGCGTGCTGCAGGACGGCGCCAGCTAGACCTCTACTCGACCTCTTCGATGGCCTCGCCGAGCTCCTCGAGGAGCTTGTTGTGGTGGTTACTGGCCAGCAGGTGACCCGCCGCGATGACCACGGCGACCGGCCAGTCGATGAGCTCGAACGCAGCCAGCGCCGCTAAACCGCCGTAATAGGCAAGCTGTTCGGGTCGCGGAATCTGCACCTGCCCGACCACCGGCAGGTTGACCGCGAAGGTCTCACCTTCCCGGATGTGAGCAACGGCATCCGCCTGGGAAGTGCCGCGGCGCGACTTTACCTTTTCGACCATCATTTGCCTCTCAGTCACTTAACCGTTGCCGTTGAGCCCTGTGCGGCCGTCACCGTTGAATGTATGTCGACGATGGAGGTTCCCGCCGACCCACTAGGCGAAGCTGTGGCTGGCCTTCTAACCGTTCCACTGCGCCAGTTGTACGCCGTTTTGTGGCGCTTCGGCGCTGTGGAGGTGATGGCAACTCGGCCGACGCCCGATCCGCGGATTCCAGCTCCAGCGGCTGCTTATCCGCGAGAACGCGGGTCGCGACGGCCACCGCGGCGGTCGCAACCCCGGCTGAGCCCAGCGCCTGCGCCCAGGCGAGCGGGCCGAGCGGCGTGCAGCCAAGCAGCTGGCTGACGCCCGGGGTGCTGATCAGGGCCCCCATCACGGCCAGCGACCCGCCTGCGGTCAACACGACCAGCGGAGTGCGCGAGTCGAGCAGCGTCTGACCCAACTGGGCGGACACCAGCGCGACAAGTGCCACCGTGGACGCGCGTTGCGGCCGTCCGGTGAATCCGGCCATTGCCCACGCCGCCGTCGCGGCCGCCGCAGTGGTCGTCCCGCGGACGGCGACGGCACGCCACAGCGCCTGCTGATCGGGGCCCCGTCCTTCGAGCTTCGCCGGACCGCTCGGCTTGCTGACCGCCAGGGCCGCGGCCGGCAGCGCGTCGGTGAAGATGTTCACCAACAGCAACTGCCTGGTGTTCAGCGGTGACGTGCCGGTGATCGCGCTACCGATGACCGCGAACGCGACCTCGCCGGCGTTGCCGCCGAGCAGTACCGACACCGCAGCCTGAACCCGCCGCCACAATTCGCGGCCTTCCTCGATCGCGGGGAGCAGCGCCTCGATGCGGGCATCGACCAGCACCACATCGGCCGCGACACTCGACGAGTCGCTGCCGCGGGCGACGACACCGATGCCGACGGTGGCCGCCCGGATCGCGGCGGCGTCGTTGGAGCCGTCGCCGACCATGGCGCAGACCTTTCCAACGCGCTCCAGCGTCTGAACGATCTGCACTTTGTTCTCCGGTGACATCCGGGCGAAGATCACTCGCTCGGTGACAACCCGTTCCTGGTCTTTGCGTGACAGGGCGTCCCACTCGGCACCGCTGATGACTTCTTCGGTAGTCACCGACATCCCAAGTTCCCGCGCGATCGCCCGGGCGGTGATCGGATGGTCACCGGTGATCAGCCGGATGCCGATCTCTCGCTCGGCCAGCGCCGCGAGTAAGGCGGGCGCTTCAGCCCGCGGGGTGTCGGACAGCCCGAGGAACCCCGCCAGCGACAGCTCGCTGTCGGCCAGGTCGGCGATGGCGTCTTCGTCCTCCGCGACCAGCTTGGCCTGCTGTGGTGTCAGTCGGCGCCGCGCGACGGCGATCACCCGCAGCCCTTCGGCCGCCAGTTGCCGGACCGTTGTGTCGATGTCCGGCCCGGCGTCTTGGCAGGCGGCCAAGACTACTTCGGGTGCGCCCTTGACGGTCAACTCGTTGTCGAACACCGATGCCGAGAACGACCTACCGGACCGGAACGGCAGATGGGCGTCCGCTTCGGCGGTAGAGCTCGAGCCGATCACCGACTGCGCCGCCTCGATGATGGCGCGGTCGGTCGCGTGCACCTGCGGCCCGCCGTTGGCGTCCGGGGCTGCGCGCGCCGCGAAGCGTAAGACGTCGTCGCGTGAGTAGCCCTCCGCGGGATGCACCTGCGACACCCGCAGCCGGTTCTCGGACAGCGTCCCCGTCTTGTCGAAGCACACGACATCGATACGGCCCAGGGCCTCCACCGATCGTGGGACGCGCACCAGTGCGCCGTAGTTGGTCAGGCGGCGGGCCGATGCCGCCTGCGCAAGGGTTGCCACCAGCGGCATCCCTTCCGGCACCGCGGCGACGGTGATGGCGATTCCACTGGCCACGGCTTGACGCAAACCCTTGCGGCGCACCAAGCCAAGCGCGCCGACCAGCACACCGCCGGCCGCGCTGACTGGGAAGGCCTGGTTGGTGAGATGGCTGAGCTGGTGTTCCAGCCCGATCTGCGGGAGCTCGCTGGATACCAGTTCAGCGGCGCGGCGCGCTTGGGTGTCGGCCCCGACGGCGGTCACCAGCGCCACCGCGGTACCCGCCACAATGGTGGTCCCGGCATAGAGCATGCAGCGGCGCTCGGCCAACTCGGCGCCCGGCGTGGCGTCGACCTGCTTCTCCACCGGCAGCGATTCACCGGTGAGCGAGGATTCGTCGACTTCGAGGTCGTCTTCCTCGATCAGCCGGGCGTCGGCGGGAACCACCTCGTGGGTGCGCACCTCGATCACATCGCCGGGCCGCAGTTGCACCGCCCTGACGTCGGTGTAGACCGGTGAACCGTCGGGACCGATCGTCACTTTCCGGGCCGGTGGAATCTGTTGGGCCAGCAATTCGTTCAACCGGCCTTCGGCGCGCAGGCGCTGGCTGGCTGCCAGCATGGAGTTTCCGGTGAGCACCGATCCGACCAGGATCGCGTCGACCGGCGAACCCAGGATCGCACTGGCCGCCGAGCCGAGAGCCAGCACCGGGGTCAGCGGGTCGGACAGTTCGGCGCGCACCGCCTGGAGGAATTGCCAGACCGCATGCCGCGGGCGATCGGCCAGCTCCGCTCCACGGTGGGCCGTTTCGATCGCCCGGGCGGCCAGCGGGCTGTGCCGGGGCTCGACCGTCTCTTCGGTGTCCGGTGGCGGCAACATCTTGCGGACCTGCTCGACCGACATTGCGTGCCACTCGTTGATCGGCGCCGGCAGCGGAGCCGGCGCGCGCAGCACCCCCCGGGCGATCAGAAAGCCCGACAGCACACCCGCGGCCGCACCCGTCGTCACCGGGCCGGGCCCCCGGCCGCGCACGCCGGGCACCATCAGCAGTGCGCCCAACGCCGTCGCGCCGGTTGATATCTCGATCCCGCGCTGGCTTGCTGCTCTGGCTGCGGGGACCGCGTGAAGCAGTCGCCAGGCGCCGGCGAGGTCGCTCAGTATCAGATGCGCTGTCCACGGCGGAGTCTCGGCGTCGGAGTTGGGCATCACGCCCAGCCCGACATCGGCCGACGAAAGCGCTTGTGCGGCGGCCGACGACAGCACCGCGACGGTGTGACCCGATTGCTGCAGATCGGTCAGCGCCGCGGCGAGTGCATTGTCGATGGATGCTCTCTGCAGCGGCCGCACCTCATCGAACGCGGTCCGCAGCTCGCCGAGATCGTCGACTTCGACAGAGACAAGGTCCAGGCCGGCCCCGCGCGCTTCGGCCAGTACGGCCGCGGCCAGCGGATCGTGGGTGGGGCCGATCAGCGCTTCGACGCCTCCATCGGGTCCGCGGGCAGTCACCCCGGGAACCGGGTGCCAGCCGGCATCCAGGCTGCTGTTCTCCAACAGCAGCTGGGCGCGGTTCCAGGCGGGGGAAAGCTCAGCCTCATCGGCTCCGCGAACTCGTATTACGCGTAAAGTGTTGGTGCACAACACCCGGGGATCGATCAGCAGTGCGTCGACGCGGTCCAGCCAACGCAATTTTTCCGGACGCAGCGGCAACACCGCGTGCTGGTCGGCCAATCCTTGCCCGAGGGCTGCGGCGAAAGACTCACGCGTGGTGCGGGTGGCCTTCGGCGTGGTGACCAACGCCGCGGTCGAGGCCATCCCGAGGTTACGGGTGGTAGCGCCGACGGCTGCGGTCCCGATCGCCTGCACCAGTGCGCTGCGCCGCGCGTGCCGCTCGACCGGTCCCTCAGGCAGTGGCACCGGGCGGGACGGCGGGTATACCTCCGGATGCTCCGCGTGGCGGGCCAGCGTCGGTTCGTGACGGCGCCAGGCCTGCGCCTCAGCCCGGTACTCGGCGGCTTTCAGGGTCTCCACCGCGAGGTCGACGGCCAGCGACGTCGGCGAGAGTTCAAGAACGTGTGCGGTAGTCATCGCCACCGATAGCACCGCGTTCGTCGCCGAGTGGCCGATGCGCTCCTCGAGCAGGCGCCGCAACCACGGCTGGTAGTCGACGGCCACCACTGCCGCCTCAACACCGTCGAACAAACGCGGCCACTGCAGCACGCGACCCGCCAACGCGGCGGTCACCCCGACAGCGGTGGCGCCGACCCCCAACGCGTTGGTGGCCAGCAGCAGACCGTCGCCCGGCAATGGCGTCGGACGCGTGTCGGTGCGCTTTTCGTTCACGTTATCGGCTGAGCGCCAGCGCTTTTCGGCCTCATCGACATCTCGGCACAGCTCACGCAGTGAGATCTGGTCACCGTCGAGGGAGACGACGATCCGCGACAGTGGGCGGTTCACGCTGACCGATCTGACGCCGGGGCGCGCGCGAACGACGTCGACCACTACGCGGCCGAGCTCGGCACCGTCTGGGCCATCGAGGCCGCGGACCTCAATCCACGCGCGTCCCTTCCCGCGCCAACTATGCCTGGTCAATGTGGGTGCGGGCAGCCCGTCCGACAGCGCCCTGACGCCTTCTCGAACCGGGATCGTGGCCATGGTCAGACCGGTCGAGGCCGCAGTGCCTAACGATCCTGCGGCGCTTGCCGCGGTTTGCACACTGGCGCCAACGAGCGCAGACGTCACCTGAAAGCCCAGCGTTACCGCGCGCAGCGGTAAGGGTGCTCGCACCAATCCGACGCTACCTACTAGACGGGGTCAACGACGGCTGCGCGACTGTGTTCCGCGCGGCTGCCGTGCCGGTGCCCGCTTGGCCGGTGTTTTGCGTGGCTTCGTCGAACTGGTCGACTTGGTGGCAGCCGCCTTCGCCGGTGTGGCCGTCGAACTGGTCGACTTGGCGGCAGTCACCTTCGCCGGTGTGGCCCGCGTGCCATGCGAGCCGTTTTCACGCGGATGATTCAGCCGTCGCAACAGCAGCGCGCCGCCGCCGATGGCCAGCAAGAGCGGCCACTCGACGAGGCCGGTGACACCAAGCGCGCCCAACGTCAATGCGGCCGCCGGCGTCGAGTGGCTGCCGCTGTCGATGCCCTTTTGCACACCGGCAGCCGCTCCGGTCACGGCGCCGACGACGCCGTTTACTGCGGCGCCGCCCACTGCGCCCGCGGCCGCGGTGGTTGCTGAGGCGGCACGGCTCACCGTTCGACTTACATTGCTTACGGCGCCGTTAACGACACCCATGATCACTCCCTGATGCTCGGTTGCTGAAGCCGTGAACTTGGTACCCGCTCACACCACAGTGGCGGCGGTTGTCCGCGCAAACTCGCAAGTTCATAAAACCAACACGATAGTGCGCAACATCCGGCAATCCTATGGCCTTGTCTGGCAAATGAACAGCGGATGAATCTGCGCACGCCATTTTTATATGCGTCAATCTCGGCGCAGATCTACCAAGACCGGCGCGTGATCGCTGGGTGCCTTGCCTTTCCGCTCCTCCCGCACGATCTGCGCGTCGGCGACCCGGCTCGCGAGCGCGGGGGAGGCGAGGATGAAGTCGATACGCATCCCTTGTTTCTTCGGGAACCGTAGTTGGGTGTAATCCCAATAGGTGTAGACGCCGGGGCCGGGGGTGAAAGGCCTTACCACATCTGAGAATTGAGCGCTAACGATAGCGTCGAAGGCGTTGCGCTCGGGTTCTGAGACGTGTGTGGCGCCCTCGAAGAACTCGACACTCCAGACGTCATCGTCGGTCGGAGCGATGTTCCAGTCGCCGACCAGCGCAATTTGCGCCGACGGATCGTCGCGTAACCATCCTTCTGCTGTATCACGCAGTGCAGCAAGCCAATTGAGCTTGTAGGTGTAGTGCGGGTCGTCCAGGGCACGACCGTTGGGCACGTAGAGACTCCACACTCGCACCCCCGCGCAGGTGGCGGCCAGCGCGCGCGCCTCGGCCGCAGCAGCCGCATCCGGCTTGCCGGCCCAGCTCGGCTGGCCGTCGAAGCCGACTTCGACATGTTCCAGGCCGACCCGCGACGCGATCGCCACGCCATTCCACTGGTTGAATCCGCAATGCACCACTTCGTAGCCGAGCTCGAGGAACGGCAACGTCGGGAACTGCTCATCAGAGCACTTGGTTTCCTGCATTGCGAGCACGTCGACCTCGGTGCGCTCCAGCCAATCGAGTACGCGGTCCAACCGGGTGCGAATCGAGTTCACGTTCCAGGTAGCTATTCGCAGGTGCGGCGATCGCAAGCGCGGCGAAGCCGGGCGCAGCGGGTCGCCACCATCAACCATGCCGTCGGGCATGGCCCCGACCCTACCGAGGGTCCGCGGCTGCCGCGGTGAGCGCGACGTAGCTGGCGTGGTGGTGCAGGGCGAAGCCCAGCGACCGGGCCGAACTGGCGGCGGCGCGATCGTCATCGAGAATCCGGATGTAGCCGCGGGTCGCGCCCCGAGCCGCTCCCCAGGCCAACAGCGTCTCGCAGAGCGCGGGGCCTGCGTCGCGCTCCGGATCTGCCACCCGGACCGCCGACAGGCCAACCCAGCGGGTTCCGTCCGGGGCGTCGGTGACCGAGGCCCGCGCGGTCGCCACGTCGGCGTGCGTGCCGAAAACCAGTTCGCCCCCGACGACCGCGGTCAATACGTCGACGGGAATCTGACGCCGGTAGAGCCGCAACCAATCCTCGTCCGGGTGGGCCGAGAGCCGGACCGACGGGTCGGGCTCGGCGGTGCGCACGTCGCGCACCAGCATCCGGTTGGCGTGCTCGCGGGCACCGGTAATCCGCAGCAGGCGATCGGCGACCGCCAACCGCGGGGTCAGGTCGCGCCGTCGGTACCATTCGACAATCGCCGGTATCGTCGCCTGATCAGCAGAAATATCAAGTGGCACAGCGGAATTTGCGCGATATGTGACGCCGTGGCCGGCACGCAAAAGCCAGCCGTCCAGCCAGTGTTGCTCGACGCCCGGCCAGGCCAAAGCGGCGGCATGCTCGAGCGCGCGGATCTGCGAAGCGCGCACGGGGGCGCCGCTGAGCGTCCGGACCGCGACTACGTCCGCCGGCGCGAACTGCACCACCGCACCCGTCTTTGTCTGGACGCAGACAAGCGGCGTGATGTTGAGTAGATGGCCGACCACATCAGTCAGCGGTGGGACCGAGCCGGCGGGGCGGCGGTAACGCACCGTCACCCTTGTTCCAAGCTCAGGCCACGAAACCATCAGTGACCGAACGGATCCGGCACCTCACCTGGTGTCCACGACAACCCGGGAACGCCCCAGTCATGCGATTTCACCGCGCGCTTTGCGGCGCGGGCGTGTCGTCCGATCAAGCGGTCCAGGTAGAGGAAGCCGTCCAGATGGCCGGTCTCGTGCTGGAGCATCCGCGCAAACAACCCTGAGCCCTCGAGGGTGATCGGGTTGCCGTCGGCGTCAAGTCCGGTGACCCGGGCCCACTCGGCCCGCCCGGTCGGAAACGACTCGCCTGGCACCGAAAGGCAACCCTCGTCGTCGTTATCGGGGTCGGGCATGGTTTCGGGGACTTCGGAGGTTTCCAACACCGGATTGACGACCACCCCGCGGCGCCGCGCCGATTGCCCACGCTCGTCGGCGCAGTCGTAGACGAATACCCGTAAGCCCACGCCTATCTGGTTGGCCGCCAGACCAACCCCATAGGCGGCGTCCATGGTGTCGTAGAGGTTCGTGATCAGATCGGCCAGATCGGTCGGCAGCGATCCGTCGGCCGCAACCTGCACAAGCTCGGTGGGACTGTGCAGGACCGGATCCCCCACGATGCGAATGGGTACGACTGCCATGGTGGGCAAGCTTAAGCCCGCCGACGATGCGCTCGGCAAAGCGGAGTGAGGAGGAGGCGGGCAATCTGACCAAGCCCGCCGACGGTACGCTCCGGTTGCGGAGTGGGCTTGGGACAGGCAATCTCACCTAGTCAGCCGACTCGCGGGCTTGGGTTCCGGGTCAACAGTTGCCGACGTGGTTGAATAATCGCCGGAGCAGCGAGCATTCGAGATTCGCCGAAAGGGTCGAGGAAGCGATATGGACAGCGCTATGGCGCGGGCTAATCGATCGGGGAACGACTCTGAACTCGCCGATGGTTTAACCCGCCGCGAACACGATATTTTGGCGTTCGAACGCCAATGGTGGAAATACGCCGGCGCCAAAGAAGAAGCCATCAAAGAGTTGTTTGCAATGTCGGCCACGCGTTACTACCAAGTGCTGAATGCGTTGGTCGACCGACCTGAGGCATTAGCCGTCGACCCGATGCTGGTGAAACGGCTCCGACGGCTGCGGGCCAGTCGGCAGAAAGCGCGGGCTGCGCGACGGCTGGGCTTCGAACTCACCTGAGTTTTTGCCCGCTCGCTGAGCGTCGGTGTGGGTTTTGGCGCACTCCTAGATACAGTGACGTCAATGAATGAGCGTGTTCCCGACTCGACGGGGCTTCCCCTGCGGGCCATGGTGATGGTGCTGCTGTTTCTTGGTGTCATTTTTTTGCTGGTCGGGTTTCAAGCCATGGGGTCGGGCGGGAGCGGCGACGACGACTCGTCGGTATCGAGCGTGACGACGAGGGCGACGACGACTAAAACTTCGGCGAAGGTCGCGGCAAAATCAGACATCCGCGTATACAACATTTCCAGTTCAACGGGCGTGGCCGGGCGCACTGCTGACCAGCTCAAGCAGGGCGGTTACAACGTCACCGAGGTCAGTAATCTGTCGTTGCCCGACGTGTCGGCCACGACGGTGTATTTCGGCAGCGCAGCCGGCGAGCGCGAAACCGCCGATGCCGTGGGCCAGCTGCTCAAAGCACCCGTCGCGCCGCGGACTCCGGCAGTCGCCGACCAGCCGCCCGGCGTCATCGTCGTGGTTACGGGCTGACTCCGCCGAGCCGGCTCGCCCCTAGGTACGCCTAGAATGGTGGTGGATCTTCGTCGACTTGGGGTGGGGCCGGTCCGAGGTAGCTCATCGAGTCGGTCCGACTGACCGTGCGGGCGTGGTGGTTTTGTCGCCGTTCGGTGGCGATGCGGTGGGCGCGGTCTTGCATCCGGGTGTGGCGCCGTCGGGGCATCATCGCGGTCCGGTCAGCGCAGTAGTCAACTGGCGGGTCGGCTCCCGGTGGGGGTACATCGCCGGTGGGCAGGCACAGGCTGGGAAACAACAGTGCGCTGCCGGGTGTGGTGACGTAGGTCTTTCCAGCGGGCGAGTTGAGAATCACTGTGCCGTCGGGTAGCTGCTGATCGCGCCATCCCCAGAAGGTTTTGACCAGGTGATGGGTACGGCAGTAACACTTCAGGTTCGAGGCGTGGGTGGGCCCGCCTTGGGCATAAGGAACGGTGTGGTCGAGGTCGCAGTCGGCCGCCGGCCGGTCGCAGCCGGGCCAGCGGCAGGTCATGTCCCGGCAGCGCACAAAATCTGCCAGTGCCTTGGAGGGCATATATCGGGGTTCGGGCGCGGCATCGGCGGGGTGAATCAGCGGTATTAGCCTGGCCGAGGCGGCTAGTTCGGCGACCAGTTCGGGTGCAATGAGCCCGTCGGCGCCCAGCTCGGATGCCGGTGCCGCCCCGCGGCCATCAATCGTGGCTTGTTCGGCGATCACGTGAATCGCCACCGGCGTTGCGGCAGGGCGCTTTCCGGCGGCACAATCGGATCGCCGACAGCGGCAGCCAAGCCGATCGGCTCCGGCCGCCAGCGCCCCCAGCGCGTCGGCGCGGCGCTGTTCGCGGCTGCGGGGATCGTGCTCACACACCGTGGCTGACAGCGCGTTCAATCGCTTCTCCACGGCGTGCGCGTCGGGGCTGAGCAGGCTGCCGTGGATCTCTGAGATGCCGCCTTCGAGATCTGCAAACCAGATCTCGCGCTCGGTGTGGCGTTCTTTGCGCCGCCGCACCGCATCGGCGTCGGCCGTGGCCACGATCTTGTCGATCTGGCCGGCCAGCCGGCGTTGGGTCATCGACGGCCAGCGCGTCATCCTGAGGGCTAGCTGCTCATCGACGACGGCCAGCAGCTGGCGGTCGGTGATCAGATCGGTGCGGTAGACGATGGTGACAAATGTCCGCTGGTCGATGTCACCGGCTTTGAAAACGTCAGCGACCTTGGGGAGCCGCTCACGCATCGCCCGGGCATAACGCAGCTGACTTCCCGCCAGGCCCTGACTGATCCGCAACGCCGCCGCCAGCTCAGCGCTCACCGCCTCCTCGGTGTCGATGGCCCACTCCTCGGTGTCAGAACAGCGCGCCAACCGGTAACCAAACAACTCGCCCACCGCCACCAGCGCAGCGGCGGCCGCGCGATTGTGCGCGCGCCATGACGCACAGATTCGGTCCAGCAGGACCCCCGATTCCGGCGTGGCCGAAGGATGGCGCCGCTCGAACAGCTCATCAAACCGGGCAATCACCTCCGGCGACGAACCAACCCGCGGCCGCTGTTCGAACATACATACGATCATGCCACCGCCATCCGACAAGAAATGGCTGCAGCCTTCCGCTCCTCGGCCGGCCGTTGCGGCCCGCGCCCCCGCTCCTCCTCGGGCCGTGCCGGCCCGCATCGTCACCGGCCCGCATCGTCACCGGGCTGTGCTTGTTGATCCCGCTCCTCCTCGGGCCGTGCCGCCCCGCATCGTCACCGGGATAGGCTCTACCCCATGGTCAAGCTCGCCAGCAGCCGCAAATTTGCCGCCGCCACTGCACTGGTTCCGCTCGTCGTCTCGGTCACGCTTTTGAGCGCATGCAAGCCGAATCAACCAGCGGCGACTTCCCCCGGCACTACACCGCCGATCTGGACCGGGTCACCGGCGCCGTCGAGTGCAGCGCCGACCGGTGGGCAGGGTGGAACGGACAGCCTGACCACGCAACTCATCGCGCCCAATGGTGCGAAGATCGCCACAGCCAAGTTCGAGTTCAACCCGGGCTATGTGACGGTCACCCTCGAGACCACCGGGACGGGCCAGTTGGCCCCCGGCTTCCACGGCGTGCACATCCACTCGGTGGCCAAGTGCGAGGCCAACTCGACTGCCCCGACCGGCGGCGCACCGGGCGACTTCTTGTCCGCAGGTGGGCATTTTCAGGCGCCGGGGCACACCGGCGATCCAGAAAGCGGCGACCTGACCTCGCTGCAGGTCCGTAAGGACGGTGGCGCGCTGCTGGAGACGACCACCGACGCGTTCACCAAGGCCGACCTGCTGGCCGGTAAGGGCACCTCGATCGTCATCCACGCCGGCCCCGACAACTTCGGCAACATCCCCGCGGATCGCTACACCCAGGTCAACGGGGCACCGGGACCCGACCACACGACGATGTCCACCGGTGACGCCGGCAAGCGGGTGGCTTGCGGCGTGATCGGCTCCGGTTAGTCCATCGTCGGAGGGGTATCGCTATCAAGGTGAACTTCGCGGCATCGCCTCGCCCGACGCTTGGAGTCGAATGGGAGTTTGCGCTCGTCGACGCCCAGACTCACGACCTGAGCAACGAAGCCACCGCGGTTTTCGCTGAGATCGGTGAAAACCCCCGTGTGCACAAGGAATTGCTGCGCAACACCGTTGAGGTCGTCACTGGTATCTGCGACTGCACTGCGCAGGCGATGGCGGATCTTCGGTCCACGCTGAGCAGCGTTCTACCGATCGTCCGGCAGCGCGGCATGGAGTTGTTCGGTGCGGGCACCCACCCGTTCGCGAGTTGGTCCACACAGCAACTGACCGATGCGCCGAGATACGCCGAGCTGATCAAGCGCACCCAGTGGTGGGGCCGCCAGATGCTCATCTGGGGAGTGCACGTGCACGTCGGGGTTTCCTCGGCGGACAAGGTCATGCCGATCATGTCGGCGTTGCTCAACTGGTATCCGCATCTGCTGGCGCTGTCCGCGTCGTCGCCGTGGTGGGTGGGCGACGACACCGGGTATGCCAGCAACAGAGCGATGATGTTCCAGCAACTGCCCACCGCCGGTCTGCCGTTCCAGTTCCAAAAATGGGAGCAGTTCGAGGGTTTCGTCCACGATCAGAAGAAGACGGGCATCATCGAGGACGTCAACGAGGTCCGTTGGGACGTTCGGCCCTCGCCGCACAACGGAACTCTCGAGGTGCGGATCTGCGACGGCGTGTCCAACGTGCGCGAGCTGGGCGCGCTGGTTGCGTTGACGCACTGCCTGGTGGTTGATCTCGAGCGCCGACTGGATGCCGGCGAAGTGTTGCCGACCATGCCGCCGTGGCACAGCCAGGAAAACAAGTGGCGCGCCGCCCGTTACGGGCTGGACGCGATCATCATCCTCGACGCCGACAGTAACGAGCGCCTGGTCACCGAAGACCTCGACGACGTGCTGACCCGACTGGAACCCGTCGCCAAGTCACTGCACTGCGTCGACGAGCTGGCCGCGGTGGCCGACATCCCTCGGCTCGGAGCGTCGTATCAGCGGCAGCGGCGGGTCGCCGAGGAGCATGACGGAGATCTGCGCGCCGTCGTCGATGCGCTGGTCGGCGAGCTGGAAATCTGATGGCGACCGAAGCCGAATCGGGCCCGATGGCGATGTTCCCGCTGCAGTCGGCGTTGTTGCCCGGCGAGGATCTGCCGATGCAAATCTTCGAACCTCGCTATACCGCGCTGGTGCGAGACTGCATACGCGACAAGGATCCTCGTTTCGGTGTTGTGCTGATCTCCCAGGGCGGCGAGGTCGGTGGCGGCGACGTTCGCTGCGATGTCGGGACGGTCGCCAGGATCACCGAATGCGTGGACATCGCCGGCTCGGGCCGGTTCGCTTTGCGCTGTCGGACGGGCGAACGGATCAGAGTCTGGGAGTGGTTGCCCGACGACCCGTATCCGCGGGCGATCGTGCAAGCGTGGCCAGATGAGCCGGGAGAACCGGTCAGCGCGGGCCAACTGGAGGACCTCGAAGACCGGGTGATGACTCTGTTCGAGCGCCTGGCGGCCGCTCGCGATATTCCGTTGCCGGAACGGGAGCAACTGCTCGGCGCCGCCAACGGTATCGATGATCCCGGAGAGTGGTTGTACGCATTGGCGTCCCGCATTCCCATCGGGCCCGCCGACCGTTACTCGGTATTGGCCGCGCCGACGGCCGCCGAACGGCTGGCAGCTATGACCGAGGCGTTGGATTCCGTCGCCGCTGTTATCGAATTCCACCTCTCGGAGTAATCCCTCAGGCCCAGCGGCGTGTCGTGTGCAATCGGCCTTCGATGAAGACGCTGCGCGGTGCCAGATCCTTGACGTTGCTATCCGGCGGCCGATCGTAGCGCTGCATCAGGTTCAACGCCTCGATCACGGTGACCGCCCAGCCGCGTTCGGTCAGCCATCGGCGAAGATCGGTCCGTTCCTCGATGAACCACAGCTCTGGAATATCCGGCGGGTCAGTGTCGCTGGTCTGGTCGGCGTCGTCATGGATGCCGCGCAAGTATTGGCGACGTCGCTCGAGGTAGTCCGGGTCGAAGAAGCTCGGGCTCAGGGCCTCAACCGCGATCCGGCTGCCGGTGGCGCTGAGCTTCACGATCCGCTCGAACAACAGATCTTGGCCGGCCGCCGGCAAGTAGGCCAGCAGCCCTTCGGCAGACCACGCCGTGGGCGTCGACGGATCAAAACCGGCCTCGCGCAATGCTGTCGGCCAATCGGCGCGCAGATCGATCGGCACCGCCTGGTAGCTGCTGGCAGGTCGAGCGCCGCGTTCGGTCAGTGTGTCCGCCTTGAACGCCAATACCTGTGGCTGGTCGATCTCATAAACGACGCTGCCTTTGACCCAGGGCAGCCGCCAGGCGCGGGCGTCCAGGCCTGCGGCCAGAATCACCACCTGGTCGATGCCATTGGCGCCGGCTGCGATGAAGTACTCGTCGAACCATTTGGTGCGCACCGCGGCGTAGCCCTTGATGATCGGCAATCGTTTGGCTATCGCCGAGGAATCCCAGCCACGCTTGATTGCGGCCTCAACGAAAGGCTGCGCATAACGGTCGGTGAACAGCGGGCAGTCGCAATCGGATTCAGCGGCCCTCGCCATGGCCACACCGAGTGCCGTCGCGCCGACGCTCTCGGTGATATCCCAGCTGTCGTTGTCAGTCCGTGCCGTGACCATGGTCCATCTCGCTTCCTGGGCAGTGCTCAGTGACGGGACCACGCTGTCCGGTGAAACCAGGCTAGTTGAAATCGGAAACCACCCGCTGAGCCCAAGGCGGCGTGGTGTACTGCGACGCGTGCAACAGGTGCTGGTCGAGGTCGACACGGGTGTGGCGGTGCTCACGCTCAACAGGCCCGAACATCTCAACGCCTACACCGCCGACATGGGCACGCTGCTGAGCCGGGCATACCGCGACTGCGACGAGGACGACGATGTCCGGGCCATCGTGGTCACCGGGGCGGGCCGGGCGTTTTGCGCCGGGGCGGATTTCTCGGGCACCGCATCGCCGTTCGACGCCCCGCCCGACGACGGCGTGTTCTCCGCATCGCCGATCGACCCGGCTGCCTTCGAATTGCGTAAGCCGGTGATCGCCGCGGTAAACGGCCACGCCATTGGGATCGGCCTGACCATCGCGTTGCAGGCAGATATCCGCATCGTCGCCGATGACGCGAAATATGGTGTGGTGCAAGTCCGTCGGGGCGTAATACCCGACTGTATGTCGCACTGGACATTGGCACACCTGACAAACCTGGGCGTGGCTGCCGAAGTGCTACTGACCGGACGCACCTTCACTGGCGCCGAGGCCGTCGCGTTCGGTATCGCCAACAAAGCGCTGCCCGCCGCACAGGTACTCGATCACGCGTTGGAGATGGCGCGCGACATCGCGACGAACGTGGCGCCGATGTCGGCGGCGTTGTCTAAGCGACTGCTCTGGGACAGTGCAATCAACGGGTACACCCCGCGAGAGGTTGCGTCGATCGAGACGCAGCTGCACCATCGGGTGATGGGTAGCGACGACGCGCGTGAAGGAGTCGCCGCCTTCCTCGAACGGCGGGCCCCGCGGTTCAGCTCGCGACTTTCGGCCGACTGGACGCCCCTGCCAGAACCTGAACCGGAGTCCTGAGATGTACATCGAGGTAGTCGCCGACGGACTCGGCTTCACCGAGGGGCCGCTGTGGCTGCCCGATGACCGCGTGGCTCTGACGTCGATCAGCCACGGCTGTGTCTACATCGTCGACCCGTCCGACGGTGCGCTGGAACGCATCGACACCGGCGGCGGGCCAAATGGCTTGGCGTGCCGCGCTGACGGGACGTTATATGTGGCGCAAAACGGCGGCGCCTGGGGTGCAAGCGGGCCCGCCGAGCCAGGTGTTCAGGTGATCAGCGGCTCGCACGTCGACTACCTCGTCGAGGGGCTGGGCGCACCCAACGATCTGACGTTCGGCCCCGACGGACGGCTGTGGCTCACCGACACCCGCGCGGAGTTCGACACCAGCACTCCCGATGCCGGCCTGCCCGGCCATGTGTATACGGTCGACGTCGACTCGGGTGACACCCGACGGGTCATCGACGACGGACCGGTGTTCATCAACGGGTTGGGCTTCGAACGTGACGGTTCGAGATTGCTTGTCACAGCGACCCTTTCGTCGCAGCTGCTGTCCTACGTCGTTGCGCCCGACGGGTCGGTCGACGCACCCGAGATCGTGCACACCTTCATCGACGGGTGGCCCGACGGGATGACGGTGAGCGCCCACGGCGACTACTGGGTTGCGCTGACCGCCGCTGATCGCATCGACATCATCGACGCCTGGGGCCGGCGCATCGGGGACATCGCGTTGCAGCCCGGATCACTACCGACCAACCTCTGCGTCGGCGGAAGGCGGGCCGACGAACTGTTCGTCACCGCCTCGCACAGCGAGTCGCTGCTGCGAATCCAATTCGACGGTTACGGTCCAACGCTTTTCGGCGGGTAATCAGCGTCGACGCATTGACGACGACGGCCTGACCCCGGTGGACAACAACTCGGCCAATGCCACCGCGAGATTGTGCAGGTTGGTCTCCAGTGAATACGTCCGGTCCACGGTCCAGTTGACGATGCCGCCCGACAGCGCACCAACGATGATGTCGGCCAAGGTTTCTGCGTCGTGTCGCGCGCTGACCTCGCCGCGGGCGACGCCTTCTTTGATGAGTTTGGCGAACGTGTCGTGCAGGTTGAATCCGCGCTGGACGCTATAGCCGCTGGTGGCGAGCATTTCCCCGATCAGCTCGCGATAGGTGTCGCCGGATTTGGCCAGCGCGGCGCCGATGTCGTCGAACACACCGATAAGGCGCGCCGGGATCGCTTCGTCGGCGCGGTCGAAAACGACGTCGTGCAGGTTGACCAGCCGGCGCTCCGCCAATGCCCGGATCATGTCCTGACGGGTGGCGAAGTGGTTGAAGAACGTTCGGTTGGCCACGTCGGCGCGCTCACAGATGTCCTCGATGGTGGTGGCCGCGACGCCCTGGTCGAGGAACAGATCAAACGCGGCCGCGAGGATGTTCTCTTTCACCTCGCGCTTGCGCCGTTCGGTTCTGTTCACCACAGCAGTCTATTTCGCGCACAACTTCTCGGACAGCTCCCACAACGCCGCCGCATGCTCAGCGTCGCGAGCGTACGGTGAAACCGTTTCGCTGACCCGGCAATCTTCCAGGTACAGCGCCCCGCGGCCGGCCAGTTCGGGGCTGACCGCTGCCCACACTTGAGTGGCCGCACCGTATTCGGGTGTGGTGAAGTCGAGGTGGCCGTCGGTCGGCTCGCCGCGTGTTGAGGTACGGGCGGCGGCGTATTTGCGTAGTTGAGAGAAGTCCGAGCGGGACATGTATCGTGCCAGCGAGGTGGCCACCGTGCCGGGATGGACGGCGTAAGCCCGAATTCCCGAGCCGCGCAGCCGGTGATCGGCTTCGATGGCGTGCAGGATGTTCGCCGTCTTGGCGGCCCCGTATGCGACGAACTTGTCGTATTCGCGATCATCCCAGTTGGGATCGTCCAGGTCGACATCCCCCATGACGTAGCCTGCGGAGGACAGGATGACGATGCGCGCCCCGTCCGCGGCGGTGAGCTGCGGAACAAGCAGTCGGGTCAGCTCGAAGTGCCCGAAATGATTTGTGCCAATCTGTAATTCGAAGCCGTCATGGGTGCGGCCGAACGGGGTGAACATGACGCCGGCGTTGTTCATCAGGACATGGATCGCCGGGGTGATGTCGCGGATCGCGGCGGCCGCGGCACGCACGCCGGCCAGTGAGGTGAGGTCGAGATGCACCGTCGAGGTGCGTGCGCCCGGCACCTCGGCATGGATCCACCGATTCGCCGCGGCCAGGGCGTCCCGATTGCGTGCCGCCAAGACGACGTGGGCGCCCGCGGCGGTCAGCGCCCGCGCCGACTCGCGACCCAATCCCGAGGAAGCCCCGGTGATCACGCATACCTTGCCCGACAGGTCGATTCCCTCGACAACCTGTAGGGCGCTGCGCTGTTCGGTCATGCCGGCGCGAGCTGCCACAGCGGGACCACCGTCTGGGGATCGCATTCTTCGTCGACGATCCATTTGCACATACGCCGGATCGGCTCGATCGCGTCCTGCGGCGAGGCGATCGAAACGTTGCACGCGTAACCCAGGCTGGTCAGCCGTTGAGCACCGAACAGCGGCAACGTATCTCGCAGCCGGCGTTTGAGCGGTTCGGGGTAGATGCCGATTGTCTGGGTGTAGGAGTTCACTGCGGCGGTCACCTTGTCGATGTGATCGACCGGCACGATGTTGGCGACCCGGCCAGAGAGCATCGGCGAATAGTCGACCGCCTCGTCGAACTGGGAGACGACGATCGCGCCCTCGCGCTGCTCGCCGCCGATCACGCGGTAGAAGTCCTCGGTCATTCGGGAGGCCTCCAGATGGTCGAGCAGCTCGCGGTCGGGGTAGAGCGGCGGGGTGCTGACGACGGCGGGTAGCGACACCAGCTCCTGATAGATCAGTTCGCCGAGCCGATTGGCCTTCGCCAGTCCGTCGGCGTCGGTTCCGCTGAGCACGTAGATCACTCGCGCGTTGGCGCATCCCTCCTGGTTGGCGACGCCGATGTCGGTTGCGGCGCGACGGGCCACGTCGCGCATGGTGGCTTCGTCGGCGAATGCCTCGGCGCCGATGATGGTGGCGCTGCGCTTGGGGTCGAGCGCGATGAGCTCCAAACCGGGCTGGATGTAGCGGGTGACGTGTTTGACCGACGCCAAACCGCCCCACGCCACGATCTTTTCGATGTGGCGGGGCTGATAGAGGGTTTCTTCGACAGCCGGATCGCCGCCCTTCCAGTATCCAACCGCCAGATGCTTGGTGATCGGGTGATCCGGCGCGACATCAGCCAACGTGCGGGCGATGGCGATTGCGGTAAGAGGGTCATTCGACGGCGCCTTGATGATCACGTCCGATCGGGTGATCACCGAGCGCAGGATGGTCACCGCCGAGACCAATCCGCCGTTGCCGGCCGGAATGTGCAGGGTGCGCGATCCGAACGCCCGCACCCGCTGCTCCCGGCCGTCACGCAACGTGTGCGGGACCCAGCCGTTGAGGTAGTCCAGTCCGACCTGACTGTCGGCGATTTCGGCGACGTTCTCGCGGGAAAACAACGGCCGCAGCACCCGATAGCTGTTCTTGAGCATCTCGGCCGGCAGCACGTTGGCCACCAGCGAGGCTTCGTAGGCTTCCTGCAGGTGGACATTGGTGTCGAAATCCAAGGCGTTGCCGAGAGTCTCGAGCACGTCCAGGATTTCGTCGAAGCTCAGCCGGTAGAGGTCGCTCATCTGTGCCGGGCTGCGCAGCGGAAGCTGCTCGACATACCTGCTCATGTCCGGCGCCTGAAACTGTGCGACGCCCTTGCGGGTGCCGAACGCGACCAAGTCGTCAGTGATGACTCGCCCCCGCAGGAACAGCGGAACCGTGTAAGCGATCACAGTTCCACCCCCTTCATGAAGTTGATTGCCTCGTTGTGTACCTCATGTGTTGCGGCGCAGGTTATTCGGTCGTCTTCATAGCCCTCCTTCTCGCTGTAACGGATGATCTCGGGCTCGAAGGCGACGCTGGACTGTCCACACGGACAACGCAGGTCCCAGTCGATCGTGACTTCGTCGCCGGAGATTACACCGCCCCAGTGGGCGCGCAGCAGGATGTCGTAGACGGCGGCGCGGCCGGTCTGTACGCCGGTGCGGGGGAGCGGCTCGCTGGTGTCGGGATCGAGCACGAACGGAATGACCCACGGTGCCACGTGATAGCGGCCCTCGCTGCATGCCCAGTGGAACGTGCTCGACTCAGAGAAGCCGTAGCCGACCTGGATGCGGTCGACGCCGAGGAAGTCTTTGATGACGTCCATGAAATCGTCCGGCAGCGCAACACCTTTCATCCCCCCGCCGGTGAGAATCGCTGAATCCGGTGCGAAGACGTTTCGCACACCGCGCTGCAGACCGGCCGTTGCGATGTCGTACATCAGGTGGTAGGTGCCGAGCATGAACACCTGCTTGCCGCGCAGCTGCTCGGTGATGCGGGTGAAGAACGCATCCATGTCTTGGGCTTGGCGTGCCTGCATGGCGACGAACTCATCCTTGCGGGCGGCCAACGCCGGATCGATCTCGAGTCGGTCGAGCTCGCCGCGCGACGCCGCCGCCCGCATCTTGGAGGCCAGGAACATCAGATCGGTGTCGACCGCGAAGGGGTAGAGCGCATGAAACTTCGTTTCGTCGCCGCCAGTGAAGCCGCGCTTGATCATGTTGGCGATCCGCAGATGGCCGAGCTTGCCGTTGGCGAAGTTCGGCCACACCACGTCCACCGAGGGATTCAGCTCTTTGTTGGTCGGTTCGTGGCCGAAGGTCTGGAACAGGCAGACCTTCCACAGCGTCATGCCGTCTTCGGCACCGCGCTTGTCTTTGGGCAGGATCGAGATGGTGCCGGTGGTGCCGCTGGAGGTGATGACCTCCAGCGGAGTGTGTTCGTCGAGCCGGTCGATCCAGTCGTCGATTCCGCTGCAGCCCGTGGTGTCCACGCCGGACAAGTCGTAGCTGGTCAACTTGTCCAGCCACCTGGTCATCAGGTCGAACCGTTTCTTGTCGATCAGCGCGGCCGGATATGACTTGAAAGCAGTGTGCGAGAAGAACAGCGGCACAACATCATTGAAGTTGTCGAGCGCTGTGATGCCGAGCCGGTCCGCCAGCTTATGCAGCATTTCGATGCTCTGGTAGTGCTGCTGAAAGCGGATGCTCATCGCCCGGCGTTGCAGCGCCTCGAGCTCATCGCGGCCAATGCTGTGCATCTGGGTGTAGGACTGGCCGAAGAAGCTGATCGGGTCGTCCATGAACGCGGTCACCGACTGCGCCGTCTTCTCCGTGACTGCCATCAAATGCCTCGATTCGATCCTGATCGGCGCAGCGGGGAGCGGATGTCGCGCTGCTCGCTCACCTTAGCTCTAAAATGCAGTAGTAAGCAATAGTGCAGTCAACTGCAACTTGTATACGAAGTCGTGCGGGAACAGCACGTGATGCAGATGTGCAGGTCGTGGGAGAAGCGATCGGGGCACTGTCGGAAATGATCGTGTTAGGGCCACTGGCGAGCGTGGTCCCGGTGGTCGTTGCCCATAAACTGTGGTGGTGGAACGGTGCGAGGAGTGCGGGTACTCCTACGATCTGGGCGCAGCAACAGAGGCGGGTTACTACATCCAGATTGGCGTCGCCGAACTGGCCGACCTCCTCATCGCCACCGCACCAAGCACACTGGCGCAGCGAACCGCACCGGAGCTGTGGTCGCCACTGGAATACGCCTGTCACGTCCGCGACGTACTACTTACCCAACGCGAGCGAGTGCTGCTGGCACGCCGCGCCAACATACCCTCCGCCGCGCCGATGGGGCGCGACGAACGCGTGGCCCACGAGGGATACGGCGAGCAGGACCCGATCGAGGTCGCCCAGGAGTTGATGATGGCCGCACGGCTGCTGGAAAACGTTCTCCATCGCCTCGACACCCCCGACTGGGAATTGCGCCTCGTCTATAACTGGCCGCAGCGCGCCGAGCGGACGCTCCGCTGGGTAGCCGCCAATACGCTGCACGACGTGCGCCACCACCTGCTGGACGTACACCGCCAGCTCGCCTGACCTACTTCACGGACTACCCTCACCGAACTAGGTTTGGACACTGAACACTGTTCGCGAGAAACCCCTCGGGGCCGTGTTGTCGGCGTTCAACGTCTTCGGGATCGTCCTCGGCCTCTTCGTTGAAGAAATTGCGGGCGATGATCTGTCGCGTCACTTCCGCGTCGCCGGTTTCGATGAGCCGGAACGACGCGTGAGCAACCGTTTTCGTGTCGGGCATGCGAGAAGGCTAGGGCGCGTGGCCTGCCGTCGTATTGGACAAAACGGACACCTGGGCGAGCGCGGTTGGTTGTGGGTTGCATGAATCAAATCCAGCAGGCGCTGAAAACGGAACACCCGGCCCAGCCGCTTGGGGCCATAGCCGACCGTGGCCTCGAAACGGCGTCGCAGCTGGCGTTCGCTCAGGCCGACCTCGGCGGCCAGCTCCGCAACCGGGGTATCCGGTTGTGCCCGCAACGCCGCGACCGCCCGCGCGACCGGACGGTCGACCACCGGGTCGGCGGCTGCGAAAGAGCCGAGAACCAGGTTTGTTAACAGCGATATCCGTTGGCCGGGAGTTGCGGCGCTGAGCATATTCTCGGCGATACGGGAGCCGGCGACACCGAACACCGAATCGAGCGGAACGCGCAAGCTCCCCAAATCGATTGCTGGACAACCGATCACCGCGGCGGCCGCGCCCGGCCGTAACCGCAGCCCCGCCAGCACGTCCTGGTCACCGACCGGCAGGTCATAGAACGTGTTGGCCGGACCGGCGATTACGACGTCGCCTCGACCGGTCACGAACACGTCCACGCAACCGTCGGGCATTACGCGTATCGATGGAGTTGCCGAACCTGAGCGCAGCCAGCCGCATTCCACGAAGGGCCGAAGGCTGTGGTCAGGACGAAACTCCCGGTACACCGTTTCATCCAAACAGCTGCTGCACTGATCGTCCAGGGTCACCGATCCGCGGCGAAGGCACGCAAGGAGGCCAGCTGCGCGGGATCCAATGAGGGACGGACGTTTTCGCGCGCGGCCGCGACGTCGGCGGCGGTGATCTCCGCAGCGTCGACCGAGCGCCGCATCGCGGTGAGCGCAGCCTCGCGCAGCAGCGCCACGCAATCGGCGGCGCTGTATCCGTCCAGGTCGGCTGCCAGCGTGGCCAGGTCAACGCCGCGCAGCGGAATCGACTTGCCCGCGGTGCGCAAGATGTCCAGACGCCCCTGTGTGTCTGGCGGTTCGACGAAGACCAGCTTCTCCAGCCGACCGGGCCGCAACAGCCCCGGATCGATCAGGTCCGGCCGGTTGGTGGCACCGATGACGACGACATCGCGCAGCGGATCGATGCCGTCGAGCTCGGTGAGCAGCGCCGCCACCACCCGGTCGGTGACGCCGGAGTCGAAACTCTGGCCGCGCCGCGGTGCCAGCGCGTCGACCTCGTCGAGAAATATCAGTGACGGCGCGGAGTCGCGGGCCCGGCCGAACAGTTCCCGTACCGCCTTCTCCGAGGAGCCGACCCATTTGTCCATCAGCTCAGAGCCTTTGACGGCGTGCACCGAGAGCCGTCCGGTACTGGCCAGCGCGCGAACCACGAACGTCTTGCCGCAGCCCGGCGGGCCGTACAGCAGGACTCCGCGCGGCGGCTGGACACCGAGCCGCGCAAAGGTGTCGGGATGCTGCAGTGGCCACAACACCGCTTCGGTCAGCGCCTGTTTGGTGGCGGTCATGTCACCGACATCGTCGAGGGTGATCGAGCCGACCGATACCTCGATTGTGGCTGAGCGCGACAGCGGCCGGATCACGGTAAGCGCGCCGAGCAAGTCGGCCTGGGTGAGCTTCGGCGCAGTGCCGTCGGAGCTGGCCCGAGCCGCCGCGCGCAATGCCGCCTCACGCACCAGCGCGGCGAGATCAGCGACGACGAAACCCGGTGTACGGTCGGCGATCTCGCTAGTGTCGAGGGCTTCGGTCGGCGCGGGCTTCAGCAGTCCCTGCAGCAGGGCCGTGCGGGTGGCCGCGTCGGGCAGGCTGAGCACGAGCTCGCGGTCGCACAGGTCTGGGGCGCGCAGCCGCGGGTCGAGGTTCTCCGGTACCGCCGACGTGACGATCAGCGCGACCCGCGGGGTCGCGACCGCCTTGCGCAGTTCGGCCAGGATCAGCGTCGCGACCGGTTCGGTAGTCGCGGGCAGCAGCGCGTCGATATCGGCGATCAGCAGCACTCCGCCGCCGTCGTGGACGGCCGTCACCGCCGCGACCACTCGCTGGAGGCGGTCTTCGGCGGCCAGCGCGCCGATCTCCGGGCCCTCGACCTCGACCAGCCGCCGGCCTGCGCAGACAGCCCGCACCAGCGTGGTCTTGCCGACACCGGCCGGGCCCGACACCAGCACTCCCAGATTGGCACCGGCACCAAGGGTTTGCAGCAGATGCGGCTCGTCGAGCGCGAGCTTGAGCCACTCGGTCAGCTTGGTGGCTTGCGCGGCAACGCCTTTGAGGTCGTTGACGGTCAACGGTGGGATGGTGGCGGTGACCTGTTCTGGCTCGGGCGCACCGACATGCGGGCCGGCGTCATTGACTGGGACGCCGGTTCCCCACGTCACCAATGAGTTTGGCTGCACGCTCACCGGTCCGGTGGGATCGATACCGGTGACGGTCAAAAGTTCCGATGTCCAACTGATGCCCACCGATGAGGCCAGCGACCGAGTCGCCGCAGAAGTCGAGGTGCCCGGTCCCAGGTCGCGCGGCAGCAGCGACACCGCATCGCCGACAGTTAATACCTTGCCCAGTAAGGCTTGCCGCAGGGTGGTCGACGGGACCGACTGGGTGGTCATCGCCGAGCCGCTCAAGGTCACCAATCGTGCGCCGTACACGGTGGCGGCGACGACGATGACGGCGGTGTCCTCGCTCAACCCGGCGTTGGACAGCGTCACGTCGTCAAGCAGCACGGTGCCGGCCGGGGTTTGTGGGCCGGCCATGCCGGCGACCGCCGTCGTGGTCCGCGATCCGGTGAGCGATACCGCATCCCACTCCCGAATACCAAGGGCTGCAATGGCACTGGGGTGTAGTCGGACAACGCCACGGCGAGAGTCAACGGCCGAGGTGTTCAGCCGAGCGGTAAGCGTGATCTGGGCGGGAGGCGTCATGTCCGGCCGGTAGGCCTGCGGAGTCCGAGCCGCGCGACCGACCGGCGGTTGGGCTGCGCCCGGCGAATCGCGCGTCGGGCGGCGCGCCGCTGCTTGGGCTTCTCGCCCCACGTCTCGGGATGCGCCGCCAGCCAGTGGTGGTTGCGGACGGAGAACGGGATGTAGCAGAGGTACGCCGCGATGACGACCATGACCAGGATGTAGGGGAACAGGAACGCGGCAGCAGCGACGATGGTCAGGCCGGCCAGGGCCACGGCGGCCAGGTTGGGCGGCACCGAAACGGCGTGCATCTTGCGCATCGGGATCCGGCTCACGACCAGCATCGAGCAGGCCGCGACCCACGCGCAGACGAACCACGGCGACGTCCACCAACCGGCACCGAACTGCAGCTTGGCGGCAAGCGGGCCGAGTGCTGAGATCGCGCCGGCCGGTGCGGGTACCCCGACGAAGAACTCCCGCGCGAAGGGAGGCTGGGTGCTGTCGTCGAGCAGCGCATTGAACCTGGCCAGCCGCAACACGATTGACACGGCGTACAGCAGGACCACCACCCAGCCCGCCGCCGACGACGACAACAACGTCACATAGACCACCACCGCGGGGGCGACCCCGAAGTTCACCGCGTCGGCGAGCGAATCGATCTCCTCGCCCATCCGTGACTCGGCGTCCAGGGCGCGGGCCACCCGGCCGTCGAGGCCGTCGAGGATCGCGGCCGCGGCGATCAATGCCAGCGCGACGTGCGGCTGGTGCTCGAGTGCGAAGCGGATCGAGGTCAGCCCGGCGCAAATGGCCAGCACGCTCATCGAGCTGGGCAGGATGCGCAGCGGCACCACGCGCCTGCCGCGAGGTCTGTTGATCACAGCTCGGCCAGGACCGTCTCGCCGGCAACGGCACGTTGACCGATGCTGACCAACACCTCGCTGCCGGCGGGCAGGTAGGTGTCCAGCCGAGACCCGAACCGGATCAGGCCGTAGGTGTCGCCGATCGACAGCTTGTCGCCGGCGTGTACGTCACAGACGATTCGCCGTGCCAACAGACCCGCGATCTGCACGGCGACGATCTCCACACCGTCCTCGGTGCGGATCCGCACGCTGGTGCGTTCGTTGTCGTCGCTGGCCGCGGCAAGGTCGGCCGAGCCGAAGCGACCCGGCCGGTGCTGCACGGCGATCACGTCGCCGCTCACCGGGGCCCGTTGCACGTGGGCGTCCAACAGCGACAGGAAGATGCTGACCCGCGTCAGCTCTGCATCGCCCAGCTCGAGCTCGGGGGGCGGGGCGGCCGTATCGATGAGGCACACCAGGCCGTCGGCCGGTGCGACGACGACGCCGGGCCGGGTGGGCGGCACCCGCGGCGGGTGCCGGAAGAACCCGGCACAGGCACCGGCGGCCAATAGCCCAGCCCGGCGCAGCCAGCGGTGGCGGCGGCCGACCAGGGCCAGTCCCACCCCCGCGGAGATGAACGGCAGCCCGGCCGGATGCACGGGCGGAACGGTCGAACGCAGCAACGACACCAGGTGCTTCGGGTCGAACGTCGGGTTCTCAGCGGTCGAGCGGGGAGGTCGTGCCACGCGGTCATCTTAGAAGAGCCGCGGCCGGCCTCAGACCGGATATGTGACGCCGGTCAGTTCTTCGGAGACGTTCCACAGCCGGTCCTGCAGGTCCTCGTCGTGGGACTGCGCGCTGGAGGAGACCAGCTTCGGGTTCCCGCGCTGCTCGCCCAGACCGTCGGGGCCGTAGTACTGCCCACCTTCGACGTCGGGGTCGGCCGCAGCTCGCAGCGTGGGCAGAGCGCCCATCGCCGCGTTCTGGAACAGCAGCGGGCCTGCCAGCGCGAACAGGGGTTTCAGGAGCGTCGGGACGCTGCGTCCCAGCTCCGTGCTGGCCGCGCCGGGGTGGGCGGCGACGGCGATGGTGTTCTTCTGCTGGCCGGCCAGCCGGCTTTGCAGCTCGTAGGTGAACAGCAAGTTGGCCAGCTTGGACTGCCCGTAGGCGGCATACCGGTCGTAGTGATGTTCAGACTGCAGATCATCGAAGTGGATCGCGGCACGTAACCGGTGACCCGTGCTGCTGACGGTCACCACTCGCGAGCCCCGGACCGGCAGCAGGTTGTCCAGCAACAGCCCGGTCAGCGCGAAGTGGCCGAGATGGTTGGTTCCGAATTGCAATTCGAATCCGTCTGCGGTGAGCTGCTTGGGAGTCCACATCACCCCGGCGTTGTTGATCAGCAGATCGATGCGCGGGTAGGCCGAGCGGAGCGTCGTTGCGGCGGCGCGCACCGAGTCCAGCGAGCTGAGGTCGAGTTCCTGCAACGTGACATCGGCGTTCGGATGGGCAGCGACGATGCGCGCCAGCGCAAGATTGCCCTTCTCCAGATTGCGCACCGCCAACACGACATGGGCGCCGCTCTGTGCCAGCACCGCGGCGGTGTGATAGCCGATGCCGGTATTCGCGCCGGTGACGACTGCGACGCGGCCGCTTTGGTCAGGTACGTCGGCCGTGGTCCATTTGCCATTGGGACTCATCCCCGAGAACGATACCGATCCACGGGCGGTGCCGCCGTGTCGGTGCGGTGCGCCGCAGGGTCGGTGGCATTCTCGATGGCGTGGACAACCGCACACCTGGTCCGCCCGTCGCGGGCATGGTGGATCCCGCACATCCGCCCAGCCGGCGCGCGCCGCTGCGGTGGGCGGTCGGCGGCGCGGTCCCCTGGCTGCTGCTGGCCGCCGGCCAAGTGGTGTGGATCGGCTTCGACAAGCGAATGCCGTCGCTGCACATTCTGATCGGCGTCGTCACAGTGCTCGGCGCGGTGATTTCGATGGCCGTCGTGCCGATATGGCGGTATCGGGTGCACCGGTGGGAGATTGGCCCGCAGGCCGTGTACACCCGCACCGGGTGGCTGGTCCAGGAAAGGCGCATCGCGCCGATCTCCCGGGTGCAGACCGTCGACACCTACCGTGGGCCGTTGGATCGGCTGTTCGGCCTGGCCAACGTCACCGTCACCACCGCCTCCTCGGCGGGGGCAGTGCATATCGTCGCGCTCGACGTTGACGTCGCCGACCATCTCGTCGCGCAGTTGACCGATATCGCGGCGATCGGTGCCGAGGACGCCACGTGACCGCTGGCGACGATGCAGAGCGTAGCGATGAGGAGGAGCGGCGCTTGTGACGGGCACTGGCGCTCGGTCGGAAATCGCTTGGCAGCGGCTAAGTCCCCGGATGCTGCTGGTTCACCCGGTGCACGAATTGCTGCGCCAGCTGCCGTTGCTGATCGGCGGGGTGGTGCTGGGCTCGACCACGGGCAACCAATCCTGGACGGTGGCGGTGCTTGGACTGACTGTGGTGGTGGGCGTGGCGCGCTGGTTCACCACCAGCTACCGCATTGACGACGACCCCCAATCCGGCCAAGTGCAACTACGAGTCGGTCTGTTGCACCGCAAGGTATTGTCGGTGCCGCGCAACCGGATTCGCTCGGTGCAGAGTGATGCGCGGTTGCTGCACCGGATGTTGGGTCTGGCCGTGCTGCGGGTGAGCACCGGCCAAGAGGCCAAGGGCGAGAACGGTGCTGGCGTGTTCGAGCTGGATGCCGTCCGGGTCGAACAGGTGCCGCGGCTGAGGGCGATTCTGCTGGCCGGATTCGCGCAGCCAGCCGATGCGGCGAGTGCGGTGCCCGCGGCGGCGGGTACGGTGCTGGCCCGCTGGCAGCCGTCGTGGTTGCGATATTCGCCGTTGAGTGTGTCCGGACTGCTGAGCATAGCCGCCGCTGCCGGTGTGGTTTATGAGAGCGGAGCCGTTGGGCCGCTGCAGCATTCGCGGCTGGTCGAGTCAGGACTCAATGCCGCCCAGCGGCTGGGTGTGGCGGGCACCGTCGGGGTAATCGGCGCGCTGGTTCTGGTCGCGTCGGTGCTGCTCGCGGTGCTGCGGTCGCTGCTCACCTACGGCAACCTGGTGCTGGTGCGTCAGGCAGACGTGCTGCACCTGCGGCACGGCCTACTGCGTCTTCGGGAACGCGCCTACGACATGAGTCGGTTGCGCGGTGGAACACTGCGGCAGCCGCTGTTGGTGCGCGCGTTCGGTGGTGCCCGACTGGACGCGGTGATGACCGGTGTGCACGGTGCTGGCGAGTCGTCGGTGCTGCTGCCGCCATGTCCGGTTTCCACGACCGAATCGGTGCTGATCGAGCTGATCGGCGACCGCGATGCCGTCACGGGCCCGCTGCGTGGTCACGGACGTCGGGCTGCGGCCCGACGATGGACGCGGGCGCTGGGGCTTCCCGTGCTGATGGGTGTGGCGCTGGCCGTGGCGACTGTGCTGCTGGGGATAACCGTTGTGCCCGTGTGGTTGTGGCCGGCATGGGTAGCGGTTACGGCGTGGTGTGCGTTGCTGGCCGCCGACCGGGTCAGCGCCCTCGGGCACCGTGTCGACGATCGCTGGCTGGTGATGCGCGCCGGCAGCCTGGAACGACGCCGCGACTGCCTCGCCACGGCGGGCATTATCGGCTGGACCGTGCGCCAGTCGCCGCTGCAGCGACGGGCCGGGGTCGCCACCCTGGTCGCGGCCACCGCCGCGGGCGTAAAGCGCTATCCGTTGATCGACGTGCCGGAAAACCTGGTGTGGGCGGTGGCGGCGCAGGCGTCGCCGTGGGTGGCCGACAGTATCTGGGCTATCCGCTGATTTCCGCCGAGCGCTAGGCGGTCAGTCCACGCACCGCTTCGATGCGTGCCTTGAGCTGTTCGGTGGTCGCCGCGGCCACCGGCGGGCCGCCGCAGATGCGGCGCAACTCGTTGTGAATCCACCCGTGCGGCTTGCCCGTTCGATGGTGTGTCGCCGACACCAGCGCGTTGAGTTCACGGCGCAAGTCCCGCAATTGGCCGTGCCTGGTCATCGGTTCGGACACAACGGCGCCGTTGCGGGTGCGACGATCAAGCTGCTCGTCCTGCCTGCGCCGCAACAGTTCTCGCATCTGCCCGGCATCCAAGAGGCCAGGGAGGCCCAAATAGTCGGCTTCTTCATCGCTGCCTGCGGGGGTGGCCGTGCCGAACGACGAGCCGTCGAAGATCACCTGGTCCAATTCGGCGTCGGCGCCCAACGACGTGAACCCGTTGTCCGCTTCGGATGGCTCGGTCTGGCGCCGCTGCGCCGCGACCAGCTCGTCGTCGTCCTCGCGGTGTGGCTGGCCCAGCACATGGTTGCGCTGCGCCTCCAGCTCACTGGCCAACTGCAGCAGAGTCGGCACCGACGGCAGAAACACGCTCGCGGTCTCCCCGGGCCGGCGCGACCGCACGAAGCGGCCGATCGCCTGGGCGAAAAACAGCGGGGTCGACGCGCTGGTGGCATACACCCCTACGGCCAACCGCGGCACGTCGACGCCCTCCGACACCATGCGCACCGCGACCAGCCAACGGCTGGTGCCCGCGGCGAACTGCGCGATGCGCCGCGAAGACCCTGGGTCGTCGGAAAGCACCAGGGTCGGCGGCTCGCCGGTAATCCGTTGCAACAGAACGGCATACGCGCGGGCCGCCGTCTGATCCGATGCGATGACCATCCCGCCGGCGTCAGGCACTCCGCCGGCGCGTAACTGTTGTAGTCGGGTATCGGCCGCGGTGACGACCGCGGGCATCCACTCGCCGGCCGCGTCCAACGCGGTACGCCAGGCCCGGGCGATGTGCTCGGCGCTGGCCGGCTCACCGAGCCGCGCGGCGTACTCGGCACCCGCGCTGTCGCGCCACCGGGTTTCTCCCGAATACGCCATGAACACCACCGGGCGCACCACGCCGTCGGCCAGCGCCTCGGCGTAGCCGTACGTGTGATCGGCCGCGGAGCGGCGCACGCCGGCGCCGTCGGGTTCGTAGCGGATGAACGGGATCGCGGCGTCGTCGCTGCGGAACGGTGTGCCGGTCAACGCCAGCCGCCGGGCCGCGTCGCCGAAGGCCTCGCGGATGCTGTCTCCCCAGCTCTTGGCATCGCCGCCGTGATGAATCTCGTCGAAAATCACCAGCGTGCGCCGGTTCTCGGTGCGCACCCGATGCCGGGCCGGATGGCTGGCGACCTGGGAGTAGGTGACAACGATGCCGTGGTACTCCGCCGAGGTGTGCGCGGCCGAGTTGCGGAACTTGGGATCCAACGCGATGCCGTCGGCAGCCGCCGCCACCGCCCACTGCGTTTTGAGATGTTCGGTGGGTACCACCACGGTGATCGTGTCGACGGTACGATCGGCCAGCAGCTCGGCCGCGATCCGCAGAGCAAATGCCGTCTTACCCGCGCCAGGGGTAGCCACCAGCAAGAAATCGCGTGGCTTGCCGGTTAGATACCGCACCAAGGCTCGCCGCTGCCAGCCCCGCAAAGCCCGGGTGCTGGGCGCTTCACTTGCCCGCACCCTCAAGACTCCTATCTGATCGAGATGCAGTCTAGGGCAAGGACATCGGCGTCCGCATCTTCCCAGGACAGCGGCGAGTCCCAGCAGGCCGATCGTCGTCGGTCGGTCGGTGGACTCCGGGATGAAGCGGGCCACGGGCGTTGCAGCGCACGGCAGACATCGCCGACGATGGCGGCTGCCCGGGGCTGTCTTCGGCGAACTGTACCGTAACCACTTAATTGCCATCGGACAGGACGGAAACGCCGGCTGGCGGCTAGCAGCCAAGTTGTTCTGCAAGGTCAATGAAGTCCCGCGCGATGAGCCCATAGGAGGGTGCGGGCTCGGCGCCATGCCCTGGCCCGCGTTCGTCGGGGCGAGGAACGAAAGCGGTCTGAAATCCTTGCTCGTGTGCGCCTTGTACGTCGTAAACGTGGCAAGCGACGAGCATCAGCTGATCTGGTCGCAGTGCCAGATATTCGGCCGCGCCGAGATAAGCGCGGGGATCGGGTTTGTAGGCCGCAAACATCTGCACCGACAAAAGCAGGTCGAACCGCAGACCGGCGGCTTTCACGGTGCGGGTCATTGCCGCGACATCGATATTTGTCAGCACCGCCAGCGTGTGGCGCTTCGCCAGCCGTTCCAAGCCCTCGGCAACGTCCGGCCACGGGCGGCGTTGTTCTTCCCAGGCCAGCGCGAGCGCGTCGATGTCGTCGCTGCTGTAATCCGTCAGACCGTATGACGGCAGCAACGGTCTGAGGCCATCGCGATACACGGCCCGGGCACTTCGCCACGGCGCGGCTTGACCTTGCTGCCTGCCGTAACCGATGGTCTGCGCGTAATAGCGGCGCCACTCCGTCAAGAGCCCGTCCCAGTCGGCGTCGGGATGGCGGCCCGCGTCCACGCGGCGACAGGTGTCGATGACCGAGGTGTAGAAATCGACACAGGTGCCCTGCAGGTCGAACAAGATCGCCACCGGGTTTGCCGTCACGCCCGCAGAATAGCGTTCGACGCGTCGTGGTTCGCTAGCCGTAGCATCGATGCTGTGCACAATCCGATCGCCGACGAAAAGGTACGCGTGGAACGGCTTCTGGACGCCGAAGCCAAGGCGGCCGAACTGTTCGACGAGATCGAGCGCCGCGCGATGATCCGCGCCGGCGTCGGCGAGCGGGAGTTGTCCGACGAGATCCATGCATTGGCCGCAGAGAAGTTCGGAGTCACCCGACACTGGCATCGGCGGATTGTGCGGGCCGGCGAGAACACTCTGCAGCCTTTCCAGGAGCGTCCCCCGGACCGGGTCATCGCAGACGACGACATTGTGTTCCTCGACTTCGGTCCGATTTTCGAGGAGTGGGAGGCCGACTTCGGACGCACCTACGTGCTCAGCGACGACCCGGACAAACACGCCGTCCGCGATGCCCTGCCGCGGGTCTGGCAGGCCGGTCGCGACTATTTCGAAACCCACCCCGATGTCACCGGCGCCGAGTTGTTCGACTTCGTTGTCGGGGTGGCTGACGCCGAGGGCTTCGGGTGGGGCAGCCACATCGCCGGCCATCTGGTCGGGGAGTTCCCGCACAAGAAGATCGCCGGGACGGCGACCGAGTGGTACATCATGCCCGGATCGAAGAAGCCGATGCGGCGCACCGACCCCAGCGGTCGCCGGTGTCACTGGATTCTCGAGATCCATCTGCTCGACCCGCAGCGCCGCTTCGGCGGTTTCTACGAGCAGCTGCTCGACTTGCCCTGAGCTTCTTGTTGGCGTTTCCTTGCCTCAGATTGGGCGTAGGTGCGGCGGCCGCCGTTGTCGGGGAATAGCGCGCCTCCCACACCATATCGGCGGAGTTTTCGCTGGATCGAACGCATCAAAGGGACCGCCTGCTCATCCCGGCAGCTGTATGTGAAGTCGATTCCCGAGCCGATCATGTCGCTTCCCCAGCACATCTCGGTGAGCAGTTGTGCGCGCGCCCAGTCCAATTCAGAAAGCGCGTGTCTCCTCGCGATAGCTATTCTGAGACGGTCCACCAACTCGTCGAATTCGTCGTCGGTCGACACGCCGAGGACCTTGATCGGAAAAGGCTTATAGCTGGCGGTGCCGCCGAACTCGGTGAGAGCGGTCTGCATAAAGTCTCGCTCGTCGTCGGTCAGGTCGATCGCGATGGTCTTGGGTTCGGACATCAGCTCAGCCTAATCTTCGAACTCTTCTGGATCTTCGCCTAATACCGGCGGCCGGTGAATGCTGTGTGGTGGATGGACGAATTGCGGTCCCAGAGCGGGGGAATCCCCTGGAATACCGATACCGAAGGGGAGCTTCGGCAGGGACTCGCCGCCTTCGTCGATGCTTGGTGGGGGCTTGACAGGCGGTGCAGCCTCGACCGGCGCAGGCGCCGGCGGTTTGACCGGCGCGGGTTGTCCGGCTGCCGGCGGGGCCTGGGGGCGAGGCTCGAATTGGCTGGGCGAGAAGGAACCGACGCGTTCGTTGATCTTGGGCTTTGTGTTGTTGGCTTGGTTGCCCGTGACATAGTCGCTTCCTTTTTCAGGTTTGAAGACCGTGCCGCTGTCGGAACCTCGGCCCTCGCCCGTGGGATCGAAGATCAGGACGGTATTTGTTTTCGGGTCGTAGATGACGGGCGCGCCGTCGGTGCGGCTATTGCCGAGTATCAGGCCCTTCGGATTGTTGATGCTGTCCTGCATCATTTGGTGGACCAGGTCGGCCAGTTGGTCCGGGGTCAAGTCCGGAAAATCCTTTAAGTGGTGTGAAGCATCCAAGGCGTGCCCGTAGGCGATCTTCTGTGCAGCCCGCATCAACGGGTCTTGGCTCCAGCCGCCCGGCGGCGGAGCAGGCGCGGGATTGGGTGCGTCCTTGAAGGTGTGGTGGTCGACGGCCTGGACTTGATTTCGCTTGTCGTCGCCGACGATGGTGTCGTCGACACCGGGCTCGTCGAAGGTGAGGTCGTCGATGCCTTCGGTGGCGGCGGTGATCTGTGCTGTGAGTTGACGATCGGTGGCGACGAGTGCGGCGACGCGGTGGCGGATGAAAGCAGCGTGCGCCTTCGCTTGGGCAAGACGTTCGGCTTGGAACTCGGCCGAGCCGCCTTCACAGCGGTCACTGACCGAATAATGCTCACCGACCGCAAAGCCGTCGCGCCGCGCCTCCTGCACGGCATCCAGCACGTCTTCTTTGCGGGCCTGAAGCTGAGTGTCGCCATGGCGGGCGATTCCGGCGACCTCATGTAACTGAAATGCCGCGCCGCGTACCTCGATCAAGTCGATGTAGGCGCGGTCTTGTCCTGCGGCAGCGGCCTGCCCTTCCCACTGCGTGCCCGCGGGCGTCGACATCCTCGTGTGGACTTCGGTGAAGACCTGGTCCCACATATTGCCGGTGTGCGTCCAATACTCGTGAGCCTCGAGTAGATAACTGGTGTCGAGAGTCTGGACTTCCGACAGGGTAGGGATCGGCGTGGCTGCGGCCATTAGCTCGCCGTCGGCGCGACTATCGCAAACAGGCGGTCTGCCGAGATGGCTTCGTTGTTAGCGAAGCTGGTCGCGGTCGTCACGAGTTTGGTAGCCGTCGCATGCACCCGCAGCGAGCACCGCATGCCGGCCGCAACGATTAGCGCGTGGGTGGCATTGACCGCCGCCGCACTCATCAGTCCCGACGATTCCGCCGCGGCCGGTGGGCTGTTGCTTGCCAGTTTCCTCGCCAAGGTCTCACACGAGCCACCCTCTTGACGAAGACCGTCTTCGCTCGCCTCCAACAGCATGCGCAGAGCGTAGGGCCGACGTTGCTTTGACACACTTCACCGCGGTTGACGCCTCGGGTCCGCCGCGCCTATGTCAGCTCAGTCGACGGGATACACCACCCCGGTGAGCTCCTCGGAGACCGTCCACAACCGGCGCTGCACGTCGGCGTCGTGCGACTTCTTGCTGGACGCCACGATTTTGGGGTAGCCGCGTTGTTCGGCGAAGCCGTCGGGGCCGTAGTACTGCGCACCGAGCACTGCCGGGTCGGTGGCGGCGCGCAGGGTGGGTAGCGCGCCGGCGGCCGCGTCCTGGGCGATCAGGGGCAGGAGCAGAGAGGCAACGGGCGCGAACGGGGCAGGCAGGTTTCGCGCCAACTCGGTGTTGGAGCCGCCGGGGTGGGCGGCCGCGGCGATCGTCGTCCCATGTGAAGCCAGCCGCCGCTGGAGTTCGTAGGTGAATAAAAGGTTGGCCAGCTTGGCTTGGCCGTAGGCCGCGACCCGGTTGTATCTGCGCTCCCATTGCAGATCGTCGAAGTGAATGTCGGCACGGATGCGGTGGCCGACGCTGCTGACCGTCACGATCCTTGAACCGGCGACGGGCAAGAGCCGATCCAGCAGCAGACCGGTGAAGGCGAAGTGACCCAGGTGGTTGGTGCCGAACTGCAACTCGAAGCCGTCCTTGGTGGTCGACTTCGGCGTCCACATCACGCCGGCGTTGTTGATCAGCAGGTCGATGTGCTCGTGATCGGCCCGCAACTGCCGCGCCGCGGCGCGGACCGACTCCAGTGACGTCAGGTCAAGCTCCTGCAGGGCCACCTCGCCGCGCGGGCCTTTGGCGGTGATCCGGGCGGCGGCGTCCTTGCCCTTATCGAGATTGCGGACCGCCAGCACCACATGGGCGCCGTGCTCGGCGAGCGCCAAGGCGGTCTCGTAACCGAGGCCGGTGTTGGCTCCGGTAATGACGGCGACCCGACCCGTCTGGTCGGGAATGTCCGCGGCGGTCCACTTGGCCATGAGAAGCTCCTAAAGCAGTAAAGTAAACGGGGCGAGCGCTCCGGTTGGCCTCACTATACGGAACGCGCGCCCCCGCTTTGTCAACCGGGGAGGTGATGTGACTTGGCTCAGCTCGAACGGCCATTGCGTGCCGACGCCGTACGCAACCGTGAGCGCGTGCTGGACGTCGCCTACGAAACCTTTGCGGCCGAGGGCTTGTCGGTCCCGATCGACGAAATCGCCCGCCGGGCAGGCGTCGGCGCCGGAACCGTCTACCGCCACTTTCCGACCAAGGAAGCGTTGTTCCAGGCAGTCATCCAGGACCGGATGCAGCATCTCGTCGACAACGGCTACGCCCTGCTCGAATCCGCGGGGCCCGGCGAAGCGTTCTTCGCCTTTCTGCGCTCGATCGTGCTGCAGTGGGGTGCGACGGACCGTGGCTTGGTCGAGGCGCTGGCTGGACTGGGCATCGACATCGAAGCGGCCGCGCCAGACGCCGAGGACGCATTCTTGGGCGTGCTCGGCGAGCTGTTGCGCGCCGCCCAGGCAGCCGGCACCGCGCGTCCAGACATCGGTGTGCGCGAAGCGAAAGCAATCCTGGTCGGATGTCAGGCGATGGAGGCCTACAACTCGGAACTGGCCGAGCGGGTGACCGACATCGTCGTCGACGGCTTGCGCGTGCGGCGATAACGCTGACCTGCCTTAGTGCCCGCCTCCTCCTCATCCCGCTTTGCGGGACGCATCGTCACCGGGCGTTCTTGCACTCGACATAGGCGAGTGCTAAGAATGACACTGGCACTCGCGATCGGTGAGTGCTAGGTCGGGACGGTGAGAGCGCAGTCCGTACACAACTGTGGTCGTCCGTCGCGGGCACTGCGCCCGGCCCAAGAACGTGTCACCCCCTAATCGGAGGAATCACTTCGCAATGTCCAAGATAATTGCGTACGACGAAGAGGCCCGTCGCGGCCTCGAGCGGGGTCTGAACGCCCTCGCCGACGCGGTAAAGGTGACGTTGGGTCCCAAGGGCCGCAACGTCGTCCTGGAGAAGAAGTGGGGCGCTCCCACGATCACCAACGATGGTGTGTCCATCGCCAAGGAGATCGAGCTGGAGGACCCCTACGAGAAGATCGGCGCCGAGCTGGTCAAGGAAGTCGCCAAGAAGACCGACGACGTCGCCGGTGACGGCACCACCACGGCCACCGTGCTGGCCCAGGCCCTGGTCAAAGAGGGCCTGCGCAACGTTGCGGCCGGTGCCAACCCGCTCGGCCTCAAGCGCGGCATCGAAAAGGCCGTCGAGAAGATCACCGAGACGCTGCTCAAGTCCGCCAAGGACGTCGAGACCAAGGAGCAGATCGCTGCCACCGCCGGCATCTCTGCGGGTGACCAGACGATCGGCGACCTGATCGCCGAAGCCCTGGACAAGGTCGGCAACGAGGGCGTCATCACCGTCGAGGAGTCCAACACCTTCGGCCTGCAGCTCGAGCTCACCGAGGGCATGCGGTTCGACAAGGGCTACATCTCGGGCTATTTCGTCACCGACCCCGAGCGTCAGGAAGCGGTCCTGGAGGACCCCTACATCCTGCTGGTCAGCTCCAAGGTGTCGACGGTCAAGGATCTGCTGCCGCTGCTCGAGAAGGTCATCCAGTCCGGCAAGCCGCTGCTGATCATCGCCGAGGACGTCGAGGGCGAGGCGCTGTCCACCCTGGTCGTCAACAAGATCCGCGGCACCTTCAAGTCGGTGGCGGTCAAGGCCCCCGGCTTTGGTGACCGGCGCAAGGCGATGCTGCAGGACATCGCGATCCTCACCGGTGGCCAGGTCATCAGCGAGGAAGTCGGCCTCTCGCTCGAGACCGCCGACGTCGCGCTGCTGGGCAAGGCCCGCAAGGTGGTCATCACCAAGGACGAGACCACCATCGTCGAGGGTGCCGGTGACACCGACGCCATCGCCGGCCGGGTGGCCCAGATCCGCGCCGAGATCGAGAACAGCGACTCCGACTACGACCGTGAGAAGCTGCAGGAGCGCCTGGCCAAGCTGGCCGGCGGTGTTGCGGTGATCAAGGCCGGGGCTGCCACCGAGGTGGAGCTCAAGGAGCGCAAGCACCGCATCGAGGACGCGGTTCGCAACGCCAAGGCGGCCGTCGAAGAGGGCATCGTCGCCGGTGGTGGCGTGGCCCTGCTGCAGGCGGCACCGTCGCTCGACGAGCTCAAGCTCAAGGGTGACGAGGCCACCGGTGCCAACATCGTCCGCGTGGCGCTGGAGGCTCCGCTGAAGCAGATCGCCTTCAACTCCGGGCTGGAGCCCGGCGTCGTCGCCGAGAAGGTCCGCAACTCGAAGGCCGGCACCGGCCTGAACGCCGCCACCGGCGAGTACGAGGACCTGCTGAAGGCCGGCGTCGCCGACCCGGTCAAGGTGACCCGCTCGGCGCTGCAGAACGCGGCGTCCATCGCGGGCCTGTTCCTGACCACCGAGGCCGTCGTGGCCGACAAGCCGGAGAAGGCGGCCGCACCCGCGGGCGACCCGACCGGTGGCATGGGCGGCATGGACTTCTAGTCCGTCAGACAACGAGAAGCCCGGTCCCCGTGTGGGGCCGGGCTTTTCGTTTCGGTGCCTAACTGCTGTACTGAAGCCTAAAACAGTTCGGGGACGAAGGGGCAGTGACAGTGAGAAAAATGCTTGGCGTAGTGCCCGTCTTGGCTTTGTGCGCCGCGGCTGCGGTGTCCACTTCGCCGACCGCCGGTGCCGCACCCGACCCGTGCACGGCCAGCGGGCTGGCTGCGAGGGCCAGCGGAGTGCTGAGCGCGGCAAGCGGATATCTGGATAGTCACCCGGACGCCAACAATGTGCTGACAGCCGCGGTCAGTCAACCGCCGGCGGACGCGCGGTCATCGGTGCGGGGCTATTTCACCGGTCACCCCGGTGAACTTCTGGACCTGAAGAACATCACGCAGCCGCTGAGCGACCTACGAGGCCAGTGCAATACGGCGGTGTCGCCGGACCAACTGGCCGCGCTTTTCGACGCGTTGTCCGGCTGACGCGGCGCGACGAGTAGATGTCACACCTGCCACAGCAGCCTCCGGCTAGGGCGGCACCCGTTGTGCCCGCCTGAGCGACAACCGGTGGCGCGGGCGGGTTGTCGCTGAGAGGCGGGCAACTCGCTACCCAGCCGACGCAGTCCTACGCAGGAACCGACTGCCGGCCGCGGATCAATCTGCCCGGCCGGGCGTCGGTGGGCACGCCATTCTCGGCGATCACCTCGCCGGAGACGATCGTGGCCACGTAGCCGTCGGCGGTCTGGTCGAGCCGACGCCCGCCTGCGGGCAAGTCGTAGGTGATCACCGGCTTGTGCAGCTGCAGTGCCGGGTGGTCGATCACATTGAGATCGGCCTTGTATCCCACGGCGATTCGGCCGCGGTCGGCCAGGCCCGCAATGCGAGCCGGCACCGAGGTCAGCTCGCGGACGGCCTCGGACACCTCGAACCGGCCGGACTTGCGGTCGCGCGCCCAATGCGTCAGGAAATACGTCGAATAACTGGCGTCGCAAATCATTCCGTAGTGCGCGCCACCATCACCGAGACCGAGCACGACGTCGTCGCGATGCAGCAGCTTGCCCACGGTGTCCAGCGAGTTGTTCTCCAGATTGCTGGTCGCGACCAGCAGCATGGCGTGTCCGTCGTCGTCGAGCAGCCGGTCGTAGGCCTCCTCCATCGGGTTCACACCCTTGGCCCGGGCCCGGGCGCCGATGCTGTCCGACGGGTTCGGCTCGTAGTTGGGGCTGTCATCCAGCGGGAAGATCCAATCCCAGGCCTGCGCGACATACAGGATCGGGTGGCCGACGCCCGGCTTGTCGGCCAGGATGCGGGCGCGGACCTCTGGCTTGCGCATCTCGGCGACGCGCTCGGCCAGCGGCAGGTGCGCGATTTCGCGGTAGCTGGGATACAGCACGAACGGGTTGGCGGTCAGCTGCAACCCGATGATCAGCCCGATCGGGCGCGGCAGCAACTGCGCAGTGACTTGTGGGTCGCGCGCGCCCGTCCTCGAATTGGCTTTCTCGATCATGGTGATGGCGTCCGGCCAGGTCGGGTCGCCGGTGTTGCCGACGACGAGGGTGAAGCTGACCGGCAACCCGACGTCCTCGGCCACGTCGAAAACCGTCTGCAGCACGGGCTGGTAGCCGCCGGCGGGAATGTCGGGCACGAACTGCAGCAGGCCGCCGCCGCCGTCGACGACACCTCGCGCGATCTCCTCGATCTCCTCGCGGGCCGCGTCATAGCTGGGGATCGGCGAACCGCTCTCGGTCTTGTGGATGGTCAGCCGGGACGACGCGAAGCCCAGTGCCCCGACCTCGATCGCCTCCTTGGCCAGCGTCCGCATCTTGGCCAGGTCCTCGGCGGTGGCCGGCTCGCGGTCGGCGCCGCGCTGGCCCATCACGTAGACCCGCAGCGGCGAATGCGGCAGGTAGGCCGCCACATCGATGTCACGCCTGCCTGCCTCGAGGGCGTCCATGTATTCGGGGAAGGTCTCCCAGTTCCACGGCAGCCCGTCGGTCATCACGACACCGGGAATGTCTTCGACCCCGGCCATCACGTCCACCAACACGTCGTGGTCCTCGGTTCGGCACGGCGCGAAACCCACCCCGCAGTTGCCCATCACCACGGTGGTCACTCCGTGCGCCGACGACGGCGTCAGCCGCTCCGACCAGATGGACTGGCCGTCGTAATGGGTGTGCAGATCGACGAAGCCCGGCGTGATCAGCAGCCCGGTCGCGTCGATCTCCCGCACAGCGGCATCGCCGCTGAGGGCACCGTCCGCTCCGACTGCCGCTATGGATCCGTCGCGAACGGCGACGTCACCGACATACGGCTCACCTCCCAGCCCGTCGATGATGGTGCCGTTGCGGATGATGAGGTCGTAGGTCATCTAAATAATCTACGACCGTAGCGGTCACTGATGCCAGGATCAGTTCGGCCGTCTGCCACGCGTAGGGTCGCCCGGTATGCAGAGCCCCGACAAAGACGCAGCCGCCCGGGAGTTGTTGCGTGACGCGTTCACCCGGCTGATCGAGCACGTCGACGAGGTCACCGATGGCCTCACCGACGAACAGGCCAACTACCGGCCGAGCCCGGGGGCCAACAGCATTGCGTGGCTGATCTGGCACAGCGCACGAGTGCAGGACATACAGCTGGCCCCGATCGCCGGCGTCGATCAGGTGTGGACGCGCGACGGTTGGGTCGACCGCTTCGGGCTCGACCTGCCGCGCAACGACACCGGCTACGGTCACGGTCCCGACGAGGTGGCCAAGGTGCAGGCGTCGGCCGATCTGCTGGTCGGCTACTACCACGCCGTGCACAAGCTGACGCTGGAATTCGTTGCCGGGGTCACCGCCGAGGACCTGGGGCGCATCGTGGACCCCGGTTGGGATCCGCCGGTGACCGCCAGCTCCCGACTGGTCAGCATCATCGACGACTGCGCCCAGCATCTCGGCCAAGCCGCCTACGTGCGGGGTATCGCGCCCTAAGGCTTCCCGGCGCCAGGCGCCGGGGCAGGGAACACGACGATCTGCCCGGTCGGCTCTCGTGGTGGCTGCGTGCCGCCCCACTCCTGGCACACGACATAGAGCTGTGGCTGCTGATCGCCGCGGCTGAGTATGCAGGCGAACGCGCCTCGATCGAGTTCGACCGTGTCAAGAACCTCGCCGCCCTCGCGCACCCGCACACAGTGTCGGTTTCCCACGTCGGCGTACCAGACGGCCCCGTCGGCGTCGATGCAGATGCCGTCGGGGTGGTCGTCTCCCGCCTCCGCCCACGTCCGCGTTCTGGCCAGGTCTCCGTTTCGACCGATGTCATAGGCCGTGAGCCGATTGCCATAAGACTCGGCCACGATCAACGTCTCGCCGTCGGCGGTGATCGCCATGCCATTGGGAAAGGCGAGATCGTCTGCGACCTTGCGGACGGCCCCGGCCGGCGTGACGAGTACGACGCTTCCAGGTGCCGGCTCCCCACCGGGGAAGTCGAAGCCGATGGTGTTGACGTAGGCGTTGCCGCGCGCGTCTACCACGATGTCATTCCACGGTTTTTCCGACACGGATGACAAGTCGGCATGGGCAACGATCGAGCCGTCAAATTCGCGACGAAGTAGGCGCCGCCGTGCCGAATCCACTACGAGCAACCGCCCGTCGGGCAAAAAGTCGATGCACATCGGAAACGAATCGACGGTGATTACGACCTCATGGCCGTCCTGGGGATCGAGCGCAATCACCTGATGCGCGCCCCAATCGGAGAACCAGACGCGCCCGTCGTGCCAGCGGGGCGATTCACCAAACGTGATTCCCTCCATCAACACGGTCATAGAGATAAGACTGCCCGCTCGAGTAAAACTCATCGGCCGGCCAGCGAACTTGACACCTGTCGACGCCGCGAGATCCACGTCACACTGACGCGTCTACGATGGCCGTTATGACCGCCATCAAGCCTCCCGACACCGCTCCCAGTACCACCGAGTTCTCCGGCACCGGCACCATCCTGAATCCCGCGACCGGCGCGGTCGCCGGGGAAGTGCAATGGACCGACCCGGCTGACGTGCCCACCATCGCCGCCGGGCTGCGTGCCGCTCAACGCGAATGGGAGCAGCGCGGCGCCAAGGGACGCGCCAAGGCACTGGCTCGCTTTGCGGTCTGGCTGGCCGAGCACCGCGGCGAGATCGAAGAGCTGCTGATCAAGGAAACCGGCAAATCGGCCATCGACGCGGCACAAGAGGTGCCGCTGCTGATCATGATTCTGTCGTACTACATCAAAACGATGGAGAAGGCGCTGGAGCCCGAGCGCCGGCCGGCCGCGCTGCCGTTTTTGGCGATCAAGAAGATCACCGTCCACTACCGGCCGCGGCCCGTCGTAGCGATCATCGCGCCGTGGAACTACCCCGTGGCCAATGCATTGATGGACGGCATCGGAGCGCTGGCCGCAGGCTGTGCGGTGCTGCTGAAGCCGTCCGAACGCACCCCGTTGACCGCGGAGGTGCTGCGGCGCGGCTGGCTGGAGTCCGGTGCGCCAGAGGTGCTGGCGCTGGCCCAGGGCGCCCGCGAAGTGTCCACCGCCGTCATCGACAATGCCGATTACGTCCAGTTCACCGGCTCCAGCGCCACCGGACGCAAAGTGATGGAGCGCGCCGCTCGCCGGTTGACGCCGGTCAGCCTGGAGCTCGGCGGCAAGGACCCGATGATCGTTCTCGAGGACGCCGACGTCGACCTCGCCGCGCATGGAGCGGTGTGGGGAGCGTTGTTCAACGCCGGTCAGACCTGCGTCTCGGTGGAGCGGGTCTACGTGCTGGAGCAGGTGTACGACCAGTTCGTCAAGGCCGTGGTGCGTGACGTGCAGGCACTGCAGGTCGGCGCGGGCGACGGACACGCATTCGGGGCGCTGATCGACGAGCAGCAGGTTGCGGTGACCGAGCGCCACGTGCGCGACGCGGTCGCGGCCGGTGCGCGCGCGTTGACCGGCGGCCAGCGCACTGACACGTCGGGCAGCTTCTACCCACCCACGGTGCTTGTCGACGTCGACCACTCGATGGCGTGTATGACCGAGGAAACCTTCGGTCCTACGCTGCCGATCATGAAGGTCGGTTCGGTCGACGAAGCGATCCGACTGGCCAACGACAGCGAATACGGGCTGAGTGCCTCGGTGTTCTCCCGCGATGTCGATCGAGCCAAAGAGGTTGCACTGCAGCTTGATTGCGGTGCCGTCAACATCAACGACGTGATCACCAACCTGATGTGCACGACGGCGCCGATGGGCGGCTGGAAGACGTCGGGCATCGGGGCGCGGTTCGGCGGCGCCGATGGCCTGCGCAAGTTCTGTCGGGTCGAGACCGTCGTCGGGCCCCGCACCAACGTCGGTGCGGGCGGAAACTACTACCACAATTCGCTGAAGGCGCTGAAGCGGATGAACCGGATGATGACCCGGTTGGCGCTGGCGCGTCCGCGCCGCGTCGCCAAGCTCAGCGACGAGCGGCCGCGCTGACTTCAGGACCACGGCGTGCGATTCGCGGTGACGGCGCTGCTGTGGCTGTTCACCACCGTCGGGCTGGCGGTTGCCGTGCCGACGGCGTGGGCGCAGACACACGTCATCGACGTCAACGGCTATACGGCGATGGCCCGGAAAGCGGCGAGCGATCCGGCGCTGCAGACGGCGGTGGCGTCCGAACTTGCCACCAGGGCGATGGTGCTGATCCACCAGCGGGGCTACCGCGTCGACTCGGCCCAGGTCCATGATGTGGCCGCCGGGTACACCGCCGGCCCGGACTTCCCGCCGGAGTTTGCCGACGCCAACCGCTTGGTGCACTCCTGGCTGTTCACCGGCGCCTACGCGCAGTACGAAGGCGACCATTGGTTCATCGATCTGGCCGGGATGCTCAAAGACAGCGCGTTTGCTCCGCTGCTGGCGAGTTACAACGTGCGAGTGCCCGAGACGGTCCGGGTCCCGGTCACAGTTCAATCGTCAAAGATGTTGCAGCCGGGTCAATTACGGCCGTTGGCCACTTGGGGTCCGTGGCTGAGCGTCGGCGCGGCGGTGCTGACCGGCATCTGCGCACTGCTGACCCTTGCCGTTGCGCGGGGTCGCGGCAGGGTGCTGGCCGGCCTCGGAATTTCTGCGCTGCTCGTCGGCGCCTCGGGTTGGGCGGCCATCGAACTGGCCCGTCGCCGTATCAATGACACGCTGAACAACACCACCGGCGATATCCGCCGGATTTCCGACGCCGTGGTCGGCCAGGCGGTGAGCAGCCTGCACTACTGGCTCGACCTGACCCTGGCCGCGGGCGGCGTGCTGGTGGTGCTCGGCGTGTTAACTGCCCTGCTCGGCAGCCTGCGGAAGACCTGAAAAGTGTTCGCTCAGTAGAGCGTCCAGTTTCTGGTTAGCTGATCGCAGCCCCGCAGTGATCAGGCTGAACACTTTGGTGCGCACCGCCGGCGGTTTATCCACCAGTGGGGCATACATGTGCCGCATCAGGTCCAACCTCGCCGCGCTCAGCCAGGCCATCAGGTCGTCGTCCTCGAGCCAGCTGATCTGATTGCGCTGCTCGGCAATGGTCGTGGTCAGCCAGTCGAGGTCGGTGTTGGGGTGGGGCACCGGTTGGCACAACTGGTTTCGCGCCGCGTCGTCGTGGTAAGCGGCTTCGATGTGGGCGATCAGCCCGGCGCTGAACACCTGCTGGCACCCGCGCACGCTCTGCAGCGTGATCCGATTGCCGTCGAAAACTGTTGCTGATGGCCGCCTTTCCAGCCCGTCGGCGCTGCAATCGATGTAGAGCGCCGAACCGTCGACCGGTATTGCGCCGTCGGCCAGCACCAGCTTGCCGGGCTCGATGCGATCGACGTGTCCCATCCGCACGATGTCGCGGATGCGCTGCAACTGCTGCAGTTCGGTCTGCGACACGTTCGCGCAGCGATACATCGTCGGCTGCGTCGAGGGATCCAGCCTGAGCAAGTTGCCGCAGGCCTCCAGACGGTCGAACAAGTCCGCCACGGACGTGGCGGCCTCGATCGCGATCAGCCGATCGGTGAAACCGGCCTGAAACCGCTGCAGGAATTGCGGGCCGGGCTGGATGTTGCCCCGATCCATCAGCCACGCATCGCGCGGCATGATCCAGGTCAGCCGCTCGGGCGGAATACCGTTGCGCAGCAACCATAAACACGTGTCGATACCGGTCTTACCCGCCCCAACGACGACAAAGCGCTCGCGGTCCACGGCGAAGGCCGGTAGGTCGTTGGGCGGCACACAGTCGACTCCGTCGTCGACGTCATACGGCGGCGGTCGCATCGACGGGACCATGGTCTGCAGATACGTCGCGTCCACGACTCGTTTCCGGATGTTGACCGTGTAGTCGCTGCCGGCGAGCGTGCGAAACCGGCCCTCGCCGAGATACTCGGCCATCGGAAAGTAGGAGACCTGGCCGCTGGGCAGCAGATCTTGTTGCATGACGCGGTCGAAGTAGGCGCATATCTCTCCCACGGTGGCCAGCTCGTAAAGCCCTTCGTTCCAGCCGAGCTGGTCGATGGTGTCGCTGCCCAACCCGCGGGAGTTGACGCCGTAATACGCCGACGGCTGATGCAAGCGGACAAAGGGGTAGGCCCGCATCCAATGCCCACCCGGTGCGTGGCCACGGTCGACGATCACCACGTGCGCGTCGGTCTCGGCCACCAGAGTGTCGGTGAACGCCATGCCCATCGCGCCCGCACCGACGACCAAGTAATCCGTCTCAAGTGCTGTCATGCCCCGTCCTCCCCCAAGGTGGCAACGTTATCGGATTCCCCAATCCGGCAGCGATGTCTAGGTCAGTGACAGTTTGGCGAAGATCTTCCCGGTCGGCTGTGGTGACCCGTTGCCGGGTTCGACGGTGAACGCCAGCACGCTGGAGTGCCCGAGGTCGGTGAACATGTGCGTGGTCGACGGCGTGACGGCCGCGGTGTCCATCGTGCCCGCCGCGACCGGGCCCTTGTCGCCGACCAGCCACATTTCATACACGGTCCCCTGCGAGGGTGGCGGCACGTTATTCAACAGCAGCATGCCGGCATTCTTCTCCCGCGAGAACACTACCGTCGCCTTCCCGCCGGCCACGTCGGCCGAGACCGATCGCACGTCGGGTGCCGCCATGATCTGCTCGGCCGTGGCCGGTGTAGGCGGCGGCCGTAGCGCGACGCCGGCGCCAAAGGCGGCCAATGCCACCACGATCGCCGCGGCCGCAGCCAATATGGCTGTGCGCCAACGAGACCGGCGGGCGGCATCGGTCTGCGCGCCGGCCAGCACCGCGGCGCGCAACCCGTCCGGTGGTTCGGCAGCCGTCGCCGCCGAGATCACAGCCATGGTCTCGCGCACGGCGCGGACCTCGTCGTTGAAGGCACCGGCCACCGTGGTCGGTGCCGCGGCGAGCTGCCGGTCAATGGCCACGCGCTCGCTGTCGGAGATGGCGTTCAGCGCGTAAGGCGTGGCCATCTCGAGCAGTTCGAATGGGTTCGGCTCGGTCATGTCGCCCCCAGGCAGCCGCGGAGACCGCGCAGTGCGTCACGCATCCGGGATTTGATCGTCGACAGGTTGGCCGACAACCGCTGTGAGACTTCGGCGTACGTCAATCCGCCGTAGTAGGCCAACTCGATGCACTGCCGTTGCACGTCGGTCAGCGAGTCCAGGCAGGCCGCCACCCGGCGGCGCTCGTCAGCGGCGATCGCCGAATCGGCGACCAGATCGCCGGGCCGCTCGACGGTGGCCGCGCCGTACCGCGACTCTCGCTGACCGGCGGCCTGCTCGGCCCGCACCCGATCGACGGCGCGCCGGTGCGCCATCGTCATCAGCCAGGACAGCGCCGAGCCCTTGGCGGAGTCGTACGCGTCGGCGGTCCGCCACACCTCCAGGTAGATCTCCTGGGTGGTCTCCTCGCTGTAGCCGGCGTCCCGCAGTACGCGGGCAACCAGCCCGTAGACCCGTGACCTGGTGTGGTCGTAGAGCGCGGCGAACGCATCGGCATCGCTATGCGCTACCCGGCGCAGCAATGCGTCCAGGTCGCTATGCCTTGGTGCGGTCATCGATCGGTAGCCTATCGACTCGGCGACGGTAGTCGTCATCTTCTTGCCGATCGGGGCCGGCGCGGAATGAAAAATGATGTCCGTTGCTCGTATTCGCTGAACCCCGGGCGGCCTTTCATGGACTTCTCGGTAAGCCGGGCGCCGGTGGCGCAGACCAGGAAGTAGGTCATCAGCGACGGCGAGAGCGCCGTGGCCAGTGACCACCACCGGTTGATCGTGATCAGCCACAATCCCCACCAGACGCAGGCATCGCCGAAGTAGTTGGGGTGCCGCGTCCACCCCCACAGGCCGCGGTCCATCACCACTCCGCGATGGCTGGGGGCGGATTTGAATACGCCCATTTGATGGTCGCCGAGGGCCTCGAAGACGACACCTGTCAGCCACACCAGCACGCCGGCCAGGGTGGCGGCCAGCCAACGACGTGGGGTGGGCCCGGCGACCGCGGAGAGTTGCAGCGGCAGCGAGATGAACCAGGTGGCGACGCCCTGCAGCACGAACACCTTGGCCCAGAATCTGGCCGATGGTGGCGTCGCGCAGCAGGTCGGCATAGCGTGGATCCTCGCCCTGCCCGGCTGTCCGTCGGTAGATGTATCCGCTCAGCCGCAGACCCCAGATCGCGGCCAGCGCCAGCAACAGCAGCCACCGGCGGGTCGGGTCGCCGGTACCGAGAACGGCGGCGACGGCCGCGACGGCGATGAAGCCCAGTCCCCAGGCGACGTCGACGACGTTATAGCGGCCGATGCGGTGGCCGATGGCGAAGGTGATCGTGTGCACCACAAGCAGCGCCGCAACCGATGCACCCGCGACGGCCGCGAAGTTGACGATCATGGGCTGGCCTCGCTGACGAACGACCATTGATAGACGTTAAGGTAGCCCGACCGGAATCCCGCCTCGGCATATGCCAGGTAGAGTTCCCACATTCGTGCGAACACCTCGTCGAACCCGATGTGTGCCAGCGTTATTCGACGTTGCATGAACCGCTCCCGCCATAGCCGCAGCGTCTCTGCGTAGTGCTGGCCCAGCGAGAAGAGGCCGACTGGGCGTAAATCGGTCTGCTCCTCGGTGATCTGGAGAATCGCCCTGGCAGACGGGATCAGCCCGCCGGGAAAGATGTACTTCTGAATCCAGGTGTGTGTGTTGCGGGTTGTCAGCATCCGGTCGTGCGGCATGGTGGTGGCTTGGATCACCAGCCTGCCCTTCGGCGCCAGCAGCCGCTCGAGGCAGCGGAAATAGTCCGGCCAGGCGTGGAATCCGATCGCTTCGATCAACTCGACGGAGATCACCGCGTCGTAGTTTCCGCCGACGTCGTCGTAGTCCCGCAGTTCTATCTGAACTCGGTCGGACAGTCCAGCGGCGGCGACCCGTTGGCGCGCCAACCAGTGCTGCTTCTCAGACAGCGTGACGGAACGGACTTGGGCTCCGCGGGCGGCGGCGCGAATGCACAGCTCACCCCATCCGGTGCCGATTTCAAGGAGCCGGGTGCCGGGGCCGACCCCGGCCTCGTCGAGTAACCGGTCGATCTTGCGCCGTTGCGCCCCGGCGAGCTCGGGCCACGACGCCGGCAGGGTGTCGAAGATCGCACTCGAGTACGTCATTGTCTCGTCGAGGAACTCGCCGAACAGATCGCTCGACAGGTCATAGTGCTGGGCGACGTTGCGGCGCACTTCTTCCCGGCTCGGCCTGGACGAACCCGGTTGAGAGGCAAGGACGATGGGTCTGAGCCACCGCAGCGCGGACGGCACCAGGTGGTCCACGTCGGTTGCCAGGACGGTCAGTAACTCGGCCAGTGAATCCGATTCCCACTCACCGGCCATGTAGGACTCGCCGAAGCCGATCAGACCGTGGCGTCCGATCCGGCGGGCCAGCCCCTCTGGTTGGTGGATCACCAGTTTCGGCGATGCCGCGTCGCCTGCGCCGACCACCGCGCCGTCGGGATAGCCCAGGCGCAGTGGCAGGCGGTTGGCGGCGCGGTGTAACAACCGCTTGCCGATTACCGCTGTTGGCCCGGCAAGGAGGCCGGAGGGCGCTTTGGCGACTGGCGGCCAGCGTTGTGGATCAATTGCCGGTAAGCGCGCTTCGCGCTCCGCAGTTGGTGGCACCGCCGGTACCCGGCGCATCCACGACGCGATTGCCTGAATCCGGATACCCAATGCCGCCGTCAACGGCGCCAGGGGCGAGAGGATCTGCATCCGCAAGACCTGGCTCGCGGTCACCGGTCGCCGGGCGCCGCGCAGTCTCGCGACAAAAGCCGGTCGACCCGCATCCCGCAGCGACACCACAACCGCGACCGACCGGTCAGATATCTGGTGCACATGGAGTATTCGGAGCTGACGACGCATCGGATGAGGGTGGCGGTCCTCACTCTCCACCGCGATCGTTTTGCTCAGGTCCGTCAGCCATCCGCGACGTTGATCGCTCCGAATAGCAAGAGTCGGGCCCATAAGCCCCATAAGCGGCGGCGCTTCGCCGCCTTGACAAAGGAGTCCAAGGGAGCATGAAGCACATTCAGCGGCAGTCAGTTGCTATCGGTCTCGCGGCGATCGCGGCCGTGGGTTTCTCGGCGTGTTCGAGCAACAAGCCCCAATCCGAGCAGCAGACCAGCGCGACTCCGTCCACTAGCATCGCCGCGCCCGCGATGACGGCCACCATGAATCACGCCGCCGACCTGGTCGGCTCCGGTTGTGCCGATTACGCGGCGCTACATCCGAACGGTCCGGCTTCGGTGAACGGAATGGCACAGGACCCGGTCGCGACGGCAGCGTCCAACAATCCGCTGCTGTCGACGTTGACCGCCGCGCTCTCGGGCAAACTGAACCCAGGCGTCAACCTGGTCGACACCCTCAACAACGGCCAGTACACAGTTTTCGCACCGACCAACGCCGCGTTCGACAAGCTGCCGGCCGCCACGCTCGACGAGCTCAAGACCAACTCCGAGATGCTGAAGAGCATCCTGACCTACCACGTCGTGCAAGGGCAGGCGAGCCCGAGCAAGGTCGACGGCACCCACAAGACCCTGCAGGGCGCCGACCTGAACGTGGTCGGCCAGGGAAACGATCTCAAAGTCAACACCGCGGGGCTGGTGTGCGGAGGGGTGCACACCGCCAACGCGACGGTGTACATGATCGACACTGTGCTGACACCGCCCAGCCAGTAACGGTTTACGCCGTCGACGAAGACAAGGCAGCCCGGTCCGCCGGGCTGCCTTGTCGCATGTACGGGCCGGCCTGCTGCACCAGTCCAACGCGGGTGTGGTAGCGAATAGTCACTATGTTGTCTTTAGCGCTGATCGGTCTGGTCGGAGGCCTCATCACGGGCATTTCGCCGTGCATACTTCCGGTGCTGCCGGTGATCTTCTTCTCCGGCACACAGAGCGCCACCGACAGCGCGGTCGCGGTGACGTCAAAACGTGAAGTCTCGCGGCCGTATCGGGTGATTGGCGGCTTGGTGCTGAGCTTCAGCCTGGTCACGCTAGTCGGGTCGGCCTTGCTGTCGTTGCTGCACCTGCCGCAGGATGCCATCAGGTGGGTCGCGCTGGTCGCGTTGGTGGCGATCGGTCTCGGCTTGATCTTCCCGAGCTTCGAGCAGCTGCTGGAGCGGCCGTTCGCTCGCATCCCGCAAAAGCGAATCGCGAACGTTGGCAATGGGTTCGGGCTGGGGTTGGCGCTAGGCGTGCTCTATGTTCCGTGTGCGGGTCCTGTGCTCGCCGCGATTGTGGTGGCCGGTGCCACCGCGAAAATCGGCCTACCCGTCGTCGTGCTCACGGTGGCATTCGCGGTGGGGACGGCGGTGCCGCTGTTGTTCTTCGCATTGGCCGGCCAGCGAGTCACCGAGCGGGTCAGCGCTTTTCGGCGTCGCCAGCGTGAGATCCGCATCACTGCAGGGGTTGTGACGATCCTGCTGGCGGTGGCGCTGGTGTTCAACGTGCCCGCGATACTGCAGCGGGCCATTCCGGATTACACCAACGCGTTGCAGAACAAACTCGGCGGTGGCCAACAGGTGCAGCAAAAGCTGAAGCTCGGCGGCATCGTCACCGACCAGAACAAAGACTTGTCAAACTGCACCAGCGGTTCGCGGCAGCTGCAGAACTGCGGCCCGGCGCCCGACCTCAAGGGCATCACGGCATGGCTGAACACCCCGGGCGACAAACCGATCGACCTGCACTCGTTGCGGGGCAAGGTGGTGCTCATCGACTTCTGGGCGTACTCCTGCATCAACTGCCAGCGCGCCATCCCGCATGTCGAAGGTTGGTACAAGGCCTACCACGACCGCGGATTCGAGGTCATCGGCGTGCACACCCCGGAGTACGCATTCGAAAAGGTCACCGGCAACGTCGAAAAGGGCGCCGCCGACCTGGGCATCACCTATCCGATCGCCCAGGACAACGGCTACTCGACCTGGACGAACTATCGCAATATGTACTGGCCGGCCGACTATCTGGTCGACGCCGGTGGCACCGTGCGGCACATCAATTTTGGCGAAGGCGACTACGACGGCACCGAGGAGCTGATCCGCCAACTGATCGTCAACGCCCGACCAGGGGTCACCCTGCCCCCGCCGGTGGACGCGCCCGACACCACCCCGCACGCCAACCTGACCCCCGAGACGTATTTCAGTGTGGGCAAAGTGGTCAACTACGCCGGCAGCGGAAGCTACGACGAGGGAAAGGCGAGTTTCGCGTTCCCACCGTCGCTGCCGGACGATTCGTTTGCGCTGCAGGGGCCGTGGGCGCTCGATTACGAGGGCGCGACGGCCGACAGCGACGCCTCGAGTATCGAACTGAGCTATCACGCGAAGAACGTGTACATCGTCGTCGGCGGAACTGGGACGCTCACCGTGACACGCGACGGCAAGACGACAACGCTACCGGTCAGCGGGCCGCCGACCTCACATCAGATCGTCGCGGACAAAGACGAGACCCGCAGTTCACTCCAGGTGCGACCCAGTCAAGGGCTGCAAGTGTTTTCCTTCACCTACGGCTAGCCGCAACACCCCGATTGCATTGACGCCAATCCAGAACGCGACCGGCTCCGAATTAACCGTGTCAATTGCGAAAACAGATGGCGTGGCAATCGTCGTCGTCGATACCTAGGAGTCCAAACGCGATGAACGCGATACTGAATAAACAATCGAAGGCGATCCCGGCAACCGGTTTCGCGGCGGCCATTTTCGTGGGGCTCGCGGTAGCCACCTGTGCACCTGCGGCGGCCGCGCCAAATCTGATCGGCGCCGGCTGCGCAGACTATGCGGCCATGCACCCCAACGGGCCCGCCTCGGTATCCGGAATGTCGCAGGACCCGGTCGCGGTGGCGGCGTCGAACAATCCTGAGCTCACGACCCTGACCGCCGCTGTATCCGGTCAGCTCAACCCGCAGGTGAACCTCGTCGACACCCTGAACAGCGGTCAGTACACCGTGTTCGCGCCGACCGACGCGGCGTTTAACAAGCTGCCCGCTTCCACCATCGATGAGCTTAAAACCAATTCGGACTTGTTGAAGAGCATCCTGACGTACCACGTGGTCTCCGGACAATTGAACCCCAACCAGGTCGACGGCTCACACAACACCGTCCAGGGTGCGCCGGTGAACGTGACCGGTGCGGGCAACGGGCTGAAGGTCAACAACGCCGGTTTAGTCTGCGGCGGTGTGCCTACCGCGAACGCGCAGGTGTACATGGTCGACACGGTGCTGATGCCGCCCGCCCACTGAGGGTGGCCGACAACATTTCATCACGGGTAGCGCCCGCCATTGCCCGTCCGCGTAAGGGTGCCGCGGCGATGACTCATGAGATCAGTACGACGAGGCGCTGGTCGATGCTGACGGTGTCGCTGACAGCGACGTTATGCGCCACCGTCTTCATCAACGGCGTCGTCTTCCTGATTCCGGCGTTGAAAGCCGAGCGCCATATGGGACTGGCAGAAGGCGCCCTGTGGACTGCCATGCCGAGCCTCGGCATGGCAGCCACCCTGTTCGCCTGGGGATACCTGCTCGACCGTATCGGCGAGCGGATCGTGCTGACTGTGGGCTTGGCGCTGACCGCCGCGGCGTCGTTCGCCGCGGCCTCCGTTAGTTCCATGCTGGCTGCGGGCGTGCTTCTGTTGCTCGGTGGCATGGCCGCCGCCAGCACCATCACGGCCAGCGGCCGGCTCGTCACCGGCTGGTTCCCGCCGGAGCAGCGCGGCGTGGCGATGGGAATCCGCCAGACCGCGCAGCCGTTGGGAATCGCGTTGGCCGCCTTGGTGATGCCGGAACTGGCCAAGCGGAACTTCTCGCTGGCGCTGTTGTTTCCCGCGGTGCTGTGCGCGGTGGCTGCGGCGGCCAGCGCCGTGGGCGTGCTCGACCCGCCGCGCTCGACCCGACAAGCCGCCGATGATCGGGAACTGGCTAACCCTTACCGGGGGCGGGGCGTGCTGTGGCGAATTCATGTGGCTTCGGCGCTGCTGGTGGTGCCGCAGAATGTGGTCTTGACCTTCATGCTGGTCTGGTTGATCGGCGGGCACGGCTGGTCGACCGCATCAGCCGGTGGGCTGCTGGCAGTGTCGCAACTGCTCGGGGCGCTGGCCCGCACCGTGGCCGGCCGGTGGTCGGACCGCGTCGGTTCGCGGATGCGACCGATCCGGGTGATCGCCGTCGCCACCACTGTAGTGATGGCGTCGTTGGCCCTCACCGATCACCTGGGTTGGTCCGTTGCCGTGGCGGTCATGCTCGCTGCGGGCGCGATCACGGGCGACAACGGGTTGCCGTTCATCGCGATCCCCGAGTACGCCGGGCCGTTCTGGAGCGGGCGCGCTTTGGGTGCCCAGCACACCGCCGAGCGGCTGGTGTTCGCGGCTGCACCACCGCTGTTCGGCGCAATGATCACCGCCATCGGTTTTCCGCTGACGTTCGCGGTGTGCGGCCTGTTCCCGCTGGCAGCGCTGCCGTTTGTACCGGTCAGCATCCGCGCGCGCTGACGGGTGCCTCCGCACGTTTCAGGTCGCAGCCGGCCGGGAACAGCAGCCTGATGCAGCATTTCCGATGCGGCAACGTTGCCGCCGCCGGACTTGCCGTGGTGTGTGCGATGGGTCTGTCTGCGTGTTCGGCCAAGGAGTCCGCTCATCCGGCGTCGCCGCCGGCCTATAAAATCGCGCAACTCGTGGGTTCGCAGTGTGCTGTCTACCAGGTGAGAGAGCCCGCGGGTCCGGGTTCACTGCAGGGCATGGACAACGAGCCGGTGGCGATCGCCGCCTCCCATAACCCGTTGCTGCGGACCTTCTCGTCGGCGCTGTCGGGCAAGCTCAATCCGGGCGTGAACCTCGTCGACACCCTCGACAACGGCAGCTACACGGTGTTCGCGCCGACCGACGATGCTTTCAACAAGCTGGCCCCGTCGACCATGAATGCGCTGAAGGCCGACGCGGCAAAGTTGAAGAGCCTGTTGAGCTTTCATGTCGTCACTGATCGGCGAGGCCCCGGGCAGATCGACGGCGTCCATCCGACGCTGCAGGCCGGCGCGATGGTGACGGTGACCGGCTCCGGCAACGACATCAAAGTCGACGATGCGGGTCTGGTCTGCGGTGGCATCAACACCGCCAACGCCACCGTCTACATGATCGACACGGTGCTGATGCCTCCGGGGCAGTGAAGCCACGGCGCGTCACGGCGTGATGACGTGCGACGGGTCGGGTCGTAGTTCCGCCGGGGCCTGGCTGTAGTCGCCGAACGGCCCGTCGCGGCGCTCGACGGCGGCCCGGACGCCTTCGGTTTCGGCGGCCTGGATGAAGTTCAGTGCGTCAGGGGTGTTGCGCATCAGGCCGTCGAGGATGCCGCCCAGCACCTGCGTGGAGGCCAGCCCCATGTTCTCGTATGCCTGATTGACGATCAACTTCTGAGCTTGCAACTGCGACAACGGGATTCGCGACAGCTCCGCGGCGATCTCGGCAACCCGGGCCTCCAGCCGCTCAAACGGGACCGCCTCGTTGATCAACTCGACCTCGGCGGCCTGCACACCGGTCAGCGGCCTGCCGGTCAACGCATGCCATTTCACCTTGGCCAGGCTGAGCCGATACAGCCACATTCCGGTCAGATAGGCACCCCACATCCGGCTGTACGGGGTACCGATGACGGCGTCGTTGCTGGCGATGACGAGGTCGGCGCACAGGGCGTAATCGCTGGCGCCGCCCACACACCAGCCGTGCACTTGCGCGATCACCGGTTTGGAGGCCCGCCAGATCGCCATGAACTTCTGCGTCGGACCGGTCTCGCGCGCGGTGACCATGGCGAAATCCTTGCCCGGGTCCCAGCGTCCACCGGTGTTCATCGCCTCGCCCCAGTGCTGGAAGCCGTCACCGAAGTCGTAGCCGCCGGAGAACGCCCGGCCGGCGCCGCGCAGCACGATGACCTTGATGTCCTGGTCCCGCTCGGCCCGCCCGACGGCAGCCTCGATTTCGTCGGGCATGGGCGGAACGATGGTGTTGAGCTGGTCGGGGCGGTTCAGCGTGATGGTGGCGACCGGGCCGGCCGTCGTGTACAGCAGTGTCTCAAAATCGGTTGTCGGCATGGCTCAAGCGAAGTCGCTTGGCGGGTCGGTGTCCAGCGAACTCGGGAATCCGAAGTCCGACAACCGGTCCGCGCCCAGCATTCGCCACAGGAACGAAAAGCTCAGCGCGACCTTGAACGCGGTCTGAGCGTTGTCGGCCGCACCGGCGTGACCGCCCTCGATGTTCTCGTAGTACCAGACTCGATGGCCCGCGGCTTCCAGCGCCGCCGTCATCTTACGGGCGTGTCCGGGATGCACCCGATCGTCGCGGGTGGACGTGGTGATCAGCACCGGCGGGTAGTCGACGTCAGCCGAAATGTTCTGGTAAGGCGAGTATTCGGCGATGAATTCCCAGTCGGCCGGATCGTCGGGATTGCCGTACTCGGCGACCCAGGATGCGCCCGCCAGCAGCAGATGGAAGCGGCGCATATCCAGCAACGGCACTTGGCAGACCAAAGCGCCGAACAGCTTTGGGTACTTGGTCAACATGATGCCCATCAGCAGCCCACCGTTGCTGCCGCCCTGCGCGCCGAGCTGTGGCACTTCTGCGATACCGCGGGCTACCAAATCGCTTGCCACCGCGGCGAAGTCTTCGCCGACCAAGTGACGACCCGCACGCATCGCCTGGGTGTGCCAGCGCGGACCGTATTCGCCGCCGCCGCGAATGTTGGCGAGCACGTACGTGCCGCCGTGCGCCAACCACAGCCGGCCTAGTACGCCGTCATAACCGGGGGTGCGGGCTACCTCGAATCCGCCGTAGCCGCCGAGCAGAGTTGGGCCGGGCGCCGCTGCCTCACCCGGGCGTACCACGAAGTACGGGATCGAGGTGCCGTCTTTGGAGGTGGCGAAATGCTGAGCGACGGAAATGTTTTCGGAATCGAAGAAGGCCGGTGCGGACTTGATCTGGTCCAGTGGCCCGTCGACGGATCCGTGCAGCAGTCGTGACGGTGTGTCGAACCCGCTGGAATCGAGGAAGATTTCGTCGCCGTCATCGTCGGCACCGGCGATCACGGTGTTGGTGTTGGGCGGCACGTCGGCCACTGCTCGACGCTGCCAGCTGCCCGGCGTGACGATCTCGACACGGCTGGCCACGTCGGCCAGCGTGACGATGACCAGCCGTTCGCGGGTCCAGGCGTAGTGGTTCAGGCTGGTGTGCTCGTCGGGTTCGAAGACCACCTGTAATTGCGCTGTGCCAGCGAGGAATTCGTCATAGTCGGCGGCCAGCAGCGAGCCGGCGGTGTAGCTCGCGCTGCCGGTGACCCAGTCGGTGCGCAGCTCGATCAGCAGCCATTGCCGGTGCACCGACAGGGACGCGTCGGTGGGTGCATCGATGCGGATCAGCTCGTCACCGCGCAGCTCGTACACCTGGTCGTTGAAGAAGTCGAGCGCCCGGCGCAGCAGCGTGCGCTCGAAACCGGGCGTGCGGTCGACGCCCACGGCCACGATGACGTCGCTGGACGCGCCCTCGAACACCGTCTCGGCTTCCTCGAGTGGTTGCCCCCGATGCCATCTCTTGATCACACGCGGGTAGCCGGATTCGGTCAGCGAGTCAGCGCCGAAGTCGGTACCGACCAGAAGAGTGTCGGGATCTACCCAGCTGTACCCGGATTTAGCCTCCGGCAGGGTGAACCCGTCGGCGACGAATTCGCGTGTCGCCATGTCGAATTCACGTAAGATCGCCGCGTCCGAGCCGCCTCGCGATAGGCCGACCAGGGCGCGGGTGCGTTCGGGGTAGATGACGTTGGCGCCGGCCCACACCCAATTCTCGTCGTCAACGCGAGCCAGGTAATCGACGTCGATCAGCACGTCCCAGTCCGGGCTGTCGCTGCGGTAGCTGCCCAGCGTGGTCCGCCGCCACAGTCCGCGAGGGTTGGTCGCGTCGCGCCAGAAGTTGTACAGGTAGTCGCCGCGACGGCGCACGTAGGGGATGCGGGCATCGGTGTCGAGCACCTCCAACGCCTCGGCGCGCATCCGCTCGAAATCCTCGCCGGCAAACTGAGCCACCGTCGGCTCGTTGCGGGCGCGCACCCAGTCCAGCGGCTCCTCGCCGAGGATGTCTTCTAGCCACAGGTACGGGTCATCGTGCGCTTCATCGGGCATGGGACTCATTGTGACGGCGGCGGTAGTGTGAGCTGTATAACACCACTAGCGATGAAGAGGAGTGGCGATATGACCGTCTTCGCACGTCCGGGTTCCGCTGGGGCGCTGATGTCGTATGAATCGCGGTACGAGAACTTCATCGGTGGCGAGTGGGTGGCCCCTTCGGCCGGCCGGTATTTCGAGAACTTGACGCCGGTCACCGGCCAGCCGTACTGCGAGGTGGCGCGCTCCGACGAGACCGACGTCGACAAGGCGCTCGACGCCGCGCACGCGGCAGCAGGGGCGTGGGGCAAGACCGCCCCCGCCGAGCGGGCCGCGATCTTGAACAAGATTGCCGACCGTATCGACGAGAACCGTGATTCGCTGGCGCTGGCCGAAGCCTGGGACAACGGCAAACCGATCCGAGAGGCGCTGGCCGCCGACATCCCGCTGGCGGCCGACCATTTCCGCTATTTCGCGGGCGCCATCCGGGCCCAGGAAGGTTCGCTCTCGCAGATCGACGAAGACACCGTCGCCTATCACTTCCACGAGCCGCTGGGCGTTGTCGGGCAGATCATTCCGTGGAACTTCCCGATTCTGATGGCCACCTGGAAATTGGCGCCCGCGCTGGCGGCCGGCAACGCCGCCGTGCTCAAGCCCGCCGAGCAGACACCCGTCTCGGTGCTCTACCTGATGTCGCTGATCGGCGATCTGCTGCCGCCGGGTGTGGTCAACGTCGTCAACGGGTTCGGCGCCGAAGCCGGCAAGCCGCTGGCGTCGAGCAACCGGATCGCCAAGATCGCCTTCACCGGGGAGACCACCACCGGGCGACTGATCATGCAGTACGCCTCACAGAACCTGATCCCGGTCACCCTGGAACTGGGCGGCAAGAGCCCCAACATCTTTTTCTCCGACGTGATGGCCGCCCACGACGACTTCCAGGACAAGGCGCTGGAAGGGTTCACCATGTTCGCGCTCAACCAAGGCGAGGTGTGCACCTGCCCGTCGCGCAGCCTGGTGCAGGCCGACATCTACGACGAATTCCTGGAACTGGCGGCCATTCGCACCAAAGCGGTCCGGCAGGGTGATCCGTTGGACACCGAGACGATGGTCGGCTCGCAGGCCTCCAACGACCAGCTGGAAAAGGTGTTGTCCTACATCGAGATCGGCAAAGATGAAGGCGCCAAGATCATCACCGGCGGGGAACGCGCCGAGTTGGGCGGCGACCTCTCCGGTGGCTACTACGTGCAGCCCACTATCTTCGCCGGCAACAACAAGATGCGGATCTTCCAGGAGGAGATTTTCGGGCCGGTGGTCTCCGTCGCGTCGTTCAAGGACTACGACGACGCGATCTCGATCGCCAATGACACCCTCTACGGCCTCGGTGCAGGAGTGTGGAGCCGCGACGGCAACACCGCCTACCGCGCCGGCCGCGACATTCAGGCCGGCCGGGTGTGGGTCAACTGCTACCACGTCTACCCGGCGCACGCCGCGTTCGGCGGGTACAAGCAGTCGGGTATCGGGCGGGAAAACCACAAGATGATGCTCGACCACTACCAGCAGACCAAGAACCTGTTGGTGTCCTACTCGCAGAAGGCGCAGGGTTTCTTCTGATGACCCCGCGGGTGGTGATCACCTCCGATGCCGCCAAGCTGCTCGGTCGGCTGCAGGACAAGCACGGCCCGTTGATGTTTCATCAGTCCGGCGGCTGCTGCGATGGGTCGTCGCCGATGTGCTATCCGGACGGGGACTTCATCGTCGGTGACCGCGACGTTCTGCTCGGTGTGCTCGACGTTGGAGCACACGGGGTGCCGATCTGGATCTCGGGGCCGCAATTCCAGGCGTGGAAGCACACCCAGCTCGTCATCGATGTGGTGCCCGGCCGCGGCGGCGGGTTCAGCCTGGAAGTACCCGAGGGGATGCGGTTTTTATCCCGCGGACGCGCCTTCAGCGACGACGAGAACACCGCACTCGGGGCGTCGCCGGTGATCACCGGCGCCGACTATGAACGCGGCGAGCGCCCGCAAGACCGCGCACCGGTGGTGGCTACCGCCGTCGATGCTTGCCCGGTACCCGCAGGGCGCGCCGCGCAGGTAAAGCCCTAGCAGCCGTCGGCGGCAGTATCGTTGAAACGTGATTCCGCTGCCACGCCCTTGGCTGCTGACCAGCGCGATACTGCTCGGTGTTGCAGTCGGGTTGCTGGGCGGAACGGCCGCGCTGACCGTGGATCATGCTCGCATGCGCCCAGACATGGCGATCGCACTGGTCGTCGGATTCCCCAGCGTCGTCGGGCTGTTGGTGATCCTGCTGGCCCGTCGCCGGTGGCTGACGTCGCTGGGCGCGTTCATCCTGGCGTTGGCACCGGGATGGTTCGGTGTTCTTGCGGTGATCGAGGTGGTGACCCGTGGCTGATCCGAACCGTCTGGACACTGAATCGATGCCGATGACCGAGCCCTACAAGCCGACCTTCGACACCGGCGTCCACCCCAAAGCCGAACCCGAGCTCATCGAGCCGGAGCCGCCTGCTCGGCGACGCCGGTGGTGGCGTCGGCGATCGGACCCGACTCCCACGGAGGCGCCGGCTGAGGTGCCAGTGACCGACGACGTGCCGGCCGTCGACCTGTACCACTACGTGAAGTGGTGGCAGTTCATCCTGGTGCTGCTCGCGGTCTGGATTCCTGCGGGCGGGATTGGTGCCGGCCTGTTCTATTGGTGGAGCCACGACAACTCCAGACACAAGACCGTGGTGGTCTTCGTCGTCCTGGTCTACGTGGTCGTGTCCGCGGTCGCGGGATTGATATCGGCGACGGTGCCCGACCGACCACTGGTGTCGGCGCTGGCCATCGTGATGATCTCGGCGGTCTTCGCCGCCGTTATCGGTGCCGCTCCGGTCTACGGCAAATTCTATTGCGAGCACAGCCAGCGCCACTGCCTGATGAACGTCCTGCCGTACTGAGCAGCCGCACTATGGCTGTGCAAGGCTGGCGGGGTGAGCGACACCTCGTCCTCGTTGACGCCGGCTGATCGCAACCTCGGCTCCATCGGCGCCGTGATCGAAGACCCTGCGCGATCGGCGATGCTCGCGGCCCTGGCCGGCGGGCGGGCGCTGCCGGCAGGCGAGTTGGCTCGACGAGCCGGTGTACGGCCCGCCGCGGCCTCCACGCACCTGCGCCGACTGACCGAGGCCGGCTTGATCCGGGTCCGAGTCCAGGGCCGGCATCGATACCACGAGATCGTCGACCCGGAGGTAGCCACGGTGCTCGAGGCCATCGCGCAGATAGCGCCGCCGGCCCCGGTGCGCTCGTTGCCTCAGCAGCATGCGGCATGCGCGCTGTCCGACGCCCGAACGTGTTACGACCACCTGGCCGGGCGCCGCGGGGTGGATCTGCGCGACCGACTGCTGGCTGTCGGGGCCATCCGGCGCCTGAACGAGCGGGACCACGAGCTCACTGACCGTGGGCAGGGCCTGGTCGACCAGCTGAGCATCGACTTGGCGGCACTGCGGGCGAGTCGACGGGTGTTCGCCCGCTCATGCGTCGACTGGACCGATCGCCGCGTCCACCTCGCCGGCGCGCTTCCGGCGGCCATCACAAGCGTGTTCCTCGACCGCGGCTGGCTCACCCGCGGGCCGGGTCGCAGCCTGCGTGTCGCCGACGGCTTCGACGACCGCCTTGAAATATGGCTGGCTGCATAATGCCTAGCGACAACCATCACGGCCACCTGAACGCCGGGTAAGCCTCGACTAAGACCCATGCAGAGATTATGTCCCGGAAATCCGGACTTTTCTCAGCCTGGTCTCAGCTATAATTAACCCAAGTTTTCGACTGTGTGCAAAAGGGGCTCGTCATGCTGCAGCGCCCTGATCGTCCTTGGGCTACCGCCGGTATCGAGATTGCCCCCGACAAAGGTGGCACCTGGGCGGAGAGCGGGTCGGGTTGGCCGTTGGTGGGCCGCGATGACGAGGTCCGTCAGGCGTTGGCGGCACTCGAGGACGACGCGGAGTTTCAGGGTGTCGCGTTGTTCGGTGATAGCGGGGTCGGCAAATCGACACTGGCTCGCGCCCTGGCCACGACTGCCAGGTCGCGCGGGCTGACGGTGCGGTATGTGCTGGGCACCCAAACCGGCTCCGCCGTGGCATTGGGCGCGTTCTATCAGTCCCTGACTGTCGACGCTCCACGAGAACCCGCCGCGATGTTGGCCGCCGCGCACAGAGCCCTGGAGCAGGACGAGAACCTGGTCGTCGTCGTCGACGATGCCCAGTGGCTCGATCCGTTGTCATCGACGCTGGTGTACCAACTTGCCGCCAGCGGCAGTGCACGGGTGATCGTGACGATCCGGTCGGGCGAGAACGTGTCCGATGCGGTGACAGCGCTGTGGAAAGAGCAGCTGTTGCTGAGTCTGCGCGTCGAAGCGTTCACCCGGGAGCAGACCGGGGAGCTCGCCCGCGCCGTGCTCGGCGGCGCCGTCGATACCCGGCTGATCAGCGAGTTACACCATCGAGCTGCGGGCAGCCCGCTGCTGTTGCGCAGCTTGCTGAGCGCCGGTCGGGAAAGTGGTGTGTTGGTGCGCACGGAGGACGGTTGGCAGCTTCGAGGTGCGCTGCGTGCAGACCGCCAACTGCACGATCTGCTTGAGTTTCGCCTGCGATCCTTTTCCCCAAAGGAGTTGGAGGCGGTCGAGGTTTTGGCGGCTGCCGAGGTGCTGGACTGGGCGATTTTGCGTGGGCTTTGCGATGCGGACGCGGTGGTACGCCTTGAGCGCCGTGGCGTGGTCCAGTTCGTTGTGGATGGATCAAACACGGTGGCGCGGTTGTGTCACCCCCTCGTGGGTGAGACGGCAGTGCAACGAGCCGGGGTGGTGCGTTCGCGGCAGCTCAATGGCATGCTGGCACAACACCTTCGGAAGCACCTGCAGGCGGAAGAGCAGCGCTTGAGGTTGCCCGACGTGCGCACCCAGATCCAGCTGGCTCGGTTCATGATGCGCAGCGACCTCGCCCCGGACCTGGACGTGATCATCGATGCGGCGGCGAGCGCGATGACCATGTCGAACATAGCTCTCGCCGAAGAGCTGGCCCGATACGCGTTCGATCGCGGCGGGGACTTGCCGGCTGCAATCGTGCTTGCTGAGGCGATGGGTTGGCAGGGACGCGGCGACGAGGTCGAGGCGGTGCTTGGTGCCTTTGACCCCGATGGTGCCGATGAGTTGCTGACCGCGCGATGGGGCTGTGTGCGCGCCATGAGTCTGTTCTTCAATTGCGTGCAGGTCGAGCAGGCACGGCAGGTACTCGCCAACGTGACGGATCGCATCAATTCCGAGGCCATCGTCAGTTACGTCGCAGCAGTCGAGGTGTTGTTTACGTGCTTCTCCGGCGACATACCGACCACGATCGAGACCGGGCTGGCCCTGTGTGCATCGGATCTGCCGTTGACGACGGTGTGGGCGGCTGTGCCGACGTGCTGGGCGTTGGCGCTCGGCGGGCGGTTTGGTGACGTTCACCGCGTAGCGGAGGCGGGGCTGCGAGCGGCTGCGCTCGCCCAACCAGGAGGGTTACCCAGGATCGGGTTGGCTGAGGTGATGGCGTTGACGGCCGTCGGTGATTATCCGGCTGCCGAGCGGGCCAGGGAGCGTCATGCCGCGGGTGCGCTTGGAGCAGACGACGCGATGCGTGGACTCGTGCACCTTGCCCGCGGTGCGCTGTCGTCCGCCTGCGCTGCATTTCATGACTCGATTTCGGCGATGTCGAGTGGTTTTACGTCGGTCTGGTCGATGCCGGTGGCGGCCTGGTGGGCGCAGGCCGAAGGCGCACGGGGAGACGCTGAGGCGGCCGCCGCGGCGCTGCGGCGTTCGGAGGACGCCTACGGAATACACCTAGCCGTGTTCTTGCCGGAACTCGAGCTGGCCCGGGCCTGGGAGCGGGCGTCCGTCGGCCAGACAATGGCCGCGCAGACACATGCGGTGCGTGCCGCGCAGATCGCGCGACAATCCGGGATGTACGCCGTGGAGATGTCTGCACTGCACACCGCCGTCCGGTTCGATGACCGTTCGCAAACCGAGAGGCTGGCGGAGCTGGCCAAGACACTGAACACTCCGTTGGCGAAGGCAATTGCGGAGCATGCTCGCGGGCTGGCCGACTGCGATGGCGATTTGCTGGACGCCGCGGCCGACCGGTTCGCTGACATGGGTGCAGTGGCATTTGCCGCCGATGCGGCGGCCCAGGCAGCGCACGAACACGCGCGCACAGGCCACCGCGGCAAGGAATTGAAGTCGTCGGCCCGGGCGCACTGGCTGGCCGGCCAGGGCGAAGTACGGACACCGGCAGTCGCTGCCGCGGCGCGGCCGCTGCCCATCACCGACCGTGAACGCGAGATCGCGATGCTAGTCGTGGCCGGCTGGTCCAACCGTGAGGTCGCCGACCGGCTGTTCGTCTCGGTGCGGACGGTGGAGGGACACCTCTACCGCATCTTCGCCAAGCTTGGTATCGATGACCGCGACCAGCTCATCGACTTACTAAGGCTGGATCGGTCTAGGGCTTAACATGATCGGCACACGCGACGCACGATTCCGCCCTCTCGTGCTGCCCTCTTCGGGGACAGCTGGAGTGTCGCTGGCACCGCGGATCTCGCGCGGGCAGGATAAAATTTGTTCTCACGACGTTGGTGCTGGGGGGGTCGACGTATGCGACCGGAGAGCGGGTCGGGTTGGCCGTTGGTGGGCCGCGATGACGAGGTCCGTCAGGCGTTGGCGGCACTCGAGGACGACGCGGAGTTTCAGGGTGTCGCGTTGTTCGGTGATAGCGGGGTCGGCAAATCGACACTGGCTCGCGCCCTGGCCACGACTGTCAAGTCGGGGGGACGGACGGTGCGGTATGTGTTGGGCACCCAAACCGGCTTCGCGATGCCGTTGGGCGCGTTCTATCGGTCCGTGACTGTCGACGCTCCACGAGAACCCGCCGCGATGTTGGCCGCCGCGCACAGAGCCCTGGAGCAGGACGAGAACCTGGTCGTCGTCGTCGACGATGCCCAGTGGCTCGATCCGTTGTCATCGACGCTGGTGTACCAACTTGCCGCCAGCGGCAGTGCACGGGTGATCGTGACGATCCGGTCGGGCGAGAACGTGTCCGATGCGGTGACAGCGCTGTGGAAAGAGCAGCTGTTGCTGAGTCTGCGCGTCGAAGCGTTCACCCGGGAGCAGACCGGGGAGCTCGCCCGCGCCGTGCTCGGCGGCGCCGTCGGTACCCGGCTGATCAGCGAGTTACACCGTCGAGCTGCGGGCAGCCCGCTGCTGTTGCGCAGCTTGCTGAGCGCCGGTCGGGAAAGTGGTGTGTTGGTGCGCACGGAGGACGGTTGGCAGCTTCGAGGTGCGCTGCGTGCAGACCGCCAACTGCACGATCTGCTTGAGTTTCGCCTGGGATCCTTTGCGCCGGAGGAGTTGGAGGCGGTCGAGGTTTTGGCGGCTGCCGAGGTGCTGGACTGGGCGATTTTGCGTGGGCTTTGCGATGCGGACGCGGTGGTACGCCTTGAGCGCCGTGGCGTGGTCCAGTTGATCGCCGACAGATCACAGACGGTGGCGCGGTTGGGTCACCCCCTGATGGGTGAAGTGGCAATGCAACGAGCTGGGGTGGTGCGTTCGCGGCAGCTCAATGGCATGCTGGCACAACACCTTCGGAAGCACCTGCAGGCGGAAGAGCAGCGCTCGAGGCCACCCGACGTGCGCACCAAGATCCAGCTGGCCCAGTTCATGATGCGCAGCGACCTATCGCCCGACCTCGACGTGATCATCGGCGCGGCGGCGGGCGCGGTGACAATGTCGAGCGTAGGTCATGGAGAGGAACTGGCCCGGTTCGCGTTCGATCGCGGCGGTGGCCTGCCGGCTGCGATCGTGCTTGCTGACGCGCTGAGTTGGCAGGGCCGCGGCGACGAGGCCGAGGCAGTGTTCGGTGACGTCGATCCTGATGGCGCCGATGAGTTGCTGACAGTGCGATGGGGCTGTCTGCGCGCGGTGAATCTGTTCTTTGGTTGCGGGCAGGTCGAGCAGGCACGGCAGGTACTCGCCAACGCGAGGGATCGCGTCGATTCCGAGGCGAGCGTCCGTCTTGTCACCACTCTGGAGGTGTCGTTCGCGTGCTTCTCCGGTGACGTTGCGACGGCGATTGACCTAGGGCTGGCCCTGTGTGCATCCGATGCGCAACCGCCGACGACGTGGGCGGCGGCGTCGACGTGCTGGGCGTTGGCGCTGACCGGGCGGTTTGGCGAGGTTTACCGCATAGCGGATGCGGGGCGGGCGGCTGGGCTCGACCAATTGGGACCGCACCGGTTTGTCATGGGGTTGGCTTTGGCTGAGGTGATGGCGGCGACGGCCGCCGGTGATTATTCGGCGGCCGAGCGGGTTTGGGAACGCTATGCTCCGATGGCCACGGTGGGACCTGAGGCAGACGCCTTCGTGCACGCGATGCTCGGACTCGTGCAGCTTGCCCGCGGTGCGCTGTCTGCGGCTTGTGTTGCATTTCGTGACTCGATATCGGCCATGTCGCATGGGTTTCCAACGGGCTGGTTGATGCTGGTGGCGGCCTGGTCAGCGCAGGCCGAAGGCGCACGGGGAGACCGTGAGGCTGCGGCTGCCTCGTTGCAGATTTCCGAAGACGCGTATGGACCGCAGGTAGCCGTGTTCTTGCCGGAACTCGAGCTGGCCCGGGCCTGGGAGCGGGCATCTGTCGGCCAGACGCCGGCCGCCCGGACGCATGCGGTGCGTGCCGCGCAGATCGCGCAACAATCCGGGATGTACGCCGTGGAGATGTCTGCGCTGCACACGGCTGTCCGGTTGGGCGACCATTCGATCACCGCAAGGCTAGAGGAGCTCGCCACGACGCTGAACACACCGTTGGCGGAGGCGGTGGCGGAGCATGCTCGCGGGCTGGCCAACCATGACGGCGATTTGCTGGACGCCGCGGCAGATCGGTTCGCCGACCTGGGTGCGGTGGCATTTGCCGCCGATGCGGCGGCCCAGGCAGCGCACGAAGACCCGCGCAAACGCCATCGTGGTAAGGACGTAGCCTCATCGGCCCGGGCACACGCGCTGGCCAGCCGGGGCGAAGTACGGACACCGGCAGTCGCTGCCGCGGCGCGGCCGCTGCCCATCACCGACCGTGAACGCGAGATCGCGATGCTAGTCGTGGCCGGCTGGTCCAACCGTGAGGTCGCCGACCGGCTGTTCGTCTCGGTGCGGACGGTGGAGGGACACCTCTACCGCATCTTCGCCAAGCTTGGTATCGATGACCGCGACCAGCTCATCCACTTACTAAGGCTGGAGGGGTCGGGGGCTTAAGACGATCGGCATGTGCGACGCACGATTCCGCCCTCGTCGTACTGCCCTCTTCGGCCCTCGCCGTCCTGGCCTCGAAATCGCGGACCGTCGCACGTGCGCGGTAGCGCACATCGCTGTTTTTCCTCACCCGTACCGTCTGGTAGTTGGGATGTCCAGTCGGTCGGGTTGAACGGGTGCACGGCCACTAGGGTGGTGGCCGTGACCCACTATGACGTCGTCGTACTCGGAGCCGGACCCGGCGGATACGTAGCGGCCATCCGCGCCGCGCAGTTGGGACTGAATACCGCCGTCATCGAACCGAAATACTGGGGCGGCGTGTGCCTCAACGTCGGCTGCATCCCGTCCAAGGCGTTGCTGCGCAATGCCGAGCTCGCGCAGATCTTCAATAAGGAAGCCAAGACTTTTGGCATCAACGGCGAGGTGACATTCGACTACGGCGTCGCCTACGACCGAAGCCGCAAGGTGGCCGATGGCCGGGTTGCCGGCGTGCATTTCTTGATGAAGAAGAACAAGATCACCGAAATCCACGGCTACGGCAGGTTTACCGACGCCCACACACTCTCGGTCGAGCTCAACGACGGCGGAACTGACACGGTCACCTTCGACAACGTCATCATCGCCACCGGCAGCAGCACCCGGCTGGTCCCCGGTACCTCGCTGTCGGAGAATGTGGTCACCTACGAGGAACTGATCCTGTCCCGAGAGCTGCCCGAGTCGATCGTCATCGCGGGCGCCGGGGCCATCGGCATCGAGTTCGGCTACGTGCTGAAGAACTACGGTGTCGAGGTGACCATAGTCGAGTTCTTGCCGCGGGCGCTGCCCAACGAAGACGCTGATGCCTCAAAGGAGATCGAGAAGCAGTTCAAGAAGCTCGGCGTCAAGATTCTCACCGGCACCAAAGTCGAGTCGATCGCCGACGATGGTTCCGTGGTAACCGTGACCGTCAGCAAGGACGGTAAATCAGAGGACCTCAAGGCCCAGAAAGTGTTGCAGGCCATTGGCTTTACGCCCAACGTCGGCGGCTACGGGCTCGACAAGGCCGGGGTCGTGCTGACCGACCGCAAGGCCATCGGGATCACCGACTACATGCGCACCAACGTCGACCACGTCTACGCCATCGGCGATGTCACCGGGTTGCTGCAACTGGCGCACGTCGCCGAGGCACAGGGCGTGGTGGCGGCCGAAACCATCGCCGGCGCAGAAACTTTGGCTCTCGGTGACTACCGTATGCTCCCACGCGCGACATTCTGCCAGCCGAACGTGGCGAGCTTCGGGCTCACCGAGCAGCAGGCCCGCGACGAGGGTTATGACGTGGTGGTGGCCAAATTCCCGTTCACCGCCAACGCCAAAGCGCACGGTGTCGGCGACCCGAGTGGCTTCGTGAAGCTGGTCGCTGATGCCAAGCACCTCGAACTACTGGGTGGGCACCTGGTCGGCCACGATGTGGCCGAGTTGCTGCCCGAGCTGACGTTAGCGCAGAAGTGGGACCTGACCGCAAACGAATTGGCGCGCAACGTCCATACCCACCCGACGATGTCGGAGGCGCTGCAGGAATGCTTCCACGGCCTGACCGGCCACATGATCAACTTCTGACGCCGATGCGCCGGTCTATGACGCTCGGGCGACGAGCGATACCATGGCGGGGTGGTCAAATCTAAAGCGGTGCGGGCCGAATCGATTTGGGCCGCGATTGGCGGTGTGCTGACCGGTTATGTTCTGTGGCTGGTGGCGATTTCGATCGGAGATGCCCTCACCACGGTGAGCCTGTGGGGACTGGTCGTGTTGATCGTCTCGGCGGCGTTCGCGGTGGCCGCGGTGCTGTGGGGACAGCGGCTGCGGCGACGGGGAAACTTCCTGCTGGCGACGTTCGCCTTCGCGTCGCCGGTTCTTCCCGTTCTGCTGTCGTTGGGCGTGCTGGCCGACAGCTACTTGTGACCGGCCGCTACTGAGGGTGGTCCAGCGGGATCTCCAGAGCCGACATCGTCGCGGCCAGAGCGTCGTATTGGCCTGCCAGCATGCAGAATTCGATGAGTTGGCGCCGATCGAGGTGCGCGGAGAGTCGCTGCCAGGTTTCATCGCTGATTGAGCGGTTGTGAATAAACTCATCGGTCGCCGACAGCAGCGCTTGCTGGCGGGGCGTGAGCCGGTCCGAGTCGTTCGGCCAGGCGAAGATACTGTTCTGGGTCTGGTCGTCGAGCCCGCGGCGACGGCCCAGCCGGCGGTGCTGCTGCAGCTCGTATTCCGAGGACCGCAGATGCGCGACGCGCAAGATCACCAACTCGGTGTCAATGGTGGGCAGCCGACCACGCAGCAGTGCGCCGGAATAGGGCATCATCGCCAGGAACAGTCGCTTGTGTTGACCCAGCGTGCCGAACAGGTGCATCTGGGGCGCGCCAACCGTACGGGCGGCGAACTTTCCCACAATCCAGTTGACTAGGCCGAGATCTCGAATCCTCCTCGAGGACGGGATCCGGCCCACCTGGCTGCTACTCATGCCTGCTTCACCAAATAAGGCGAGACTGTGCTGCGGTGTTCGTCGAGATCGAGTGCCCGGCCCAGCGCGGGGAACGCCCGCTGCGGGCAGTTGTCGCGCTCGCAGACCCGGCAGCCCGCGCCGATCGGTGTGGCGATGTCGCCGGACAAGTCGAGTCCTTCCGAGTACACGAGCCGGTGAGCGTGCCGGAGCTCGCAGCCCAGCCCGATCGCGAAGGTTTTACCGGGCTGACCATACCGCGATGCCCGCCGCTCCACGGTGCGTGCCACCCACATGTAGTTGCGTCCGTCGGGCATCTGAGCGATCTGCACCAGGATCTTGCCCGGGTTGGCGAAGGTCTCGTATACGTTCCACAGCGGGCAGGTGCCGCCGCTGGAGGAGAAATGAAAACCGGTGGCCGACTGACGTTTTGACATGTTTCCGGCCCGGTCGACGCGGATGAACGAGAACGGCACGCCGCGCATCGAGGGCCGCTGCAGCGTGGACAGCCGGTGGCCGATGGTCTCGTAGCTCACCGAGTAGAACGCCGAGAGTCGCTCGATGTCGTAGCGGAAGTTCTCCGCGACGTCGTGGAACTGCCGGTAGGGCAGCACCACCGCCGCCGCGAAGTAGTTGGCCAGCCCGAGCCGCGCCAGCGTGCGGGACTCGTCGCTGGTGAACTTGCCGTCGGTGACATGGGCGTCGATGAGGTCGCCGAACTCCAGATACGCCAGCTCGGCGGCCAGCTTGAACACCTGCTGGCCAGACGAGAGGTGGTTGCTGATCTCGAGCGTCTTGGTCGCGGGGTCATAGTGATGCAGCACGGTGTCACCGAGGTCGATGCGCTTGTTGATGTGGATGCCGTGCACCTCGGTGAGGCGGCGAGACAACTCGCCGACCAGGTCGCCGTGATGCATGCGCATCCGGGTGGTCAGATCCTCGGCGGCAGTGTCCAACTCGTGCAGATAGTTCTGGCGCTGGTAGAAGTAATCGCGCACCTCTTCGTGCGGCATCGTGATCGAACCGCTGCCGCTTCCATCGGAGAACCGCTCCTCGGTGGCGGCGGCCAGCTGCGCGGTGGTGATCCGGTAGCGGCGGTGCAGGTTGACCATGGCGCGGGCAAACCCCGGGTGCCCGTTGACGATCTCGGCGACCTCGGGCAGGTCGACCTTGATGTCCAGATCGCGGTCCATGGTCACCTCCCGCAGTTCGGCGACCAGCCGGGTGTCATCTTGCGAGGCGAAGAACGTCGCGTCGACCCCGAAGACCTCGGTGATCCGCAGCAGCACCGCGACGGTCAGCGGCCGGACGTCGTGCTCGATCTGGTTGAGATAGCTCGGCGAGATGTCCAGCATCTGCGCCAGCGCGGCCTGGCTGAATCCGCGCTCGCTGCGTAGCTGCCGAACACGCGACCCGACGAAGGTCTTGGACATCTGCACAGGGTACCCGCGTTGCGAAGACACGGTTAGCAGGATTCGCATACGTTCCGGATTAGCCCCGTAGCAAGGAAGTTTGGCATGATTCTCGATTGGGGAAACCTAGCTAGCCGTCTAGCAACACGACGGATCGGGGAGTGACGCCGTGAGCCTGGAGAAAGTGATGATGCCGGTCCCGGACGGCCATCCCGACGTCTTCGACCGGGAATGGCCGCTGCGCGTCGGCGACATCGACCGCGAAGGTCGCCTGCGCTGCGACGCTGCCGCCCGCCATATCGTGGACATTGGCCAGGATCAGTTGCGCGAGATGGGGTTTGAGGAAACCCATCCGCTCTGGATCGTCCGTCGGACGATGATCGACCTGATCCGTCCGATCGAGTTCAGCGACATGCTTCGGATGCGCCGGTGGTGTTCGGGAACATCGAACCGGTGGTGTGAGATGCGGGTCCGCATCGACGGTCGCAAGGGCGGCTTGTTGGAGTCGGAGGCGTTTTGGATCAACTTCAACCGGGATACCCAGACGCCGGCACGCATCGCCGACGACTTTCTCGAGGGCCTGCGACGCACCACCGATGTCGACCGGCTGCGGTGGAAGCCCTATCTGAAAGCGGGCAGTCGTGAGGACGCCGCGGAGATTCACGAGTTTCCGGTTCGATTCACCGACATTGACTTCTTCGACCACATGAACAACTCCGTGTATTGGAGCGTCGTCGAGGACTACCTCGCGGCGTCCCCGGAATTGCTGAAAGCGCCGCTGCGGGTGACCATCGAGCACGATGCTGCGGTGGCGCTGGGCGACAAACTGGAGATCATCGCGCACGTACATCCGCCCGGATCGACCGATCGCTTCGGCGCCGAGCTGGCTGATCGCACTGTTAGAACGCTCACATACGCAGTCGGCGACGAGACCAAAGCGGTCGCGGCCATCTTCTCGCTCTAACAGTACGGCCGTTACGTAAACGCCCGCCCTGACCTGCGAATTCATGTTACCGGCCGGTAGTAACTGAACCGTTTCAGTTGTGAGGCACCTTTGCAGGCTTAGCAAAAAGCGGCCAGACCCTAGCCAAAATTGGCAACGTAAATGGGTGGACCTGCGAAGCTAACCTGTGCCATCTTCGTGTTAGCAGAAGAGTTAAGATGCTGAGGGCCTTAACAGGCCTGGAAATTCTGATCCTGAGATCACCGACGATAGGAGCAGCGCCATGTCGAGCGTTGGCACGCCGAAGAGCGCCGAACAGATCCAGAAGGACTGGGACACCAACCCGCGCTGGAAGGGCGTCACCCGCACCTACACCCCCGCCGATGTCGTCGCCCTTCAGGGCAGCGTCGTCGAGGAGGCCACCCTGGCCCGCCGCGGCGCCGAGGTGCTGTGGAGCCAGCTGCACGACCTGGAATTCGTCAACGCGCTCGGCGCACTGACCGGCAACATGGCGGTGCAGCAGGTGCGCGCAGGCCTGAAGGCCATCTACCTGTCGGGCTGGCAGGTTGCCGGCGACGCCAACTTGTCCGGCCACACCTACCCGGACCAGAGTCTGTACCCGGCCAACTCGGTGCCGCAGGTGGTCCGCCGGATCAACAATGCGCTGCTGCGCGCCGACCAGATCGCCACGGTCGAGGGCGACACGTCCATCGAGAACTGGCTGGCCCCGATCGTCGCCGACGGTGAGGCCGGCTTCGGTGGCGCGCTCAACGTCTACGAGCTGCAGAAGGCCATGATCGCAGCCGGTGTCGCCGGCTCGCACTGGGAGGACCAGCTGGCCTCGGAGAAGAAGTGTGGCCACCTCGGTGGCAAGGTGCTGATCCCGACCCAGCAGCACATCCGCACGCTGACCTCGGCCCGCCTCGCGGCCGACGTCGCCGATGCGCCGACCGTCGTCATCGCCCGCACCGACGCCGAAGCCGCCACGCTGATCACCTCGGACGTCGACGAGCGCGACCGCCCGTTCATCACGGGCGAGCGCACCTCCGAGGGCTTCTACCGGGTGCGCAACGGCCTCGAGCCCTGCATCGCCCGGGCCAAGGCCTACGCGCCGTACTCCGACCTGATCTGGATGGAGACCGGCACCCCGGATCTCGACCTGGCCCGCCGGTTCGCCGAGGGTGTCAAGAGCGAGTTCCCCGACCAGCTGCTGGCGTACAACTGCTCGCCGTCGTTCAACTGGAAGCAGCACCTTGACGACTCGACCATCGCTCGGTTCCAGAAGGAGCTCGGCGCGATGGGCTTCAAGTTCCAGTTCATCACGCTGGCCGGCTTCCACGCGCTGAACTACTCGATGTTCGATCTGGCCTACGGCTATGCACGCAACCAGATGAGCGCATACGTCGAGCTGCAGGAGCGCGAGTTCGCGGCCGAGGAGCGCGGTTACACCGCGACCAAGCACCAGCGCGAGGTCGGTGCCGGTTACTTCGACCGGATCGCGACCACCGTCGACCCGACGTCGTCGACGACCGCGCTGGCCGGCTCGACCGAAGAGGGTCAGTTCCACTGAGCCGAGCAGCGTCAGCTGCGAGGTGAGGTGGAACCGATAGCCGAAGCCACTGAGGACGAGCGGTAAACAAGAACTTCTGAGCGGCTTGATCCCGCGAAGTTGACAGCACAGGCCCCGCCCAGCGAACCTGGGCGGGGCCTGTTGCCATCCGCCGGTCAATAGGACTGCAGGAGCCAAAAGAAGCCCAGGGAGCAAAGTGTCAATCGAACGAGTGGGCGTCATCGGGGCCGGTCAAATGGGCGCCGGCATCGCCGAAGTTTCGGCGCGGGCAGGCGTGGACGTGCTCGTCTACGAGCCGACCGAGGCCCTCACCACGGCGGGGCGCAATCGGATCGTCAAATCGGTCGAGCGCGGCGTCAGCGCGGGGAAGATCACCGAGCGCGAGCGCGACGCTGCCGTCGGCAAGCTGAACTTCACCACCGATTTGGCCGACCTGGCCGATCGACAGTTGGTCATCGAGGCCATCCTGGAGGATGAGTCCGTCAAAGCCGGTGTTTTCGCCGAACTGGATCGCGTAATCACCGACCCGGACGCTGTGCTGGCGTCCAACACGTCGAGCATCCCGATCATGAAGCTGGCGGCTGCCACCGCCAATCCCGGCCGCGTGCTGGGCCTGCATTTCTTCAACCCGGTCCCGGTTCTGCCATTGGTGGAGTTGGTCAGCACGCTGGTCACCGACGAAGCCGCGGCCGCTCGCACCGAAGAATTCGCCAGCGGGGTGCTGCGAAAGCAAGTCGTGCGGTGCTCGGATCGATCCGGCTTCGTCGTGAACGCGTTGCTGGTGCCCTACCTGCTTTCGGCGATCCGGATGGTCGAGGCCGGCTTTGCCACCGTCGAAGATGTCGACAAGGCTGTCGTCGCAGGGCTTTCGCACCCGATGGGCCCGCTGCGGCTATCCGATCTGGTCGGCCTGGACACCCTGAACCTGATAGCGGACAAGATGTATCAAGAGTTCAAAGACCCGCAATACGGCGCGCCACCCCTGTTGCTCCGGATGGTGGAGGCGGGCTTGCTGGGCAAGAAATCCGGCAAGGGCTTCTACTCCTACTAGGTTCCGCGAAGTTCAGAAGCTGCGCGTCTGCTTCGAGTTGCGTTGAGCGGCAACGCTGTCGGAGCTGAGGGCGGTCAAAGGGCGGGCAGCAGCGCGCCGATCGCCAGGCCCACCACCAGCAAGGCCCCCGCTTGGCGGACGTGCACCCAGGCCAGCGCCGCGTACCACAGTGGCCACACCGGGAATCCGGCCGGCGGTTCGTCAGGCGGCGGGCGGCGGAAGCGCGGCCACACTTTGACCAGCCGGGGCAGCGCCAGCACGACGACCAGTGCCGGCCACGGCATCGCCTTTGCCAGCACCGCCGCCACGACCAGCAGGTAGAACCCGACCATCATCCCGAGCGTCACCGCGCGGGCCCGTGCTTCGCCGAAGATCACCGGCAGCGTGCGGATACCCATGGGCTCGTCGTACGGGATTTTGTCGATGTGCTTTCCCATCAGCACTGTCGTGCACAGCAGGCCGTAGGGCAGTGACGCCAGCAGGACGTCCCAGCCGACGTTGCCGACCGCCGAGTAGTACGTGCCGCAGACCATCAGCGGACCCCAGACCACCAGCACGTCCGGCTCGCCCAGGCCACGCTTTTTCAGCCGCACCGGCGGCGCCGTATAGGCGACGCTCAGCACGAACCCGGACACCGCGAACGCCACCACAGGCCAGCCGCGGGCCCAGGTCAGCACGATCAGGATTGCCAGGTCGGCCAGGTTCACCAGGCCAATCGCGATCAGCAGGGTGCGGCGGCTGACCAAACCGGACAGGACAGGGTGCGGGGCGTAGAGGGCCCGCGGGTAAGTGGCAGTGTCGGTGCCGGTCTGGGTGTCGTAGAGGTCGTTCATCAAGTTGTTGGCGGTGTGCGCCAATAAGATTCCGACGATGGCGAGAATGAGCCAGCGCCAGTCCAATCCGGACTTTCCCACTGCTAGCAGCGCGGCGACCAGTCCGGCGAACAGCGTCATCGGCAGCACCGCCGCGCGCGTAACGACGAGCCATCGGGTAACGGCGTCGACCGGCCTGTCCGGAGGCGGGTTGGTGGTGCGCAGGGCGTACGCCCAGGAGCTGAATCGGGAGCGGACCGTCACGTCACTCATGGCGCCGCTCCTCCACTTCGCTTTGCTCAGCATCGTCGCCGTCGCAACCCATGGCGCCAACCTAGCTGGCTAGTGGGAGAGCGGAGGCACGATTGGCGACGGATGCGGTTGACCGCGGAACTTCTCCAGCGAGCCGCCGACCTCGACGATCCCGCATAGCGCGCTCCAACTCAGCATGGTCAGGTAGTCGATCAACTCGTCGGCGGTCATTCGAGGGTCCAACAGCCACGAGTGGGTGGCCAGCTGTACACCGCCGACGATCATGTAGGCCCACGGCTCCACGCCCCCGAGGTCCATCCCCGCGGGCCGCATGCGGCGGCGCAGCATCACCGCGAGCATGCGGGCAATGATGCGCTCGGAGTCCGCGACCACCTTGTTCTTACCGGCCGAGTTGTTCGCCATCGCGAACCGGTACGGCTCCGGTTCGGAGGCCACCGTCTCGACGTAGACCCGAATGATCTCCCGGGTGAGATCGAAGCCGTCCAGATTCGACGACAGTGCTTTGGCCATGTTGGGGATCAGCGTGATCTGCGCGAACCGCATCGTCACCGCGGTGGTCAGATCGTTCTTGTCGACGAAGTAGCGGTAGAGCACGGTTTTGGAGACTCCGATCTCACCAGCGATCTCGTCCATGCTCACGTATTGGCCACGTCGCCGGATCGCTTCGATCGTGCCGTCGATCAGCTCATTGCGGCGCTCCACTTTGTGCCGATGCCAACGTCGCTTCCGGCCATCGGTCTTTGGCGTCCCGGTCGGGACCTGTTGCGCCACTATTGCGGAATCCCCATCTCTAGATGTCTCTAGATACTTTTCAATAGTACGACTAATCGACGGCAGTTTCTCGGCCTGTAGCTCAGACAACAGCGTTTTGCCATCGGGCCGGTAACAGTAACCACGCAAAATATGCGGCCCCTCGCGCACGACCGGGGAGCCGCATCCGATCTGCATCGTCACCGAACAGCAACGTCAATAGCGGATGATGGTGGGGTGGCAGTCGACCTGAACGGGAGAGCCAATCCGGGGCCCAAACACCGAGCCGATCCGCGGCGCCTGCCGACGGACCGGCCGGATGTGGTGAAGCTGCCGCCGGGGGAGCCAAGCAAACCCGCATCCTTCGCGGAATCATTCGCCGGGGCCGACCCGCAGGCCGACGCCGAGCGGCTTCGGGCATTGCGGCGGATGAAAGTCGTGGCGCTGAGCTTTTTGGTCGGTGCCACCGGCGTGTTCCTCGGTTGCCGTTGGGCGCAATCCATCGGTATGACCGCCACCTGGGTGGGCTATGTGGGGGCCGCCGCGGAGGCCGGCATGGTCGGTGCGCTCGCGGACTGGTTCGCGGTGACCGCGTTGTTCAAGCACCCATTGGGCATACCCATCCCGCACACCGCGATCATCAAGCGCAAGAAGGACCAACTCGGCGAGGGCCTCGGCACCTTCGTGCGAGAAAACTTCCTGTCGCCGCAGGTGGTGCAGACCAAACTCCGCGACGCGCAGATCCCGGGCCGCTTGGGCAAGTGGCTGTCGGACGCTTCGCATGCCCAACGGGTCGCCGCGGAGTCGGCCACTGTGCTACGGGTACTGGTGGAGTTGCTGCGCGACGAGGACGTCCAGCAGGTGATCGATCGGATGATCGTGCGGCGCATCGCCGAGCCGCAGTGGGGTCCGCCGGTGGGCCGGGTGTTGGCCACGCTACTTGCCGAGCACCGGCAGGAGGCTCTGATCCAGTTGCTGGCCGACCGGGCATTTCAGTGGTCGTTGAATGCCGGAGAGGTCATCCAGCGGGTCGTCGAGCGTGATTCGCCGACCTGGTCGCCGCGCTTCATCGACCATCTCGTCGGCGACCGCATCCACCGTGAGCTGATGGACTTCACCGACAAGGTGCGCCGCAATCCCGATCACGAACTGCGCCGGTCGGCGACCCGCTTTCTCTTCGAGTTCGCTGACGACCTGCAGAACAACGACGCGACGATCGCGCGGGCCGAGGCGGTCAAGGAGCAGTTGATGGCCCGCGAGGAGGTCACCAACGCCGCCGCGACGGCCTGGAAGACGCTCAAACGCCTGGTGCTCGAGGGTGTGGACGACCCGTCCAGTGCGTTGCGCAGTCGCGTTGTCGACGCGGTGATGCGCATCGGCGAGTCACTGCGAGACGATGCCGAGCTGCGGGACAAGGTGGACAACTGGATCGTGCGGGCCGCTGAGCACCTGGTCGCCCAGTACGGGGTCGAGATCACCGCGATTATTACCGACACCATCGAGCGCTGGGATGCCGATGAGGCCAGCCGGCGTATCGAGCTGCATGTTGGCCGTGACCTGCAGTTCATCCGGATCAACGGCACCGTGGTGGGCTCGCTGGCGGGGCTGGTCATCTACGCGATTGCGCACCTGCTGTTCTGAGCGCTGCTAACTAGTGCTTGCAAAAGTTAGCACTAGGTTTTACTGTGGGGCGCGTTCGTACCGACCATCGACGCGTTGCCGCAAGGAGCCGATTTGGCGCAAGAGGAAAAGCTTGCCGCTGTGGTGACGACTGCTGCGTCCGACATTGGAAGTTTCATCAGGACACAGCGTGAGGCGGCGCAGGTATCGGTGCGGCAATTGGCGGAAAAAGCCGGTGTCAGCAATCCGTATCTCAGCCAGATCGAGCGTGGATTGCGTAAGCCGTCCGCTGATGTGCTCAACCAGATCGCCAAGGCGCTGCGGGTCTCCGCCGAGGTTCTCTATGTGCAGGCCGGGATCCTCGAACCCAGCGAGTCCAGCGAAGTCCGCGACGCCATCGTGATCGACACGGCGATCACCGAGCGGCAGAAGCAAGTCCTACTGGACATCTATACGTCCTTCGTCCAACAGAACGAAGCTGCCCGGGAGGAGACCGCGCCTGCTTAGACCGGGACAACCCTGCCAACCAATTGACACGACAGAAAACCACGAAAGGAAACACCATGGCGGAAAACCCAACCATTGACGATCTCAAGGCCCCGCTGCTTGCCGCGCTGGGCGCCGCCGACCTGGCCCTGGCCACGGTCAACGAACTGCTGGTCGAGCTGCGCGAGCGCGCCGAGGAGACCCGCTCGGACACCCGCAGCCGGGTCGAGGGGAGCCGTGCCCGGCTGAACAAGCTGCAGGAGGACGTGCCCGAGCAGCTGCGCGAGCTGCGCGAGCGGTTCACCGCCGATGAGCTGCGCAGCGCCGCGGAAGGCTATGTCGAGGCGGCGACCTCTCGCTACGCCGAGCTGGTGGAGCGCGGCGAGGCCGCCCTCGAGCGGTTGCGCAGCCAGTCCGGTCTCGACGACGCCTCGGCGCGTGCCGAGGGCTACGTCGACCAGGCGGTCGAGCTGACCCAGGAGGCCCTGGGCACGGTTGCGTCGCAGACCCGCGCGGTCGGCGAGCGCGCCGCCAAGTTGGTCGGCATTGAGCTGCCCAAGAAGACGGACGCGGGCGCGAAGAAGGCTCAGAAGGCCGTCGCCAAGAAAGCGCCGGCCAAGAAGGCCCCGGCCAAGAAGGCTCCGGCGAAGAAGGCTCCGGCCAAGAAGGTCACCCAGAAGTAATCCGGCGGTCCGCGTTGCCTGACCGGGCAGCGCGGACCGGCTTACTCCTCGGCTCCGAGTTGCCCGTTCGGGCGACTCGGAGTCGACGTTTTCGGCGCCGCCCGCTTACGCTTGATGCGTGAACCTCGTGAATAGCGTCGTTTTGGTCTTGCAGGTTGCCGTGGCGATGACGGCGCTCTACGCCTTCGTGCACGCGGCGATGCAGCGGCCCGACGCCTACACGGCCGCCGACAAGATGACCAAGCCGGTGTGGTTGTTGATCTTGGGTGCCTCGGTGCCGCTGACCATGATGCTCAGCGCATTAGGGGCGACCATCGGCGCATGCGCGGCAGGTGTCTACTTGGTTGACGTGCGGCCCAAGCTTCTTGAGATTCAGGGCAAGTCGCGATAGCGCCGTGCGAGCTTTGATCCTCGCCGCGACGGTAATCAGCGCGCTGGTGGGTGTTGCTCCCGCGTCCGCTGATCCGGGCTCCGCGGGCTCGAGCGCGCTGTCCTACCCGCCGCCGTTTGTCGACCACACCCAATGGGCGCAGTGGGATCGGCTGCCCACCCTGCGGGTGTATCCGACGAGAACCGGACGCGCGGCCGCCAGGCAACTCGGATCGGCGGGTCCCGAGGCCGACGAGGCCTGGGCCGAGGTGCTCGCGCAGGCGCCCGATGCTGGCACCCCCGGCATGCACGATCAGTTCCTCTGTCATTGGGAGTTTGCCGAGGTTCTCCAACCGGGCAAGGCCAGCTGGAATCTGGAGCCATGGCGGCCGGTCGTCGATGACCCGACGATGGTCAGCTCCGGCTGCAATCCCGGTGGCGGACGCGAGCCGTTCTGATGCCCGACCGACTGACCCGCGAGCAGGTGGCCGCTCTCGTCGACCACACCCTGCTCAAACCCGAGGCCACCGCTGCCGAGGTGGCTGCGGTCGCCGATGAAGCCGCAGCGCTGGGCGTCTACGCCGTCTGCGTCTCGCCGTCGATGGTGCCCAATGCAACCCACGCGGGGGTGCGAGTCGCCGCGGTCGCGGGTTTCCCGTCCGGCAAGCATGTTCCAGAACTGAAGGCGCGCGAAGCGGTGCAGGCCGTGGAATCCGGCGCCGACGAGATCGACATGGTCATCGACGTCGGCGCGGCGGTCGCCGGCGACCTGGACGCCGTGCGGTCAGACATCGCGGTGGTGCGCGCCGCCGTGCCCGGTGCCGTGCTCAAGGTGATCGTCGAGTCGGCCGCACTGTTAACGCTTGCCGACGAACGAACACTGGCCGACGTCTGCCGTGCCGCAGAGGACGCCGGCGCGGATTTTGTGAAGACCTCGACGGGTTTTCATCCCGCCGGCGGCGCATCGGTGGCTGCTGTCGCGCTGATGGCCGACACCGTCGGCGGACGGCTGGGGATCAAGGCCAGCGGCGGCATCCGCACTGCCGACGCCGCCCTCGCGATGCTCGATGCGGGCGCTACCCGGCTGGGACTATCGGGCACCCGCGCCGTCCTCGACGGTCTGGGTTAGACGTCAGAGGTTGGCCAAACAGGGATCCTGGCTGCCGCCGCCGCCCGACGGGATGGTGGCGTTGCTGGTCGAGAACGTGGCCTGCACCCCGCTGTCGGTGACCTTCACGCTGTCGGCGTGGATGCCCAGCGGATAGTTCTGGGTCGCTTTCGACGTAAGGTCGTCCAGGTCCTTTTGGACGGCATCCGTTGACATCTTGGAGCCCAGCGCAGTCAAGCTGACCACCTTCAAGGACAGCCCGTTATTGACGATCTGCGGCTTGACGGTGGCGCTGTCCAACAGGCCCTTCAGTTCAACGGTGCCGTCACCGGGGTTGGCGGTGACGTCGCCGGTGACGAACTTGCCGAGCACCGGAACGGCGTCCTGAATCGACTGCTTGATGCCATCCGTGGACCAAGTGATGGTGCCGTTCAGCGACCCGATGGTGCCCTGAGAGTTGTTGGTGTTGTTTAACTTAACGTCGTGGATGTCAAAGGTCACCTTCATGCCTTTGGCTGCGCGCACCTGGTTGCCCCCGGTCTGCACCGAGATGTCGGCGTAGTCCTTGGTGAGGTACTGCCACAGCACCGGGGGCATTCCGGCGAAGGACACGCTGGCGCTGTCTTGCACCTCGCACTGCACCGCGTTTGCCACCGTGCTGCTCGCGACGTGGCGGGCGTACAGTTCCCCGCCGACCGGCACTGCGATCACCAGCAGCGCCGCGATCAGCAAGATCAACAGCAGCGAAGTCCGGTTGGCGAAAAACCCACGTCCGCGCTTTGCCGGCGTGTCCGAGGGCGGCGGCGGTGGGGTGGGTATCGATATCCGGGTGGTCAGCTCTTCGTGTGGATGAGGTGCGAAATCTGGCTGCTGCGGCCGCGGGTTGGGTGGCAGACCCGGCTGTTGCGGCGGCCGGTTCAGCGGGGGACCCGGTTGTTGTGGGGGCCGGCCGGGCGGGGGCCCGGGCTGCTGCGGTCGGGGGACGTCACGAGGGGGTGGCTGGTGCGGGCGGCCGGGCAGCCGGATGTGGTGTGTCGGTGACTCCGACGGCACCGGGGGCTGACGGCGCGGCGGGAAGCCCCGGTTGGGCGGCCCGGCCGGCTTGGGCGGACGACCTCTTTCCGACGGGTCGTTGCCGGGATCTTGTGGATTCGTCATCAGCTACCTGCGCTATACATGGGTGAAGCAAGGGTTGGTCTGGGCCGCTGGTATCGACGCGTTACGCGTCGAAAAGTGTGCCACCACACCGTCATTGGTGACCTGCACGCTGTCGGCGCGAATACCCAGTGGATAGTCTTTGATCAGCGCCGAGGTAAAGGTGTTCAGCGCTGTCTGCGCAGTCTCGCGCGGAACTATGGCGCCCATCGCGGTCACCTTGACGACCTGCAGCGTCAGCTCGCCGTCGACGGTCTGCGGCTTGACGGTGACGCTGCCCAAGCCGAGCGCTCCGCTGAGCACGATGGTGCCGGCATCGGGGTTGGTGTCGACGCTGTTGACCAGGCCACCGATGAACGGGATGGAATCCTGCACGGTCTCCTGAATGCCCGCCGACGTCCAGCTGATGGCGGCATCCAGCGCGCCGATGGTGCCCTTGGAGTCGGCGTTGCCGTGCAGGTCGACGTCGTTGATGTTGATGTCGGCCGTCATGCCCTTGGCGTTGCGGAGTTGGTGTCCCGCAGTGTGGATCGAGATGTCGCGGTAGTGGCCGGTGAAGTGCTGCAACAGGAATGGGCTTGGGCCGAAGGACACCTTGGCCTGGTCCTGCACCACGCATTCGGTCGCTGCGGCCACGACGCTGCTGGCGCGGTTGCGGGCGTAGATTTCGCCGCCGATCAGACCGGCGATGCCCAGCGCCGCCACGATGACCAGAACCAGGATGATCGACACGGGGTCACCGCGGAAGCGGCGTTTGGTTTTCACGGGTGCTGCGCCGTCCTGCGGAGGCTGGCCGAAAGGCGTGGTGAGCGGGTATTCATGGGCGGGCGGCGGAAACGTCTGCGGAGCCGGCGGGGCTGGTGGTTCATGCGAGAGATCGGCCTGCGGCGCCTGCTGGGTGGGCGAATTGTGGCTGGGACGAGCCCACATGGACGGGTCCTGCTGCGGGGGTCCCTGTGGATTCGTCACCCGGGCGATTCTGCCTTATCGGCATGAGCGGCCGCTGAGTGGTTGCCTAGCACCGCGATAGTCTTGCGGGCCTTCGCCACCTGCTCGAGGGCGAGGTCGGTGACCAGTAGCTGCGGGTCGGCTTTCGCTGAGGCCACTACGTCGCCGAACGGCGAAACCACCAGGCTGCCGCCGACCCCGGTCGGTGCGCTCGAGGCCAGCGGTTCGCCGGGGTCGGCCTGCCCTGCCGCGACGATGTAGCTCGTGCAGTCCAGTGCCCGGGCGCGGGCCAGCAGCGTCCACTGCTCGAGCTTTCCGGGGCCGGCAGCCCACGACGCGCTGACAATGATCAACTCGGCGCCGCGGCGGGCCAGCGTGGTGAACAGTTCGGGAAAGCGAAGGTCGTAGCAGGTAGTCAGCCCAACATCGACGCCGTCGACGGTGATCACCACCAGCTCGCGTCCCGGTGCCACGGTGCGCGACTCGGTGAACCCGAACGCGTCGTAGAGGTGAATCTTGTCGTAATGGGTGTCGGGTTGGTTCGGTGTGCCCGGACCCACGGCAAGCAGCGTGTTGGCGACCCGCCCATGGTCGGCCGGGGTGAACATGCCCGCGACCACTGTGATGTTTGCCTCGGCGGCGATCGCGCGAACACCGTCGGCCCAGGGCCCGTCGACGGTCTCGGCGATCGGCGCCAGCGGGACCCCGAATCGGCACATCGTCGCCTCCGGGAACACCACCAACGAGGCGCCGGCATCGGCGGCCCGCCCGGTGTAATCCCGCACCAGCTGCAGGTTGTCGGCCGGGTTAGTGCCGCTGAGGATCTGTGCCACGGCAATCCGCATGAGGCAAGCCTAGGGTGATCGCAAGCGCGGCGTAGCCGGGCGCGGCGGGTCGCCCGGATTGGGTGAGGGTGATCGCAAGCGCGGCGTAGCCGGGCGCGGCGGGTCGCCCGGATTGGGTGAGGGTGATCGCAAGCGCGGCGTAGCCGGGCGCGGCGGGTCGCCCGGATTGGGTGAGGGTGATCGCAAGCGCGGCGTAGCCGGGCGCGGCGGGTCGCCCGGATTGGGTGAGGGTGATCGCAAGCGCGGCGTAGCCGGGCGCGGCGGGTCGCGTGCCAGAATTCACTGACCTTGCGAAGGAGAGGAAACATGACGGTGGACAACGGGGTATTGAAGGTGGACAACGGAGTATTGAAGAGCGTGGCGGGCCGATGACCGAGTTCACTCTCACGCGGACCACGACGGCGCCGATCGAGACGGTGTTCGACGCCCTGACCAACCACCGCGGGATCGCGGACTATGTGTGGGCGGTCCGTCGCAGCACGCTGGATCGTGAAGGAACCCCCGCGCCGAACGGTGTCGGCGCGGTCAGACGCCTCGAAGCGCTCGGACCCCCAATCGTCGAAGAGATCATCGAGTATCAGCGACCGACGGTTTATGCGTACAAGATGGTCTCCGGCGCGCCAGTCCGGGATCATGTCGGCACTGTCGAGTTGCGCGAGGTCGGCACCGGAACCGAGGTCAGCTGGCACCTACGGTCGACACCCAAGATCCCCCGTCTTGATTGGCTCTTGTCACCGGTGCTGAAAAGGGTCATCGGCGAACTCCTCAACGGCGCCGTCGACGCCGCCGAAGGCCGCGCCTGAGCGCGATCTTGCTATGCGGTTTCGCCGATCCAGACGGTGGTGAAACGCTGCTCGGCGATCAGCAACTCGACCAGTTGGTTGCCGATGAAGTTCTCCAGCTTGCCGCCAACCAGCGGAACGCGCACCTCGACGGTGGCCCGGAGCTTCAGCCGCGCCCCGCCCGAATCAGCCAGCGGCTCCAGCACAGCGGTGCCGGTCAACGACGCCGGCGCATCCAGGATCGAGCCGGTAACCGTCGCCGTCGCAGCACCGTTGGTGACCGGCTCCCATCGCTCCTCGCGGCGGATGCGCAGATCGCCGCGGTGGAACTGGCTGACCACACCCGGCAGCCGATCGCTGCGCAGCACTTGTGTGGTGACCACGTCGATGCTGCCGTCGTCTCCGGACGCGCCACCGATTTGCATCGAATCCAGCGTCGTGTCGTCAGCACCCGAATCGGCGAGCCGGGCCAGCCAGTACTGCTCCTCGCTGAAAGCCCGGAGAACCTCTTCGACGCCGACCCCGTAGTCGGTGGACATGTCGAACGAACGCGGCATAGCAGGTCAGGCTACCGTCAAGTCCCATGAAACCGGGTGATGTAGGAACGGTTTTCGCCGGTGCGCGCGTCGACGAGGCGGTGCCGACGGCGCCGTTGACCACGTTGCGGGTCGGTCCGGTCGCGTCGCGGGTGATCACCTGCATCAGCACCGAGCAAGTCGTCGCCACGCTGCGGCATTTCGACGCCGAGGCTCGACACGACAACAGCTGCCGGCTGCTGGTGTTGGCCGGCGGGTCGAACGTGGTGATCGCCGACACGCTGACCGATCTGACCGTAGTTCGGTTGGCCACCAACAACATCAGCGTCGAGGGCAACATCGTGCGGGCCGAGGCCGGCGCGGTCTGGGACGACGTGGTCGTCGCGGCCATCGCCGCCCGCCTGGGGGGGCTTGAGTGTCTGTCGGGCATCCCTGGCTCGGCGGGCGCCACCCCGGTGCAGAACGTCGGCGCCTACGGAGCCGAGGTGGCCGACACCATCACCCGGGTTCGGCTGCTGGACCGGCGCGGCGGGGTGGTGCGCTGGGCACCGGCCGGCGAGCTGGGTTTCGGTTATCGCACCAGTGTGCTCAAACACTCGCAGGCCGCCACCGTCTTGGAAGTGGAGTTCGCGCTGGACACTTCGGGTCGCAGTGCACCGCTGCGCTACGGCGAGTTGGTGACCGCGTTGGACGCCACGGCCGGCGAGCGTGCCGATCCCATGGCGGTGCGAGAAGCGGTGCTCGCGCTGCGGGCACGAAAGGGCATGGTGCTCGACCCGGCCGACCACGACACCTGGAGCGTGGGCTCGTTCTTCACCAATCCCGTTGTCGCACAGCAGCGTTACCAAGAGCTGGCCGACAGCGCCGACCGGCCGGTGCCGCACTTTCCGGCTCCTGGCGGCGTCAAACTTGCCGCGGGTTGGCTCGTCGAGCAGGCCGGCTTCGGGAAGGGCTACCCAGCCGACGAGGACGCGCGCTGTCGGCTGTCCACCAAGCATGCGCTTGCTTTGACCAACCGGGGCGGGGCCAGCGCTGCCGACGTGGTGGCATTGGCGCGCACCGTGCGCGACGGGGTCCGCGATGTGTTTGGTGTCACACTGTTACCTGAACCGGTGCTGGTCGGCTGCTCCTTGTAAGACGCGGTGGCGCGAGCAGGGTCAGTTCCGCCGGTATCTTGGACTCTCGTGGACAAAGCGCGCGGCTTGTCGCCGGTAACCCGGCGCCGGGCCCTGACGACCCTGGCGGTCGGCGTCTTCGCGCCCAACGTGTTAGCCGCGTGCTTCGGCGGGTCGACCAAGCAGTCGGAGAAGGCCAAGCCCCCGGCTGAAGCCGCGGTGACGTTCCGGCCGGCCGACAAGGCCACCAAGGTGTTGCCGACCGCGTCGATCAGTGTCGAGGTCCGCGACGGGTGGTTCCAGCACGTCGCGTTGAGCAACTCGGCCGGCAAGGTGGTCGCGGGCGCACTCAACCGGGACCGCACCATCTACACCATCACCGAGGCGCTCGGCTACGACGCGACGTACACCTGGAACGGATCGGCGATCGGCCACGACGGTAAGGCCGTCCCGGTGAAGGGCGAGCTCACCACGGTCGCGCCCACCAAGGTGATCGACGGCGGGTTCCAGCTCGCCGACGGTCAGACCGTCGGCGTCGCGACGCCGATCATCGTCCAGTTCGACGCGCCGATCGCCGACAAGGCCGCCGTCGAGCGGGCGCTGACGGTCACCACCGAGCCGCCCGTGGAGGGCAGCTGGGCATGGCTACCCGACGAAGCCCAGGGCGCCCGCGTGCACTGGCGCAGCCGCGAGTACTACCCGGCCGGCACCAAGGTCAACGTCGAGGCCAAGCTGTACGGGCTGGCATTCGGCGACGGCGCCTACGGCAAGCAGGACTTCAGCCTGAGCTTCAACATCGGTCGCCGGCAGGTCGTCAAGGCCGAAGTTCCGTCGCACCGCATCCAGGTGCTTCGCGACGAGGGCGTCATCATGGACTTCGCCTGCAGCTACGGCGAAGCCGACAAGCCGCGGAACGTCACGCGCAACGGCATCCACGTGGTCAGCGAGAAGTACTCCGACTTCTACATGTCCAACCCGGCCGCCGGCTACAACCACATTCACGAACGCTGGGCGGTGCGGATCTCCAACAACGGCGAGTTCATCCACGCCAACCCGTCCAGCGCAGGTGCACAGGGCAACACCAACGTGACCAACGGCTGCATCAACCTGTCGACCGGTGATGCGCAGCAGTACTTCGGCAGCGCGATCTACGGCGACCCAGTCGAGGTGACCGGTAGCACGATCGAATTGTCCTACTCCGACGGCGACATCTGGGACTGGGCCGTGCCCTGGGACACCTGGGTCGGGATGTCGGCGCTTCCGCCGTCCTCGGGAGCCAAGCCGTCGCCGGTCTCGATTCCGCGCAGCGCACCAGCCACCCCGCGTGACGCGCCGACGCTGTCGGGCACCCCGACGACGTCTAGCCGTGGGCCCGGCGGTTGAACCGGCCAGCTGACGCCTGATCGCGCGGCCGGATGATGATCTGGTCGAGGTTGACGTGCGGTGGCCGCGACGCCACGAAGCCGATCACCTCGGCGACGTCGGCCGCCGTCAACGGCGTGATGCCGGTGTAGACGCCGTCGGCACGCTGCTGGTCGCCGTCGAAGCGCACTAGCGAGAATTCGGTTTCGACCGCGCCGGGCGCAATCTCGGTGAGCCGCACCGGTTTCCCGAGCAGCTCGCCGCGCAGGGTGCGGTGCAGCGCTCCCTGCGCATGCTTGGCCGCGGTGTAGCCGGACCCGCCGTCGTAGATCTCCATCGCCGCGATCGAAGTGATGGTGACGATCAGCCCGTCGCCGGAATCGATCAGTTTGGGCAGCAGCGCACGAGTGACCCGAAGCGTGCCCAGGACGTTGGTCTCCCACATCCATCGCCAGTGCTCCAGGTCGGCTTCGGCCACCGACTCCAGCCCCTTGGCGCCGCCGGCGTTGTTGACCAGCACGTCGACCCGGCTCAGCCGGCCGGCAAGCTCGTCCACCGCCGTCCCGTCAGTGACGTCAGCGACAACTGCCGTTCCGCCGATCTCGGCGGCCAGCGCGTTGATCCGGTCGGCCCGCCGCGCCACCGCCACCACGTGAAAGCCTTGCTTAGCAAGGGTTCTCGCCGTCGCCTCGCCGATCCCGGCGCTGGCTCCGGTGACTACCGCGACAGGGTGCTCAGCGGGACTCATCTGAACAACTCTAGTAACCGTGCTAAATTCCTCGTGTGTACATCAGCACCTTGTCCGGCTGTCTGTCTGCGTGTCGTTTCGCAGACTGCGCGTGTTGTTGCCGCGCAAACAGCCGCGCCTGAGCGAACCGCAAGCGCTCGCGACGGTGGCGCGGCCCAGACCGCCATCGGAACTCGGACAAGGACACCCACGTGCGCTCAACATCTTTAACCTCCCACTCTCACAGTTCTCTCGCGGCCGTCAGGCGGCGATCCCCCGGACGCCACCGGGTCGTGGCGCCCTCGCTACAACTCTCCGACGGCGCCGCGTCATCGGTGTTTCGGGCCGTGCGGTTGCGCGGTCCGATTGGCCGCGACGTCATCGCCCAAGTCACCTCGCTGTCGATCGCGACGGTAAACCGCCAGGTCATCGCCCTCTTGGACGCCGGCATTCTGCGTGAACGCGCCGATCTGGCAGTGTCCGGCGCGATCGGGCGTCCCCGGGTGCCCGTCGAGGTCAATCACGAACCGTTCCTGACGCTGGGCATCCACATCGGGGCTCGGACGACCAGCATCGTGGCCACCGACCTGTTCGGCCGCACCCTGGATGCCGTCGAAACCCCGACACCGCGTAGTGCCCAGGGGCCCGCGTTGGCCTCGTTGGCCGACGGCGCTCGGCGCTACTTGAGGCGCTGGCACCGACGGCGGGCACTGTGGGTCGGCGTGGCGATCGGGGGGACGGTCGACGGCGCCACCGGCCATGTCGACCATGCCCGTCTGGGCTGGCGGGATGCACCGGTCGGACCGGTGATCGCCGAGGCGTTGGAGTTGCCGGTTTCGGTGGCGTCTCACGTCGACGCGATGGCCGCCGCGGAACTGCTGCTGGGTATGCGCCGGTTCGGTCCCAACACGTCGACCAGCCTGTACGTCTACGCCCGCGAGACGGTCGGTTATGCGCTGATGATCGGTGGTCGGGTTCACAGCCCGGCCAGCGGACCGGGCACGATCACCAACCTGCCCGCGCAATCGGAGCTGCTCGGCGGTTCTGGGTTGCTGGAATCCACGGTCAGCGACGAGGCCGTGCTCGCTGCGGCGAGGAGGCTGCGCATCCTGCCGGCTCGCAGCGGTGGGTCGGGTGTTGCCGTCACCGAGCTGCTACGGGTTGCACGCGGCGGGAACCAGCAGGCCAAAGATTTGCTGGCCGAGCGGGCCAGAGTGCTTGGTGAGTCGGTCGCCTTGCTGCGCGATCTGCTCAACCCCGACGACCTGGTGGTCGGCGGGCAGGCGTTCACCGAATATCCCGAGGGCATGGTGCACGTGGAGGCGGCCTACGCCGCGCGCTCGGTGTTGCCGCCGCGCGATATCCGGATGACCGCGTTCGGCAACCGGGTTCAGGAGGCCGGGGCCGGCGTCGTGTCGCTGGCCGGGCTGTACGCGGACCCGCTCGGCGCCATGCGCCGTGCCCAGCCGCCGCTGCCCGTGTTCGAGGTTGCCACCGAGTCATCTGCTTGACCTGCGTTTTCGGGGTACTCAGGGCGGTCCTGCAAAGATGACAATGTGGGCCACACTGAGTTCTCCCGGCTGGACGCCTCCGAGCTGACCGATCCGCGCCGCGTCGCAGTGCTGGCGGTGCACACGTCGCCGCTGGCCCAGCCGGGTGTCGGGGACGCCGGTGGGATGAACGTCTACGTGCTGCAAAGCGCCCTCCATCTCGCGCGCCGGGGTGTGGAGGTGGAGATCTTCACCCGGGCCACGGCGTCCACCGATCCGCCTGTTGCCCGGGTGGCACCCGGTGTGTTGGTGCGCAATGTTGTGGCCGGGCCGTTCGAAGGCCTGGACAAGTACGACCTGCCCACCCAGCTGTGTGCGTTCGCCGCCGGGGTGCTGCGGGCAGAAGCCGCCCACGAGCCCGGCTACTACGACATAGTGCACTCGCACTACTGGCTGTCCGGTCAGGTCGGGTGGCTGGCCCGCGACCGCTGGTCGGTGCCGTTGGTGCACACTGCGCACACGTTGGCTGCGGTGAAGAACGCCGCGCTGGCTGACGGTGACACTCCGGAACCGCCGCTGCGCACGGTCGGCGAGCAGCAGGTGGTCGACGAAGCCGACCGGTTGATCGTCAACACCGATGACGAAGCCGGACAACTGGTTTCGCTGCACCACGCCGACCCAGCCCGGATTGACGTCGCGCATCCCGGTGTCGACCTGGACGTGTTCCGACCTGGTGACCGCCGCGCCGCCAGGGCCGCGTTGGGGTTGCCGCTCGACGAGAAACTGGTGGCGTTTGTCGGGCGGATCCAGCCGCTGAAGGGGCCCGACGTCTTGCTGCGCGCGGCGGCCAAACTGCCCGGGGTGCACGTCGTTGTCGCCGGCGGACCGTCGGGCAGCGGGCTGGCCGCCCCGGACGGTCTTGTTCGGCTCGCCGACGAATTGGGTATCTCTGCCCGGATGACGTTCCTACCGCCGCAGTCGAGGGAAAACCTGGCCACGGTGTTCCAGGCTGTCGATCTGGCGGCGGTGCCGAGCTATTCGGAGTCCTTCGGTCTGGTTGCCCTGGAGGCCCAGGCGTGCGGGACGCCGGTAGCGGCGGCCGCCGTCGGTGGGTTACCGGTGGCGGTGCGTGACGGGGTGACCGGCACGCTGGTGTCGGGTCACGACGTCGATCGGTGGGCGCAGGCTATCGACGAGCTGCTGCACGGCGACGGGCCACAGGCCGGGGCGATGACTCGCGCGGCGGTCGCGCACGCGGCGAGTTTCTCATGGGACAACACCGTCGATGCGCTGCTGGCCAGCTATCGGCGTGCGATCAGCGAATTCACTGCCCGCCGTATCGTTCGCGGGCCGGCCTCGGCGCGAAGAGCTGCTTCGCGACGGCCATCGCGACGCAAGGCATGGGCGTGACAGCCAACGGGGATCGCGGGGCGGCGCCGGTGACTCACGTCCAGCAGTTGATCGAAGACACCCTGGACGCCAACGACCTGACGTACTCGCGGCACGAGGGTGCGCACGGCGGGCTGCCCGGGCTGATCGTGGAGTTGCCCGGCGAGCGCAGGCTCAAGACCAACACGATCCTGAGCATCGGCGAGCACTCGGTGCGTATCGAGGCATTTGTCTGTCGTCAGCCCGACGAGAACCACGAGGGCGTTTACCGGTTCCTGCTCAAACGCAACCGCCGGTTGTACGGCGTCGCCTACACGTTGGACAACGTTGGCGACATCTACCTGGTGGGCCGAATGTCGTTGGAATCGGTCGACGCCGCCGAAATCGACCGGGTGCTCGGGCAGGTGCTCGAAGCGGTGGACAACGACTTCAATACGTTGCTGGAGTTGGGTTTTCGCTCGTCGATTCAGAAGGAATGGGAGTGGCGGGTGGCCCGCGGTGAGTCACTGAAGAATCTGGAGGCGTTCGCCCATCTGATCGACGATGATGACGACGAGGACGCGGACGGCTAAGCCCTGGCAGGCTGATTTCGGGAATGTTGTCGACGGCCGGCCGAACCATGCCGGGAACTCGGCAGCCAGGGGTGAGACACTTTCCACCATGGGGAACGCGGTTGCCACGCTGGTGCTGCTCCGCCACGGCGAGAGCGAATGGAACGCCCTGAACCTGTTCACCGGCTGGGTCGATGTCGACCTGACCGAGAAGGGTCGCGGCGAAGCGGTGCGCAGCGGCGAGCTGATCGCCGAACACAATCTGCTGCCCGACGTCGTCTACACCTCGCTGCTCCGCCGGGCCATCACCACCGCGAATCTGGCGCTGGACACCGCTGACCGGCTTTGGATCCCGGTGCGGCGCAGCTGGCGGCTCAATGAACGCCACTATGGCGCGCTGCAGGGACTCGACAAGGCCGAGACCAAGTCCCGCTACGGCGAGGAGCAGTTCATGGCCTGGCGGCGCAGCTACGACACCCCGCCGCCACCGATCGAGACAGGCAGCAAGTTCAGCCAGGATGCCGACCCGCGCTACGCCGACATCGGCGGCGGCCCGCTGACCGAATGCCTGGCCGACGTGGTGGTCCGGTTCCTGCCGTATTTCACCGACGTCATCGTGCCCGATCTGCGGGTCGGCAAGACAGTGTTGATCGCCGCGCACGGCAACTCGCTGCGCGCCCTGGTGAAGTACCTCGACGACATGTCCGACGACGACGTCACCGGCCTGAACATCCCCACCGGCGTTCCGCTGCGCTATGACCTGGACGCCGACATGCGACCGACCGTCATCGGTGGCAAATATCTGGACCCGGAGGCCGCTGCCGCCGGTGCAGCCGCGGTGGCCAGCCAAGGCGCGAAATAGGCGCCGGTTGCGGCTAATGGACGAACGCCAGGTGAACAGCCATCGAACACCTGTCTCGTGGCGTGTGACATGTCCGATTTTGGCCTTGCGCTGCTGGGTTGGCGTTCACCGGATTTGTAGGATTTTCCTGTGACCGTGTTCTCGGCCCTGTCACTGGCCGGGGTGTCGTTTCTCTCGGCATTGGCTATCGGAATCACCGTCGGCGCTCTCCTAGCGCCGAGGGTGCTTGAGCGACGCCAGCGGGTGGCCGTGGAAGCGGTCGGCATCACCGTCGCGCAGATGCTGGAACGCATCGTTGCACTCATGCCGCTGGGGGCCGCCGTAGTCGACCGTCACCGCGACGTGGTCTATCACAACGGGCGGGCCAAGGAGCTTGGCCTGGTGCGCGAGCGACAGCTCGACGAGGAGGCTTGGGCGGCCGCGCGCAAAACGCTGGCCGACGGCGCCGATGTTGAGTTCGACCTGTCGCCGGGCAAGCGGGCGGTGGCGGGACGATCAGGGGTGGCGGTGCACGGGCAATCGCGGCTGCTGAGCGAGGAAGACCGCCGGTTCGCCGTGGTCTTCGTCTACGACCACTCCGAATACGCGCGGATGGAGGCGACGCGACGCGACTTCGTGGCCAACGTCAGCCATGAGCTCAAGACGCCGGTCGGGGCGATGTCCGTGCTCGCCGAGGCCTTGCTCGCTTCCCCGGACGACCCCGAAACGGTGCGACGGTTTAGCCAGAAGGTGCTCGTGGAGGCCAACCGGCTGGGGAACATGGTCAGCGAGTTGATCGACCTGTCCCGGCTGCAGGGCGCTGAGCGGTTGCCGGATATGGGCGCCGTAGACGTCGATTCCATCGTGGCCGAAGCGATTTCACGCCACAAGGTGCCCGCCGACAACGCCGATATCACGGTGCGTACCGACGAAGCCAGTGGCTTGCAGATGATGGGTGAACAGGCCCTGCTGGTCACCGCGCTGGCCAATTTGGTGTCTAACGCGATTGCGTACTCACCGCGCGGCTCGTTGGTGTCGATCAGCCGTCGCCGCCGTGGCGTGAACATCGAGATCGCCGTCACCGATCGGGGCATCGGGATTGCCCGCAAAGACCAGGAGCGCGTCTTCGAGCGGTTCTTCCGCGCCGATAAGGCACGCTCGCGGGCCACCGGCGGCACCGGGCTCGGGCTTGCCATCGTCAAGCACGTCGCGGCCAATCACAACGGGAGTATCGGGTTGTGGAGCCAGCTGGGGACGGGGTCGACGTTCACTTTGTCCATCCCGGCCTATGACGGCGAGGACCGACAACAACCCGAGCGCGAAGCCCGGCCTATGAAGCCCCAACGAGAGGAAGAGCTACACCGATGACCCGTGCCGATGACGATGCAGAGCGTTGCGATGAGGAGGAACGGCGCTGATGACCAGTGTGCTGATCGTGGAGGACGAAGAATCGCTGGCTGATCCGCTGGCGTTCCTGCTCCGCAAGGAGGGCTTCGAGGCCACCGTGGTGACCGACGGCCCGTCGGCGCTGGCTGAGTTCGATCGGGCCGGCGCCGACATCGTGCTGCTTGACCTGATGTTGCCGGGGATGTCGGGCACTGATGTGTGCAAGCAACTCCGGTCGCGTTCCAGCGTGCCGGTGATCATGGTGACGGCGCGTGACAGCGAGATCGACAAGGTCGTCGGACTGGAACTGGGCGCCGATGACTATGTCACCAAGCCGTATTCGGCGCGCGAGCTGATCGCCCGGATCCGGGCGGTACTACGCCGTGGCGGTGACGACGACTCTGAGATCACCGACGGCGTGCTGGAATCCGGGCCGGTGCGAATGGACGTCGAGCGCCACGTCGTCTCGGTCAGTGGTGCGCCAATCACGTTGCCGCTCAAGGAGTTCGATCTGTTGGAGTATCTGATGCGCAACAGTGGCCGGGTGCTGACTCGTGGACAGCTCATCGATCGGGTATGGGGTGCGGACTACGTCGGCGACACCAAGACGCTCGACGTGCACGTCAAGCGGTTGCGGTCCAAGATCGAGGCGGACCCGGCCAACCCGACACATCTGGTGACGGTGCGCGGTCTGGGCTACAAACTGGAGGGCTGACGCGGCGCAGGCCGTTATTCGGCTGCCCGTGTTGCCGGATGCACCGCGACGAGCCCTAATGCGCTGCGCCGCTTACACATTGCGGCGAGTTCGGCGTAGGCCTTCTCGCCGAGCAACTCGGTGAGTTCGGCGGCCATGGAAACCCATACCTGCTTGGCGCCGACGTGGGCGGCCGGGTCGCCGGTGCAGTACCAGTTCAGGTCGGCGCCGCCGGCACCCCAGCCGCGGCGGTCGTATTCGGTGACGGTGGTCTTGAGGATCTCCGTGCCGTCCGGACGAGTCACCCACTCCTGGCTGCGACGGATAGGCAACTGCCAGCAGACATCCGGTTTCATCGTCAGCGGTTCCACACCGAGTTTCAACGCTTTGGTGTGCAGCGCACAGCCCTGCCCGGCGTGAAACCCGGGCCGGTTCAAGAAGATGCAGGCGCCCTTGTACTTGCGGGTGCGAAACTGCTCTTCCCCCTCGTGCTCGTCGAGTTCGAGATAGCCCCTGCGGCCCAGGCCCTTCTCGCGAAACTGCCAGTCGGAGTCGGTGAGCTTCGACACGGCGTCATCCAGCCGGGCCCGGTCGTCGTCGTCGGACAAAAACGCCCCATGTGAACAACATCCGTCGTCGGGACGGTCGGCGACGGTGCCCTGACAGGCCGGCGTGCCGAACACACAGGTCCACCGGGAGAGCAGCCACGTCAGGTCCGCGGCGATCAGATGTTCGGGGTTGTCCGGGTCGTAGAACTCCACCCACTCGCGGGCGAAGTCCAGTTCGACTTCACCGGGATGGTTTGGATGTGAACTTGCCACCGTTTCACGGTAGACCAATCCAGCGCTGCGGCGCCTCACCACTCCGCTTGATTTGCCCACTCCTTCACAGACCGGTACGCGTTCTGCATCGTCGCCGGGTGCGCCGAATTGCCCGGCTCCTCCTCGTGCCGCTACGCGGCACGCATCGTCGCCGGGTTAAGTTGTGTTTCGTGCGATTAGGTGTGCTCGACGTAGGCAGTAACACGGTCAATCTGCTTGTGGTGGACGCCCGCCGCGGCGGGCATCCGACGCCGATGAGTTCGACCAAGGCCACCCTGCGGCTGGCCGAGTCGCTCGATAACTCCGGCAAGATCACCCGCAAAGGCGCCGACAAGCTGATCGAGACGATCGAGGAGTTCGAAAAGATCGCCGACAGTTCCGGTTGCGCCGAGTTGATGGCATTTGCCACCTCGGCGGTGCGCGACGCCAAGAACTCCGACGATCTGCTGTCTCGGGTCCGCAAAGAGACCGGCGTCGAGCTGCAGGTGCTGCAAGGTGTCGACGAGTCGCGGCTGACCTTTCTGGCGGTTCGTCGCTGGTACGGGTGGAGCGCGGGCCGGATCATCAACCTCGACATCGGCGGCGGCTCGCTGGAGTTGTCCAACGGCGTCGACGAGGAACCCGAAGTGGCGTTGTCGCTGCCGTTGGGCGCCGGGCGCCTGACCCGCGAATGGCTCAAGGACGACCCGCCCGGCCGGCGCCGGGTGGCGATGCTGCGCGACTGGCTGGACGCCGAGATGGCCGACGCCGCCGAGAAAATGCTGGATGCCGGTAGCCCCGACCTGACGGTGGCAACGTCGAAGACGTTCCGTTCGCTGGCCCGGCTTACCGGTGCGGCGCCGTCGGCAGCGGGGCCGCGAGTGAAGCGCACGCTGACCGCCAACGGCCTCAGACAACTCATATCTTTCATATCTAGGATGACGACCGCTGACCGTGCGGAACTGGAAGGGGTGAGCGCCGAGCGAGCGCCGCAAATTGTGGCAGGAGCTCTGGTCGCAGAGGCGAGTATGCGAGCGCTGTCGATAGAAACGGTGGACATTTGCCCGTGGGCGCTACGGGAGGGGCTCATTTTGCGCAAACTCGATAGCGAAGCCGACGGAACCGACCTCGTAGAGACGTCCGTGCGAGATGCTGCTAGTCAGCGAGTCGATCGGAATGGCAACAAAAAATGACCGGACCCAACGACAACACCCGACCCATCTCGGTTGCCGAGCTGTTGGCCAAGAACGGCACGATCGGTGCACCGGTTCCCGCGCGCCGTCGCCGTCGCCGCGGCAACTCCGACGCGGTGACCGTCGCCGAATTGACCGGCGAGATTCCCATCATCAACGAGGACATCGAACCCGAGACGGTCCAGCAACGGGGTCCGGGGACGCATGCTCAGCGGGCCAACGCGGCCGTTCGCGTCGACGAGGAAGTTTCCGAGGGCACCGCCGAAAAGTCGTCGTTTTGGTCCGAACCCGAGCCGCGTTGGCCGGAATCCGCCCCGCCTCGGCCGCCTGGATCAGGCCCCGAGCCGCGGGAATCGCGTCTTGAGCGCAGCTCCTATCCGCGACCGCCGCGCAACAACGTCCGGGCCGCGGCCGATCGCGCCGATGACCGAAACGACAAGTCGGCGGACCGATCCGGCGCGGAGGGCATGAACCCCGATCCACTCGAGGATTACTCGGGCATCACGGTGGACGTGATGGACACCGATGTGCGAGACGTCGAGCCGGTGGATGAAGACTCCGCCTATGTGCGCTCCTACCTGGGGCCGTCCGGCAAGGGGGCCGGCGATGACGTCGAAGCGCGCACCGGCGCGGGCTACCGGGACATCGCCGACGTCGCCGAGGAGGACTACCCCGAAGAACTCGGCGAGTCACACACCTGGTCCCGGACCGAAACCATGCGGTTCGGCGGAATGGTTGTGCTGCAATCGATTTTGGCTGTCGCGTTCGGTGCGGGGTTGTTCATCGCGTTCGATCAGCTGTGGCGCTGGAACAACATCGTGGCGTTGGTGCTCTCGGTGCTCGTCATCCTCGGACTGGTGGTGGGTGTGCGGGTGGTGCGCAAAACCGAAGACATCGCCAGCACGCTGATCGCGGTGGCGGTAGGGGCACTGGTCACGTTGGGGCCGTTAGCGTTGTTGCAATCCGGCTAGGCGCTCAGCAGAATCCACGTGCGCCCAGCCATCAAGGTAGGTCTGTCGACGGCCTCCGTTTACCCGATGAAGACCGAGGCGGCTTTCGAGTATGCGGCCGAGCTCGGCTACGACGGGGTCGAGCTGATGGTGTGGGGCGAGTCGATCAGCCAGGACATCGACGCGGTGGCCAAGCTCTCGCGGCGCTACCGGATTCCGGTGCTGTCGGTGCATGCGCCGTGTCTGCTGATCTCGCAGCGGGTGTGGGGCGCCAACCCGATCTCCAAGCTGGATCGCAGCGTGCGGGCCGCCGAGAAGCTCGGCGCTCAAACCGTCGTCGTGCATCCGCCGTTCCGCTGGCAACGCCGTTACGTGGAAGGCTTCAGCGAGCAGGTCGCGGAGTTGGAGGCATCCAGCGACGTGCTGGTGGCCGTGGAGAACATGTTCCCGTTCCGGGCCGACCGGTTGTTCGGCGCCGGCCAGACGATCGAGCGGATGCGCAGACGCGGCGGGGGACCCGGGCCGGGGATCTCGGCGTTCGCCCCGTCCCACGACCCGCTGGACGGCGACCACGCGCATTACACGCTGGACCTGTCCCACACCGCGACGGCCGGAGCCGATGCGCTGGACATGGCGGAGCGGATGGGTTCGGGTCTGGTGCACCTGCATTTGTGCGACGGCACCGGGCTGCCGGCCGACGAGCACCTGGCACCGGGCCGCGGCACCCAGCCGGCGGTCGAGGTCTGTGAGCTGCTGGCCGCCGGCGACTTCGCCGGCCATGTCGTGTTGGAGGTATCAACGTCGGGGGCGCGTTCGGTCCACGAGCGCGAGGCCGTGCTGACCGAGTCGCTGCAATTCGCCCGTGCGCACCTGCTGCGATGACCCGCCGACGACGATGCAGAGCGAAGCGATGAGGAGGAGCGGCGCGATGACCCGCCGACGACGATGCAGAGCGAAGCGATGAGGAGGAGCGGCGCGATGACACCGCCGACGACGATGCAGAGCGAAGCGATGAGGAGGAGCGGCGCGATGACACCGCCGACGACGATGCAGAGCGAAGCGATGAGGAGGAGCGGCGCGATGAACCCTGAGGGAAATCGGACAAGTTGACCGCGTTATTCACCACCGCGATGGCGCTCCGCGAGATCGACGCCGACGGCGTCTACCGCGTGTATGAGGGCGAGCTGAACAAGCACTGGACGATCGGGCCCAAGGTACACGGCGGGGCCATGATTGCGTTGTGCGCCAAAGCCGCTCGCGCTGCCCACGGCGGACCCGTTGAACCGGTGGCGGTTTCGGCCAGCTTCCTGTGGGCGCCCGATCCGGGTCCGATGCGGCTCGCGACGTCCATCCGCAAGCTCGGGCGCCGGATCAGCGTGGTCGACGTCGAGCTCGTCCAGGGCAACCGCGCCGCCGTGCACGCCGTCATCACCCTCGGTGAGCCAGAGCACATGGCGCCGCCGTTGCTGTCGGCCAACCCGGCGGTGGGCCTGATGGATCCCGAACCGCCCGACGATGTGGCGCCGATCGGACCCGGCCATCGGCTGGCCGGGCTGGTGAACCTGGCTGCAGGCTGCGATGTGCGGCCGGTGATCTCAACGCTGGACCCCACCGACGGCCGGCCACCGGTGATCCAGAACTGGGTACGGCCGCGGGGCGTGGCACCCGATGTTTTGTTCGCGCTGATGTGCGGAGATGTGTCGGCGCCGGTGAGTTTCGCCGTGAACCGCACCGGCTGGGCGCCGACCGTACAGCTCACCGCCTACCTGCGGGGGCTGCCGGCCGACGGCTGGTTGCGGGTGGTGTGCACGTGCGTGCAGATCGGTCAGGACTGGTTCGACGAAGACCACACGGTCGTCGACTGCGAAGGCCGCATTGTGGTGCAAAGCCGCCAGCTGGCGATGGTGCCCGCGCCGTAGCCATTGGCGTGCGACCCGCTGCGCCCGGCTTCGCCGCGCTTGCGATCGCTCGCGGCCATTGGCGTGCGACCCGCTGCGCCCGGCTTCGCCGCCGAAACCACACGCGTCTGCCATGCTGTCTGGCATGGCCAGAATCGCGCTCGTCGGCGGTGGAAGCATGGGCGAAGCCCTGCTGTCGGGCTTGCTGCGAGCCGGGCGCCAAGTCAAGGACCTGGTGGTGGCCGAGCGGATGCCCGACCGCGCCCGGTACCTGGCTGAGACGTATTCGGTGCTGGTGACATCGCTGCCGGATGCGGTGGAAAACGCGACGTTCGTCATCATCGCGGTTAAGCCCTCCGACGTCGGGTCGGTGGTCGCCGAGATCGCCCAGGTAACCGCGGAGGCGGCAGACAACAGCCCGGACCAGGTCTTCATCACCGTTGCGGCCGGGGTCACCACCGCCTACCTGGAATCCAAGCTGCTGGCCGGGACGCCGGTGGTCCGGGTGATGCCCAATGCGCCGGCGTTGGTCGGCGCCGGTATCAGCGCGATGGCCAAAGGGCGTTTCGCGACCCCTGAGCAGCTCAAGGAGGTCGCTGCGCTGTTCGACTCGGTGGGTGCGGTGCTGACCGTCCCAGAGGAGCACCTGGACGCGGTGACGGCGGTCTCGGGTTCGGGTCCGGCGTATTTCTTCCTGATGGTCGAGGCTTTGGTAGACGCCGGCGTCGGGGTGGGTCTGAGCCGAGCGGTGTCCACCGAGTTGGTCGCGCAGACGATGGCGGGGTCGGCAGCGTTGTTGCTGGACCGCATGGAACAGGACCGCGGAACGGGCAGCGACGCAAAGCGGGACCTGTCCCTGGATACCACTGCTGCGCGGCTGCGAGCCGTTGTTACCTCGCCCGGCGGTACGACTGCGGCTGCGCTGCGGGAATTGGAAGGACGGGGTTTGCGGGCGGCTGTCGACGAGGCGGTTCGGGCCGCAAAAACACGCTCTGAGCAGCTAAGAATTACATCAGAGTAATTTATAGAATTTTATTTATTTGCCATCACCCGTCGCAATAACCCCACTAGTCCCGCTATTCTCCTTCTTGGTAAGCACTTGTGGGTGCCAGCGGAGGGGAAGCCGCTGGGACTGCAGGAGCCTGATTGATTGGGTTGCGATGACGTCTATGAATGGGCCATCGGCTGGCGGTAAACCGGGACGAGAAACAGGTCCCGCGGACGGCCAGCAGCCCCGGACGCAATTTTTGACGGTGGCTGAAGTGGCAGCACTGATGCGGGTCAGCAAAATGACGGTCTACCGGCTGGTTCACAACGGTGAGCTGCCTGCCGTGCGCGTCGGGCGGTCCTTCCGCGTGCACGCCAAGGCCGTGCACGACATGCTGGAGACCTCCTACTTCGACGCCGGCTAACGCTCTTCCGCTCTTCGGCGACGCTGCGCGTCTCGGATCGCCCGGGTGCTTCGGGGCGCCCCCACGAGCCGATGAGGGCTGCGCCGGATTTTGGCGCCTACACCGGCTTTGGTGTTCGATGTGCCCCGCCGGGTAGAGTGTGCGGTTTATTGCAATGCCCGGCCATGGCGGACTCGGGCCGCCACACAGATAGCGGAGTTATGGGTTCAGTAATCAAGAAGCGGCGCAAGCGGATGTCGAAGAAGAAGCACCGTAAGCTGCTTCGCCGCACGCGGGTGCAGCGCAGAAAACTCGGAAAGTAACGTTCGCCAAGGCTGCCCCAGCTCGCAGTTGATGCCGCGGTAGCGCGAGGTCGTTAGGCTAGCCAGGTGGAGTCGTCAGGCGGTCAATCAGGTACCGGAACGGACACTCGCACAAGTGGCACCGGCACCAATACCGTGCATTATCCGAAGGTCGTGCTGGTTACCGGTGCGTGCCGGTTTTTGGGTGGCTACCTGACAGCCCGACTGGCGCAGAACCCGCTGATCAACCGGGTCATCGCGGTCGACGCGGTCGCGCCCAGCAAGGACATGCTGCGCCGTATGGGCCGCGCGGAATTCGTCCGCGCCGACATCCGCAACCCCTTTGTCGCCAAGGTGATTCGAAATGGCGACGTCGACACCGTGGTACACGCCGCGGCGGCGTCGTTTGCGCCGCGGTCCGGCGGCTGGGCGGCGTTGAAGGAAATCAACGTGCTGGGCGCAATGCAACTCTTCGCGGCCTGCCAGAACGCGCCGTCGGTACGTCGAGTGGTGCTGAAGTCGACCTCAGAGGTCTACGGTTCCAGCCCACACGATCCGGTGATGTTCACCGAGGACAGCAGCAGCCGTCGACCGTTCCGGGAGGGCTTTCCCAAGGACAGCCTGGACATCGAGGGTTACGCGCGCGGGCTGGGCCGACGTCGGCCCGATATCGCGGTGACCATTCTGCGGCTGGCCAACATGATCGGTCCGGCGATGGAAACCACGCTGTCGCGATACCTGGCCGGGCCGCTGGTCCCGACCGTGCTCGGCCGCGACGCACGGCTGCAGTTGCTGCACGAGCAGGATGCGCTGGGCGCCCTAGAACGCGCCGTGATGGTCGGCCACGCCGGCACCTTCAACATTGGTGCTAGCGGGATCATCATGCTGTCGCAGGCGATTCGACGGGCCGGCCGCGTCGCGCTGCCGGTGCCCGGATTCGGTCTGTGGGTCCTGGATTCACTGCGTCGCGCCAACCGCTATGCCGAGATCAACCGTGAGCAACTCGACTACCTGAGCTACGGCCGGGTGATGGACACGACCCGGATGCGCCGGGAGTTCGATTACCACCCCAAGTGGACGACTGCGGACGCTTTCGACGATTACGTACGCGGCCGAGGTTTGACTCCCATTATCGATCCTGAGTGGGTACGCTCCATTGAAGGTCGGGCCGTAGTTGCAGCGCAGCGCTTTGGTGGCCGAACCAAAATCAACTAAGGGTGGGGGGAGGGTACCTTCATGGCGGGCGACTCAAAGGCGAAAGTCATTCCGCTGCACGGGAATTCAGGCCGTGCAGCAGCGCAGCGGCGTGCCGGACAACGCGCGCAGGCGTCTCGCCAACATCCCTCGTTGCTCTCCGAACCCGACACCCAAGCGTCGGCCGACGAGATCGCCGCCGTCGTACGCGAAATTGATCAGCACCGTCGTGTTGCGGGCAGCAGATCCGAAGCCGAACAGCCCAGCAATGAGCTTGCGCAGAAGGTCACTGCCGTCGCCGACTTCCTGCGGCACCGGCTCGCCGGCGATTACAGCGTCGACGAGTTCGGGTTCGATCCGCATTTCAACGAAGCCATCGTTCGGCCGCTGCTGAGGTTCTTCTTCAAGTCGTGGTTCCGGGTCGAGGTCAGCGGCATCGAGCATCTACCCGACACCGGCGCGGCATTGGTAGTGGCCAATCACGCCGGCGTGCTGCCGTTCGACGGGCTGATGGCCTCGGTGGCCGTGCACGACGAGCATCCCGCTCATCGGGACCTGCGGCTACTGGCCGCCGATATGGTGTTCGACCTGCCGATGGTCGGCGCTGCGGCCCGCAAGGCCGGGCACACCATGGCGTGCACCGCCGACGCCCACCGACTGCTGGCCGCCGGGGAGCTGACCGCGGTGTTCCCGGAGGGCTACAAGGGTCTGGGCAAGCGTTTCAAGGACCGCTACAAGCTGCAGCGGTTCGGCCGCGGCGGCTTTGTGGCGGCGGCGCTGCGCACCAAGGCGCCGATCATCCCGTGCTCGATCGTCGGCTCCGAGGAGATCTACCCGATGCTGGCCGACGTCGGGCTGCTGGCCCGCCTGTTCGGCTTGCCTTACTTCCCGATCACCCCACTGTTCCCGCTGGCCGGTCCGGCCGGGCTGTTGCCGTTGCCGTCGAAATGGCACATCGCCTTCGGCGAGCCGATCCCCACCGCGCACTACGAGGGCGCCGACGCCGAGGATCCGATGGTCACCTTCGAGCTGACCGACCAGGTGCGCGAAACGATCCAGCAGACGCTCTACCAGTTGCTGGCCGGTCGCCGCAACATGTTCTTCGGCTGACCGCTCTTACGCAGGCTTGACCAGGGTGAACTGGGCCACGTCGCAGGCGCCCTCGCGGAACAGGTTGGCGCACCCCGTCAGGTATTTCATGTAGCGCTCGTAGACCTCGTCGGACTGGATCTTGATCGCCTCGTCTTTGCGGGCCTCCAGCGCCTCGGCCCAGAAGTCCAGGGTGCGCGCGTAGTGCAGGCGAAGTGGCTGGACGAGTGCGACCTCGAAGCCGGCCTTCTTCGCGTGCTCCTCCACGATGGCGACCGTCGGCAGGCGGCCGCCGGGGAAGATCTCTCGCATCATGAACAGGGCAAAGCGCGCCCTGGTCATGGTGATCTTGATGCCGCGGTCTCCCAATTCTTGGTCGCTCGGGACGACAATGGTGTGCAGCATCATCGTGCCGCCGGCTGGCAGCGCGTCCCACGCCATCTTGAAGAAGTCGTCGTAGCGTTCGAAGCCGAAGTGTTCGAACGCACCAATCGAGACGATCCGGTCGACCGGCTCGTGGAACTGTTCCCAGCCGTTGAGCAGCACTCGCCGGGACCGCTCGGTATCGAGCGCGTCGAAAGACTTCTGCACATGCTCGGCCTGGTTTTTGCTCAGTGTCAGGCCGATCACGTTGACGTCGTACAACTCGATCGCCCGCCGCAACGTGGCCCCCCAGCCACAGCCGACGTCGAGCAGGGTCATTCCGGGTTCCAGGCCCAGTTTGCCCAGTGACAGGTCGATCTTGGCCCGTTGGGCCTCCTCCAGCGTCATGTCGTCGCGCTCGAAGTAGGCGCAGCTGTAGGTCTGGGTGGGATCCAGGAACAGCCGGTAGAAGTCGTCGGAGAGGTCGTAATGCGACTGGACGTCGTCGAAGTGCGGGGTGAGATTGGTACTCATCAGTCTGGCAGCTCCTAGTTGGTCCCGCGTGACATTAGGCCCCGCCTCGGATGGATGCAATTGCCGCGATTGTCGCCTCCGCGTTTGCGTCCGGGTGTGACGACTCGCCGAGCATGGTGACGATGCTGGTCATTATCGGGTTACCGTTGCCGTCGGTGACCTCGCTGCGGATCTCCGCGATCACAGTGCTGTGGGATTCGATGACCGAGTCGAGATAGGTATCGAAGTACAGCTTGTCACCGACCCTAATCGGCCGGTGGTAGATGAACTTCTGGTCGCGATGCAATACCCGCGCGAGGTTGATGGGGATGTCGAACTTGGTGAAGACATCCATCTGGACACGGCGCCCGGCGACCGCGAGGAAGGTGAGCGACGCCACTGTGCCGTCGTGGCCGGCCTCGGCGGCGAACGCTTCGGAGTGGAACGACGGATGGTCGTCCTTGACGGCGCGCGCGAACTCCCGGATCTTTTCGCGCCCGACGTCGAAGTAATCCGGGAACCGGTAGTGCGTTCCGATGAGTCCTTCGGCGCCTTGGGGAACTGACATGCGCTGCTCTCTACTCTTGCGGGTCCTCAGCGGCGCAGCTTATCAGCGCGATTGCCTCCGAGAGGCCACGGCAGCCAGCGCACCGCCTGCCGCGCCCAGTGCCAGGGCCGACGGTACGCCGATCCTTGCGGCCTTGCGGGCGGTCCTGAAGTCGCGGATCTCCCAGCCGCGTTTGCGGGCCAGGTCGCGCAATCCGGCGTCGGGGTTGATCGCCACGGCCGTGCCGACCAGGGAGAGCAGCGGCACGTCGTTGTAGCTGTCGGAGTAGGCGGTGCAGCGCTTGAGGTTCAGTCCCTCCCGGATGGCCAACGAGCGCACCGCGTGGGCCTTGCCGGGGCCGTGCAGGATGTCGCCGACCAGCCGGCCGGTGAATATCCCGTCGACCGATTCGGCGACGGTGCCCAGCGCACCGGTCAGGCCGAGGCGGCGGGCGATGGTTATCGCGAGCTCATAGGGCGTGGCGGTGACCAGCCAGACCTGCTGGCCGGCGTCGAGGTGCATCTGCGCCAGATCACGAGTGCCCTCCCAGATCTTGTCGGCGATGATCTCGTCGTAGACCTCTTCGCCGAGCCTTTCCAGCTCTTCGGTGGGTCGGCCTTCGATGAAGGCCAGTGCCTTGCGTCGACCCTCGGCGACGTCGTTGCTGTTCTCCCGGCCGATCAGCTGGAACTTGGCCTGCGCGTAGACGAATCCGAGCACGTCCCGGTAGGTAAAGTACTTGCGAGCAGCCAGGCCGCGGCCGAAATGCAGCAGCGACGAGCCCTGCACCAGCGTGTTGTCGACGTCGAAGAACGCAGCCGCGGTCAGGTCGACGGGTGGCTGCTCGAGGCCGGCGACAGCGTCGGTTTGGACGTCGACCAGCGCACGCTCGGCGCTGGCATTGGCGGCGAGCGTCTCCAGCTCATCGCGGTCGGGTCCTGCGTTGCGGCCGGGTTCCACAGCGTCCGGGCCGCCGGAAGCGGTCACGATTCAACAGTATCCGGCCGGGAGCGCCGTGGGGCGTGCAGCGGAGGCGGTGTCGGGAGTGCGGGCGCGTTGGCCGGGCAGTAGCCGTCACCGAATGAACGGCTGCAGTAATTTGCCGTTCGCAGTCAATGCAGCGCGCGAAGATTCACCGTCTTCGACGCAGAACGCAACCTCGCCCGAACCGAAACGTTGTCTGACGGTATTAGTGAGCATCTCTCCCGATTCAACTCTTACCGTCAGCTTTCGCCGATTCTCGCTCAATTCGGCGCTGGCCGGTGGGAAGGAAAGGCACCATCCGTAGCCCAAGTCGAGGGAAAGCACTTCTCCTTCGGGATCAGCGTCGATCGAAATGAGGGTGTAGTAATTGTCATAGGGCTTTCCGAACCAACCGGTCGGTAGCACAATCCCAACCACGGTGAGTTCCTGGTAGACGTCGAAGAACGCCTTGAAAAGGCCTGACAGGTCCTTCAAATCCATCAACGAAACCAATCCATAGGGATCCTGAACCCTGGTGTGAACACGATCTGGTCGCCGCCTCCCAACAGGATCCTGCCGTCGGCGATGGGTTGTGGGCCGACGATGCCTCGGAGAACGTGGTGTCCGCAGGAACCTCGATCTTACTGACCGCGGTGGCTTGATTGCCCCAAGGCGGAGAATGGCGTGATACGGCTTACCTCGGAATTCCGCGATACTTGCCAGGCTTATGTGTGAGGAGGGCGTCGCACTCATGCCTGCGGCAAGCGTCTGCGAACTCATTGGCTAAATCTGGATTGTTTAGGAAGCTTTGGTATTGTCCATCGGTTAACCAGTAGGACTCAATGTAGTCAACCATTGGGTTCGAAACCGGAATACCAAGAAGGTGTCGGCCAGTTTCCGGATCCGTTCCGAGCCAGTAGTTGTGTTCCTCGGAGAAGTAAGTCAGGTCGTATGCCATTTATTACCTTTCTGGATCCGTGAGCTCAATTATAGTGAGATCCTCGGGCGGAACTGCAGATCCGTCAATGACCGCCTCGGGCATGCCCTCAGGCAGGAGTCCCCCTGGAATCCAATAGTCGTTCGCGCCGGCCTCGTTCCCTGATGGCATTCTCAAGTGGTAGTCCTCCGGGTGTGGAATATCAACACGGATCACATGGAAATCCTTGAAGTAACCTTCAGGCAATCCAAGCGCACTTTCTACATCAGAAAAGTTACCCTTAGCAATGAGACTGTCGACCTCACTTGTGGGAAACACAAAGGTCGTTCCATCGCGCTGACCTATACCATACTTACTCAAGCTTTCATCAAGCATGAAGCGGGTTGCGCCTTGGTTGAATTGTTCAATGTGGTGCTGGATGTAATCTGGCGACAGATATTCAGCCGGGTCGGGACGAGTACCCTTTTCCATCGCTAAAATTGCATCGCGTTGTTCGTCAGTCAAGCCACTCGACCATGGGTCGTCGCCCGACGGTGCGTCATGATCGGGACGCGAGCCATCACCGGACGGATCGGATCTAGTCGGCCCCCCATGCTCGCCACCGCCGCCTTCGGCACTGCCGCCGCCGCCGGGGCGGACGCTGGTGCCATTGCCGCGGCCATCGGCTTCGCCGTGGCCGCTCCCAGCGCCGTCGCCGGGTCCCGGTGCGCTGCCGTGTGCCCGTGGAAGTAGTGGTGGATCGGCAGGGCGCCCACCGCGGGGCCCGGGGTCGTGGGTCAACGGCCGTTCGGGCGGCTGCCCTGCACCTGGCCAGTGGTTAGCACGTCCGAGAGGCTCCGCAGGTTTGGGTTGTGCTGCGTAAGCGGCTTTGGGCGCGAGTTCAGCCGAATGTGCACCGGCTGACACTGGCGCGAGCGCCGGAGGGCCGGACGCCGCCAAAGGTCCGCCACTAAGCGGTGAGTGGCCCAACCCGGATGGAACTGCCGCTACTGGTTGCGGTACCTCGTCCGCCGGTGTGTGACCTTCCCCTGATGGAACTGTCGTCGCTGGTTGAGGCTCCGAAGCCGCTGGCAGGTGGCCGTCTCCTGATAGAGCCGAAGGCACTGGTTCGTGGGGCACCCCCGTCGGCGGGGGGTCTTCGCCCGATGGGCTTGTCGCCGTTGGTTGGTGTGGCTGGGCCGCCGGTGGCGGGCTCTCGCCTGATGGGGTTGCTGGCAGTGGTTGGGGTTCACCGGGCGGTGGTGTGCCTCCGCCTGGTGGAGGTGGTGGGGGTGCGCCTCCGCCTGGTGGGGGTGGCGGGGGGTCGTGCCCTGGTGGAGCTGGCTCGACCGGGGGCTTGGGACCCTCACCCGGCGCGGACCTCTCGGCGACCGGCGTCTTGGCCTCGGATGGGCTGTGCGGCGTCGGGTCGTGAGGCGCCGGGTCGTGAGGCGCTGGCGCGGGTGCAGGTTTGGCCTCGGTTGGGCCGTGCGGCATCGGGTCGTGAGGCACTGGGTCGTGAGGCGCTGGTGCGGGTGCTGGGCGTCCGCCTTTGGGCGGCGGCTCGCCGTGGGTGGGCGGAGTGGCCTTGGGTGGTTCCACACGCGGCGGTTCCAAACGTGGCTTGGGTAGCAGAGGCTCCTTCAGCCCTCTGGCAAGATCGCGCGCTGCGGTGCCCAGCTTGGAGGCTTTCGATAGGGGGCCGCCCGGTAGAGCCAGTGTGGCCAAGTCGAGCACACTTTCGCCCGCCGCCTTGGCGGGGTTTTTGGCCCACTCGTCCCAGTGGATGACGTCTTTTCCGAGAGCCTTCCAGGACTCTCCAACTCCCGGTGCGCCGTCGCCGCCCAATCCGACTAGCGGCGCCATCCCGTCGATCATCTGCGACCACGAGTCGTACCAGCCCTTCGGGTCGATCTCGGCCCGCAGGGGCCCGTAGGTCCAGCCGTCTTTGACCATCCCACCGACTTCCACACCGACACCTTCGGCGAACTGGCCGATCTGATTCAGCGCCCTTCCGACGTCAGTCCCGTGCAGAAAGTGGTCCCACTCCTTCTCGGCGTAACCACCCATTGTGGTTAGGATCGTCGACGCCTCGGAGAGCACGGTCGCAATCTGTTGGCACAGCGCTTGGACTTCCGTCGTGAATTGGTTGACGATCGTGCGAATGTCGTTGGCGATCTTCTTGATCTCGTCTTCGTCTTGATCAGTCAGAAACTCCCACACTTCTTTCAGCCCCGTCATCGGGTCACAGATCCGGGACAACAGATCCAGGATCGCGGCGTGGACCGTGTCGATTTTGGTCGCATAGGCACTGAGCTGAGCCGCGATTGACACGCATTGCTGCAGGATTCCGGTCGCGCTACGGACGGCCTCGCCGAACGCAGCCGTGATCGCGGGGCCTTCGGGTATTTGCTGGGCGCCGATACTGCTCATCGGCCCCACGGCGCCTTGTATTTCGGTGACATCAAAATTCGTGCCGGCGCTGAGCCAAGCCGCCGCGGCGGCCCGCAACTTCGCCGAATCCCCGTTCGGCCAGATCATCCCGATGTAGGGCGCCACCCATCCCCAGCCCGCCGGTGTACCCGTAGCGTCCCCGACAGCCGACGGCGTCGAACCCGCCGACACGGGCCCCGTCAGCGGTGGCGCGGGGAGGGGATCGCCGTGGCCTGAGACATCCGACATCGCCTCGGCGACCGAATAGTTATGCGCCGACGTTCGCACGCCGTCACCTAGACGGCACAATCCGTTTCGCGTGGTCGCCATCGCCTCGAGCAGCTTGGACGCCGAACTGTTGTAGCTGCGACCGAGGGCCGCGCCGGCCGGATCATCACCGGCCATCCCGTTACATCCGCTAAGCCCCGTGGTCAATGTCGAGACGACCGACCCCAGACTTTGGCCGGTCGAGATTACCGCGGCGCCGGCGCTATTCAGTGCCTGCGCGTCCACGGCAAGCGGCGCCATCAGCTCACGACCACATTGTCGTATTCGTCGCCATCGCTCCGGTGTAGTTGTGATGCGCTGCAGTACCCGCAGTCTTCAACTGCGCCAACGCTTCCCGCATCATCGCCTCACCACGCGACCAATGCTTGTGTGCCTCAGCATGGGCGGCCGCCGCGTGTCCCGACCACGTCACGTGCAGATTGTTCACCAGCGAATCGATTTCACCAGTCATGTTCTCGACGTGCTGTTCAAACTCGGCCATCCGCTGCAGCGCATCCGCCAGCGCCTCCGGATCCACGCTGAACGCGTCAGCCATCGGAGACACTCCGTACCGCCGCCGCCGACGACGAATCTTGGCCTTGGAAAGCAACTCCGGCGTCGCCGACCGCCTTCGCCAATATCGACAGACCCTGTTGCACCTCGGCGGCTCCGCGGTGCCACAGGTCCCACGCGTCGCCATAGGCGCTGCCCGCTCCGCCGCGCCAGCCGCCCAGCATGTCGTGAACCTGGCTATCGAGCTCAACGAACCTGGCATGCATGTCTTTTGCAGCGCCCGACAACGCTTGGGAGAAACCCGCCATCACTTCCGGGTCAGCCCGCAGTATCTCGTCAGCCATGGCTGAAAATGTAACCACCAGCCACATCCGGAACAATTCACTCCGGCGTCAGAAACTCGCCACCGCTGACCCTGCCACACTGGTGCCATGAGCCGCCCGCAGGTGCAGCTGCTGACCCGCGCCGGTTGCACGATCTGCGACGGGGTCCACGCGCAGCTGAAGCAACTGGCCGCCGAACTCGGCTTCGACCTGTCGACCACCGACGTCGACGCCGCCGCGGCGGCCGGCGACAGCGCCCTGCGCGCGGAGTTCGGTGACCGGCTGCCGGTGGTGTTGCTCGACGGTCGCGAGCACAGCTACTGGGAGGTCGACGAGCCCAGGCTGCGCAAGGATCTGACCAAACGGTGACTGTGGCGTAAATTTGGTGGCCCACCAGGTAACCGTCTACGGTGGAGTCCAGTTCATTCACCGGTGTTAGCAAGGGAGCAGGCCAGGTGATTCAGCCGTGAGCGTCCTGCTCTTCGGTGTCTCGCACCGCAGCGCGCCGGTCTCCGTTTTGGAGCAACTCAGCACCGACGAATCCGAGCAAGTCAAAATCGTCGACCGAGTGATGCAGTCGCCGCTGGTGACCGAGGCGATGGTGCTCTCCACCTGCAACCGCGTCGAGGTTTACGCCGTGGTCGACGCCTTCCACGGCGGCCTGTCGGCCATTGGTCAGGTGCTTTCCGAACAAGCCGGGATGTCGCTGGGCGACCTCACCAAATACGCCTACGTCCGTTACAGCGAAGCCGCCGTCGAGCACCTGTTCGCCGTGGCCAGCGGCCTGGATTCGGCGGTGGTCGGCGAGCAGCAGGTGCTCGGCCAGGTACGCCGCGCCTACGCCGCCGCCGAGGCCAACCGCACCGTCGGCCGGGTACTGCATGAGCTGGCCCAGCGTGCGCTGGCGATCGGCAAACGCGTGCATTCCGAAACCGGGATCGACGCCGCCGGCGCGTCGGTGGTCTCGGTCGCGTTGGGCATGGCCGCTAAGAAGCTGGGTCGAACTGGGCTGGAAGGTAAGACCGCAGTCGTGGTTGGCGCCGGTGCGATGGGCGCGCTGTCGGCAGCCCACCTGACCCGGGCCGGCGTCCGCGACGTTTACGTCGTCAATCGGTCGCTACCCCGGGCCCAGCGGCTGGTCCGCAAGATCCGCGAATCCGGCACCGCCGCAAAAGCATTGGGCTTTGACGGGCTGGCCGCCGCGCTGGCCGACGCCGACGTGGTGGTCAGCTGCACCGGAGCAGTGCGCCCGGTGGTGTCGCTGGCCGACGTGCACCACGCCCTGGCAGCCCCCCTTCGCGGCGAAACCGACCGGCCGATGGTGATCTGCGATCTGGGCATGCCGCGCGATGTCGACCCGGCGGTGTCCGGGCTGCCGGGCGTCTGGGTGGTCGACATGGACCGCGTGCAGCGGGAACCATCGGCACGAGCCGCGGCGGCCGACACCGAAGCCGCCCGCCACCTCGTCGCCGCCGAAGTCGCCAGCTACCTGGCCGGACAGCGGATGGCCGAGGTCACCCCGACGGTGACCGCGCTGCGCCAGCGGGCCGCCGACGTCGTCGATGCCGAACTGCTGCGCCTCGAACACCGGTTGCCCGGTCTGGAATCCGACCAGCGCGACGAGGTGGCCCGCACCGTGCGGCGGGTGGTCGACAAGCTGCTGCATGCGCCCACTGTGCGAATCAAGCAGCTGGCCAGCGCGCCCGGCGGCGACAGCTACGCCGAGGCGCTGCGCGAACTGTTCGAGCTCGACCAGACCTCTGTCGACGCCGTCGCCACCGCGGGTGAATTGCCCGCTGTGCCAACCGATTCCGCTGAGTAGCCGCTTGTCCGACGTGATCCGGATCGGTACCCGGGGCAGCCTGCTGGCTACCACCCAAGCGGGTGGCATCCGAGATGCCCTGCACGCCAACGGCCATCAGGCCGAGCTGGTGATCATCAGCACCGAGGGCGACCGGTCATCGGAGCCGGTCGCCGACATCGGCGTCGGGGTGTTCACCGCCGCGTTGCGGGAGGCCATCGAGGACGGCCGGGTCGACGCTGCGGTGCACTCGCACAAAGATTTGCCGACTGCCGACGACCCGCGGTTCGTGATCGCCGCCATCCCTCGGCGGGAGGACGCCCGCGATGCGCTGGTGGCCCGTGACGGGTTGGTGCTGGGAGAGCTGCCAACCGGCGCAATAGTGGGCACCTCGTCGCCCCGTCGGGCCGCACAGCTTAGAGCACTGGGTCTCGGTTTGGAAATTCGCCCCCTACGAGGCAACCTAGATACCAGGTTGAACAGGGTAAGCAGGGGTGATTTGGACGCGATCGTGGTAGCCAGGGCGGGTCTGGCCCGGTTGGGACGCCTTGACGACGTCACCGAGACGCTGGAGCCGGTACAGATGTTGCCGGCGCCGGCTCAAGGGGCGCTCGCCGTCGAGTGCCGCGCCGGGGACACCCGGTTGGTGGCACTGCTGGCCGAGCTGGACGACGCCGACACGCGCGCGTCCGTCACCGCCGAGCGTGCCCTGCTCGCCGAACTGGAGGCGGGTTGCTCCGCGCCGGTGGGGGCGATCGCTGAGGTGGTCGAGTCCATTGACGAGGAGGGGCACGTCTTCGAGGAGCTGTCGCTGCGCGGCTGCGTGGCGGCGCTGGACGGATCCGACGTGATCCGCGCGTCCGGTATCGGCAGTCCGGATCGGGCACGAGAGCTCGGGCTCTCGGTGGCCGCCGAGCTGTTCGAATTGGGTGCACGGGAACTCATGTCGAGCGCGCGGTAGTTGAGTCCGCGCGAATACGAGGTAGGAGCGACGATGACGACGCGAGGGCGTAAGGCGAGGCCCGGCCGCATCATGTTCGTGGGCGCGGGTCCTGGCGACCCGGCTCTGCTGACGACGCGGGCCGCTGCGGTGCTGGCGAATGCCCCCCTGGTGTTTATTGACCCCGACGTGCCCGAGCCGGTGCTGGCGTTGATCGGCAAGGACTTGCCGCCGGTATCCGGGCCCGCGCCGGCCGAGCCGGCGGCGCCGTCGGAGCACGGCGCCTCTGAGGGGGCGCCGGGGGCCGGCACCGAGGAACAGCCCGCCGTGGTGTCGGTGGGAGCCGACATCCGGCCGGCCTTGGGCGATCCGGCCGAGGTGGCCAAAACTCTGGTCGCCGAGGCCCGTGCCGGGGCTGACGTAGTGCGGCTGGTGGCCGGTGATCCGCTGTCGGTGGATGCGGTGATCACCGAGGTGAACGCGGTGGCGCGTACGCATTTGCACTTCGAGATCGTGCCTGGCCTGGCGGCCAGCGATGCGGTCCCGACCTATGCCGGGCTGCCGCTGGGCTCGTCGCACACCGTTGCCGACGTGCGTGGCGACGTGGACTGGGGGGCGTTGGCCGCAGGGCCGGGCCCGCTGATTTTGCAGGCCACGTCCTCGCACGTGGCCGATGCGGCACGCACACTGATCGAGTACGGTCTCGCCGACACGACCCCGTGCGTGGTGACGTCCTCAGGAACCACCTGCGCGCAGCGCTCGGTGGAGTCCACGCTGGGCGGGTTGACCGATTCGAGCTTGCTCGTCGGCGCAGATGGTGGTGCGCCTTCGCCGGTGGTGGTCACGATCGGCAAGACGGTGGCCAACCGGGCCAAGCTGAACTGGTGGGAGAGCCGCGCCCTGTACGGCTGGACCGTGCTGGTGCCGCGGACCAAGGACCAGGCCGGTGAGATGAGCGATCGGCTGGCCGCGCACGGCGCGCTGCCGATCGAGGTTCCGACCATCGCCGTCGAACCGCCGCGCAGCCCCGCGCAGATGGAGCGCGCGGTCAAGGGTCTGGTGGACGGCCGCTATCAGTGGGTGGTGTTCACCTCCACGAACGCGGTGCGCGCGGTGTGGGAGAAGTTCGGCGAGTTCGGCCTCGACGCCCGCGCATTCTCCGGCGTGAAGATCGCCTGCGTCGGCGAATCGACCGCCGACCGGGTTCGCGCGTTCGGGATCAGCCCCGAGTTGGTGCCCTCCGGCGAGCAGTCGTCGTTGGGCTTGCTGGACGAGTTCCCGCCCTACGACAGTATTTTCGACCCGGTGAACCGGGTGCTGCTGCCGCGCGCCGACATCGCCACCGAGACGTTGGCCGAGGGGCTGCGTGAACGCGGCTGGGAAATCGAGGACGTCACCGCTTACCGGACCGTGCGGGCTGCCCCGCCGCCGGCGGCCACCCGCGAGATGATCAAGACCGGTGGTTTCGACGCGGTGTGCTTCACGTCGAGCTCAACGGTGCGCAACCTCGTCGGCATCGCCGGCAAGCCGCATGCGCGCACCATCGTCGCTTGCATCGGCCCCAAAACCGCGGAAACCGCAGCCGAATTCGGTTTGCGTGTCGACGTCCAACCCGAAACGGCCGCGGTGGGCCCGCTGATCGAGGCGCTGGCCGAGCACGCCGCCCGGCTGCGCGCCGAGGGTGCGCTGCCGCCACCGCGTAAGAAGAGCCGCAGGCGCTAGCTGTGTACCTCCGGCAACGTCCGCGCCGGCTCCGCTCGACCCCGGCGATGCGCCGGCTGGTTGCGCAAACGTCGCTGGAGCCAAGGCATCTGGTGTTGCCGATGTTCGTCGCCGACGGCATCGACGGGCCACAGCCGATCGCCTCGATGCCGGGCGTGGTGCAACACACCCGCGACTCGTTGCGCACTGCCGCGGCCGACGCGGTGACGGCCGGGGTGGGCGGGTTGATGCTCTTCGGTGTGCCGCGCGCCGAGCACAAGGACGCCGCCGGGTCGGCCGGGTCTGATCCCGACGGGATCCTGAATGTCGCACTGCGTGATCTGGCGAAGGATCTCGGCGACGCCACCGTGCTGATGGCCGATACCTGCCTGGACGAATTCACTGACCACGGCCATTGCGGCGTGCTGGACGAGCGCGGGCGGGTGGACAACGACGCCACCCTGCGAAGGTACGTGGAACTAGCTGTAGCACAAGCAGATTCGGGTGCCCACGTGGTTGGCCCGAGCGGGATGATGGATGGCCAGGTCGGCGCGATCCGCGACGGCCTGGACGCCGCCGGCCACTCTGACGTGGTGATCCTGGCCTATGCGGCCAAGTTCGCGTCGGCGTTTTACGGCCCGTTCCGTGAGGCGGTGAGCTCCAGCCTGTCCGGCGACCGGCGCACGTATCAGCAGGAGCCGGGCAACGCCCGCGAAGCACTGCGCGAAGTTCAGTTGGATATCGACGAGGGCGCCGACATCGTGATGGTCAAACCCGCAATGAGCTACCTCGACATCGTTGCGGCTACCGCGCAGATTTCGCCGGTGCCGGTCGCCGCCTACCAGGTGTCGGGGGAGTACGCGATGATCTCCGCCGCCGCCTCCAACGGGTGGATCGACGAGCGCGCCGCGGTGCTCGAGTCGTTGACCAGCATTCGGCGCGCCGGCGCCGACATCGTGCTGACCTACTGGGCCGCCGGCGCAGCGAACTGGTTGTCGTGACCGGTCCCGTTGCGCCGGGGCAGCCCAGCGGGCCGCAGCCGCAGAACCGGCCGGTCGACGTCGACACCGGCTTTTGGTTGTGGCTGGTGGCGCTGCCGCTGATGGTGGTCGGTTACGTCGCCGACGTGGTCGGCTCGTCGAGCGGTCACGGATCGACGCCGCTCTACGTCGCATCGGGGCTTTTCACCGCGGCGCTGTGCGCGATCGTCGTGACCTTCTTGATCCTGATGCGCGCCGGTTATCGGTGGGCCCGCACCGTATTGACCGGCGGCGCCATTGCCACCGTCGTCTACGTCGGAATCCGGCTCTTCACGGTGACCTGGCCACCCATGTTCGCCGTAGCGTGTGGCGTTACCGGCATCACCGGTTCGGTGCTGATCGCCGGGGGGATGTTCCTGCTGCACCGTAGCGACGCGCACGAGTACTTCACCAGGTGATTCGATGATTCGCCCACGTTGGTCCGTGCCGTGATAGGGACCCCAGGTGCTTCGGCCGCTGCCCCAGCAGGGAATGATGTTTGACGTGACGGCAGGCACAGACGCCAAGGCCGCACCGCTCTTTCGCGAGGTCGGTGCCAGCTGGTACTGGCTGCTGGCCGGGCCGGTGTCGGCCGGTGTCATGTTGTGGATCGAAAAATCCAACGGCAACGGCTGGCAGATCCCGGTTCCGCTGTTTTTTCTGGTGGTATTGACCGGTTTCATTGCGCTGCAGGTCAAGGCGGCGCGCATCCATACGTCGGTTGAGCTGACCGCGCAGACGCTACGTCAGGGCACCGAAACCATCCGGGTCGCTGAAATCGTGAAGGTGTATCCGGAAGCCGAGCACCCGCTGGCATCCAAAAAGGACCTGGAGCGTTGGCAGTCCGCCCGCGCGCTCGGCGAACTCGTCGGGGTGCCCAAGGGCCGGGTCGGCATCGGTCTGCGGCTCAACGGCGGCCGCACCGCGCAAGCGTGGGCTCGTCGGCATCGTCATCTGCGCATCGTGCTGACCCCCTTGGTCGAAGAGCGCGTCGGAGCGGACGAGTCGCTACCCGACTTCCGGGACGGCGACGACGGATCAGGCTGGTGATGGCACGTTTCCGCGCCGTTGTCGAGCTCGCGGTGGCCGCCGCCGCGGCGGTGGGTTGCGCGGTCAGCTGGTCGGCGGTGCGTTCCACCGTGGCCGTCGCGCCCGTCGTCGCCGGACAGCCGGTTACCACGTCGGTGGTCTATGACCCGCCGCTGCTGCTGTTGACCCTGCTGCTGGCGACTGCCGCCGGGATGCTGGCGGTGGTCGGCACCGCACGGCTGCGGCGGGCCGCCCGGCGTATTGCGGTATTTCAGGACGCCAGCCAGGCGAGCTCACCGGGCAGCTGCTGACGCCAATACGCCTCGTCGTGGCCGCCGTCGGAAAATCCACCCGCAGGGCGCGTGCGCAGCTGGGCGACGAATTGACGGGTGGCGGGGCAGAAGTTGTCGCTGTTGCCGCAGTCCACCCGCAACGGGATCGACGACAGCGCAGGCAATCCGAATACCGAGTTCTTCGTCCAATCGTCGTAGCTGTCGAAAGCCCCGATCGTGCTGGCCGTATACGACTGATACAGCGCGGGGCTGATCGCGCAAATCCCGGCAGTGCGCTGCGGACCCAGCCGGGCACCCAGCAATAACGCCCCATAGCCGCCCATCGACCAACCAATGAAGCCGACCCGCGAGGTGTCCAGACCCATGCTCGCCAGCATCGGGATCAGTTCATTGAGCACCATCGAACCGGCGTCCTCACCCCCGGCCCGCCGATGCCAGTAGCTGTCGCCGCCGTCGACCGCGACCACGGCGAACGGCGGCCGGCCCGCCTTGACCAGCTCGGCGAGTCCCTGTTCGATACCGAAACCCATCACCTGGTTGGCGTTTCCACGCACCCCGTGCAGCGCGATCACCGGGCGCAACGGCCCGGTCTGGCCGGGGGGCCGGGCGATGATCCAGTTGGTCAGCACACCCCCGCGAGCCGCTGAGACGAACGAGCCCGAAACCCGGGTCGGCAGTGGGCTCAGGACGGGAGGAGTCGGCGGCGCCGCCGGCTCGGCCGGATCGAATGGGCTGGCCGTCGCCGGTGTTTCGGTCGGATCCACCAAGGCGCCCAATGCCCAGACACCTGCTGCGCCCGCGACGGCACCGGCACCAAGGCGCAGTGCAGCGCGACGGGAAAGCTCAGGCACGTGCGACATACTGCCAACCCCAATAGCGGCGCCCGGAAAGGCACGCCGCGCCCAAAAGCAACATGGAGATCACATTTTGTCCGACGCCAGATCCCTACTTGGTACAAAGTTCGAAATATGTAACACTGTTTCACATGACCGACCTGACCGAGCCGTCGCAGACCCAGGCGACTGATGACGCACTGCCGTTGGGGTCGCAGTCGTTGGTGTGGCGCTATTTCGGCGACAACAGGATGTTCCTGATCGGCCCGCGGCCTGCCGTGTTACAAAACATGCTCGCCGAGCTCGGGCAGGGCGTGTTGGACCATTCGGTGTTCTTCAGCGACACCGCGGCGCGGGTCAAGCGCTCGCTGCCGCCGATCTTCATGACCGTCTACGGCGCTGACGACGACAACACCGGTCAACGTGTGCGTGATTTCCATCACCAGATCAAGGGCGAGATGCCCAGCGGTGAGCGGTATCACGCGCTGGACCCCGACACCTATTACTGGGCGCACGCCACCTTCGTCGAACAAGTGCTCTACTTCGCCGACACCTTCGTCAAACGTCTTACCGACACCGAAAAGCAGCAGATCTACCTCGAGTCGAAGACCTGGTATCGCCGCTACGGCGTCAGCGGACGGCCGATGCCGGCCGACTACGACGAGTTCGAGCGGTACTGGGACCACATGCTCACCGACGTCATGATCGCGCACCCGACCGCCAAATACGGTGTCGGATATGTGACTAAAGGATTCCCCTGCCCCAAGGGAGTGTCGCCGCTGGTGTGGCGCATGATCGCGCCCGCATTCAACCGCGTCGCGGCGTTTCTCACCACCGGTGGAATGCCGCCGCGGGCCCGCACCCTGCTCGGTCTGCCCTGGAGCGACCGGCAGGAGCGCCGCTACCAACGTTTCGCTGCGGTGTGGCGATCGCGGCCGGTCAACTGGCTGTGGGACCATCTTCCGATGCGACTGCGCTACAACGGTTTTGCCCGTGCTGGTTATGCCCGGGGATGACCCGGCCACCCGTGCGATCCTCGACGCCGCCGTCGTCGAGTTCGAACAGCACGGCTTCCGGCGGGTCGCCCTCGACGACGTAGCCCGCCGCGCCGGAGTCAGCCGCACCACCATCTACCGGCGCTTCGCCGGGCGCGACGAACTGGTCGCCGCCGTCATCGATCGCGAAAACGCAGCGCTTTTCGCCAACATCGCCGACGAACTGAAAATCCGCAGGCCACAGTCGAATTACTACGTCGAGGCGTTCACGTTGTCGATCGTGCGGTTCCGGCAACACCGGGTGCTGACCCGGATGCTCGCTGACGAGCCGGGCCTGATGCTCGAATTGGCCGACCAGCACTGGGACGCCGCCGTCGAGCGGATGGCGGCCGCACTGCGGATCATTTTCCCAGACGGTTTCGCCGAGCAAATCGGCGGCGACGCAATCGACGAGCTGGCCGACACCATCCTGCGCTACGCGGCGATGGTGCTGTTGTTGCCGGCCCGCCAACCGTTGGTCGATGCCGAGCACATTCGTGCATTTGCGACCGCGCACTTCCTGCCCAGCCTGCCCGCGGCACTGCGCGCCGTCCCGGTGTGAATCAAGCGCGACAGCGCGCACAGGTGTTAGCGTCCCGTCATGCTGCAGACCCACGGGGCCGGATGAGCGGCGCGTCGCCGCTGGTCCGTGGGCTCTCGCAACGGCAGCTGAACATGATCGCGCTCGGCGGCGTGATCGGCGCCGGCTTGTTCGTGGGATCCGGCGTCATCATCGGCGAGACGGGACCCGGTGCGTTCATCACCTACGCGGTGTGCGGGGTACTGGTCGTACTGGTGATGCGGATGCTCGGCGAGATGGCCACCGCCAACCCGTCCACCGGTTCGTTCGCCGACTACGCCCGGCAAGCGCTGGGTGGCTGGGCGGGCTTCTCGGTGGGATGGCTCTATTGGTACTTCTGGGTCGTGGTGGTCGGCTTCGAGGCCATCGCCGGCGGCGCAGTGCTGTCCTACTGGATCAACGCGCCGCTATGGCTGCTGTCGCTGATCCTGATGGTCGGGATGACGGCGACCAACCTGGTTTCGGTCGCTGCGTTCGGTGAGTTCGAATTCTGGTTCGCTGGAATCAAAGTCGCCGCGATCGTGGTCTTCCTGGGTCTGGGTTCGCTGTTCGTCCTGGGAGCCTGGCCGCGGCACAGTATCGACTTCAGCAACCTGACCGCCCATGGCGGTTTCTTTCCGAATGGTGTCGGCACGGTTTTCGGTGCCGTCTCGGTCGTCATCTCCGCGATGGTCGGCGCCGAAGTGGCCACCATCGCCGCCGCCGAAACCGCCGATCCCGAGCGGGCGGTGGCGCGGGCGACCAAGTCGGTGGTCGTGCGGATCGTCATCTTCTACCTGGGATCGGTGTTCTTGCTCGCGGTGATCGTGCCGTGGAACGCACACAAACCGGGCATCTCGCCCTACGTTGCGGCGTTGCGAGAGATGGGGATTCCCGCCGCGGGTCACATCATGAATGCGGTGGTGCTTACTGCGGTGCTGTCGTGTCTGAACTCCGGCCTCTACACCGCATCACGAATGCTGTTCGTGTTGGCCGCCCGCCATGAAGCTCCGGTGGAGCTGGTCAAGGTAGGTCGACGCGGGGTGCCCTACGTTGCCATTGTCTGTTCGTCGATCGTGGGCTTTCTGTGCGTGGTCATGGCGTGGATCGCTCCCGGCGCAGTGTTTGTCTTTCTGCTGAAATCATCGGGTTCCCTGGTGCTTTCGGTCTACCTATTGATCGCGCTTTCTCAGATCGTGTTGCGTCGCCGGACACCGCCGGCGCAGCTGCGGGTGAAGATGTGGCTCTTCCCGGGATTGTCGGTGCTCACGCTGGTCGCGATCGTCGGCGTGCTCGTGCTGATGGCTGTCGACCCAAGGGCTCGCATGGAGCTGTGGCTGGGCCTGCTGTCCTGGGTGGTGGTGTTGGCGCTGTACTTCGTGCCCAAGTGGTGGCGCGGGCCGGCCAAGCTCGAGCCGGCTGACAGGTCCATGCCGTCGACCGGCAAGGCGACCCGAGTCTTGGTGCTGGCCAACAAAAACATCTCCACGAGCGAGCTTTTCGATGTACTGCGTCGTGTCGACGCCCGGCAGCGCGCCGATTACTTCATCTGCGTTCCGGTGAACCCGGTCGACACCGGGCAAGCTGAGCGCACCGGTCCGGTGTTCGTGCTCGATGCCACCGTCACCGCGGCCCAGGAACGGCTCGACGCCATGCTGACCGCGATGCGCGGCATCGGACTGTCTGCCGCGGGAGAACTCGGCGACTACCGGCCGTTGCGCGCCCTGGACGCCGCGGTGCGGCGTTTCCAGCCCGACCAACTGGTGATCGCCGAAGCCCGCGCATCGTGGTTGCGGCTCGGATTGGTCGACAAGGCGCGTGCGGCGTACCCGCTCCCGCTTACCCACGTGGTGCCTGGCCAGCGAGCCGCGAATATGGCTGCCGCGCCGGCGCGAGCGACCTGACTCCGCCGTTGATGGGCGTCACACCGCAACTGCGCCAAGGCTTGTCGCAGCGACAGCTGATGATGATCGCCATCGGTGGAATCATTGGCGCCGGGTTTTTCATCGGATCGGGTGTCGTCATCGGAAAAGCCGGCCCCGCCGCATTCCTGACCTACGCGCTCTGCGGCGTGCTGATCATCCTGGTGATGCGGATGCTCGGTGAGATGGCCACCGCGAACCCCTCGACCGGCTCGTTCGCCGAGTACGCCCGCCAAGCGCTGGGTGGCTGGGCGGGATTCTCGGTCGGCTGGCTGTATTGGTACTACTGGGTGATCGTGGTCGGCTTCGAGGCGGTCGCCGGGGCGAAAGTCATCACCTACTGGTTCCACGCCCCACTGTGGTTGCTGTCGCTGCTGTTGATGCTGCTGATGACGGCGACGAATCTGTTCTCTGTCTCATCCTATGGTGAGTTCGAATTCTGGTTCGCCGGAATCAAAGTCGCGACCATCGTCGTCTTCCTGCTCCTCGGCACGATGTACGCATTGGGGCTGTGGCCGCATCGTCACGCCGATTTTTCCAACCTGCACTCCCACGGCGGGTTCTTCCCCAACGGTGCGCACGGGGTCTTCGGCGCCGTGGTGGTGGTGATCTTCTCGATGGTCGGCGCGGAGATCGCGACGATCGCCGCCGCCGAAACCGCCGACCCGCAGCGTGCGGTGCAGCGCGCAACGAACGCGGTGGCCGCTCGTATCGCGATTTTCTTTGTGGGCTCGGTCTTTTTACTGACGGTGATATTGCCGTGGAACTCCATGCAGGCCGGCTCGTCGCCCTATGTGGCGGCGTTGAAGCAGATGGGAATCCCTGGAGCTGACCATGTGATGAATGCGGTCGTGCTCACCGCGGTGCTGTCTTGCCTGAATTCCGGGCTCTACAGCGCGTCGCGGGTGTTGTTCGTGCTCGCCGCCCAGCGCGAGGCGCCGGCCCAGATGCTGAAGGTCAGCCGACGCGGAGTCCCCTACCTTGCGATCGTGTGTTCGTCGGTGGTGGGTTTTCTATGCGTCATCATGGCCGGGGTCGCTCCGGGCACGGTCTTCTTGTTCCTGCTCAACTCGTCGGGCGCCATCGTGCTGTTCGTCTATTTGTTGATTGCGCTGTCCCAGATCGTGTTACGTCGCCGGACGCCGCCGGAGAAGTTGCGGGTCAAGATGTGGTTCTTCCCGACGCTGTCGATCCTGACGGTGGTCGGGATCGTCGGCGTGCTCGTGCAGATGGCGTTCGACAGCTCCGCCCGCGTCCAGTTCTGGCTCAGCCTGCTGTCCTGGGCCGTCGTGGTCGCGCTGTATTTCGTGACTAAACGTGTTGCGGCACGGGCTGATTAATTGGTTTTCGTCAGCAGAACGGCCTGCTCGAACGGCAATCGTCCGAACACCCGGTGCGCGGCGCCGGTGACGTGCGTCGCCGCCTCTTCCTTGGTCACGGTCTGCGGATTGGCGACGCCGAATGTCTTGCCGTGGCGGCGCATCTTCCCGCCGCCGGCGGCGTTCAGGTTTTTCAGCCAGTCGCGGTCCGGGCCGTAGGTCAACAGGATCGCCACGCCGGGCTTGCCGTCGACGTCGGCGTTGAACACCGACAACGGGGTGCGGTAGGGCTTGCCGGATTTCCGTCCGACGTGCTCGAGGATGCCGAACGACGGGGCCCACCCGGCCCACAGCCGTTGAACGGGATTCGTAACGTGTCGGTTGAACCGGGCGAGCCGTTGCGGTAGTTGCATACCTCCATCAAACTCTTTCGGCATGGCCTACCTCAAGCCGCCGTGGTTCACCGTCAAGGTCTTCAACCGGATCGCGATGGCCACCGGCATCAGCAACAGCGAAACCCTCACCGTCACCAAACGGGGCAGTGCGGAGTCCCAGCACATTCCCGTCGTCACCGTCGAGGTCGGTGGCACCCGCTATCTGGTCTCCACCCGCGGAGAGTCGCAATGGGTGAAAAACGTCCGGGCGAATTCCACCGTCATACTGACCAACAAGTCCGGCGCCGTGACCTACGTCGCGCACGAAACGCCTACCTCGCAGCGCCAGCCGATCCTGGCCGCCTACCAGCAAAAGGCTGGTAGGGCCGTTGACGGCTACTTCCGCAAGTTGCCCGATCCGGCCGACCACCCGGTGTTCGCGCTCACCGCGGCGACGTAACGGGCAAAAGCCTGGCGACGCCAAAATGTGAGCCACGCGTCACTTTCCCTCTCCCAACCAAGGCGACGTCCGCTCCGAATGCCTCATCAACATGAGCACGAGGAGGACGACCTTGACCTATCCCGCCGTCGACGATCTGCCTGAAGAGGCCACCTCCACGCTGCTCGACGTCTGTACGCAGCTGTCGCGGTCGCGGCACGCGGGTCTGGCGCGCTGGGCCGCCTCGGTGACCGACGCCCTGCTGGTCCAACTGGTGACAGTGACCACCGGCGCACCCGTCGACGTCACCGACATCGAACCCTGCCGACCGCTGACACAGCTCGACGCCGCCGAACTGGATGGCCTGCATTGGATCCTGCTCGCCGGCGCTGACGCCAGCGACGACGAGTCCGTCGTCGAGTGGTGCACCCGAATGGGCCAGCTCATCGTCGCCGAGTTTTACCGCCGCGAATACGAGCAGGCGGCGATCGACGCCAAGGCCGCTGTCATCGAAGCCGAGGAACGGCGGCGTGCGTGCCAGGTGCGGCCGGCGCCCGACCTCCGCAGCGTTCCGGCGTGGTCGGAGGCGTTGCTGCCGCCTGACTGACGCCGGATGCTCGACAACTACACCCTGTAGTGAAGCCGCCGTCCGCAGCTGGGACACTGGAGGACGTGTCTCGATCCGATCGCCCGGCTCCTTCTCGGGCCGCTGAGCGGCCCGCATCGTCGCCGCGCACTGACGTCTCGGCGAAGCTGTTCGACGACGCCTGCGCGGTCATTCCCGGCGGGGTGAACTCGCCGGTGCGGGCGTTCAAGGCAGTGGGCGGCACCCCGCGCTTCATCACCGAGGCCAGCGGCTACTGGCTCACCGACGCCGACGGCAACCGCTACGTCGACCTGGTCTGCTCGTGGGGTCCGATGATCCTGGGCCACGCGCACGCGTCGGTGGTGGCCGCCGTCACCAAGGCAGCCGCCACCGGGTTGTCGTTCGGAGCGCCGACCCCCGCCGAAAGCGAACTGGCCGCCGAAATCATCGACCGGGTGCAACCGGTGCAGCGGATCCGGCTGGTCAACTCCGGCACCGAGGCCACCATGAGCGCGGTGCGACTGGCCCGTGGATTCACCGGCCGCGCCAAGATCATCAAATTCTCCGGCTGCTACCACGGCCACGTCGACGCGTTGCTTGCCGACGCGGGCTCCGGGGTCGCGACACTGGGCCTGCCGTCCTCACCGGGCGTCACCGGGGCGACAGCAGCCGACACTATCGTGTTGCCGTACAACGACCTTGATGCAGTACGGCAGACGTTCGAACGGTTCGGCGAGCAGATCGCGGCGGTGATCACCGAGGCCAGCCCCGGCAACATGGGCGTCGTCCCGCCCGCGCCGGGCTACAACGCCGGGCTGCGGGCGATCACCGCCGAGCACGGCGCGCTGCTGATCGTCGACGAGGTGATGACCGGGTTCCGGGTCAGCCGAAGCGGTTGGTACGGAATCGATCCGGTGGACGCCGACCTGTTCACCTTCGGCAAGGTGATGAGCGGCGGACTGCCGGCCGCGGCGTTCGGCGGGCGCACCGAGGTGATGCAGCGACTGGCGCCGCTGGGGCCGGTCTATCAGGCCGGCACGCTGTCCGGTAACCCGGTGGCCGTTGCCGCCGGATTGGCCACGCTGCGGGCCGCTGACGCCGCGGTGTACGCCGCGCTGGATGCCAATGCCGACCGGCTGGCCGGACTGCTCTCCCAGGCATTGACGGATGCCGATGTGCCACATCAGATTCCGCGGGCAGGCAACATGCTCAGCGTGTTCTTCGGCGAGGCGCCGGTGACCGATTTCGCGTCGGCGCGCGCCAGCGAGACCTGGCGTTTTCCGCCGTTCTTTCACGCGCTGCTGGACGGCGGTGTCTATCTGCCCTGCAGCGCCTTCGAAGCGTGGTTCGTCTCGGCGGCGCTCGACGACGCCGCGTTCGCCCGGATCGCCGATGCGCTGCCGGCGGCTGCCGCAGCAGCCAAGGAGAGCAAACCCTGATGGCCGAACAGACCCGAGTCCACTTGGTTCGCCACGGCGAGGTGTATAACCCCGATGGTGTGCTGTACGGGCGGCTGCCAGGATTCCACCTGTCCGACAAGGGAGTTCAGCAGGCGCAGGCGGTGGCCGACGCACTTGCCGACCGTGACATCGTCGCGGTGATCGCCTCCCCGCTGCAGCGCGCGCAGGAGACTGCCGCGCCGATCGCCGCCCGCCACAACCTGCCGATCGACACCGACCCGGATCTGATCGAGTCGACCAACTTCTTCGAGGGCAAACGGTTGGGTCCCGGCGACGGGGCCTGGCGGGACCCGCGGTTCTGGTGGCAGTTGCGTAACCCGTTCAAGCCGTCGTGGGGTGAGCCGTACAAGCAGGTCGCGGCCCGGATGACGACCGCGGTGGACAAGGCACGCGCGCGGGCCGCCGGTCACGAAGCGGTGTGCGTGAGCCATCAGTTGCCGGTGTGGACGGTGCGGCTGGCGCTGACCGGCAAGCGGCTCTGGCACGACCCGCGGCGCCGACAGTGTGCGCTGGGATCGGTGACGTCGCTGGTGTATGACGGCGACCGGTTGGTCGACGTGGTGTACAGCGAGCCGGCGGGCAGTTGACCGGGCGGCGGCTGGCGTTCGTCGCCGTGGCGGTGGCCGGCCTGCTGGTCGGCTGCTCCACCGGCGACGACGCGGTCGCACAAGGCGGCACCTTCGAATTCGTCTCTCCCGGGGGCAAAACCGACATCTTCTACGACCCGCCCGACCGTCGCGCCCGGCCCGGGCCGATCGCCGGCACCGAGCTGATGGACCCGGCCCGCACGGTGTCGGTCGACGACCCCGCCGGCCGCTTTGCTGGGCACGTCGTCGTCATCAATGTCTGGGGTCAGTGGTGCGGGCCGTGCCGGGCTGAGGCCACCCAGCTTCAGCAGGTGTACGACGCCACCCGCGCCGACGGGGTGGCGCTGCTGGGTATCGACGTGCGCGACAACAACCGGCAGGCGGCCCAGGACTTCGTCAAAGACCGCAAGGTGACCTTCCCGTCGATCTACGACCCGGCGATGCGCACCATGATCGCGTTCGGTGGCAAATACCCGACCTCGGTGATCCCCTCCACGCTGGTGCTCGACCGGCAGCACCGAGTGGCTGCGGTGTTCCTGCGCGAAGTGCTCGCCCAGGATCTCCAACCGGTGGTGCGGCGGGTCGCCGCTGAACCCGCCGAGCGGCGAGCGCCGCCGGGGCCGCAATGAGCACCGGCTTCACCCAAACCGCCGCCGCCGGACCGCTTTTGCTGGCGTTGGCGGTGTCCGTGCTGGCCGGGCTGGTGTCGTTCGCGTCGCCGTGCGTGGTGCCGCTGGTGCCGGGCTACCTGTCGTATCTTGCCGGCGTGGTCGGCGTGGACGAGGCAGACGACGCCCCTGCGGGCGCGCGGTGGCGGGTCGCCGGGTCGGCGGCGCTGTTCGTCGTCGGGTTCACCGTGGTGTTCTTGCTCGGCACGGTCGCGGTGTTGGGCATGACCACCACGTTGATCACCAATCAGATTGTGCTGCAACGGGTCGGCGGCGTTCTGACCATCGTGATGGGTCTGGTGTTCGTGGGCTACGTCCCAACGCTGCAGCGGCAGCTGCGGTTCGCGCCGCGGCAGTTGTCGACGCTGGCCGGGGCGCCGCTGCTGGGCGCGGTCTTCGCGCTGGGCTGGACGCCGTGTCTGGGTCCCACGCTGGCCGGTGTCATCACCGTCGCGTCGGCGACCGACGGCGCGAGCGTGGCCCGCGGGATCGTGTTGGTGATCGCGTACTGCCTGGGCCTGGGAATTCCGTTCGTGCTGTTGGCTTTTGGATCGGCGGCGGCCGTCGGCGGCCTCGACTGGCTGCGACGGCACACTCGGGCGCTGCAGATCTTGGGCGGCGTGCTGCTGATCGCGGTGGGCGTCGCCCTGGTCAGCGGCGTGTGGAACGACTTCGTGTCCTGGCTGCGCGATGCGTTCGTGTCCGATGTGAGGTTGCCGATTTGAGCCGGCTTCTCACTGCGCTTGTCACTGCGCTTGTCTCCAAGGCCCGCAACACCTGGCGGGCGCTGACCTCGATGGGCACCGCGCTGGTGCTGTTGTTCCTGCTGGCGCTGGGTGCGATTCCCGGCGCGCTGTTGCCGCAGCGCAGCCTCAACGCCGGCAAGGTCGGCGACTACCTGGCCGCCCACCCGGTGATCGGGCCGTGGCTGGATCGACTGCAGGCGTTCAACGTGTTCGGCAGTTTCTGGTTCACCGCGATCTACACGCTGCTGTTCGTGTCGCTGCTGGGCTGTCTGACCCCGCGGATGATCGAGCATGCCCGCGCCATGCGGGCAACGCCGGTGCCCGCTCCGCGCAACCTGGCCCGGCTACCCAAACACAGCACCACCACCATCGCCGGTGAGCCCGAAGACCTGGCGGCGACGCTGACCGGGCGACTGCGCGGTTGGCGCACGGCCATCCGCCGCCGCGACACCATCGAGATCTCCGCAGAGAAGGGCTATCTGCGCGAATTCGGCAACCTGGTCTTCCATTTCTCACTGCTGGGCCTGCTGGTCGCAGTGGCCGCCGGCAAGTTGTTCGGCTACGAGGGCAACGTCGTAGTCATCGCCGACAGCGGACCCGGTTTCTGCTCGGCATCGCCCGCCGCCTTCGACTCGTTCCGGGCCGGCAATACCGTCGACGGCACATCACTGCACCCGATCTGCTTGCGCGTCAACGACTTCAAGGCGCACTATCTGCCGTCCGGGCAGGCCACATCGTTCGCCGCGGACATCGACTACCAGTCCGGTCGCGATCTCACCGGCGGTGCTTGGCGGCCCTACCGGTTGGAGGTCAACCACCCGCTGCGAGTCGGCGGCGACCGCGTCTACTTGCAGGGCCACGGCTACGCGCCGACGTTCAGCGTCATCTTTCCCGACGGGCAGACCCGCACCTCGACGGTGCAGTGGCGGCCCGACAATCCCCGGACGTTGCTGTCCTCGGGCGTCGCGCGCATCGACCCGCCCGCCGGCACATATCCCGACGCCGCCGAACGTCGCCAACACCAGATCGCCATCCAGGGTTTGTTGGCACCGACCGAGCAACTCGAGGGCAAACTGCTGTCGTCGAGTTTCCCCGCGCTGAATGCCCCGGCGGTCGCCATCGACATCTATTCCGGCGATACCGGACTGGACACCGGCCGGCCGCAGTCGCTGTACACGCTGGATCCACGCCTCATCGACCAGCACCGGCTCACCCGCGTCAAACGGGTCAACCTGCGCGTCGGCGACCAGGTGCGGCTCGACCACGGCCCGGCGGCGGGCACCGTCGTGCGTTTCGACGGCGCAGTGCCGTTCGTCAACCTGCAGGTCTCGCACGACCCCGGGCAGATCTGGGTGCTGGTGTTCGCGATCACGATGATGGCCGGGCTGGTGGTGTCGCTGCTGGTGCGCCGGCGGCGGGTATGGGTGCGCTTGCTGACGGTGACGCCCGGTACGGTGAATGTCCAGCTAGGCGGTTTGGCGCGGACCGACAACGCCGGCTGGGGCGATGAATTCGAGCGGCTCACCAACCGCGTGCTCGACGGACTCGATGCACCGGCAGACAGGCCCGGCCAACCCGTCGGGAGCGGAAGTAGCCTCGAATGAATAGCGCCGACGACGAATATGGCGGCGGAGCCGGGACGGGGGAGTGGCGCCAATGAATACCACGCACGTCGACATCGGCTTGGCGCGCAACTCCGACTGGGCGTTCACGTCCGCGGTGGTGATCCTGGTGGTCGCCCTGTTGCTACTGGCCGTCGAACTCGCCTATACCCGCAGTCGGGCGGCCGAACGTGAGCTGGTGAGCGCCGGATCGGTGGCCGCTGATGCCGCGACTCCCGGCGTCGTGACCGATGCCCCGCGACGGCCGTTCGACGAACGCGCCGGGCGGGCCGGTCTGATCCTGGTCTACGCGGGAATTGGGCTGTTGTTGCTCTGCATCGTGCTGCGCGGTCTGGCCACCGTGCGGGTGCCGTGGGGCAACATGTACGAATTCATCAACCTGACCTGCTTTTGCGGGCTGGTCGCGGGCGCGATCGTGCTGCGCCGACCGCAGTACCGGCCGCTGTGGGTTTTTCTGCTGCTGCCGGTGCTGATTTTGCTGACGGTGTCCGGACGCTGGCTCTACACCAACGCTGCCCCGGTGATGCCCGCGCTGCAGTCGTACTGGCTGCCCATCCACGTGTCGGTGGTCAGCCTGGGTTCGGGAGTGTTTCTGGTCGCGGGGGTGGCCAGCATTCTGTTCTTGCTGCGGACCTCCCGGCTGGGTGAGCCGGATACCCCGGGCGCGTTTGCTCAGCTGGTGCAACGCCTACCCGACGCGCAGACGCTGGATCGGATCGCCTACCGGACGACGATCTTCGCGTTCCCGGTCTTCGGTTTCGGGGTGATCTTCGGTGCGATCTGGGCCGAGGAGGCATGGGGCCGGTACTGGGGCTGGGATCCCAAGGAGACGGTGGCGTTCATCGCGTGGGTGATCTACGCCTCATACCTGCACGCCAGGTCGACGGCCGGGTGGCGGGACAGAAAAGCCGCCTGGATCAACGTGGTCGGCTTTGTGGCCATGGTGTTCAACCTGTTCTTCGTCAACCTGGTGACCGTTGGCCTGCATTCCTATGCCGGAGTGGGCTAGTGCAGGTCAGGGGGCTGCGCTCGGCACTGCGATATGTTCGATTAGAAGGACTGTTCGCTAACCGAGCGACCCAAGTGTTGCAACGAGGGGAAACTTCACGTGTCTGACCATCCGTCGCACAACGCGAATACCGGCGCGTCGCGCGGTCGCGAAGATCATCCGACGACCGAGCTGCCGCCCCACCAACCGCCGCCGCCGCTTCACGAGCCCGCGACGAGGGCATTTGCCGGGTTCCGCACCGAGCGCCGTTTCAACGAGAACGTGACGCAGAACGCACCGCTCCCGGAAACCCGCGAGGAACCGCGCGCGTGGGCGGCCACGCCGCACCAAGGACTTCCGCGGGTCGTCGACTCGCCCCGGCGGGTCTACGGCAACTACGGAGGACCGCCGCCGTCGGCCTCGCAAGCCGACGCCGGACACCCGGAGCCCGCCTTGCCGCCGTTGCGGTATCCAGAGTTGTCCACCAGCACGCTGCTGCGCCAGATCAAGCCGCCGCCGTCGGAGGGTTGGCGCCGGTTGCTGTATCGCTTGTCGGGCCAGCTGATCAACGTCGGCGAAAGCCCGCGGGTGATGCGTTACAACGACCTCACCGTGCAGGTGAACAGGCCGCTGCGGGGTTGCTACCGCATCGCGATGCTGTCGCTGAAGGGTGGTGTCGGCAAAACCACCATTACCGCCACGCTGGGGGCGACCTTCGCGTCGATCCGCGGCGACCGCGTGGTTGCCGTGGACGCCAACCCGGACCGCGGCACGCTGAGCCAAAAGGTGCCGTTGGAGACGCCGGCCACTGTGCGGCACCTGCTGCGCGACGCCGAGGGCATCGAGCGCTACAGCGATGTCCGCAGCTACACATCGCAGGGCCCCAGCCGGCTGGAAGTGCTTGCGTCGGAAAGCGATCCGGCCATGTCGGAGGCGTTCAGCTCCGAGGACTACGCGCAGACGCTGGAAATCCTGGAGCGGTTCTACGGTCTGGTGCTCACCGACTGTGGCACGGGGCTTTTACATTCGGCGATGACATCGGTGCTCGAGAAGGCCGACGCCCTCGTCCTGGTCAGCTCGGGATCGATCGACGGCGCCCGCAGCGCCTCAGCGACGCTGGACTGGCTCGACGCGCACGGTCACGAGGATCTGGTCCGCAATTCGATTGCGGTCATCAACGCGGTGCGGCCACGGTCAGGCAAGGTCGACATGCAGAAGGTGGTCGATCACTTCTCCCGGCGCTGTCGCGCAGTACGCCTGGTGCCGTTCGATCCGCATCTGGAAGAGGGCGCCGAGATCAGCCTGGATCGGCTGAAGCGGGAGACCCGGGAGGCGCTCATCGAGCTGGCAGCTGTTGTCGCCGACGGTTTTCCGAGCGATCAGCGCCGATCCAACGAGCACTTCATCTAGTCAACTAATCAACTAACGTGGGTCGTCATCGCCGCGGCCTAGCCGCCACAGGAAATCCGGATCATCATCGGGTCCGATGACGCGACTCTTCGGGCGGTTGACCTGGGAACGGGCCGCGCGCCAGCCGACGTAGATCAGTGTCCCGAAAACCAGGACCAGGAGCAGGTACAGCACTCAACACCTCCTTGGTCTGAATATACGCGGCGACCTAGGCTCGCACTGTGTTCAACGGACAGAGCTCCGCCGGCCGGGCAGCCGTCAGCGTCCTGCTTTACGCCGCAGCCCGAGTGGCGTTGGTGGCGGCGCTCACCGCGGTGATCTATTGGATCGGCCGAGGGCTTGGCGTCCACGAGTTCCCGCTCGTCGTCGCCCTGTTGTTCGCGCTCGTCATCGGAATGCCGTTGGGCATCTGGCTGTTCGCTCCGCTACGACGCCGGGCCACCGCCGGCCTCGATGTGGCCACCGAACGCCGGCGTCGCGACCGCGACCAGCTGCGGGCCCGGCTGCGTGGTGAGGCACCGCCCGACGACGGCTCCGACACATCCGACTGAAGACGCTTCTCCCGACACGTCGTGCCGCCGGGAGCGTCAACTTTGATTGACATGACTTAAGGTGTCAAGTTATGTTGACGTTCGTGAGTGAACTGTCCGACGTGTCGCTGGGCCCCGCCGCGGACGCCGCGGGTAGCACCGACCCCGCGATGGGGCTGCGCGCGGTGCGTGCACTGCAGCGACTGCAAGAGCGGTTGGAGGCGATCCACGTCGCCAACGCGCGCGAGCAGGGCTGGAGTTGGCAGGCCATCGCCAACGCACTGGGGGTGAGCCGTCAGGCGGTGCACCAGAAGTACAACCGGAGGAGATGACCGATGAGACCGTTTCAGCGGTTCACCCGCAATGCCCGGGTTGCGGTCATGCTCGCCAGCGAAGAGGCCCGCGAACTGTGTGATCGCGAAACCGGCTCGCAGCACCTGCTTCTCGGAGTACTGCAGGCCGCGGGCGAGGACCTGTCGGCCGTATTCGCTGGTTACGGGTTGACCGCCGAGGTTGTGCGAGGCCGGCTGGCCGAAACCTCGACCGGTGAAGAGTCGTTCGACGAGGACGCCGACGCGCTGAGTGCCATCGGTATCGACCTTCGGGCCGTTCGCGACAACCTGGCTCGCACCTTCGGCGCTGACGCATACGAGCGGGCCCTGTCGCGTTCGGGTCGCCGGCGGCGCCCTCGCGGGCATATCCCGTTCAGTCACGGGGCCAAGAAGGTGATGGAACTGACACTGCGAGAAGCGTTGGCGCACAAAGGCAACGAGATCAGCTGCGAACACCTACTGCTGGGTATTCTGCGAAGCGGCGACAAAGCGGCCATTGCCCTGGTCACCGAGCACGTCTACACCGCGCAACTGCGCGCGGCGGTCGTCACGCTGCTGGACAAGGCTGCCTAGCAGCCCTTGTCGACGTGAATGCGATTCAGGCCGACAGCGCCAACGCTGCTGCCACCGCGATCGACCAGACCAGCATCGCCAGGCCGGTGTCGCGCAGCACCGGAATCAGCTCGGCGCCGGCCCGCCCGGATCGCACCGGCGCCGCGGCCCGCAGCGCCAACGGTGTGGCCACAAGGCCCAGCGCGCACCACGGCGTGGCCACGGTCAGCGTCAGGGTCAACACGGCGGCGCCGGCCAGCAACGCTTGGTAGAGGATGCGTGTTCGGGTGTCGCCCAGTCGCACCGCCAACGTGAGCTTGCCGGACTGCGCGTCGGTCGGGATGTCGCGTAAGTTGTTGGCAACCAACACCGCCGACGACAGCGCTCCCGTCGTCAACGCCAGCACCAAACCCACCCAGTCCACCCGCAACGCCTGGGTGTACTGGGTACCCAGCACCGCGACCAGGCCGAAGAACACGAACACCGCGACTTCGCCAAAACCCGCGTAGCCGTAAGGCTTCGAGCCCCCGGTGTACAGCCAGGCTCCGGCGATGCATAACGCCCCGACCGCGATCAGCCACGGCGCGCTGGTCAACGCGAGCACCAACCCGGCGACCGCGCCGGCACTCATGCTGGCCACCGCCACCGACAGCACCGACCGCGGTGTCGCCAGGCGCGAGCCCACCAGGCGCAACGGGCCCGCCCTGTTGTCATCGGTGCCGCGGATGCCGTCGGAGTAGTCGTTGGCGAAGTTGACGCCGATGATCAGCGTTAAGGCGACGGCCAGCGCCAGCAGCGCCTTCCACCAGACGGCGGCGTGCAACCAGGCGGCGCCGCCGGTGCCCGCGATCACCGGTGCGATGGCGTTGGGAAGTGTCCGCGGTCGCGCGCCGGCGATCCACTGCGCAAAACTGGCCACCCCTGAATCTTTCCATGCCCAGTGCACGACAATGGCTAGATGCCCGCCGGCGACGATGCAGAGCGGAGCGATGGGGAGGAGCGGCGCAAGTGCTCGGAGTGATCGGCGGCAGCGGCTTCTATGCCTTCTTCGACTCGGCCGCGCGCAGCATCAGCCTGGACACTCCGTTCGGCGAACCCAGCGGCCCGGTCACGGTCGGTACCGTCGGGGAGCACGAGGTGGCATTCCTGCCCCGCCACGGCGCCGACCACCGGTACCCGGCGCACAAGGTGCCCTATCGGGCCAACATGTGGGCACTGCGCGCGTTGGGGGTGCGGCAGGTCTTCGCCCCGTGTGCGGTCGGCAGCCTGACGCCTGAACACGGCCCGGGCACCATTGTGGTGCCCGATCAACTGGTGGACCGTACCCGTCGCCGCGCCGATACCTACTTCGACTCCGGAGCGGCGCACGCGTCCTTCGCCGATCCCTACTGCCCGACGTTGCGCTCGGCGGTGACCGGCCTGCCCGGGGTGGTCGACGGCGCCACGATGGTCGTCATCGAGGGGCCGCGGTTTTCTACCCGCGCGGAAAGCCAGTGGTTCGCCGCAGCGGGCTTCAGCCTGATCAACATGACCGGCTATCCAGAAGCTGTGCTCGCACGTGAACTCGAAATCTGCTATGCAGCAATTGCTTTGGTGACAGATCTGGACGCCGGCATCGATACGGGCGCCGGGGTGAAGGTCGTCGACGTGGTCAACGAATTCCAGAAGAACATCGAACCGTTCAAAAAACTGGTGCGTGAAGCGATCGGCCAGGTCGCCGCCGAATACACCTGCGCCGAGTGCCTGTCGCACACCGGAGTTCAGCTGCCAGTCGACGAGCCGTGAGAGTTCAGCCGGTCTTCGCTTCGCGCTTGCGCTCGTCGTCGGTACCGGGTTGCCGGGGCGGCCGTCCCCTTCGCAGCGTTTCGATCAGTTCGCGATACGGCCCGACGAGGTAGACGGTGTCATCGGCGTGCAACCGCGCGTCGCGGCGTGGGTGCAGCTTGACCAGCCCGTTTGAAGTCGTGATGGCGATGACGCGGGTCTGGGTGGACATTTCGAACATGCGCAGCCCGTCAAGTTCACTGCCGGCGGCCACATGCATTCCGCCGACGACAAAGGAGCGTTGGCCCACCGCGAACGTGCCCAGTACCTGCAAGCCGATCGCGGCGCCGATGAACCAGGGTGCTGCCTGCTCGACGGTGGAGCGCACATTCTCAAAACCGAAGCGTTGCGCTACCGCGAAGCCCAGCGCGCGGTCGTAAACCCGCAGTACCAGCGGAATATCGGTCCAGTGCTCCTTGGTCGCCGTCTTGGTGCCCAGCATTTCGGTGAGCACAATGCCGGTTTCGATGTTGATGATGTCATCGCGAGTCAGCACCGCCACTGCGCGGGCGCGGTCCACCCGTGCCGCCTGCAGTGTCTGGCGCAACGTGGCGTCACCGAAGATCACCGGCACGTCGAGGTCTCGCATGGCTGACAGAAATCGGTTGTCCTCGTTGCGCTCGACCACCGCGACTTCGTATCCGGCAGCGATGAGGTCGGTGACCACACGAATGCCGAGCGCGCTGAGCCCGACGACGACGACATGGTTGCGCAGATGACGCGCCCGGGGGCGTGCTGACGCGAAGACGAAACGGCGCGACAGCAGCACATCGGCGACGAACGCGACCAACAATGCGGTGGTTGTCACCCCACTGAACATCAACAGCGTGGAGTACATGCGCAGCCAGGTGGGCTGGTTCACAAAGCTGAAGTCGCCGTAGCCGGTGGTGGTCATCGTTTCGATGGTGAAGTAGAACGCGTCGATCCAGCCCATCTTGGGCGGAGCCCGGTACCCGAACCGCAACACGAACGTCGAACCGATCAGGACGATCACCGTGGCGGCGGCTACCGGATAAAACGTCGGGTTGAAGTCGTTGACGACCCCGCGAACAGCGTCGACCGCTCGCCGCGCCAACGGTTGGCGCGAGCGCGTCCGCTTCGAGCCGGGGATTCTGATGCCCTGGGCCGCCACCTCGGCGGCGGTGCCGACCATCATCGTCCAGTCACCGGCATGGACACGCTGATCCCGGCCGGGGCATATCTCCGTCTCGCCGGGGGTGGGCGAGCCTTCAGCGTGAATGACCGCCACCGGGGCCAAGTCACCATAGAGTTCGCGCAGCGTCGCATCGCGGTACGCCTCGGTGCCGAAGACGACGAACTCGATGCCGGCGGCTTCGAACTGGTGGGTGGCTTGCGCCAGGCAGGCTTCGACCACCACCGGCGCGGCGAGATCGGCGACGTCGAGGATCGCACCGGGCCCGTTGTCGTCAGCCACCGCTTCGCGCAGCACCTCGTTGGCCACGCGCGCCACCACACGCACGTTCGGATTGGCTTTCCTTGCCAGCAGTGCGATTTCGAGGTTCATCGCGTCGTCGTCTCCGGCGCAGACGACGGCTGTCGCATGAGCGACCTCCGCGAGGGTGAGTTCGCGAGCGGCCCCGGCCTCCGATGCCTCGCTGTTGACCAGCCTGACAACGGTCGCGCCGGCGTTTTTCAGCTCGTCGACGATCGTCGTGGCCAGCGCATCGTCACCGCTGACAATGATGTGGCGATGCATGGTGACTTCGGGCCGGTCCACCAGGGCATTATGTCATCCGGCTTGAGCACCCACTGGCATTGACGCTGACGTCAGCTGCCCTGTGCGGATCGGCCATTGACGTGACGGTGAAAGTGTCGCTACGACAATCTCTTTCCAGCCAGACGGACCAGCGCCGACCGGTCCACCTTGCCGATACCGCGCATCGGCAGTGCGTCCACGATGTGCAGCTCGCGAGGCGCGGCGGTGTGGTCCAGTGTGCGCAGCACGTGTGCCCGCAGCGTGTCGAGTGAGGGTGGGCCGCAACCGTCGGCCACCACGACGGCGGCGACCACCCGCTGACCCAGCCGCTCGTCGGCCACCCCGAACACCGCGCAGTCGGCCACCGCGGGATGAGTCCGCAATGCCGCCTCCACCGGCTGCGGCAATACCGTCAACCCCCCTGTGCTGATCGCGTCGTCGATCCGGCCCAGCACGCTGAGTGCACCCGAATCATCAACTACGCCAATGTCATCGGTCCGAAACCAGCACGGTTCGGCGAACGGGTCGGGGTCTGGCGGGTTGCGATAGCCCTTGGCCAGCGTCGGGCCGCCGATCACGATCCGGCCGTCGGCGTCCACCCGCACCTTGACGCCGTCGAGCGGAACGCCGTCGTAGACACAGCCGCCGGAGGTCTCGCTCATGCCGTAGGTGCGGACCACGCTGACGCCGGCGCTTGCGGCGGCGTCGAGGAGCGGTCGTGGCGCCGGGCCGCCGCCGATCAACACGGCGTCCAGGCCGGCCAGCGCAGCCGTGGCCGCCGGATCGTTCAGCGCCTTGGCCAGCTGCGCGGCGACCAACGCTGTGTAGCGCCGTCCCGAGCCGAGTTCATCTACAGCAGAAGGTAATTGGGTGACATCGAAGCCTGTCGAGACATCCAGCTCGACCGGGGCGGTACCGGCCAGCAGACTACGCACCAGCACCTGGATGCCGGCGATGTGATACGGCGCCAAAGCCAGCAGCCATCGGCCCGGCCCGCCCAGCCGGTCATGGGTGGCCGCGGCGCTGGCAGTCAGCGCGGCGGCGGTCAGCAGCGCGCCCTTGGGCGCACCGGTGGTTCCCGACGTCGTCACTACCACGGCGACGTCGTCGTCGATGGAGGCGCCCACCCCCAGCGCCGACAATGCCGACTCCTGATCGGTCCCGCTCGGCGCCGGCAGCAGCGCGGATGCGCGGCCATTCAGGACCTCTTCCAGGGCCGCCAACAGTGGACACGCCGAGGCGCCCGGCGCCACGGCGAATGCGCGCAGGACGGCTATCCGGTCTCCTCGTCGCGGGCGTTATCCAAGGGCCAACCCTTGGCGGCCAGACGTGCCCGGACTCGCTCGATGTCCTCCGGGGACGGCATCCGGTCGGTCATCTGGGTGATCAGCACGCCGATGTCGACGTCATCGAAACCGTCGCGGCGCACCAAATCCCGGGCTACCTCCTTGACCTCGTCGTTGCTCAACCGACGAGACAGCAGGGCGAGCACCGGGAAGTAATCGGTCGGCGGAATGCCATCTGGATAGCCCGCGCGCAACCAGGCAACTATCGAACTCAGGAATCGGTTCACAGTGTGTCCACTTCCCCCGCCGGGCTGTCGCTAAGCCTCAAAACAGATCAGGACCAGACTTTACGCGGGTTTGGCTCCGAGGATGTACAGGCCGGTGTGCGCCCCGATGAAGTCCCGGGCGACGTACAACACGCCGATCACGGCCGCGAACAGCGCCAACGAGTACAGTGCCCAGCTGAGAGCGGTCAGCGCCGGATTCTTGTGCCCCACGGCAGTGCCATCGGAGCCCTCGACACCGGCGCCCGCGGCCCCCGCCCGCACGCCGAGTGCGAACAGCGCAGGCAATCCGCTCCCGAGGAGCAAACCGAAAAACAGGATCTTCAACGAAGCCTCGTAGTTGAACCACGTGCTCATGGCATGCCTGCTTTCTTTGCCGGGGCGATGCCGGGAGCGGCGTCGGTAGCCTCGCCGTTCCCGCCGGGGACTCCCGCGCCGATTTTGGCCGTCGGCTGGCCGGCCTCGTCGAGCCCGGCGGTCAGGTCGCCCTTCCATTCGGCGTTGACGTTGTTGTGGTCTACCTTCGTCTTGCGCGACTGCAGGTAGATGGCCGCGGCCGTCGCCACCAGCAGGGCGAAGCCGACGATCGAGCCGAAGTAGCCACCGATCGAGTGGACCACCCAGTAGGTGATGGCACCGACGGCACCGGCGGCGGGCAGCGTGATCAGCCATGCGACGGCCATCCGGCCGGCAACCCCCCAGCGCACCTCTGCTCCGGGTTTGCCAACGCCGCTGCCGAGCACGGATCCGGTGACCACCTGAGTGGTGGACAGCGCATACCCGAAGTGAGCGGACAGCAGAATGATGACCGCCGAAGACGATTCGGCGGCCATGCCTTGCGGCGACCTGATCTCGACGAGTCCCTTGCCCATGGTGCGGATGATCCGCCAGCCGCCGGTGTAGGTACCCAGTGCCATCGCGCACGCGCAGGCCAAGATGACCCAGAAGGGGGGCAAGGCGGCTGTCCGGCTGACCGCGCCGTAAGAGATCAGCGCCAGGAAGATCACGCCCATCGTCTTCTGCGCGTCGTTGGTACCGTGTGCCAGCGAGACCAGCGACGCCGAGAAGATCTGGCCGCGACGGAACGCGGTTTCGCTGCGCTCCTCCGGAACGCCGCGATCAAGCCGGTAGACCAGCCAGGTGCCGACCGCACCGACCAGCCCGGCCAACACCACCGACACCAGGGCCGGGATCAGTACGCGCGACACCACACCGGTCCAGATCACCCCGTGAGCGCCGGCCGCGGCGATCATGGCACCGACGATGCCGCCGACCAGGGCATGCGAGGAGCTCGACGGGATACCCAGCAGCCAGGTCATCAGGTTCCAGACGATCCCGCCGACCAGACCGGCGAACACCAGCTGCAAGGTCACCAGGTGACCGTTCACCAAGTCCTTCGCGATTGTCCCCGCGACAGCGGTGGACAGGAACGCTCCGCCGAGATTCAGCACCGCCGAGAGCGTTACCGCCGCCTTCGGCTTGAGTGCGCCGCTAGCGATCGAGGTGGCCATGGCATTTGCGGTGTCGTGAAACCCGTTCGTGTAATCGAATGCGAGGGCGGTGATCACGACGATGATCAGAAGGAACAGCTGAAGGTCCACGGGCCTAATTCTGGGGGTATGTAGGTGCTGTTGTCGAAAGAACGACGGCGCGAATCCAAGGTATATTTCACCCGTCGACAGATGTTCGTCTGAGGTTAACCTGCGGGCTTGACGCGTTCACCGCGGGTGTCGCGGCGCAGCGGGTGATCGGCGGGGATCTGAACGAAGATCAGGGTTACGCCGTCGGGATCGGTCACATGCATTTCGTGCAGCCCCCACGGTTCCTGGCGGGCCTCGCGGGCGATCGCCACGCCTCTGCTCTCCAGCTCGGTCTGCGTTGCGGCCACATCGCGCACCTGCAACCACAACGCGCCCGGAAACGGCCCGGCAGGGTGCTCCGGTGCGCCGTGGCCGGCCAGCTCGATCAGCGACTGGCCGGCGTAGAACACTGTGCCCGCGCCGTAGTCGCGGGCGATCGCCAACCCGATCCGATCTCGGTAGAAGCTCAGCGACCGCTGATAATCCGCCGGCCGGAACAGCATTCGGCTAGCGAGAATCTCCATGCCCTCGTGTCTATCACGCGCTGCGGCGATGGCCGGGATTTCGGTGCGTATCAGCCGTTCGGCTCGATTGGATTGGCCAGCTCGCCCCCTCGCCGCTGCCGCGGCTGGGGGTGCCCACTCCACCTCATCGCGCTCCGCGCTCTGCATCGTCGTTGGGCTCGATTGGATTGCCCACTCCTCCTCATCGCGCTCCGCGCTCTGCATCGTCGTTGGGCTGAAGGCGTTGTCGTCGTATCAGCGTCGTCGACACCCCGGGGCCGATGGTGTCCAGCGCACGTGCGACAACCGCCATTCGCGGCGCGATCCGGACCGGGCGGGTACGCGCCGCGGTGATCATCCAGCCGGCGGCCTCGCGCGAGGTCAGGGCCGGCAACCCCTGGTATTGCTTGGTCGGCGCGATCATCGGGGTGGCCACCAGCGGGTAGTACAACGTGGTCGAGTGCACGCCCTTTGTCGCCCATTCGGTTTCGATCGCTCGGCTGACTGCGGACAACGCGGCCTTCGACGCGTTGTAGACCGCGAACAGTGGTGACGCCTCGCTGAACACGCCCCAGGTCGCGACGTTGATGATGTGGCCGTCGCCGCGCTGCAGCATTGCCGGCGCGATGCCGCGGATCAACCGCAGCGGCGAGTAATAGTTGAGCACCATGGTCCGCTCGACGTCGTGCCAGCGTTCCAGAGATTCGGCCACCGGGCGGCGGATAGACCGCCCGGCGTTGTTGATCAGGATGTCCACTCCACCAAGACGCTTGTCGACGTCGGCGACCAGTGCGTCAACGGCGTCCAGGTCGGACAGATCGCAGGGGATCGCGATCGCGGTGCCACCGCTTTCGTTGATACGGCCCACCAGCGCGTCCAGCAGATCTTGGCGGCGCGCGACGGCAACCACGATGGCGCCGCGGCGGGCGAACTCCTCGGCGGCGCACTCGCCGATGCCCGACGACGCTCCGGTCAGCAGGATGCGCTTGCCGTCGAGGTCGACGGCCTTGGCGGCAGAACGGTAGCTGCGCATCCGCGACGCCAAGGGCGGTCGCATGGTGGCCAGCGCCATCTGCTCGGTCAATCGGCGAAGGGGGCTTTTGCTCACAGGTCGGGAGTCTAGGGGCAGGCACTCCCGACGCCGCTAGAAGTAGCGCGGGAACGCGCGCCAGTCGGGAGGCCGCTTCTCCAGGAACGCGTCGCGCCCCTCGACCGCTTCGTCGGTCATGTAGGCCAGCCGCGTGGCCTCACCGGCGAACAGTTGCTGGCCCACCAGCCCGTCGTCGAGGAGATTGAACGCGTACTTCAGCATTCGTTGTGCCTGAGGTGATTTCGCGTTGATCTCGGCGGCCCACTGGATGGCCTCCGACTCCAACTCGGCGTGGTCGACGACGGCATTGACCGCACCCATCGTGTGCATCTGTTCGGCGGTGTAGGGGCGGCCGAGGAAGAAGATCTCGCGGGCGAACTTCTGGCCCACCTGCCGGGCCAGGTACGCGCTGCCGTAGCCGCCGTCGAAGCTACCGACGTCGGCGTCGGTCTGTTTGAACCGGGCGTGCTCCCGGCTGGCCAGGGTGAGGTCGCAGACCACGTGCAGGCTGTGCCCGCCGCCGGCTGCCCACCCGTTGACCAGGCAGATCACCACCTTGGGCATGAACCGGATCAGCCGCTGGACTTCGAGGATGTGCAGCCGTCCAGCCCTTGCGGCATCAACGGTGTCGCCGGTGTCTCCGCTTGCGTACTGATAGCCGCTCCGCCCGCGGATGCGCTGATCGCCGCCGGAGCAGAATGCCCAGCCGCCGTCTTTGGGCGAGGGCCCGTTTCCGGTCAGCAGCACGACCCCGACGTCGGGCCACATCCGGGCGTGATCGAGCACGCGATAGAGCTCGTCGACGGTGTGCGGGCGAAACGCGTTGCGCACCTCGGGCCGATTGAACGCCACCCGCACGGTCGCGTCGGCGATGTGACGGTGATAGGTGATGTCGGTCAGGTCGCCGAATCCGTCGACCGGCTTCCAGTCCTCGGCGTGGAAAGGGTTGTCATTCAAGGCTATTGAATTCCGTCCAGTCGAAACACCGCGCAGCGGCCGGCCAGTGCCTCGAATTCCTCCGGTCGGCCTTCCTCGACCAAGCCGGCCCGCTTCATGAATCCGACACCGGTGGGCACTTCTTCGGGGAACACCCGCAGCAACGGTCGGGCATCGTCGGCGGACAACTCGACCATGTTCACGCGTCGGACTGTTCGGCCGCGGGCCACCGTGGCCTCGCCGGCAGCCCTGGCGTTGGCCACCCAGTCCGCGCCGGGAAACCCGGCGACGACGTACTCCTGGCCATCCACGGTCATCGGTGTGACCGGGGTCGAGCGCTCGCGCCCGGACTTGCGTCCGGACACCGTCAGCACGACCGGGCTTTCGCCGCCGAAGTTCAGTCCCAGCCGCGACATCCGGATGAAAACCTTGTTCGCCGGTTTGAGCCACCACGGCGGCCGGACCGATTTGCTGCTGCTCATACGGCGACGGTACTCGTAACGTTTAAGCAGCTTTTTGGCAAGGCTATGTTTGCTGGCGAAGGAGGTTTGGGTTGTCTAGTGTGTGCCTCGTGTCCGCCGAGATCCACCCGCATGAGCCGCATCTGGGGTCGGTTTCTGCACGATTGAATTGGCTTCGGGCGGGGGTGCTGGGCGCCAACGATGGGATTGTGTCAACGGCGGGCATCGTCGTCGGTGTCGCCGCGGCGACCGTGGCAAGGGGCCCGATCATGACCGCGGGAATTGCCGGGTTGGCGGCCGGCGCGGTGTCGATGGCGTTGGGCGAATACGTGTCCGTCAGCGCGCAGCGCGACACCGAACAGGCGCTGTTGCGCCAGGAACGCCAAGAGCTTCGGGCAGACCCCAGCGCCGAGTTGGACGAACTCGCCGCACTGTATGAAGCCAAAGGTCTGTCGGCGGCGACTGCTCGAACCGTCGCCGAGGAACTCACCGATTACGATCCGATCGTTGCGCACGCCGAAGTGGAGCTGGGCTTCGATCCGTCCGAGCTGACCAACCCCTGGCAGGCCGCGCTGTCGTCGGCCCTGTCGTTCAGTGTCGGGGCGTTTCTGCCGCTGATCGCAATCCTGGGCGCACCGATTGCACAGCGGATCCCGGTCACCGTCGCGGCAGTACTGCTGGCGTTGGTGGTCACCGGGGCGGTGTCGGCGCGCCTGGGCGGGGCGCCGAAAAGCCCTGCAGTACTTCGAAATTTCGTCGGCGGTGGCTTGGCTCTGGCGATCACCTACCTGATAGGTCACCTAGTCGGCGCCGCGATCACCTGACCAGACCGCCGGGTCAGCTCTGTTCGATGAACCTCTCGATGCCGTGCGCGAAGGGGTCAGCTCCCGGCGTGGTGACGGCGTCGAGCCGGGCGATCGCCTCGGGGCTCAACGCGACCTCGCCGGCGCCGAGGTTCTCCTCGAGGTGCGCAATCGACCGCGTTCCCGGTATCAGCAAGGTGTTCGGCGCGTGCGCCAGCAGCCATGCCAACCCGACTTGAGCCGGTAGGACGCCGAGTTCGCCGGCGATGTCGACCACCACTGCGTTGTCGGTCGCCTTGGGGAAATCTGGGAATGCCGACCCGAGCGGGAAGTACGGCACCCAGGCGATGTCCTCGGTCACACTGAAATCGAGCATCTCCTCCTGGGAGCGGTCGAGCAGGCTGTAGGAGTTCTGCACGCACACGATGCCCGCGGGCAACGCTCGTTGCAGGATGTCGAGCGGCACACTGCTGACACCGATCGCGCCGATCTTGCCCTCGTCGCGCAGCGCGATCATCTCGGCGAGCTGGTCGTCGAGGTCGACGATCTGATCGCCTTCGGCGGCCAGGCCGGGCCCCAGGTCGAGGCGGCGAAGGTTCACCACCGGCACGCGGTCCAGGCCGAGTTGGCTCAAATCGTCTTCGACCGCGGCGCGCAGCTCGGCGGGCCGTTGCGCCGCGGCCAGCGGTATCTGTCCCTCAGCGACGTATCGCGCACCCACCTTGCTGACGATGACGAGGTCGTCGGGGTAGGGCGCCAGGGCCTCACGGATCCGGCGGTTCACCTCGCCGGGGCCGTAAAACGATGCGGTGTCGATGTGGTTGACGCCTAGTTCGACCGCGCGGCGCAGCACCGCGACCGCGTCGTCGAACGAGGCCTCGAAGAGTTGCATGGCGCCGTAGCCGACCCTGGCGACCGTGTTGGTGCCGATGTGACCGATGCCGCCTGGCTTGTCTGTCATGGCGCTCCCGTCGTGAGACACTGGGAAAAATGCGGAGGAGCCTCCGCTTGGTCGACGGTAGCATAACCGGAGGAGTCTCCGCTTTGACTGGAAGCGTCCGGTCCGACGCCCGCCGGAATCGGGAGAAGTTGCTCGAGGTGGCGACCGCGGCCTTCGCCGCCGCGGCCGGCCGGCCGGTGTCGCTGGAGTCGATCGCCCGCGACGCCGGCGTCGGGATCGGCACGCTCTATCGCCATTTCCCCAACCGGGAGGCGCTTGTCGAGGCGATTTACCGCACCGAGCTCGCCGAAGTGGCCGCGGCAGCCGAACAGCTGCTCAAACGGCACCCGCCCAAGACCGCGCTGCGCCGCTGGATGGACCGCTACGCGAGCTTCGTGGCCGCCAAGCGCGGGATGGCCGAGTCACTCCACGCGATGTTCGACTCTGGCGCGATGCAGCCCAGCCAGACTCGCGACAGCATCGCCGGTGCCGTCGACCTGCTGTTGCGGGCCGGCGTCAACGACGGCAGCCTTCGCTCCGACGTACAGGCCGACGATGTGGTGTCGGGCCTCATCGGCATCTTCCTGGCCAGCGGTTCCCCCGAGCAGACCGGCCGGTTGCTCGATCTTCTGGTGGCCGGCGTGGCCGTGTCGCATCGATGAGGGAATCAATGGAGGGCCGCCGTGGTAGAAGCAGGCATGAAACTCAATGACGCAGCGCGTGACCTCATCGGGGATGGCGCCGACGCCACCCTGGTCACGCTGAATCCCGACGGCAGCCCTCAAGTATCGCTGGTCTGGGTGGCCTTGCGGTCCACGCCCGACGGCGACGAGTTGGTGACCGCTCATCTCGCCGAACACAAGAAGGTTCGCAACATCCGCCGCGACCCTCGCGTCGCAGTGACGATCGCGTCTCCGGGGGACGTGGGCAAAAACCTGCGTTCGTATCTCGCGATCGACGGGACGGCGCGGATCGAAGAGGGCGGCGCGCCGGAGCTGCTCGAAACTTTGTCGGAGGCGCTGTTGGACCCCAACGTGTTCCCGCCGAAGGATGCGCCGCCGGGATTCGTGACCCACATCCGCGTCGACAAAGTCGGTGGTGTCGGGCTCTAGCCGTCCTGACCCGGCCGAGTGTGCGTCCAGCCGCAGATTGGGCGCCCGGTGTGCGTCCAGCCGCGCACTCGCGCAGGGTTAGCCGACGGCGCGACCCGCACCTTCCCAGAACTGGGCGCGCACTGCCTTCTTGTCCGGCTTGCCGAGTCCGGTCAACGGCAGGGCGTCGACGACCACCACCCGCTTGGGTGATTGCACCGAGCCCTTGCGGTCCTTGACCGCAGCTTGAATTTCGGCGGTCATCGCGTCGATTGCGTCGTCGTCGGTCGGAGCGTCGCTACGCAGCACCACCACCGCGGTGACGGCCTCGCCCCACTTGTCGTCCGGCGTACCGACCACGCACACTTGAGCGATCGAAGGGTGTTCGGCCACAACGTCTTCGACCTCGCGGGGGAAGACGTTGAAGCCGCCGGTGACGATCATGTCCTTGACCCGGTCGACGATGTAGTAGAAGCCGTCCTCATCCTCGCGGGCCATGTCGCCGGTGTGCAGCCAGCCGTCTTTGAACGTCTCGGCTGTCGCTTCGGGCAGATGCCAGTAGCCACCGGCCAAAAGTGGTCCGCTGACACAGATTTCACCCGGCTCGCCCTGTGGAACCGGATGGCCGTCGTCGCCGAGTAGCGCGACCCGCGAGAACAGCGTGGGGCGCCCGCAGGAGGTCAGGCGCTTCTCGACGTGGTCGGCCTTGGCCAGATAGGTAATCACCATCGGCGCCTCGGACTGGCCGTAGTACTGGGCGAAGATCGGGCCGAATCGCTGGATGGCCTCAGTCAGCCGGACCGGGTTGATCGCCGAGGCGCCGTAGTAGACGGTCTCCAGCGACGACAGGTCGCGGGTGTGTGAATCAGGGTGGTCCATCAGCGCGTACAGCATCGACGGCACCAGCATGGTGGCGGTAATGCGTTGTTCTTCAATGACTTTGAGCACCTCGGCCGGGTCGAACTTGCCGAGCACGATCATCTCGCCGCCCTTGACCAGCGTGGGCGTGAAGAACGCCGCGCCGGCGTGCGACAGCGGCGTACACATCAGGAACCGCGGGTTCTCCGGCCACTCCCATTCGGCGAGCTGGATCGACGTCATGGTGGCGATGTTCCCGGTGGTGCCGATCACGCCTTTGGGCTTGCCTGTGGTTCCGCCGGTGTAGGTCAGGCCGCCGATATGGTCCGGCGGCAGGTCGGCCACCACGATCGGCTTCGGGGAGTACTTGGCCGCCTCGGCGGACAGGTCAACCGCGACGTCTTTTAGGGCGTCGGGGACCGGCCCGATGGTCAGGATCTTCGTGAGCGAGTCCACCTTGTCCAGCAGGCCCAGCGCCCGCTCGACGAACATCGGGTTGGGGTCGATGATCAGCGCGGTGGCACCGGCGTCGGAGAGCACGTAGGCGTGGTCGTCCAGCGAGCCGAGCGGGTGCAGGGCGGTCCGCCGGTATCCCTGGGTCTGACTGGCGCCGAGGATCATCAAGACCTCGGGGCGGTTGAGCGAGAGCAGGCCGACCGTGACGCCGGTGCCGGCGCCCAGCGCCTCAAATGCCTGGATGTACTGGCTGACACGTTCGGCAAGCTGACCGCCGGTCAGCGTGGTGTCGCCGAGGAACAGCACCGGCCTGTTCTTGTGGCGCTTGAGCGCGCCCACGAGCAGATGGCCGTTATGGGTCGGGTTGCGCAGCAGCTCGTCACTCATGTGGCCAGACTAGAACGTGTTGCAATTGTGGTCAGCCGCACCCTCCTGCGCCGCGGGGATCACTAGGCTTTCTGCCCATGGCCGCCGCAGATGTCGTCATCACCGGAACGGTGCTGACCGTCGACGACGCCAGGCCCACCGCCGAGGCACTCGCCGTGGCCGACGGCCGAATCATCGCCGTGGGCGACCGGTCCGACGTCGCCGCCCTCATCGGCCCCGACACTGCGACCGTTGACCTCGGTACCGGCTGCGTGATGCCGGGATTCGTTGAGGCACATGGCCATCCGCTGATGGAAGCAATCGCGCTGTCGGACCGGCTCGTCGACATCCGTCCGGTGACGGTGCACAACGCCGACGACGTCGTCGGCGCGGTACGTCGCGAGGTCGCTCGGCGCGGATCCGAGGGTGCGTACCTCAACGGCTGGGACCCGCTGCTGCAGAGCGGACTTCGGGAGCCGACGCAGGCCTGGCTCGACGAGATAGCGCCGGACGGGCCGCTGGTGATCATCCACAACTCCGGGCACAAGGCCTACTTCAACTCGCGCGCAGCCCAACAGGCCGGCCTCAACCGCGACACCCCAGACCCCAAAGGCGCCAAGTTCGGCCGCGACGCCAACGGCGAGCTCGACGGCACCGCCGAAGAGACCGGGGCGGTTTTCCCGTTGCTCGGCGGCGCCATCGAGCCAGGCGCCTACCCGGCGATGCTGCTGGCCGAGTGCGCTCGGCTCAACCGCGCCGGGCTGACCACCTGCTCGGAGATGGCCTTCGATCCGAACTTCGGGCCGTTGGTGGAGGCGCTGCGCGGCCAGCTGACGGTCCGACTGCGCACCTACGAGGTGTCCAACGCGCAGATGTCCACCGCCGCCACCCCCGGCCAAGGCGACGACATGCTAAGGCAGGTCGGCATCAAGATCTGGGTGGACGGCTCGCCGTGGATCGGCAACATCGACCTGTCCTTCCCATACCTGGACACCGCCGCGACCCGCACCATCGGCGTGACGCCCGGCTCCTGCGGGTGCGCCAACTACACCCGCGAACAGCTGACCGAAATCGTCGGCGCCTACTTCCCGCTCGGCTGGCCGATGGCCTGCCACGTACAGGGCGACGCCGGGGTGGACACCATCCTCGACGTGTACGAAGAGGCGCTGCGCGCGAACCCACGCGACGATCACCGGTTGCGCCTCGAACACGTCGGTGCGATCCGGCCCGAGCAGCTCCAGCGCGCCGCCGACCTCGGCGTCACCTGCAGTATCTTCGTCGACCAGATCCACTACTGGGGTGACATCATCGTCGACGGCCTATTCGGTCCCGAGCGCGGATCCCGTTGGATGCCAGCGGGATCCGCGGTGGCCACCGGCATGCGCATCTCGCTGCACAACGATCCGCCGGTGACGCCCGAGGAGCCGCTGCGCAACATCAGCGTGGCCGTGACCCGGACCGCTCCCAGCGGACGGGTGCTGGCCCCCGAAGAGCGGCTGACCGTCGACCAGGCGATCCGCGCGCAGACCATCGACGCGGCCTGGCAACTGTTCGCCGATGACATCGTCGGCTCGCTGGAAGTCGGCAAGTACGCCGACTTGGTGGTGCTGTCGGCCGATCCCCGTGCCGTGCCGGCGGAGCACATCGCCGACCTCGAGGTGCGCGCGACGTACCTGGCGGGCCGCCAGGTCTACCCGCAATGAGCGTCGCCCTGGACGACGTGCTGGACCGCCTGCACGTGGTGGCGCTGCCGATGCGAGTGCGCTTCCGCGGCATCACCATCCGTGAGCTGGCGTTGATCGACGGTCCGGCCGGGTGGGGCGAATTCGGTGCGTTCCTGGAATACGGTGACGCCGAGGCAGCGCACTGGCTGGCCGCCGCCCTCGACTCTGCCTACCGGGCGGCGCCGCCGCCGCGACGGGACCGCATCGCCGTCAACGCCACGGTCCCGGCCGTCCCGGCGGCGCAGGTGCCCGAAATCCTGGCCCGCTTCCCCGGCGCGCGCACCGCGAAGGTGAAGGTCGCCGAACCCTGCCAGACCCTCGACGACGACGTCGCCCGGGTCGACGCGGTCCGCGCCCTGGTCCCCACCGTGCGGGTCGACGCCAACGGCGCCTGGACGGTGGCGCAGGCCGTCGAGGCCGCAGCCGCGCTGACGGCGACCGGCCCGCTGGAGTACCTCGAGCAGCCCTGCGGCACCGTCGACGAACTCGCCGAACTGCGCCGCCACCCGGACATGCCAGACGTGTTGGTCGCCGCCGACGAGAGCATCCGTAAAGCCAGCGACCCGCTGGCCGTGGTACGTGCCGGCGCCGCCGATATCGCTGTCCTGAAAGTTGCTCCGCTGGGCGGTATTTCGGCGCTGCTGGAGATTGCCGCGCAGATCGACATTCCGGTCGTGATCTCCAGTGCGCTGGACTCGGCGGTGGGGATTGCTGTCGGGCTGGCCGCGGCCGCGGCCCTGCCGGAGCTGCAGCACGCGTGCGGGCTGGGCACCGGCAGGCTGTTCGTCGAGGATGTCGCCGAGGCCGTCGCGCCGGACGACGGCTACCTGCCGGTCGGGCCGGTCACACCCGACGCGGCGCGGCTGCAAGCGCTGGCCGCGCCGCCGCAGCGGCGACAGTGGTGGATCGATCGGGTCAGGGCGTGCTACCCGCTTATGTCCTGATTTGTGGGGTACATGGCGTAGACGACATGGCGCCTCATCGCCGACACTAGCGATATGACACGAAAAGTGCTGGTTGTCGGCTTCCCGGGGGTGCAGGCGTTGGATCTGGTCGGCCCGTTCGAGGTGTTCACCGGGGCGTCATTGGCGGTGGCCGCCCGCGGAAAAGAGGCTTATCAGCCGGTAGTGGTGTCGCTCGGCGGTCAGACAGTGGATACCGAGACCGGGCTGACTTTCGGTGCCGTCGGACTACCCGACCCGAGTGAGGCCTTCGACACCCTGGTCCTGCCGGGCGGTCGCGGTACCCGTGCCGGTCGGCGCGACCCGCGCCTGATCGACTGGATCGTCGCGGCGGCGCCGCAGGCCCGCCGGGTCGTCACCGTGTGCACCGGAGCGTTCCTGGCCGCGCAGGCCGGGCTGCTCGACGGCTGCCGGGCGACCACGCACTGGGCCCACGCCGACGAATTAGCCCGGGAATTCCCGGCCGTCACCGTCGACCCGGACCCGATCTTTGTGCGCAGCTCGCCGACAGTGTGGACGGCCGCCGGCGTCTGCGCGGGTATCGATCTGGCGCTGGCGCTGGTCGAAGAAGACCACGGGACCGAGGTGGCTCAAACGGTGGCCAGGCATCTGGTGATGCATTTGCGCCGGCCCGGCGGGCAGACGCAGTTCGCCGCGCCGGTGTGGGTCGCCCGGGCCAGACGCGAACCGATCCGGGCGGTTCAGGACGCCGTCGACTCTGAACCCGGCGGGACGCACAGCATCGATGAGCTGGCTCGCCTGGCCGCGATGAGCCCACGGCATTTCACCCGGGTGTTCACCGACGAGGTCGGCGAGGCGCCCGGCGCCTACGTGGAACGGGTGCGCACCGAGGCCGCTCGCCGCCAACTCGAGCAGACCGACGACACCGTGATGGCGATCGCCGCGCGCTGCGGCTTTGGCACCGCGGAAACCATGCGCCGCAACTTCATTCGACGGGTTGGCGTCTCACCCGACCATTACCGGAAAACATTCACCTGAACCCAAGGAGTATCCACATGACTCAGATCGCGATCGTGACGTACCCGGGTTGTACGGCGCTGGACTTCATCGGCCCGTACGAAGTGTTGCGCTGGCTTCCCGACACCGAGGTCCGGTTCGTGTGGCACGAGCCGGGCCCGATCGCCGCCGACTCGGGGGTCCTTGTCATCGGGGCCACTCATTCGTTGGCCGAAACCCCTTCGCCGGACGTGATTTTGGTGCCGGGCGGGATGACCACCGTCGAGCACGCGCGCGATGAGGCGTTGCTGGACTGGGTACGTCAGGCCCATCGCGGCGCGACCTGGACGGCGTCGGTGTGCTCGGGGTCGGTCATCCTGGCGGCGGCGGGCTTGCTCAACGGGAAACGCGCCACCTCGCACTGGCTGGCCCTTCCTATTCTGAAAACGTTGGGTGTCATCGCTGTTAGCGATGAGCGCGTTGTGCATGAGGGCCAGATCGTCACCAGTGCGGGAGTGTCGGCGGGTATCGACCTGGCGCTGTGGCTGGCCGGTCGAATCGGCGGTGAGGACCGCGCCAAGGCCATTCAGTTGTCGATGGAATACGACCCGCAGCCGCCGTTCGACTGCGGCCACATGTCCAAGGCGTCGGCGAAGACCAAGGCGGCGGCGACCGCGCTGATGGCCAGGGACGTCGCCAAGCCCGCTCAGCTGAAAGCCGGGACGCAGCTGCTGTGGAACCACGCGCTGGCGTCGGCGCGGGCGAAGGCCGGCCGCCGCTGAGTCAGGCTGCGATCGCGTCGATCACCGCATTCGGGTTGTCCAACGACACAAAAGTTTTCGCACCGGGCACCTCGATCAGTTTTGCGTTGCTGAACACCTCGGCCAACCGGCGGCCCAGGCTCGGCGTGAAAACCCGATCTCCCTGGCCCCAGACCAGGGTGACCGGCTTGTCGAACCGGGTCAGGCGGGCCGCCACATCGGTGAGATCGGCCGGGGCAATCTGACGCAGCAGTGCCGCCAGATCACGGCAGATGCGGGCGTCGTTCAGGCACGGTGCAATCCACTCCGCCGTGAGGCGCGAATCGGGTTGGCTTACCAGCAGGCCGAAGCCGAGGACAGAACGTCGCAGTGCACTCAGCCGCATGGGCCGCAACATCGCTCTGATCGACAACGGTCCGCGCAGCAAGCCGAACATCCTGTCGAACGGGAATGGCGGGCACTTGTCGAAGGCGTCGCAGTTGGTCAGCACCAGCCGGCCGATCCGCTCCGGATGGGCGTCGACTACCAATTGGCAGATTCCGCCGCCGGTGTCGCTGCCGACCAGCGTCACGTCGGAGAGGTCGAGGGCAACGATCGCGTCATTGACGATCTCCGCGACCCCCGACAGCGACAACGAGCCGGTCTCATTGACCGGAATGGTGTGTGAGCCCAGCGGCAGGGTCGGCACGATGCAGCGGTAACCGCGGCGTCCCAGGTCTTCAGCGACATCGCGCCACAGATTCCCGTCGACCAGGATGCCGTGCACGAAGAACACCGTCGGATGTGCAGAATCGTGCGGTCCGAATTGCTGGTATTCGATGGTGGCCTGTTTGAGTGCGAGCTGTGCCATGCGGTTGTTCCTCCTTGAACTCCTCGATTTCGCTCACCGATAGTCAAGGTCCGCACCCGCTGCCAGGTCGACGCGGCGCACTGCCAAACACTGCCAGCGCAGCGCGCCGCCCCGGGCATCGCGTAGTTTCGTCGTCGTGATCAACCTGGCTTACGACGTCACCGGGACCGGTGAGCCCGTCCTCTTCATCGCCGGCCGAGGCGGTCTGGGGCGCACCTGGCATCTGCACCAGGTCCGGGCATTTCTGGCTGCCGGCTACCGCGTCGTCACCTTCGACAACCGCGGTGTCGGCGCGACAGCCAATGCCGACGGATTCACCACCGAGACGATGGTTGCCGACACCGTGGCGCTGATCGAGTCCTTAGGCGTCGGCCCGGTGCGCATCGTAGGGGTGTCAATGGGTTCCTACATCGGGCAGGAATTGATGGTGGTGCGGCCCGATCTGGTGAGTCAGGCGGTGTTGATGGCCACCCGCGGCCGGCTGGACAAGGCGCGCGAGTTCTTCCGCACCGCCGAGGACGAGTTCGCCGCCGCCGGGGTGCAATTGCCGGTGTCCTATGACGCTAAAATTCGTTTGCTGGAAAGCTTTTCCCCCAAGACGCTGAGCAACGACGAGGTCGTCGCCGAGTGGATCGCCATGTTCAACTTGTGGCCGATCAAGCTCACCCCGGGGCTGGTCTGTCAGGGCAGGGCCTCGCCGCAGGGCAACCGGTTGCCCGCTTATCGAGGCATCACCACGCCGGTGCTGGTGATCGGCTTTGCGGATGACGTGGTGACGCCGCCTCACCTGGGGAAAGAAGTCGCCGACGCCATACCCGGCGGCCAGTACCTGCAGATCGCCGACACGGGGCACCTCGGGTTCCTCGAGCGGCCCGAGATCGTGAACTCTTTGGTGCTGAAATTCTTCGCCAGCATGGGGTACTGACGTTCCCACTCGGCTCGATTGTTGGGCTCCTCAGCTGGCCCTTCGGGCCCGCATCGTCGCCCGCTGGGCTGGATTGTTGGGGTCCTCAGCTGGCCCTTCGGGCCCGCATCGTCGCCCAACTAGGCTGGTCTGGTGAATCCATCGACGGCACAGGCCCGCGTCGTCGTCGACGAACTGATCCGCGGCGGTGTCCGCGATGTGGTGCTATGCCCGGGCTCGCGCAACGCTCCGCTGGCGTTTGCGCTGCAGGACGCCGACCGGGCCGGCCGCGTCCGGCTGCACGTGCGCATCGACGAACGCACCGCCGGGTATCTGGCGATCGGGCTGGCGATCGCCGCGGGCACGCCGGTCTGCGTCGCGATGACGTCGGGCACCGCGGTGGCCAACCTGGGTCCGGCCGTGGTGGAGGCCAACTACGCGCGGGTGCCGCTGATCGTGTTGTCGGCCAACCGGCCCTACGAAATGCTGGGCACCGGCGCCAATCAGACCATGGAGCAGCTGGGGTATTTCGGCACCCAGGTCCGTGCCACGATCAGCCTCGGGCTGGCCGAGGACGCTCCGGAGCGAACGGAGGCGCTCAACGCGACCTGGCGGTCGGCCACCTGCCGGGTGGTGGTGGCCGCGACCGGTGCGCGCAGCGCCAACGCCGGCCCGGTGCATTTCGACATCCCATTGCGCGAGCCGCTGGTGCCTGATTCCGATCCCGGCCCCACCCCGCAGGGCCGGCCCGGCGGCAAGCCCTGGACGTACACCCCGGCCGTCAGTTTCGATCAGCCGCTGGACATCGACCTGAGCCTGGACACCGTCGTCATCGCCGGTCACGGCGCCGGTGAGCAACCCGAGTTGGCCGCGCTGCCGACCGTCGCCGAGCCGACCGCGCCGCCGACGGCCAATCCGCTGCATCCGCTGGCGCTACCGCTGCTGCGCCCGCAGCAGGTGATCATGTTGGGCCGTCCCACCCTGCACCGACCGGTGTCGACGTTGCTGGCAGACCCGTCAGTGCCGGTCTACGCGCTGACCACCGGGCCGCGCTGGCCCGACGTATCGGGTAATTCGCAGGCCACCGGCACCCGCGCGGTCCCGACAGGCGAGCCGAACCGGGCCTGGTTACGCCGCTGCGCCGAACTCCACCGGCACGCGATCGCTGCGGTGCGCGGCCAGCTCGAGGCCCACCCACTGACCACCGGCCTGCACGTCGCCGCCGCTGTCGCCGACGCGCTACGCCCCGGCGACCAACTCGTGCTGGGCGCTTCCAACCCGGTGCGCGACGCGGCGCTGGTGGGCCTGAATCCGCACGGCATCACGGTGCGTTCCAACCGGGGGGTCGCCGGCATCGACGGGACGGTGTCCACCGCGATCGGGGCCGCGCTGGCCCATGAAACGTCCCGGTCCCATGAGGGGTCCAACGAGCATCCCGGCCGAACCATCGCGCTGATCGGTGATCTGACCTTCGTTCACGACAGCTCCGGCCTGCTGATCGGGCCGACCGAGCCCGTCCCGGCAGACCTGACCATCGTGGTGTCCAACGACAACGGCGGCGGCATCTTCGAACTGCTCGAGCAGGGCGACCCGCGGTTCTCCGAAGTGTCCGCCCGGGTGTTCGGCACCCCGCACGACGTCGACGTCGGCGCCTTGTGCCGCGCCTACCACATCGACAGCCGGCAGATCGAGGTCGACGAACTGGGCGCCGCTCTCGACGAACCGGGCGCCGGAATGAGGGTGCTCGAGGTCAAGGCCGACCGATCCTCGCTGCGACAGCTGCACGCGGCCATCAAGGCTGCCTTGTGACCAACGCCGTCGAGGCTCTCACCGTGCTGAAAGCCTGGGCCCGCAGCCTCATTCACAGCCGCAGCGGCGACTTTCCTGACACCCGTGAGCATCGTGTCGTGCGCTGGGCGCGGATCGGTGTCCTGATCCTGGGCGCCCTGGTCACGCTGCAGTCGCTGTTGCTGGTGGCCGGCGCCTGGCGCAACGACCTTGCCATCCAACGCAATATGGGGGTGGCGGAGGCCGAGGTGCTCGACGCGGGACCGCGGCGCTCCACCATCGAGTTCGTCACGCCGGACCGGGTCACCTACCGCCCAGAGCTCGGCGTGCTGTATCCGTCCGAATTGGCAACGGGGATGCGGATTTACGTCGAATACGACAAACGCAACCCCAATTTGGTTCGGGTGCAGCATCGTAACGCCAAGCTGGCGATCATTCCGGCCGGGTCTATCGCGGTGGCCGGCTGGCTGATCGCCGCGGCGGCGCTGACCGGTCTGGCGTGGGTGGACAAGCGGCTGGATCGTCAGCTGACAAGTTCGTCGAGCCAGCCCGGATCCTGAGTGTCGACAACACTTTTGGTGTTCAGGTTGTAAACCGTCGGGGTGCCCGGGTTGTCCGGGTTCTGCGCTTTGAGGCGCGCCCTGTTGGCGTCGTTGACCGCGGCGGTATCGACCACGTTGTCGCCGGCCTCGATCCGGTCGGCCACCGTGTCGGGCACCCCACTTTCGCGTGCCATCGCCGCGATGTCGGCATTGTTCGGGCCGTCAGAACTCTGATGGCGGTAGAGGTCTTGCACGAAAGCCTGATACGCCGTCGGCGATGTTGTCGGGTCGGCCGCCAAGAACAGCGCATTGGTGCTGCGGGCGGAAACGTCATTGTGATGTCTGCCGTCGAGGAACGTCAGCCACCGATACGTGACCGCCAGCCGGCCGCCGGCCAGCGCGCCGGCCACCCGGTCGCCGTACGTCGACTCAAACTCCGCGCAGTACGGGCATTGCGGGTCGCAGAAGATCTCCAACTGCACCGGGGCCGCGCCGAACCCGACCAGCACGCCATCGTCGTCGCCGGTGCGTGGCACGTCGGCGTGCGCGCTACCGACGCCGAACACCGCCAACCACAATGTCGTCGCCGCCAATACGCCCAGGCAGGACCGCATTAGCCAACCCCCTTGCGTCAAAGTTTGCACACCGTATCCCCGTCGGTAACCATATCGACAGCCGGTCCTGACACCGTGATGGTGTGCGCGTAGCGATTGTCGCCGAGTCCTTTCTCCCGCACGTCAACGGCGTCAGCAACTCGGTGATCCGGGTGCTGGAGCACCTGCGCCGCACCGGTCACGAAGCCCTCGTCATAGCGCCGGACACGCCGCGCGGACAGCCCCCCGCGGATCGCCTCTATGACGGTATCCGGGTGCACCGGGTGCCGTCGTGGATGTTTCCGAGGGTGACCACGCTGCCGCTGGGCCTACCGCTGCCGCGGATACTGCGTGTGCTGCGCGGGTTCGAGCCCGACGTCGTGCATTTGGCGTCGCCGGCGCTGCTCGGCTACGGCGGGCTGCGCGCCGCCAAACGCCTTGGGGTCCCGACTGTCGCGGTGTACCAAACCGACGTTCCGGGATTCGCGGCGAGTTACGGCATCGGGATGACGACACAGGCGGCGTGGGCGTGGTTCCGCCATCTGCATGGCCTGGCCGACCGCACCCTGGCACCGTCCAGCGCGACGATGGAATGTCTTAAGGCCCAACGAATTCCACGGGTCTACCAGTGGGCACGCGGGGTCGACGTCATCCGCTACGCACCGTCGGCGCGCGACGATGCGCTCAGACGACGCTGGTCGCCCGACGGCAAGCCGATCGTCGGGTTCGTGGGCCGGCTCGCGCCGGAAAAGCATGTCGAACGGCTAATCTCGCTGGCCGCCGGCGACGCGGTGCAACTTGTCATCGTCGGCGACGGTGTCGACCGGAAAAAGCTGCGATCGGCAATGCCCACAGCGGTTTTCACCGGCGCGCTATACGGCGAGGAACTCGCCGCCGCCTATGCCAGCATGGACGTCTTCGTGCACGCCGGCGAGCACGAGACGTTCTGCCAAGTCGTGCAGGAAGCGTTAGCGTCCGGCCTGCCGGTGATCGCCCCCGATGCCGGTGGGCCACGTGACCTGGTGACACCGTGGCGCACCGGCTTGCTGTTGAGAGTCAACGACTTCGAGGCGCAGCTGCCCGCCGCCGTCGCGCACCTGCTCGACGAACGACCCCGCTACGCACTGGCCGCTCGGCGCAGCGTGCTCGGGCGCAGCTGGCCAGTCATCTGTGACGAGCTGCTGGGTCATTACGAGGCGGTGCTTTCGCCCGGCGGCGCTGCGCGCGTCTCGCAGCGGCGCCGGGCTCAGGGTGAGTAGGTTATCCCTGCGCCAGCTCTGCAACCGGCTGCCACTGCTCCCAGGTGCGTAACCTGTCTTCGTAGTCGGCCTTGGCAGTTTCTAGCGGGGATGCGCCGAAGAAGACCCGCAGTGGCGGCTCCTCGGCGTCGACCACCTTCAGCAGCGCTGCCGCCGACGCTGCCGGATCGCCCGGCGCAGCCCAGCGGTGCTGGCGTTCGGCGTTCACTGCGGCACGGAGCTCGTCGTAGGCCGGCAGCGGGTCGGCGTGCTTGGCCGATGGGCCGGCCCAGTCGGTGTCGAAGCCGCCCGGTTCGATCAACGTGACGTGCACGCCGAATGGCGCGACCTCCTGAGCCAGCGCCTGCGAGAAGCCTTCCAGGGCCCATTTCGACGCGTGGTAGAGGCCGACCAAGGGAAATGCGACGATGCCCCCGATCGACGACACCTGGATGATGTGCCCGCTGCGCTGCTCGCGCAGGTAGGGCAACACAGCCTGGGTGACCCACAGTGCGCCGAACACATTTGTCTCGATCTGATCGCGGGCCTCTTGCTCGGACACCTCTTCAACGAACCCGAATTGACCGTAGCCGGCGTTGTTCACCACGATGTCGATGCGACCGAAGTGGTCGTGTGCCTGCTTGACCGCCGCGAAATCCGCGTCGCGGTCGGTGACGTCCAACCGGATCGGCAGCAGTGCGTCGCGGTACTTCTCTTCCAAGTCGTCCAGCGATGCGGTGTTGCGTGCGGTAGCGGCGACCTTGTCGCCACGCTGGAGGGCGGCATCCGCCCACGCCCGTCCGAAGCCGCGCGAGGTACCGGTGATAAACCAAACTTTTTCGCTCACGCCCGTTTGCAACGCACACGTCGCCCGCGCATTCCCGGCGCCCGATTGCGACAGGTAGCGTCGGCGTCATGAGCCGCGCGACGCTGGACAAAGATCCCCGCGAGGTGGCGTCGATGTTCGACGGCGTCGCCCGGCGCTACGACCTGACCAACACCGTGCTGTCGCTGGGACAGGACCGGTATTGGCGTCGCGCCACCCGGTTGGCGCTGGGCATCGGGTCGGGGGAGAGGGTGCTGGATCTGGCCGCGGGTACCGCGGTGTCGACGGTCGAGCTGGCCACCTCCGGGGCGTGGTGTGTGGCGGCGGACTTCTCGGTCGGGATGCTCGCCGCCGGGACATGCCCGCAAGGTGCCGAAGGTTGCCGGCGATGCCACCCGATTGCCGTTCGGCGACAACGTGTTCGACGCGGTCACGATTAGTTTCGGGCTGCGCAACGTCGCCGATCGCGATGCGGCGCTACGTGAGATGGCTCGGGTCACTCGACCCGGCGGGCGGTTGGTGGTGTGCGAATTCTCCACGCCCACCAATGGGCTCTTCGCCACGGCCTACAAGGAGTACTTGATGCAGGCGTTGCCGAGGGTCGCGCGCGCGGTGTCGAGTAATCCGGATGCGTATGTCTATCTGGCCGAGTCGATTCGGGCCTGGCCCGACCAGGCCGCGTTGGCGCACCAGATGTCTCGCGCCGGATGGTCGGCAGTGCGGTGGCGCAACCTGACCGGCGGCATCGTCGCGCTTCATGCCGCCTATAAGCCGGTCAGCTGAACGGCTTTCGACGGTCTACCAGCCGCGAGGCCAGCCCGCCGGCGCGCCACGCGCGCGCCACCCAGTCGGTGTCGTCGTCGGTGACCAGGTTGCCCATCACACGCACCGCGATGCCCATCAGCCTCGTCGAGCGCATCCCGATCGGACCGGTCGCCGGCAAGAACCGCGGGAACGTCAGCAACAACGCCAGCCGTCGCGCCACCGAAAACCCCCGCCCGTAATGGGATTGCAGCAAGCTCGGCCATGCCCTGGAAAGGTTTGACAGATCACCCGAGCCCAGCAACTCAACAGCCAGCCGACCGGTCTCCAGCCCGTAGTCGATGCCTTCGCCGTTGAGCGGGTTGACGCAGGCCGCGGCGTCGCCGATCAGCATCCAGTTCCGACCGGCCACCCCCGAGACCGCGCCGCCCATCGGCAGCAGCGCCGACGACATCGCGCGCGGCTGGCCGGTGAATCCCCACTCGTCGCGCCGCAGGTCGGTGTAGTACGACATCAGTGGCCGCAGCGCCAGCTCGGCCGGCCGCTTCGAGGTCGACAGCGCGCCCACGCCGATGTTCACCTCGCCGTTGCCCAGCGGGAAGATCCAGCCGTAGCCGGGCAGCACCGCGCCGTCGGGGGAGCGCAGCTCCAGGTGCGAGGTCAGCCACGGATCGTCGCTGCGCGGCGTGGTCAGGTATCCGCGAGCGGCGATCCCGTACACCGTCTCCTGGTGCCATCGCCGGCCCAGAGCACGGCCCAGGGTAGAGCGGGCGCCGTCGGCCACAATCAACTCGCGGCAGCCGACCTGCGTCCCGTCGGCCAGCGCCACCGAAACCACCCGCGCCGACGAATCATGATGGACACCAACAGCTTTTACGCCGAGTCGCATGCGCGCACCGGACTCCTCGGCGACTTTGCGAATCCGGTCGTCCAGTTCGACGCGGGCCACCGCGCTGCCGGTCGACGGGAACGACGGGCCGGGCCACGCGACTTCCACCTCGCCGCCGAATCCGCTCATCCGCAAGCCCCGATGCCGAATCCGGGCGTCGAGCCAGTCGCCCAGGCCCAGCCGTTCCAGCTCGGCGACCGCTCGCGGCGTCAGCCCGTCACCGCAGGCCTTGTCGCGGGGAAAGTTCGCCGCGTCGATGACGAGCACGTCGTGGCCGGCCCGGGCGGCCCAGGCGGCCGCCGCCGACCCGGCGGGTCCGGCGCCCACGACCACCACGTCGGCATGGGAGTCCATGCTCACCAGTATGTTGGCAGGGTGAGGACTCCGGCGACTGTGGTAGCGGGCGTGGACTTCGGTGACGCCGCGTTCGCCACCGATGTGCGCGACGGGGTGGCCCGCATCGAGCAACTGATGGAAACCGAGCTGCGCGGGTCAGACAACCTGATGACCGAGGCTGTGCTGCACCTGTTCGAGGCCGGCGGCAAACGGTTCCGGCCCCTGTTCACGGTGCTGTCCGCCCAGCTGGGGCCGCGGCCGGACGCCGACGAGGTGACGATCGCCGGTGCGGTCATCGAGTTGGTGCATCTGGCCACGCTCTACCACGACGACGTGATGGACGAGGCGCAGATACGCCGCGGCGCACCCAGCGCCAACCTGCGGTGGGGCAACAACGTCGCGATCCTGGCCGGCGACTATCTGTTCGCAACGTCCTCGCGGCTGGTATCGCGGCTGGGCCCCGACGCGGTGCGGATCATCGCCGATACGTTCGCCCAGCTGGTGACCGGGCAGATGCGCGAGACGAAGGGCGTTGCCGACGCGGCGGATCCGATTGCGCATTACCTCAAGGTGGTGCACGAGAAGACGGCCTGCCTGATCGGTGCGGCCGGCCAGTTCGGCGCGATGTTCTCCGGCGCCGATGAGAACCAGATCGAGCGGCTCAGCCGCCTGGGCGGCATCGTCGGCACGGCGTTTCAGATCTCCGACGACATCATCGACATCGACAGCGACCCCGACGAGTCCGGCAAGTTGCCCGGTACCGACCTGCGCGAAGGTGTGCACACGCTGCCGGTTCTCTACGCGTTGCGCGACAGCGGACCCGGCGCAGAACGGCTGCGCGAACTGCTGGTCGGGCCGATCGAGGACGACGCCGCGCTGACCGAGGCGTTGGCGCTGTTGCGGGGCTCGGCGGGCATGGCCAAGGCCAAGGACACGGTGGCGCGGTACGCGACGCAGGCGCGCGAGGAGCTCGCCGCGCTGCCGGAGGGCCCGGGACGGCAGGCGCTGGCCACCCTGGTCGACTACACGATTCACCGACACGGCTAGGTTTCCGGAACTCGGCCGGTCCTTCTCGGCGTTAAATGAGAAGTACCCGGCTGGTCGTAGGAGGAATTTGATGACCTGGCATCCGCACCACAACACGTTCAAGACGTTCGTGTTGTTGGTTGGCATGTCGGCGCTGATCGTCTTCGTCGGCGCGCTGTTCGGCAGGACGGCGTTGTGGCTTGCCGTGCTGTTCGCCGTTGGGATGAACGTCTACACCTACTTCAACAGCGACAAGTTGGCGCTACGGGCGATGCACGCGCAGCCGGTGTCGGAGGTGCAGGCGCCGGCGATGTACCGCATCGTGCGTGAGCTGGCCACCACCGCTCATCAGCCGATGCCGCGGCTCTACATCAGCGACACCGCCGCGCCCAACGCGTTCGCCACCGGCCGCAATCCGCGTAACGCCGCGGTGTGCTGCACCACCGGGATTCTCGACATCCTCAGCGAGCGCGAGCTACGCGCGGTGCTGGGACACGAGCTGTCGCACGTCTACAACCGCGACATCCTGATCTCCTGCGTGGCCGGCGCGTTGGCGTCGGTGATCACGGCGCTGGCCAACATGGCGATGTTCGCCGGAATGTTTGGTGGCAACAACCGCGAGGGCGCTAATCCCTTTGCGCTGCTGCTGGTTTCGATGCTCGGCCCGATCGCCGCGACGGTGGTGCGGATGGCCGTGTCCCGATCGCGGGAGTATCAGGCCGACGAGTCCGGTGCGTTGCTGACCGGTGACCCGTTGGCGTTGGCCTCGGCGCTGCGCAAGATCACCGGTGGTGTGCAGGCCGCGCCATTGCCTCCCGAGCCGCAGCTGGCCTCCCAGGCGCACCTGATGATCGCGGACCCGTTCCGTGCGGGCGAGCGGATCGGTTCGCTTTTTTCCACGCATCCGCCGATCGCCGACCGGATTCGTCGGCTCGAGGAAATGGCCAGGAGTTAGTCTCCACAACCTGACCATGTGGTGGCTTTTCGATTCGAGGGCACATGCGATATCACCCCAGGGTGAATCGCTACACATATCGCGCCGAATGGTCTTCTGAATATGGCGAATACGCAGGCCGTTGCATCGAATTGCCGTGGCTGTCGCAGTGGGCGCCGACGATGCAGAACGCGATCGCCAGCGTCGAGCAAGCTGTCGACGCGTACATCGCTGAATGCGAAGCGGCCGGCCAAGACGTGCCGCCGCCGCTCACCGAGCGGCAGTTCAGCGGCAAGTTCGTTGTCCGGACGTCCCCGGCGCTGCACGCACGCCTGACCGTCGAAGCCGCCGAACAGAACGTGTCGCTGAATCACTGGGTCGTGCAAAAGCTGGCGGACCGGCCACCAATCGGTCTTTTCGACCTCTGATATCGCATGTGGCCCTGTTTCTAAAACAGGTCGCTACCTCAGAAACCGGAGCCGTGGACTTCGTGTCCCGGGGTCTCGGCTGCCAATCCGCGGTAAGCGTCTTCGACGGTTGACCCGTGGTTGATTACTCCGTCGACTTCGCGCGCGATCGGCATGTTCAACCCGTACTTGTCGGCGAACTCCATGATCACGCTGGCGGCCTTGACGCCCTCGGCGACCTGATTCATCGACGAGATGATCTCGTCGATGGGTTTGCCCGCACCGAGCTGTTCGCCGACGTGTCGGTTGCGGCTGCGCTGGCTGGTGCAGGTGACGATCAGATCGCCCATGCCGGCCAGCCCGGCGAAGGTGTCGCGCTGCCCACCCATCGCTTCGCCCAGCTTCGACATCTCGCGCACCGAGCGGGCGATCACCATCGCCCTGGTGTTCTCGCCGATGCCCAGCGAATAGCCCATCCCGACCGCGATCGCGTAGACGTTCTTCAACGCACCGGCCATCTCAACGCCGAGCACATCGTCGATGGTGTAGACGCGGAAGCGCTGGGTGCGAAACAGCTGCGCGATCTGCGCGGCCTGATGCTGGTCGGGCATCGCCAGTACCGCCGCGGCCGCGTAGCCTTCGCCGACCTCGCGAGCGATGTTCGGCCCGGCCAAGATGCCGGCCGGGTGGCCGGGCAGAACTTCGTCGACGATCTGCGACATCCGCATGTTGGTGCCTTGTTCGAGACCCTTGACCAACGACACCACCGGCACCCACGGCCGCAATTCCGTCGCCAACTCGGTGAGCACATCACGGAACCCGTGCGACGGCACTCCCATCACGACGACGTCGGCGGTGCTTGCGGCCTCGGCGAAGTCGGTGGTGGCACGCAGGCTTTCGGACAGCTCGACGTCCTTGCCCAGATAACTGGCGTTGCGGTGGTTCTCGTTGATGTCCTTGGCGGTCTCTTCCGATCGCACCCACTGCAGTGTCGGCCCGCGGCGCGCGCAGATGGACGCGACGGTGGTGCCCCAGGAACCGCCACCCAAAACGACGACGTTCGGTTCGCGCTTAGCTGCCATGGCGACCAGCGTATTGCCGCTGCCCGATCTTTACCGGCGGTTGGCCAGAACGGGCGCGCGGCCGAACACCATGGCCTCTTTGATCCGGTCGAACCGGTGGTCGATGGCGTCGGCGAAATAATTCTGTCGAACGTTCCACGGCCGCTTGATGCCGGATTTGGGCAGGGCATGCGGGGCGCGCAGCACATAGCTGGCCTGGATATCCCACGCCGGTTTTTCCGGCATCGGCTCACCGGCCAAATGCGGGTAGGCATGGGTGTAGCCGTGAGACTTCATGTGAGCCAGCAGTTTTGCCGTCGCACGGGCGGTCATGTCGGCGCGCAGCGTCCACGAGGCGTTGGTATAACCCACGCACCAGAACAGATTGGGCACATCCTCCAACATGTGGGCCTTATAGGCGAAGCGGTCCTGCGGCTTGATCTCGGCACCGTCGATGGAAACCGCCGCACCGCCCAGCGCCTGCAGTTGCAGACCCGTGGCGGTGACGACGACGTCGGCGTCCAGATGCGCGCCGGACGTCAAAACGATGCCGGTGGAATCGAAGTGATCGATGTGGTCGGTGATCACCTCGGCGCGGCCTTCACCGATGGCGACGTAGAGATCGGCGTCGGGTATGAGGCACAGCCGCTGGTCCCACGGGTTGTAACGCGGCTTGAAATGGGTGTCGACGTCGTAGCCCTCGGGCAGGTAGCGCACCGCGATCTGGCGGATCCACCACTTCATAAAGCCGGGTGTCTTGCGGGCCAAGAACCAGATCGCACCTTCCAACAACGCATTACGTTGCCGAATGATCGAGTGAGCAACCCTGCCCGGCAACCGTTTTCGCAACACATCCGTGAACGCGCTGTATTTGGACGCCGAGAACAGATAGCTGGGCGAGCGCTGCAGCATGGTGACCTTGGCGGCCTTTTCGGCCAGCGAGGGGATCAGCGACATCGCGGTGGCGCCGCTGCCGATGACCACCATCTTCTTGTCTTGGTAATCGAGGTCCTCGGGCCAGTGCTGCGGATGAACAACGGTGCCGTCGAATTCGTTGATGCCGGGAAAGTCCGGGGTGTAGCCCTCGTCGTAGTTGTAGTAGCCGGACCCGAAGAAGACAAAACGGCCGCGGTAGGTCACGCCGGCTTCCCCTTCTTCGTCGGCGGTGACCGTCCAGGTGTCGGTCGACGAGTCCCAGTCCGCCGAGCGGACGCGGCTGTTGAACCGGATGTGCTGGTCGATGCCGTACTTGTTCGCCGTCGCGTTGAGGTACTCCCGGATGTGTACCCCGTCGGCCACCCCTTCTTGTCGGGTCCACGGCTCGAACGGGAAGCACAGGGTGAAGATGCTGCTGTCGGAGCGCACGCCCGGGTAGCGGAACAGGTCCCAGGTGCCGCCGATCTGCTCGCGCCGCTCCAGGATGACGTAGCGGGTCCCCGGGTTGCGCTCGGTGATGCGGTAGGCCGCGCCCAGCCCGGAAATGCCCGCCCCGATGATGACGACATCGAAATCCCCGCCGTCGTTGGTCATCACGCTCACCACGCTAGCGGTAGTTGACGAACTGCAGCGCGACGGTGAGGTCGGCCTTCTTGAGCAACGCGATGACGGCTTGCAGGTCGTCACGCTTTTTACTGGTTACGCGGACCTCCTCGCCCTGAATCTGGCTCTTGACGGTCTTGGGGCCCTCGTCGCGGATGAGCTTGGTGATCTTCTTGGCGTCTTCGCTGCTGATGCCCTGCTTGAGGGCGCCGGTGACCTTGTAAGTCTTGCCGGAGGCTTGCGGCTCGCCGGCGTCGAACGCCTTGAGGCTGATGTCGCGGCGGATCAGCTTTTCCTTGAAAACGTCGACGGCGGCCTTGACGCGCTCCTCGGTGGAGCTGGTCAGCTCGATCGCCTCGTCGCCCTTCCAGGCGATCTTGGTGTCGGTGCCGCGGAAGTCGAATCGGGTGGAGAGCTCCTTGGCCGCCTGGTTGAGCGCGTTGTCGACCTCCTGCCGGTCGAGCTTGCTCACGACGTCGAACGATGAATCCGCCATTGGATACGTCCCCTTCCATCGATGTTGGCCATTTGTTATTGGACTACATCTTCGTTGTAGGCTGCTAGGCGCAACAAGGCAGGTTGCCCGAGCGGCCAATGGGAGCGGACTGTAAATCCGTCGGCTAACGCCTACCCAGGTTCGAATCCTGGACCTGCCACCACTGGTTCGATCACTCGAGGGTCGTCACTCCCCACGAGTGTCGATGACGCGCTGAGCGACGTCGATGAGCTTGGTGTTGGTGTCCTGCGACACCTGACGAAGCATCGCGAACGCGCGGACGTCGTCGATCTTGAAGCGCTCCATGATGATGCCCTTCGCCTGGCCGATCCGGTCGCGCGTCGACAGCGCCGAATGAAGTTGATCGCCATCGCGACTCGCCAGGATCGCCGAGGCCGCGTGCGCGGCGAGCACCGTCCCGACCGTTTCGGCCTCGGTGTCCCACAGCTTGGGCTGGTATCCGAACAGGTTAAGCGCGCCGGCGGTGCGGTCGGCGGTGTACAGCTTGAACGACAGCGCGCTGCGAAATCCGAGTTCGACGACCTTCGGGGCGTAGTGGGGGAAGCGCGGCTCGTTATCGAAGTCGTCGGTGCGGATCACGATCTCGTCCAGCGCAGCCTGCAGGCAAGGTCCCTCGCCGGTGGTCATCTGCAGATTGTCGAGCTTGAACATCACGTCGGAGGTGGGCGCAAGCGTTTCGTGCGTTCCGCCCTTCCCGACCAGGAGCACACCCGCGACCTCCACGCCGGGAATCAGTTCCTTCGCGGCGGTGGTGACGTCGACGAGCACCTCATTGACCGGGCGCAATGCGATCACCCGTGCCAGCTCCGCCATGCGGAGCGCAAGATTATGGTTCTGCAACGTCATCATCGCCATCATGCCTCCTCCCGCGAGAGCTCGAGCGTTTGGGCCAATCGGATGCGGGAACGCTCGCTCCAGGTCCCGCCGGTTCAGCCAAGAGCCGGCGGGACCGCCTGCCGAGCCATGGCCGAATCCGGAGCCGCCCAGTCGGTCGACACCTTGCGATGCTTGATCAGCCACGTGCCACCGTCAGGTACCAAGGTGTCGCGATAGCGGCCCACGTGGTCGAGGCCGATATGGGTGACGACGGCGAAATAGCACGACACCTCTGCGTGGTCCGGCGTTACCTCGGTGAAGAGCACGTTGGCGACGTTGTGTCGCACGATCGGCTTGACGTCAGCGCTGACGGCGACGTTCGCCGCGACACCGCCGAGGAAAGCCACGATCTCGGATCCCGCGCAGCGGCTCGAAGCCGCGGATCTCCAGCGCGCCGTCTGGGCTGAAAGTGTCGGCAAGCTCATCGAGCCGGCCGGCATCGCCTGACCAGTTGTACCGCGCGAGGGTGTCACGGATGTGCTCACGGGCCACCAGTTCCCACATCTCCACTGTCGAGACCTTATCCGGACCCGAGCGGCGATCACGCGACGGACGCCCATTGTTTGGCTTCTGGTCACCAGAGGGCGGGCTGGGTCTGCCAACCTTGTCTCGACGCACCGCGGAAAGGGCCGTCATGACAGAACACTTGCGTGCTTACAACAGTCTGTGGCAAGTCCGCAGCGACTCTTGGTGTCGATTGGAGGAGGCCGCTGATCGGCTGACACGTCCGGACACGGCGGGAGCGTTGAAAGAAAAGTGTCTGGCCGCCTGCCAGGACTTGCTGACTCGCTTGAGCTCACTGGAGCCCTATTGGGCGTACCCGGGTTCGCCGCAATTCGCCCGAATCCAAAGGCTTTTCGCGGCAGGTAGCTACGACAAGTTCGCCCAAGCGGTTGCGCGGATCAACCGGGCGCTGACCCAGGAGTCGTACCGCACCGGCGATGTCGAGAACGCCGGCGCCGACGAGCTGGACATGTTCCCCTCCGACCCGCGGCAACTCGAAGGTCAGACGGAGGCGGAGCGCGAACGCCCGTACTTCGAGGTGCTCGTCGTCGAGAAGATGACCGACGCCCAGGAACGTGCGCTGCGCAACGAGGTCCGCAAGTGGCGTCGCCCGGACGACGAGTTCGTCTACGAGCTCGTCGTGGTGGCCAGCGGCGACGAGGCACTGATCGCCGCCCGGCTCAATGTGAACCTGCAGGCGGTGGTGATCCGGCGACGCTTCTCGCACCAATCGACCCGCGATCTGTCATCGCTGTCGGAGTTCGTCGACACCGGGGTGTCGCACGACTTGGCCGACCACTATTCGCCCGAAGAGCGCGCCCAGATTCTGGCGACATCGTTGAGCAAGCTGCGTCCCGAACTCGACCTGTATTTGATGACCGAGATCGACGTGGAGGACATCGCCGGGCGACTGGGTCAGTACTTCCGCCGGGTGTTTCACGCCCGGGAAGGCATGCTCGAGTTGCACCTGTCGATCTTGCAAGGTGTGGCGGCGCGCTACCGCACCCCGTTCTTCAGCGCGCTCAAGCAGTACAGCCACCGGCCCACGGGTGTCTTTCACGCCCTGCCTATTTCGCAGGGCAAGTCGATCGTCAACTCGCACTGGATCAAGGACATGGTCGGCTTCTACGGCCTGGAAGTATTCATGGCCGAGACGTCGGCGACATGCGGCGGTCTTGACTCGCTGCTGGAGCCCACCGGTCCGCTGCGTGAAGCTCAGCAGCTCGCGTCGAAAGCCTACGGGTCGCGGCACACCTACTTCGTCACCAATGGAACGTCGACGGCTAACAAGATCGTCACCCAGGCGTTGGTGGCCCCCGGCGACATCGTGCTGCTGGACCGCAACTGCCACCAGTCGCACCACTACGGCATGATGATGGCCGGCGCGAATGTCATTTATTTGGAAGCCTATCCGCTCAATGAGTACTCGATGTACGGCGCGGTGCCGCTGCGCGAGATCAAGTCAAAGCTGTTGGCTCTCAAGCGTGCCGGCAAGCTCGACCGTGTCAAGATGATGTCGCTGACGAACTGCACCTTCGACGGGATCGTCTACGACGTCGAGCGGGTCATGGAAGAGTGCCTGGCGATCAAGCCCGATCTGGTGTTCTTATGGGACGAGGCGTGGTTCGCCTTCGCCCGATTCCACCCGGTCTATCGCACCCGCACCGCGATGGCTTCAGCGCAGGCGCTGCGCGAACGCCTGCAGAGCTCTGACTACAAGAGCCGCTTCGAGAAGTATCTAGCCGAACAGAGCGCCGACAAGCCCAGCGACGAGGACCTGCTGGACCGTCGCCTGATGGCCGACCCGGCACGGGCCCGGGTGCGGGTCTACGCCTCCCAGTCGACCCACAAAACGCTGACGGCGCTGCGGCAGGGGTCGATGATTCATGTCTTCGATCAGGACTTCGACCAGAAGGTGGCCGTCCCGTTCCACGAGGCCTACATGGCACACACGTCGACCTCACCCAACTACCAGATCCTGGCATCTTTGGACCTGGGTCGTCGCCAGGTGGCGCTGGAAGGCGCCGAACTGGTGCAGCGGCAGATCGAAAACGCGATGCAGCTGCGCGATGCGATCGACAACCATCCTTTGCTCAGCAAGTACATGAATTGCCTTGGCACGTCACACCTGATCCCGGACCGGTTCCGGCCGACGGCCATCGACCAACCGCTGCGCTCGGGATTGCGCAACATGATTGCCGCCTGGGACGAAGACGAGTTCGTGCTCGACCCGTCGAGAATCACCTTGTCGATCGGACGTACCGGCTATGACGGCGATACGTTCAAACGCGAACAGCTGATGGACCGCTACGGGATTCAGATCAACAAGACGTCGCGCAACAGTGTGCTGTTCATGACCAACATCGGCACCACGCGCAGCTCGGTCGCTTTCCTGGTCGAGGTCTTGGTCAACATTGCCTCTGAGCTCGACGAGGCGATCTCCGAGATGAGCCTGGGCGAGCGCGAGCACTTCGAGCAGGCGGTCTATCGGCTGACCGACCGTCCGGTGCCGCTTTGCGATTTCAGCGGCTTTCATCCCGCGTTCCGGGACCACAGCGGAACCGAGCCGACACCCGAAGGTGATGTCCGCCGCGCGTTCTATCTCTCTTACGACGACACGAACTGCGAATACCTCACCGGCGAGCAGATCGACGAAAAGCTTGATGCTGGAATCGATGTCGTGTCCGCGACTTATGTGACGCCGTATCCTCCGGGCTTCCCGGTGCTGGTGCCCGGTCAGGTGTTCAGCCGCGAGATCCTGCAATTCATGCGCGATCTCGATACCAAAGAAATCCACGGTTACGAACCGAACTTCGGCTACCGGGTGTACACCGAGAAGGCGGTCGAGATGGTCGGCGCATCGGTTGGCCTGTCGTCCAACGGCCACCGCTCGGCGGAGCCTGCCGATGGCGCCGCGCCCCAGAAGCCATCCAAGAAAAAGCCGACGAAGCGCGCGGGTAATGGTCGCGATCAGAATCTTCCCGAGGTCGGTCAGGACGAGTTGCTCGGCCAGCAGCAGCCCGGCGACGCGGTGCAGGTGACGACGGGCCCCTAGAACGGCTCGCCGTCGAACCTCTCCCGGGTGGCGAGGTCGGCGACGCTGACGCGCTTGAGTTTCGTCCGCTGCCGGCGCGGCTTGCCTAGTGGCAAGACGGCCGCGACGGCGTATGACTCGGGGATTCGCAGCAATTCCCGGATCCGCGGCTCTTCTGCCACCGCCATCGTGGTGATGGTTCCCCCGTAGCCTTCGTTGCGTGCGGCCAGCAGGATGTTCCACACCAACGGATAGACCGATGCGCCGCTGATCACGCCGATCCGGTCGAGGTTTTGGTCCATCGCGGCGACGACCTCGAGGTTGACGCAGACCACGAGCACCACTGCGGCGTCGTGCAGCGGAGCGGTGAATTGCGACGGGACGTCGGTGGCGGCGATCTCGGCCGGTGTCGGCCCCGGCGCATGTAGCGGGTTCCACGGGCTTTCGCCATTGGCCAACTGGGCCGCATACCGCCGGGCGCCGGTCGCCGTCAGCTCAGCCAGCGCTTGGCGGGTCAAGCCGTCGCGGATCACGATGATCCGGGCGCCTTGGCGGTTGCCGCCGCTGGGCGCGAACCGCGCATTGTCGAGGATTCGTTCCAGCACGTCGTCGGGCAGGGGCTCGCCGGTGAATTCGCGTGCTGCGGCAGTGGTGCGCATGACGTCATAAAGGTCCACGAGCCCATAGTGACTGTTCGGGCATCTACAGTCCATGGCGTGAGTAACCGAGTTGACGCCCGGCGGCGCGATGTCGCGTTCAGTGTCTTGGGCGGCCCGACAACCGTTGTCGACTTCGGCGGCCGAAGGATCCTCATCGACCCGACCTTCGACCAGCCCGGTCGACACGACTACTTGACCAAGACTGTCGGGCCGGCGGTCGCCGTCGACGAGCTTGGATCGATCGATGTCGTGTTGGTCAGCCATGACGAGCATCCGGACAACTTCGACGGAGCGGGCCGGCAGGTGGCGCTGGCCGCGCCGCTTGTTCTGACGCACCCGGGCGCCGCGGCGCGGCTCGGGCCGCCGGCGGTGGGGCTCAGGCCATTCGAGTGTTTCCAGCTTCCAGGTGCTGACGGCGCCAAAGCTCTTACGGTGCAAGCAGTTCCGGCCGTCCATGGGCCGGCTGACGGGCGACGTGACGCCAGCGGTCATGTCAACTGCGAGGTAACCGGCTTTGTGCTCTCGGGTCCGGGCCTGCCGACCGTGTATCTCAGCGGCGATAACGCGTCGATCGCTGCGGTCAAGACCATCGCCGAGCGGGTGGGCACCGTCGACGTGGCGGTGATCTTCGCCGGGGCGGCCAGGGTGCCGATGAAGGAGCGCGGGCGGCCGTTGACGATGACCGGTCAACGGGCCGCAGCGGCCGCCGAAGTGCTTGGCGCCAGGCTCGTCATACCTGCCCACGTGGACGGGTGGGCACACTTCAGCGAAGGAGTCGGCGAATTCGGCGGTGCCTTCGACGAATCCGGAATCCTCGACATCCTCGCCGTCGCCCCGCACGGCGAGTGGATCGTGCCCACCTGGCTGTAGCGGCCGAACCTAGCGCACAGCTGCGATCGTCCACGCCGGCAGGATCGGTGCCCGGGTGAGGAAGTGGTCGCCTTGACCGATGCTGCGCAGCAAGACCTGGGTGCGCAAGATGCAACATCCCATGCGCGCCATCGCGAAAATCTCGTACCAGTCGAGGTCGACCAGCGAGCGACCGATCATCTGCTCATAGCGTCGGATAACCTGCTCGCGGCTGTCGAATCCCGGCAACTCGGGATCGGCATCAAGGCCGTTGACTTCCAACATTTGTCGGCGGGTGGCCAGCCACCACGCGAAATCTGTTTCGGCCGGACACAAGCAGGCCTGCTCCCAGTCCAAAACGCCGACGATCTGCCCGGCGTCGTCGAAGATGGCGTTGGACAGCCGGGCGTCGTTCCAGCACACCGCCACGTCGCCGATCTGCTCAGGCTGGTGACGCTGCAGCCACGTGAACACCTCTGCCATCACGTCCGGAATGTGATTGTCGGTGCCCCAGGCCACGTACTCATGCCACCAAGCCAGCTCAGCGGAAACGCCTGTGCCCATGGCCCGTTGGAGCCAGTGCGCCTCGTCGACCGGAACGCGTTGAAGAGCGGCAAGCGTCTCCAGGAAAGAATCGTGGGCGCGACGCTGCACTAACGGTCCCGCATCGTGCAACCACCCCCGCGTCGCATAGGTGGTATCGGACGGCGTGTGCCCGACGATCCGCGGCATCACGAGGAACTTGGAGCCAATCCACGACTCGTCAGGCTCGTAACGGATCGGCGACGGTGTGGCGATGCCGTGCCGGTGCAGCAGCTCCTGCGTACGTGTCTGCGCTGCCAGGTCGTAGTCGGGGAAGATGCCGCCGCCCTTCGGCGGAATCCGCAACACATACTCGTTGCTGCGCCCGTGCGACTCGGCGGAGAACACCAGGCTTTCGCTTGACCATCCAGCCGCGCGATTCGCCGCGTGCAACTCCGAGACGGGCGCGGTGCCGCCGAATTGGTGCTCGAACCACGCCTCGAGTTGGGCTCGGGTATCGGCCAGGTCGCGTTGAACGCGCGCGATCCCTGCCATACCGCCTAGATTTACATACGATGCGCTATATGTAAATGATGGAGAATTTACGTTTGGCGCCTCCTCTGTAATACACTCGCGGAGTGACTCCGCCGCTGCCGCTCACCTTCGGGGAGATCCAGGACACGTCCCAGCGGCCACCATGCAGCCGCCGCCGGTGCCGACGCTGTATCTGCACGGCGCCAACGACGGGGCGATCGGCGCTGATCTGCTCGGCGACCTCGGCCCGTACCTACCGGCCGGTGGATCCGCCGCCGAGATCGTCGGTGACGTCGGTCATTTTCTGCATCTTGAGAAGCCCGAGTTCATCGCGGCGAAGATCGGTGACTGGCTCGGCGGCGGGAGGGATTAGTGCCTGCCCCAACGTGATATCGCATGTGACATCGTTTCCGAACAGGACGTCATGGTCGGTTGCTGGTGCAGGCGCTGCCGAGGCCGGCGGCGTGGCGCAACTCGGCGAGGAACCGATCGGGGCTGTCGCCGCCGATCATATAGTGGCAGACCGCGATTCGAACCACGGCCGCAGCCGCTATATCGGCCTGCTCGCTGCCGATGACGCGTGATACCCGGTCAAGCATGATCGGCAGCACTCGCTTCATCTGGTAGAGCACGTGCTCGGGCTCGGTGTCGGCCAGCGAGCCCAGCGAGTAGCTGCTCTGAAAGTCGACGATGAATCGCAGCGCGGCGTCGAGCCGCTCAGACCCGCTGAGACCGGCCATCGCGGTGGCGATACCCGCGTCGAAGTTGTCCTGCTCGTACAGGCCGAAAGCCTCGAGCAGCGCCTCCTTCGAGCCGAAGTACCGGTACAGCGTCGGGCGTGACACCTTGGCTTCGGCGGCCACGTCGGACAGTTGCAACTTCCGGCGGCCGTCGCGCGCCAACACGACGAATGTGGCCGCAAGAATCCGTCGTCGCGTCGAACACTTGGCGTCGACGGACTGCGCGGAAGCCACCATTGAGTCCTTTACATCTATGGGGTCAAATGTCACACTGGGCCTTTCGTTGGCCTTGGTGTCAAGGCTAGTCCGTGAGACACCGATCCAGCCAGTGTTAAGCCCCGGGCGCAACGGTGCGCCGATTGGAAGGTAGACGGTGACCAACCTCGTGGTCCGCAAGATCCCGTGGGAGTTCGACGCGAGCGTGCCCTTCATGTGGCAACCCGCCAACCCGAACTTCGGCCTGTTCTGCAATGCGTTCACCTTCATCGCCGTCCCGTTCGAGCGGTATATCGTCAACGCGGTCCGCAAGGCGCAGGACAGACTGAATGAGGATCTGGACGTTGCGGCCGAGGCCGACGCCTTTCTGCGGCAGGAGGCGCAGCACGCGGCTGCGCATCGCAAACACATGATCGCGCTGGTGCAGCGGTACCCCGCACTCGAGCGGTGCTACGAAGACGCCTGCCGCGCCTACGACGATCTCATCGACGAGCAGCCGATCGAATTCCACGCCGCCTACATTGCCAACTTGGAAGCGACGTTCACTCCGTTATTCAAAGTCATTCTGGACAACCGTGATTCGTTATTCGGCAGCGGCGATCAGCGCGTCGCGTCACTGATGATGTGGCACTTCGTCGAAGAGATCGAGCACCGCAGCTCAGGGCTGATGCTGTGCCGGCACATCAGTCCCAACCCCTGGCACCGGGTCAAGCACATCCGTGCCACGTTCAGGCACGTCGGCAAGCTGTCCGAAGCGGTCGCAAAGGTCTTTGACGAGGTGATTCCGTTCGAGGATCGCGGCGCCTCGGCGCAACAGCTCCTGTCGAACTCGATGCTGTTTGGTGAGTTCAAGTACCGCGTGCCCGGCGGCCGCCGTCGACGTGCGCGGCACGCAGGTGCGCCGATGCTTTTCCACGCCGTTCCGACCGGCCAACTGCTCACGATGGTGTGGCGCCTGCTGCTGTCGCAGACACCGCATCACGATCCGGCCGACCAACCGCTGCCGGACTGGGCGGACACCTGGATGCGTGAATACGAACGCGGCAGTGACATGACGACGTTCTATCCCGCCACAGAGAGGTAATCACTTTGCTGTCAACGAATTACGGCGCCTTGGTGCCCGAGGATGAGCTGCTCACCCATCAGATCGTTGACACGTTCGCCACGGTCAGCCAGTCGGACCCATCCTGGACGGAGAAGACTTGGACGATCGCGCACGCGCGTGACAACTCGCTGCAGGTCGTCCTCGGTATCGGCAAGTACACCAACCGCGGCGTCTTCGACGGCGCCGCCGGCGTGTGTCGCGGCACCGAGCAGTGGACGGTGCGTGCCGGCCGGCGGTTGTCGTCAGCGTCGGCGAGCACCGACGTCGGACCGATTCACTATCAGGTCGTCGAGCCGTTGCGCGCAATCCGGGTGAGCCTGGACGCGACCGAGCACGCCCCGATCGCGTTCGATGTGCTCATGCAGGGAAGCTTCGACGCATCGCTGGAAGATCCGTGGCCGGATCGCAGCCCGGACGGATATCGGGTGACCCACGACATCCTGCGATACCACCAGATCGGGGTGGCATCGGGCTGGGTCGAGGTCGACGGTAGCCGCGTCGAAATCACTGCCGATCAGTGGATTTCGATCCGCGACCACTCCTGGGGTCTCCGGCCCGGCATCGGTAAGCCGATACCGGGACTGCCACGCGGGAGTCGAAAGATCAAGCAGATGTTCATGACGTGGCTACCGATGACGTTGACCCGCGAAGATGGATCGGCCTACTCGCTGTTCGTCATGTATCAGGAAGAGCGCGGCGACGGGTTCACCGAGATACGTTGCCAGGCTGAGCAACAGAACCCCGACGGTAGCTCGCACCGGTTCCCCTCGGTCGAACAGGACCTGCATTTCCACGACGACAACCGTCGATTCACGCACGGCACGATCACCCTGATCGAGACCGACGGGACACGACGCCCATTGACGGTCACCGCCGCCGGGCCAACTGGCTTCCACCTCGGCACCGCCGGCTACTACGGCTGGAACGACTGGGTGTTGGGCCAGTGGGTCGGCGACCTGAAAGTCGAAGGCGGCCACGTCACGAACTGCGACCAGCCGGATACCGCACGTGAGCTGCACCAGCTGCGGGATTTGCTGGTGCGCATCGAGGATCCCATCGGCGGCGGCACCGGATTGGGCAACGCAGAGACCTTCGCGCTCGGCGCCTTTCCGGAGCGCGGACTGACCGTAGAGAACTCATTTCTGTGACCCCAAAATCGACCAGACCCGCGATCTGGTCCAGACGAGAGTAGTGTCGAAACTATCGGGCATTGGGACGAGATTGAGGTTTCAGCTCAACAGTTTTGGGTGGATAGGTCGGAACATTGACAGTCTCCTTGGTCATTCTCGAGCCATCCGATCAGATCAGCCACGAGCGGCTGCACCAGCTGGTGGGCTCGTCGATACCGCAACTGGCTCGCTTCCGTAGCAGGCTGGTGGAACGACCCCTTGGAGTGGGCCCGCCGTCATGGGCCGAGATCGACGACTATGACCCGGCTTCTCAAATCCACCGGGCAACTACGCAGGCTCCGGGCGGCCAGCGCGAATTCGCCGACCTGATCGCGCAGCTGAGCTTCGGATCGGATGTTGACCGCGAAATGCTCTGGGAAGCCTGGAGCATTGACGGTCTGGCCGGGGGCCGGTGGGCGTTGGCGGTGCGTTTGTCGCCCGTACTGAGCGACGGCGGCGCCGGCGCAGCGGCTATGTGGTCACGGTTGCTGCACGCCGATCTGCACGACGACCGCAGCGATGATCCGCCGGGGCAGCCGAGCCCGGGCCTGCCTGCGGTGGGTGAACTCGTCACCGTGATGACCGAGCTTCTCGAACTCCAGTTCAAGGGCCTGTGGCTTATTGCCGAGACCGTGACTGGTCTGTTGCGCGCCGTGCGCGGTCAACTGCGCGGTAGCCCCGGCGTCAACGAACCTGATCCGATCGCGCCGGCGGTGTCATCGATGAGGGGGCCGCTTCCGCACAACGCGTTCAACGCGGCCTTGACCGACCGACGGGCCGTGGCATTCGCCTCGATCCGGCTGGCTGACCTGGAGACGGTCAGCAGCGCGTTCGGCGGCGACATCACCAATGTTTTCCTGGCCGCCTGCACTCTGTCGCTGCGGGCCTGGCTGCAACGCCACGACACCGTGCCCGACAATCCGCTGCTCATGCGGATGCCGCTCGCGTTGTCAGGCGCCGCGCCCGCAGTTTTGGGCGATTTGCCGACCGTCGGTGACATCCGCATCCCGGTGCAGCTCGGCGACCCCATCGAAGTGCTGACCAACCTGCACACCGCGGCCGAGAGGATGAACACCGCACACCTGCACGAACCCGAAAAGGTCGATTTCACAGTCGATTTGGCGCGCATCGCGTCGTTGATCCCGTCGACCGTCGTCCACGCGGGGATGCAGATCTACAGCCGACTGGGTCTGCGGCAACGACTGGCGCCGATCTGTCACGGCAATGTCGCCTACTTCTCCGCAGAGGCGTTGCCCGCGTACTTTGCCGGGGCCAAGGTCGTCGGTATGCACACGGTGCCACCGCTACTGGAAGGCTGTGGGTTGAATATCACGCTGATTGCCCATGGCGGAGCCTTGCATCTGAGTGTGTGCGTGTGTCCCGACAACGTGCCCGCGGTCGACGACATTGCGACCGGGATCGTCGATTCGCTCGACATCCTGGTGGCAGCCGCGCGCAAATCACCTCGTGGGCAAGGTCGTTCGGTCGTCACGGAGATGACATCACACGCAAACAAGCATCAGCGTGGTCGCGGTTTTTAACCGTCGTGCGCGCCAGTGCCATGCAGTAGGCCGTCGATCGTCGAAGCGTCATCCGGCGCCGCGGCAGACATCATGATGTCGTGTGCGTGTTGTGGGTCGGTGCGACTCGGTACCACCAGCAGGACGAGCTTCTTGCGATTGATTCCGATGACTTCGATGGTGTTGACCGGCTGACGGTTGTACCCGCCGAGCCGGACTATGCTGCCGCCGGTCGGGAATTTGGCCGGTGCTTTAGCCCATTCGGAAAGTTTGTAGATCACCCGAGCGACAGGGCCGAGTCGTACCGATAGCACCGCCAACAAATCTGGAAGTTCCGTCAAAAGGTCATCACTGTGCGGCCACCATGCCCCATCGACATAGCCGGTAGTGGGTGCCTTGGGCTTCAAGCGCAGGCGCGGTGTGGCGTTATGTGCTGCGTTCTTCGAACCGGTTGCGCTTCGGGCTTGTTGTAGCGTCATGCGACGCTCCCGTCTCGGCCGCGAATCGGCCACATCATTCGAATCGGCGACGACACAATCTCAAAACGTTTGCGTGCGAAGTATCGCCAATAGTGCAATGCTACACGCGCTGAGCAGGCCAACGGGCCTGGTGTACCCTCGAAAGAGAACGTTCGTGGCCAGCGGTGATCCTGAGGCAGCACGCGGCTGAAATCGAGCACATGCGATCGCATTCGTTTGTCGATCCGACATGTTCGCGCCGGGTCAACCTCCAAGACAAGGAATTGCCCATGGACGGCAGCCACCTTAAGCGAGAGGTAGGCGCAGAGCTCGAGGTCGAGATTATCGAGGCGACGACGTTGGAATTCCAGATTGCTGTCGCGCCGCACCCGAATGCCGAAGTTTCCGAGCGGTTGTCGTTCGTGTTGGACGGCAAGCCCATACAGCCCTTGGAGATCAGCGGTATGCACGGCAACCGCATCCACAAGTTGGAGGTTCCGGCGGGCTACTTGACCGCCGACTATGCCGCGACGATCGTCGGACGGACCGATCCGCCGCCGGTGACCGAAGCCGACCTGTCGATCTATCTGCGCCCAAGCAGGTACGCCGAGGCCGATAAGTTATACGGTTTTGCCGCAACGGAATTCGGCCGCTACGTCGACTCGTCGACGCTGCTGGAGAGAGTCTCGCTTTGGGTCGGCACCCGGCTGAGCTACGTGCCGGGCTCGAGCGATCCGATCGACGGGGCGGTGGAGACCATGCTCGCCGGCGCCGGGGTATGCCGTGACTACGTGCACCTGGTGGTAGCGCTGCTACGTGCGGTCAAGGTACCCGCCCGCGCGGTTTCGGTATACGCGCCGGGTCTGTATCCGATGGACTTCCACGCAGTCGCCGAGGCGTTCGTCGGCGGGCAATGGCAGGTCGTCGACGGGACTTTGCTGGCGCCACGGCAGACACTGGTGCGCATTGCCACCGGTCGCGACGCCGCCGACATCGCCTTCCTGGACAACCACCGGGGTGCGATCGCCCTGAACAAGTTGGCGGTGACGGCGATCGTGGACGGCGACCTTCCCATCGACTCGATCGACCAACTGGTGTCGATCGGCTAGATGTGGCAATCGACGAACAGCTTCGCGCGGCCGTGGACGGCCAGCGTGGTCTAGCGGCCGCTGATTCACTGTGCGAGGCTTGTGTGACGTTATTCGGCATTGACGCAGCGGCCATTTCACTGGTCTTCGCGGGAGTTACCAGCGGAACGTTGGGCTCCAGCGGCTCGGCCGCGCGCGCGTATGACGAACTCCAGTTCACCATCGGCGAGGGCCCCTGCTTGGACTCCGTCGCGACGCGCGAGCCTGTCCTCGTCGCCGACCTCACCAAGCCCAAAACGGTTCGGTGGCCGCTGTACGCCCCCGCCCTGCTCGACTACAAGATCATGAGCGTATTCGCGGTTCCGGTCGTGCTGGCCGGCGAATACGTCGGCGCCCTGGACCTTTTCCGCTTTCAACCCGGCGAGTTACACGATGACCAGCTGGCCGGCGCTGTCATTGCCGCCGAGTTGGCCAGCGCCCCTCTGCTTGACCTGATGGACTCCGACCTGCAGGCCGCCGTCAACGACCCGGGCAGCAGCGCCTGGGTCGAATTCAACGCGCTGAGCCGCACGGAGGTCAGCCAGGCCACCGGCATGCTCGTCGCGCAACTCGGGGTCGAACCCACTGAGGCGCTGGTGCGCCTGCGCGCCCACGCCTATGCAACCAACCGCAGCGCCACCGACGTTGCCCGCGACATTCTCGAGCGGCGACTTGAGCTCGAGGCCGACTAATGCAGCCCGAAAAGGAGGGCAAAGTGACCGATACCTCCCGTGAAACTCGTGTACTGGACGCGGTCGTAACGCTCGTCGACAGCCTCCTCGACGACTTCGACGTCGTCGAGCTGCTCACCGAGCTCACCGAGCGCAGCGCCGACCTCTTGGATATTGCGGCGGCCGGATTTTTGCTCGCCGACCCGCTGGGGCAACTGCGGGTGATGGCCGCGACGTCCAAGCAGACCCGCGAACTGGAGCTCTTCCAATTGCAGGCCGACCAGGGACCCTGCGTGGAGTGCTATGCCGCCGGCCGCCCGGTCTCGGTCGCGGATCTGCGCGCCGCGACCTCGCGGTGGCCGCGGTTCGTTCCGGCCGCGCTCGAGGCGGGCATCGCCTCCGTGCACGCGGTGCCCATGCGCGCCGCCGGCATTGTTCTGGGCTCGCTGGGTCTGTTCGGTAGCCGGCCAGGCGAACTCACTGAGGCCGATCTTCTGGTCGCACAGACATTGGCGCATGTCGCGTGCGTGGCGATTCTGCAGGAACACCCGCCGACGCCCTCGACGGTGATACCGCAGCTGCGTTCTGCGCTGACCCACCGCATCGTCGTCGAGCAGGCCAAGGGCTTCCTGCGCGAACGCTTCGATATTTCCGTCGAAGAGGCATTTTCACTGCTGCGCAGGTACGCGCGTACCCACGGCGATCACCTGACCGACGTGGCACGCCAGTTGATGGCGGATCCGAGTTCCCGTCCGGCGCTACTGAAAAGGATGACCCAACTGGCTCACCGCTGAGGCTGCCGCGCGCGAGCGCGCCGCACGGCCTCCTCGACCAGTCGTGCCGCGACCTCACGCAGCTTGACGTTTTCGTTTTGACTCATCCGGACGAGCCGACTGAAGGCATCATCGGCGCTGACACCCGACCGGCTCCGGATGATGCCGACCGCCTGATCGATCACCGCGCGGCTATCCAATGCCTGCTCCAGTCTTTCCGCGCGCTCTCGAGCCCCGGCCAGCAGTTCGGCGTTGTAGATCGACACCGCCGCCGGGCCGGCGAATTGCGTGCCCAACCGCACGGCGTGCTCGCCGAACGCGTCGTGGCTATTCGCATAGGTGTTGATCGCGCCGATCGTTTGTTCGCCGACGATGAGCGGCAGCGACAGCGCGGAATGCACGCCCATCCTGGCCACCTGGCCACCGAAGTGCGGCCAACGGCTATCGCTCCCCAGCGATCCACTGACGGTGGCGCGCCGCGACTCCGTACACGTGATGCACGGCCCCTCATGCAGCTTGCCGTACTGGACGGCATCGATGTCGTGGACGAATTTCGCTGTGGCGGTAGCGGTCTGGAATGTTGTACTGCCTTCGCCCGCGTCGATCAACGCGACGCTGGCACCGTCGACCCCGGGAATGGCATGGGCAGCGAACTCGGCGACCTCGCCCAACAGCTCGGACACTCCATGGGCGCCGGCCACCATCCCGGACAGCCCGCGCAGCCCGGCAGACAAGTCGACTTCGTCCGCGTCCCGTTGGGCCGTGGACAATTCTGGTTGCTCAGGCGGTTTGCGACCGGGCTGGGCGTCGTAGTCGGTCATGGTCGCTACAAATGTAGCCGATCAGTACCAACGCAATCTAGCCGATCAGTGCCAACGCCTTAGCCGATCAGCGCTAGCGCATGTGCGCGCCGCAGTTTTCCCGACGGCGTCTTGGGGATCATTCCCGGCTCGAGCACGACCACGTTACGCGGCCGGACATCGACCTCGGCGATGACCTCGTGGGCCACCTGTCGCTCCACCCGGTGCACCTCGGCCGGGTTCTCCCAGCCGTTGGATTCGACGGCGACCGCGAAAGTCTCGCGCGCGTGCCCGGCGTCCAAGCGCACCGCCACGGCACAGCCGGGCCTGACCCCGTGAACGCGGGAGGCGGCACGTTCAATGTCCGTCGGGTAGATGTTGCGCCCAGCCATGATGATCACGTCTTTCACCCGGCCGCACACCACCACGTTCCCGGTCTCGGTGACATAGCCCAAATCGCCTGTGTCGTACCAACCTTCTCGGTTCTGCGCGGCGATGAAACCGGCAGTCGTTGTGTAACCCAGCGTCACCGGTTCGCCACGCACGTTGATGACGCCGACGCTGCGAGCGGGCATCACGTCGCCGTCGTGGTCGATGATCCGGACCTCGAGTCCCTTCAGCGGGCGACCGAGCGAGGCCAGTCGCCGGGTTTTACCCCTGGTCGCCGGGACGGCTCGGTGCAGCATGCCGAGCAGGTCGGCGTCCACTTCGTCGACGATCAACCCGCGGCCGCACTCGCTAAACGACACTGCCACCGTCGTCTCGGCCATTCCGTAGGCGGGCACCACAGCTTCCGGGCGTAACCCGAACGGTGCGCCGGCTTGGCATAGGTCCTCGACATCGGCTGGGTCGACTTGCTCTGCGCCCGAGAGTGCCCAGCGCAGCGTGGACAGGTCGAACTGACCGGGCTGAGCCTGCCTGCGCAGGCGTTTGGCGAACATCGTGTAGGCGAAGTTGGGCGCCGCTGTCATGGTGCCCTGGTACTTGTCGATGAGCCTCGCCCACAGCAGGGTGTCGCGAAGGAAGTCGATCGGCGTGACCTTGACCAACTCGACGCCGAAGTACATCGGGACGGTCAGGTAGCCGGTCATGCCCATGTCGTGGAAGCACGGCAGCCAGCTCACGATCACGTCGGATTCCCGGTCGACGTTTGCGCCGACGAACATCGCCTCCGCATTCGAGACGACGTTGCGATGACTGATCCGCACCGCCTTGGGGGATCCAGTCGAGCCGGAGGTCAATTGCAGGAGCGCGACGTCGTCGTCGTCGGTTTCGACGGGGTCGATCGGTCGGCTCTGCAGTAGTTGGTCGATCGTCAGCACCTGCATTCCCAGCTGGGAAAGCAGCGGTGCCGCGGCCATGAACGGATCGGAGACCACGACGGCTCTGGCGGCGATCATGTTGATGACGGCCGTGGTCTCGTCGGCCCAGCGCAGCAGGTCGGTGCGCGGCGTGGGCTGGTGCAGCATCGTGAGGCTGGCGCCGCGCATCCAGATGGCCTGCGCGGTCGGGGCGATCTCGACTGGCTCCCCGGCCAGCACTGCGACCGCATCGCCGTGCCCCACACCGGCGGCGGCCAGGCCGCCCGCAACGCGGCGGCTCCGCTCGTGCACCTGACGCCAGGTATGGCGGACGGGGGCGTTCGGCTCCCCGGTGACCATGCCCTTGAGACTGCTCTGGGCGCTGTCGTACATGGTCTGGGTGAATCGGCTCACGACAAACCCCCTGGCTCCGGCGCGATGGCGCGGGATGTGTTGGTCGGATCGATCTTGGGTCGGTGTCTATGGAGCCGCTGAGGCACGACTGCGGGCGAGTCTGACCCTCTCTTGTACACCCCAGACGGCGTCAGACGCACTGACCCTACAGACTCGAATCCTGTCGAGTAACCAGGCGCGCCTATAACCGTTGAACCCGCAACCAAAAAGAGACCCTCCAGCGCCCAAAACATAACCCGAACTGGCGGTTTACATCGGAACGTGAGCGTCCTTCGGCGGGGAAATTGGATCGCCGCCGTGATGTTTCCGAGAGGCTGGGGTGTCAACCGTGGATTGAGGTTACCCCTATGACCGCTGGCCCTCCAATAAATCGGCAGCGTTGTCCCCGGAGCGTGACCACGACCGGCCATCGCGGTCAGCGGCCTCGATGGACAGTTTCGCAACACGCTGCCCGCCCCCGATTAGGAATTGGCAATCGGTGATTCGCTGTTCTCCACCGCGACAACGACTTTCGCGATAAGCCATTGCACGGCGCTGACCGCCTCGGTGTTGTCAAGGTTCCACGCCCCGGCGAATGCCGGTCCGCGCGAATGGCGGAACAGTCCAATCCATTGGACAAAATCACCGGTGGAGCGCCGGTTGATTTTTCGAGATCTCACAACGAGCGCGCGCGCAACCGCGATACTTCGCGGCAGTGTCGTAGCAACTGACGGGCTGACCTCTTGGAGACTGGCGCCATGAACACCGAAGTTAAACTGCAGCGGTGGGAGCGGCACGCCGAGTGGCCGCTCGCCGCGGCCGCCCTCCTATTTTTGGGCCTCTTCTCCGAGCAGGTGCTTGCCCGGCCCCAGGGGCATGAAGCGCATCTTCTCTGGATTGTCAGTTGGGCCATTTGGGGCCTGTTTGTCCTGGATTACGTTGTGAGACTGTGCCTCGCGTCCGACCGGTGGCGGTGGTTTCTCCACCACCTGCTCGACTTTGCGATTGTTGCTCTGCCCCTGCTGCGGCCACTTCGGTTGCTACGCCTGCTTGTTCTGATCGAAGTGCTGCAGAAGGCAGTCGGGGATGCGTTTCGGGGCCGCATAGTCGTCTATACCGTGTCAGGCGTCCTCCTTTTGATCTATACGGCATCGCTGGCCGTATTCGACAAAGAGCGGTACCAGCACGGCGCCACCATCAACTCCTTCGGAAAGGCGATTTGGTGGTCGATCACCACGGTGACCACTGTCGGCTACGGTGACGTCTATCCGGTTACCAACACCGGCCGAATCATCGCCGTGCTGTTGATGATCGGGGGGATCAGTCTGGTTGGCGTCGTCACGGCAGCCCTCGCGTCGTGGATCATCCAGAGCGTCGCGGCAGGAGAGAGCCTAAATCAGGCGGCAACCGCTGCCCATATCGAGGAGCTTCGCAGCGAAATCCGAGAATTGGGACAACAGCTGCGGGATAGAGGCTGACGATGACCCTCGCGCCCGAGACGTTCACCATCGACGGCGTCGGCGGCACTCGCATCGTGGCCGACCGCCTGGGCGATCCGGAAACACCGGCGGTGGTGTTCCTGCACGGTGGCGGGCAGACTCGCCGCTCCTGGGGCAAGGCGGCCGCGGCCGTGGCCGAGCGTGGTTGGCAGGCTGTCACGGTCGACTTTCGCGGCCACGGAGAGTCGGACTGGTCGGACGACGGCGATTATCGGCTGGTCAGCTTCGCCGGCGACGTCCAAGAAGTGTTGCGCCAGCTACCCCCGCAACCGGTGCTGGTCGGCGCATCCCTCGGTGGATTCACGACAATGCTTCTCGCAGGCGAGCTTTCGCCCGGCATCGCTCGCGCGGTTGTTCTGGTGGACATCGTGCCCAACATGGATCAGTCCGGAGCCAACCGAATTCACACCTTCATGGCCGACCGGATGAAATCGGGATTCGAGTCGCTCGACGAGGTCGCCGACATGATCGCCGAATACAACCCGCATCGGCCCCGGCCAACCGATCTCAACGGCCTGCGCACCAACCTGCGCCGCCGCGGTGACCGCTGGTACTGGCATTGGGATCCGAAGTTCATCAGTGACACCGCGTCGCTTCCGCCCAGCGAGGTGTCCGATGTCGATCGCCTGCACACGGCAGTCGAAACGATCCTCGCCGGCGGGGTACCCATGCTGTTGGTGCGAGGTCAGGTGAGCGACCTCGTCAGCCAGGTACGCGCCGACGAGTTTCTGGCCCGCTTCCCGCAGGTTGAGTTCGTCGACGTTCAAGGCGCGGGGCACATGGTCGCCGGCGACCGCAACGATCTATTCGCCGACGCGGTGCTGGATTTCCTTGTCCGTCAGGGGGGTTAGCCGCCCAATGCCGTGACGCTCTCGACTGCCTCAGTCAAGATGTCGGTGACGGCCTGCGGTCGGGTGATCAATGGTGCGTGGTCAAATTTGCCGGAACGGGTGCGGGCCTGCATGCGTTCGGCCATGAACCTTTGGGTGGCCGGGTTGATCATGCGGTCTTCTTCCGCGACCAGATACCAGCTCGGCAGATCTTTCCAGCCGGGTCTTGGCACGGCCTGCTGGATGCACGGAGCGGCGATAGGTCGCTGGACTGCGGCGAGTAGGGCTTGTTCTTCGGCGGTTGCGTGCTGTGCGAATGCGGTAGCAAAAGCATTCTGGGGCAACCAAATCCACCCGTCGTCATCGGGCTTGAGTTCTGGTGCCTGCGGGTGCGGGGGATCGCGGTAGAAAACGTCGGCGACGGTTTCGCCCTCGTCGGGCGCCAGGGCGACCACGTAGACCAGTGCTTTGATGCGTGGGTGGCTGGCTGCGCCAATGACGCCGCCGGCGTACGCGTGGCCGGCCAGGACGACGGGTCCTTCGGTTCGATCGATGGCTCGCTTGACGGCGTTCACGTCGTCGTCGAGCGTGGTGAGCGGGATGGGGGCGGCGGTGACGTTGATCCTGGCTTGCTGCAGACCGGTGATGACGCGACTCCAGCTCGATCCGTCGGCCCAGGCTCCGTGGACGAGAACGACGGTGGGTGTGGTTGGGCTCATGGGGGCCTTTCGATTTAGGGCGGTACGTCCTCAGAGGCCGATCAGCATGGGCGACGCGGATTGCCAATTGGGATGCACAGCCCAAAACACTAGACACAATGCCGTCCAACGGTCAACATGCCTGGCGGACCGCCGGGCTAACTGCGTCGCGGGCGTCGCCGTCGCCGTGACAAAATGGGTTCTGCAACCCATAATAAGGATGGGCGCACGAGATTCCGAAAGGCAGATTGGCGATGTCACATTCCGTCGACTGGTCGCCGGTTACGGCCGGTCACGTCAAAAGCGCTATCCAGGAGTACGACCGGCTAGGGGCTCACCATTTCTTCAAGCAGCACGGCTGTACCTATCCGCCGAAGGCGATACTCGGCACGGCCTACGAACTGGCCACGGGACGCCGACTGGCCGCCACGGACTTCGAAGGCGGGAAAAACGGTGCGGTCAAAATCCTGACCGGCCTCGGCTTCTGCGTCATACCCAGGCAGGGTTGACGACCGATTTGATATCGCATGCGCTATCGAATCCAAAGTCACGACTCGACATCCGAGACGGGCCCGGTTAGCAGCACGCCATCGTGTGCGCCGAGGTCGATCGCGGCGTTGATGATGACGCGGTCGATCTGGCGCAGCGCATGCAGTGCGGCCAGCAGTCGTCGGAGATCCGGCGACGGTGGATGTTCGCCGTTCTGTCTGGCGAGGGTCTCCGCGGCGTCGATGAAGTCGGTGGACGGAAAGACCGTCGCGGACTGGCTGAACTCCAATGACGTGATCAGCACGTCGATGTTGCGGCGAATCTGGTTGGCGGTCAAATTGATCGGCTCGGCCAGTGCCGCAGAGGCATCGATGTGGGTTTCGCCGCTGTGGGCCAGGATTCGTGCGTAGCGGTCGCACGCGGTGAGCATCCGCAAGCCGTGGCGCATACTGCGGCGCCCCGCCAGGCCGGCGAGTCCGGCGCTCATCGGCTTGGCGCTGGTCCGAAATTGCTGCAGGTCGCGGCCGAGTTGACGCGCCGTCTCGGTCAAGCTCACCGCCGTCTCACTACCGAGCAGGCTGGCGACCGATGCCTCGACAAGGTCGGACAGCGTCAGGAAAAACGCGTGAGCATCATGGCGGATGTGGGTTCTGGTGTTGACCGGTAACACCAGCATCGCGGCGGCGATCCCGATGACCGCACCGATCGCGGTCTCCTCGATCCGCAACAGCAGCAGGCTGAAGGTGAACTCGCCGAGCAGACCGTACATCAGCGCCAACATGGTGCTGATCCAGAAGGTCATCAGGCTGTAGAAGACCTTCATGAAATAGAAAGCACAGAACAGACATACGAAGATCATCACCAGCGAGGCGTAGGTGTGGCCGGACACCAGCGTGGCGACCAGCACGCCGCTGGGCACACCGAGCACCGTGCCCAGCAGCCGCTGCCAACCCTTGTTGAGGGTTTCGGCCCAGGAGTTGGTGCCGGCGAAGATGACGAACGCGGCGATCACCGCCCAATACCAGCGCGACGGGGATACCGCCTCGCCGATGACGATGGCCAGCGCCGCGGCGACGGACACCTGGACGGCTTGCCGGGTGGATTGGAGCAGGCCCGGCCGGAATTGCTGCTCGGAGTCGGTGTCCGACGGCGTGGGGATAACCGCGTGCGCGGCGGCCGCGGTCGCGACCCGCTCCATCCGCACGCGGACTTCAGCAGTCGCTTTCGCGGTGTCGATTATCGCCAACATGAGGCGGCGCACCGGCAAGTCGACGGGATATGACGTCCGCTCGAACAGCTGCTCCGCCCGCTCCGCGGTCTTTCGAAGCCCGTCGGGGTGCGGTATCCGGATGGCCCGCGACAGCAGGGCCACCGTGTCGGCCAGCTCGGCGCGGGCGGCGGCGGGAATATCTGCCGTTGCGGCCCGGGCGCCGGCCGTCGCCAGGCGCTCGACGGTGAGTTCGGCGTCGAACAACCACAGGGCGAGGTCCTCGCCGCTCACCCCGGGCCACAGCGCTCCCGGGTTCACTCTGTCTTCGATCTGGCCTTGGACCATCAACGCGGTCTCGTTGAGCCGACCGGTCCGGATCCGCAGCTGGCGCCGTCGCCGCTCGTCGAGCTCGCCGGCCCGCACGGTCTCGGCCGTGGTATCGACGACGATGGCCATACGTGCTCGCAGCGACCGAATACTTTCCCGCATAACGCTTTTCGGTCGATCGGGCAGCACGAAGGCGCTCCACACATAGCTGCACAGGGTGCCCACCAGCACGGCGCCGATCAGCCACGGTAGCTCAGAGACCTTCGCCCGCAGATACAGCGTGAAGAAGTAGGCCATGAAGGTGACCATGCCCAGCGCGGTTCCGCGCGGGCCGAACCGGCGCACGTAGACCGCGGTGAACACCACCAACACGAACCCGGCATCGGCGACCACCGGGTGCGGCGACAGCAACGCGGCCGCGGTGATGGCCAGCGCGGTGGGAACCGGCAGCAGTGCCATGGTGATTCTGTGTCGACGCGGATCGGCCTCGTTCACCGAGCGTGCCGAGATCATCGTGATCAGGACCCCGAGCAGCGCGACCGTCAGCGGCTGCCCGGTGGCCTTGGTCAGCAGGAACAAGACCAGCAGCGCGGTCGCCAACGCGCCGGTCGTGCGCGTGGCCATCCGCAGCCGCAGCAACCCGGGATCCGATCCGATCGCCCAGTTACGCGTGCGCTCGGACAGCGCGGTTGCGTCACCGAACACCCGGGACCAGCCTCTCTTCTCCCGTATTGCCTGTCTGCCGTAACTTGACTCTGGCACAGCGACCACGATGGGACCCAATGAGCGTGACGGCGCCGACGCGAACAACGCTGGCCGATGGCCGCGAGCTGTTGTTCTTTTCGTTGCCCGGCCACACGCCCGCGCCGGTCGCCGACCGCCGGCCGTTGCCGCCGTGGGAGCCGGGGCAATCGCAGTTGCGGTTCGACCAGACGACCGGGCAGTGGGTGGTCATCGCGGCGCGGCGCCAGGACCGCACCTACAAGCCGCCGCCCGACCACTGTCCGCTGTGCCCGGGCCCGACCGGGTTGACCAGTGAGGTGCCCGCACCCGATTACGACGTTGTCGTCTTCGAGAACCGGTTCCCCAGCCTGTCCGGTGCAGGGGAGATGGCATCGGTACCGGACGGCTTCGTGCCGGTACCCGGCAACGGCCGTTGTGAGGTGATCTGCTTCTCCAGCAACCACACCGGGTCGTTCGCCGATCTGGACGAGCCGCAGGCCCGGCTGGTCGTCGACGCGTGGCGGCACCGGACGGCTGATCTGATCGCGACGCCGGGGGTCGAGCAGGTGTTCTGCTTCGAGAACCGTGGCGAGGAGATCGGCGTCACGCTGGCCCATCCGCACGGCCAGATTTACGGCTACTCGTATCTGACCCCGCGGACCGCGGCCATGATGCGGCAGGCGGGTGAGCATCGGAAAAGGTTCCGCAGCAACCTGTTTGCTGACCTGTTGGCGAGCGAGGTCGCCGACGGGAGTCGGGTGGTGGCGCGCACCGATCTGTTCACGGCGTTCGTGCCGTTCGCGGCGCGCTGGCCGGTGGAGGTGCACATCTACCCGAACAGGTTCGTGCATAACCTTCTTGACCTTTCCGCTGCCGAGCTGGATGGGTTCGCGCAGATCTACCTCGACGTGCTGAAGCGGTTTGACCGGATGTATTCCGCACCGCTGCCCTATATTTCGGCGCTACACCAGTACGCCGATACCGACACGCTGCGCGAGGGCTATTTCCACGTCGAGCTGATGTCGATTCGGCGCAGCGCGGTCGCGTTGAAGTATTTGGCGGCATCCGAATCGGCGATGGACGCGTTCATCGGTGACGTGCTTCCCGAAACCGTCGCCGAGCGCTTGCGCGGACTTGCGTGACCATCCGCTATGCCGCGCCGGGGCGGATCAACCTGATCGGCGAGCACACCGACTACAACCTCGGCTGGGCGTTGCCGATCGCGCTGCCGCGGCGCACCGTCGTGACATTCTCGCCTTCGAATGCCGATGCGGTCACCGTGCGCAGCGACCGGGTCGACGGCTCCGTGCGAATTCCGTTGACCACCAAGCCCGGTGACGTCACCGGCTGGGCGGCGTATGTGGCCGGCGTGGTGTGGTCGCTGCGCAGCGCTGGGCACCCGGTGCCCGGCGGCGCGATGTCGATCACCAGCGAGATCCCGATGGGATCGGGTCTGTCGTCCTCGGCGGCGCTGGAGTGCGCGGCGCTGGGCGCTCTTGCTGGTGCTGCCGGTCTGCGTATCGACCGGATCGATCAGGCGCGGATCGCGCAGCGCGCTGAGAACGACTACGTCGGTGCGCCAACGGGTTTGCTTGATCAGCTGTCTTCGCTGTTCGGCGAGGCGCGGGCGGCGCTGCTGATCGATTTTCGAGAGCTCAGCGTCCAGCCGGTGCCGTTCGATCCGGCGTCGTCAGGTGTGGTGCTGATGCTGATCGATTCCCGGGAGCGGCACGGTCATGTCGGCGGTGAGTATGCGGCGCGTCGGCTGTCGTGTGAGCGGGCGGCCGCTGACGTGGGTGTGGTGTCGCTGCGGGAGATCCAGGACCGCGGGGTCTCCGCGCTGGACGGGGTCACCGATCCGGTCGATGGCCGCCGTGCCCGCCATGTGCTGACCGAGAACCAACGCGTGTTCGATGCTGTTGCCGCGCTGCATGATTCGGATTTCACCGAAGCCGGCCGCATCTTCACCGCCTCACACGCATCCATGCGCGACGACTTCGACATCACCACCAGGCACATCGATCTGATCGCCGACACCGCGGTGCGTGCGGGCGCGTTGGGCGCTCGGATGACCGGTGGCGGATTCGGCGGCTGTGTGATCGCGCTGGCGCCGGCCGAAAAGGCGGAGGCAGTCGGTCAGGCGGTGCGGTCGGCGGTGCACGCCGCGGGTTATGCGGAGCCGGAGATCACCCTGACCCATGCCGCGCGGGGAGCGGGCGCGACGCGGTAGGCGGACCCAGTCACATCAGCCCCGATCGCACCAGTGACCAACCATGACACGGTGTTCAACTTCGATGTCGTATGCGATATCAAACTGGAGCAGGTACTAATCCCGCGCAATGGCTGTGTCAAGGTAAATCGGCCCGGCCCGCAGTTTGGTCAGGGCCGCCGCGAACTGTTGCAGCGCCCGGGGCGATAACACCGCTCCCAGATGGGCGGTGAGTTCGTCGTCTAGAGCCAGCTTCGCTTTGGCCAGCAGCCGCTTTCCTGATGGCGTCAACTCGATGATCGAGGAGCTGGCCACCGACACCCAAAGCGGCGAGGCGTCAAACAGCCGGGCAGACAAGGCATCCGGGCTGGTCTGGTCCAGCCAACGTTGGGCGCGACCCGCCACCCGTTGTCGCTCGGAGGCGGGCACAACGCCACATGGTCGCGCTACGTTGCGGGAGTGAACCGGATCGCCCTCAGGCGCAGGCGTTCGACCGCTTCGACGAAGTCATCGTGGGTCGGCACCTCGTCGTTGCGGAATGCCAGACCCATCGACCGCCCGGCACGCTTGGCGCCGTAGGACGCGGTCAGACGCGCGTAGAGGCTGGCAATCAGCGCCGGGTCCTCGATGAGTTCGCCGTGCATCGGCGTGGTCTGCCCGTCAAAAAGAACCTGAGCCGTGGCGCCGTCGCGGAAGTTGTACTTCCACTTCGCGTTCGCGCCGGACAAGGCATAGAGAATGCCGTCGACCAGATGAGCGCTTAACGGCACCGAGAAGTGCCGGCCGGTTTTGCGGCCGGTAAAGCTCACCGTCATGAACTGTTTACGTGCCGCGCCCAGAAGCGGCGTGCGCAACAGCCGCGTCAGCACTGGGTTGAAGATGCGGAGCAGGGCTTCCGGCGGATGGGAGGTCGTGATCGCAGGTGACTGTTCGGTCATGCCCTCACCGTAGGTCCCATCCCACGGTAAATCCATGCCGCAAAACCAGGTTGGTGAGGGTGTCAGTGCGCTCGGCCAGCGGCCACGACTCGAAGGAGAACGAGTCGAGGGCGAAGAACGCGTAGTTGATCGAGGTTTCTGGTGTGGTCCGCGGTCGGTATACCAGTGCGTCGAGGGAGTCGGGTCCGGGCCACCAGCGCTTGACCGCGTCAGCGAGCCGATGGCAGGTGTCCCACACCTCGGGGTGCTGGCCGGTGTTGATCTGGTCGTCGATGCCGAGGACGTCGAGGTTGGCCTCGGTGCGCAGGTCGAGGACTCGCAGGTGGCGGGCGGCGACCAGTCGCACCAGGCGGTGTTCGGCGTGGTCGGCGGGAATCATCAACCCGGTCGGACGGTAGCGCTCCCGGAATGCGCCGAGAAGAGTGCTTGCGGCATAACGTGTTCGGAATGCACCGGACTCGGGATCAAAGCGATAGCGGGGTGTTGGAAAGCCTGCCCAGGTCCATTCCTCGGGTGGCGCCGCCTCGACCCGCCACAGTTCGGTGCCGGCGTCCACGCGTCGCCGCCGCAGGCCGACGGGCCGAGCTTTGGGCAGCGGCGCCCGGTAGCCGGCGGGAAGGTCAGGCACCGAGGGCGGCGAGCATCCGCCACGCGGCGTCGGCACTCTTGGGGCGGCGCAGCGCCTCGGCGATCGACGAGCCGCCCAGCTCGTCGTGGGTCAAGCGCATGATCCGGTCGGCGGCCAGCGAGTCGGACGTGAACCGGGCCAGCAGTTCGAGAATCTGCGGTAGATCCGTCCGCAGCCGATCGCTGTCGAATTGCCAGGCCGGAAACCACGTTTGGTTGCCAACCGCGGAGCCCAAAAGCTTGCCCCGGCTGCGAAGCCGATGCACCGCCTGCGGTGAATGCAGACCGAGCCGCTCCTGCACCTTGGGTGTCGGCAGCGAGCCTTCGACGAACTCGCGCACCAACGCGCCGCGGCGTTCGTCGTTCAGGCTGTGTGCGGCGATATGCTCCAGCGTGCCCTGTGGGGTGGTCGGCGCCCCCAGGATGGCGTCGAGCACCTCGGCGAAACCGGAGTCGTGCAGGGCGCGTTCGGCGACCTGGCGAGCCAGCGGAGCGACGGCAGTGGACATGATTCTAGGTTACCAGCAGTTGCCCTGGATTGAAACAATTGAAACACGTCACAGGGCGGTGAGACAGAATTGACTGCCATGGCCAGTACACCGATCGACCCCGACCGGATCGCTGAGGCGGTCACCGCCGCCCACGCCAGGCACAGAAAGAACTGCCGCGGCAAGAACGCCGGCTATATACCGGCGTTGGCGGAGGTGGACCCGCAGCTGTTCGGGGTTTGCGTGGCGACCGTCGACGGTCAGACGTTTTCGGCCGGTGACGCCAGATGTCAGTTCGCGCTGGAGTCGATCTCGAAGGTCTTCACCGCCGCGCTGGCGATGGAGCAAGTAGGTCCGCGAGCGTTTCACCGCAAGGTGGGCGCCGATCCGACTGGGGCGGCATTCAATTCGGTGCTGGCGCTGGAACTTCACAACGACAAGCCGATGTCGCCGATGGTCAACGCGGGGGCGATGACCGCAGCGAGCTTGCTGTCGGCCAAAGACGCCGAAGACCGCTGGCGCCAGATCCTGCAGATTCAAAGCGATTTCGCCGGACGAAGCATCTCGCTCAGTGAACAGATCACCGCGTCCGAGCGGGCCACCAACTTTCACAACCGCGCGATCGCGTGGCTGCTGTTTTGCGGCGGATACATGTACTGCGACCCGATGGAGGCCTGCGACGTCTACACGCTGCAGTGTTCGACGCTGGTCACCGCGGTCGACCTGGCGATCATGGGCGCGACCCTGGCCAATGGGGGTATCAACCCCGTCACCGCCAAGCGGGTCATCGCACGAGCCAACGTGTCGCATGTGCTGGCCGAAATGACAATGGAGGGTCTGTACACCAGCTCGGGCGACTGGGCCTATACCGTCGGGCTGCCCGCCAAGAGCGGCGTCGGAGGCGGGCTGGTCGCGGTGTCGCCCGGCAAACTGGCGATCGCCGCCTACTCACCGCCGCTGGACAAGGCCGGCAACAGCGTGCGCGCCCAGGCCGCGATCAGCCAGATCGCGCACACCCTCGGGCTCGGGCTATTCAATACGTAGTGCCGGGACTGATGTCCCAAAACAGACCACATCTGTGACTCGCGGAAGTCCGTCTCGTAACTCGGGTATCCGGTGACCGCGCCGATTCCGGCGATGTGCAAGGTGGCAGCGTATCTGTTGTGACATTCTGCAGGGGTGTCCGCTCCTGCGGCGGCTGCCCCTTCGGGGGTAGTGACGTTTCTGTTCACCGACGTGGAGGGTTCGACCCGTCGGTGGGAGTCCGACGCCGACGCGATGCGGGCGGCGCTGGCCGCACACGACGCGGTGTTGCGCAAGGCGATTGAGGCGCACGGCGGCTGGTTGTTCAAGCACACCGGGGACGGGGTGTGCGCCGCGTTCGCCTCACCGCGCTCGGCGGTGGATGCGGCGGTGGCCGCGCAGCGGGCGCTGGAGTTGCCGGTGCGGATGGGGCTGGCGACCGGCGAAGCCGAACTGCGGGGGGCCGACTACTTCGGCGCGGTGCTCAATCGTGCGGCGCGGGTGATGGCCGCCGGGCATGGCGGGCAGATCCTGCTGGCCGACTCGACGGCGGGTGTGCTCAGCGGTGTTGATCTGGTGGATTTAGGGCCGCGCCGATTGCGGGATCTGCCGACCCCGGTCGGTGTGTTCCAGGTCCAAGCAGACGGGCCTACGCACGGAGTTCCCAGCCCTGCGGGGGCTGGATGCGAGTCCGGGGAACCTGCGGGCTGCGACCACGAGTTTCATCGGACGCGAGTCCGAGGTCGCCGAGCTGCACGCGGCGGTAAAAGCTTATCGGTTGGTTACGCTGACCGGGGTAGGTGGGGTCGGCAAGACCCGGCTGGCGGTGGAGGTCGCGGCGCGGCTGGCCGATGAGTTCCCCGACGGTGTCTGGTTTTTCGAGCTGGCCGCAGTCACCGACCCAGCGGCGATACCCGACGCCGTCGCAGCGGTGTTGGGCATCACCCAGCAACCGGGCAAGACAGTGACCGAATCAGTGGCCTCCGCCTTGGAGGGCCGGTCGCGGCTGCTGGTGTTCGACAACTGCGAGCACGTTGTCGACAGCGTCGCGGATCTGGTCGAGGCGATCCTCGCCGCATCGGCGACCGTCACGATTCTGGCGACCAGCCGCGAAGGACTGGGGGTCAGCGAAGAACAGTTATGGCGTGTCCCGTCGCTCGACGTCAACGCCGGAACCGAATCCGCCGCCGTGAACCTTTTCCTCGACCGCGCCCACAGTGTCGTGTCGGACTTCTCGCTGGCCCAGCCCGGCGAGGCGGACGCTGTAGTGGAAATCTGCCGCAGACTCGACGGCATCCCGTTGGCCATCGAGTTGGCGGCCTCGCGGATGGCGTCGATGACCGCCAGCGAGGTGCGTGATCGTCTGGATCAGCGGTTCCGGCTGCTGGTGGGATCCCGGCGCGGCCTGGCACGCCACCAAACCCTGCGCCATGCCGTCGCGTGGTCCTACGACCACCTCGAGGACGCAGAAAAAACGCTGCTGGAGCGGTGTTCGGTGTTCGCCGGGCGGATTCGACCTCCAAAGTGCCTGCGCCGTCATGGGTTCCGATGATGACTTCGCCACCCTGGATCTGCTCGATGCCCTGGTGCGCAAGTCGCTGCTGGTCGCTGACAGGTCCTCGGGCCGAACCCGGTTTTCGATGCTGGAGACGATCCGTCAGTTCGCCGAGGAACAACTCGTCGCCGGTGGCGAAGCATCCGAGATTCGGGCCGCCCACTCGCGGTACTTCGCCGGCCGCGAAGCCGACATCCTGGCCCTGTGGGACAGCCCCCGCCAGCGTGCGGCCTTCGACTGGTTCAGTGCCGAGCTGGCCAATCTGCGCACCGCGTTTCGGTGGGCCGCCGACCAGGGCGATCTGGATGTCGCCGTCACCATCGCCACCTATGCGGGGTTGCTCGGCGTTGTGGTCCAAACCTTTGAGCCGATCGCCTGGGCCGAAGAGCTGATCGAGCCCGCCCGCGTCGCCGACCACCCGCAGCTGGCGTTCCTGTATGTGATCGCGTCGCTGTGCTACTGGACCGGACGGATCGAGGAGGCTGTCGGCTACAGCGACGCCGGTCAGATCGTTCTCGGCAGGAGCCGCGATGCGCTGCCGGGCGGCATCGAACCCTGGCTTGGAACTGTGTACCTCGCCATCGGGCAGCCCGAGCGGTTGGCCGAGTGGTGCCGCGCTCTGCTCGCACGCCGCCGCGACACCCACGTCCAGATCCGGGCATGGCTGGTTGTCGCTCTTTCATTGGCCGGTTCCGGTGGGGAGGCGATGGATTCCGCGGATGGCCTCATCGAGGCTGCGCAGGCAACAGGCAGCCCGGGTTGGCTCGCGTGGGCGCTCGGTGCCTACGGTTTGGCTTTTCGTGACGCGGATCCCGTCGGGGCGCTGAACGCCCTCGGCCGGGGTCTGGTGATCGCTCAAGACAGCGGCAACCACTCCGTCGCGTCAATCCTGGCGGACACTCTGGCACGATTTGAGGCCGAGCACGGCGACCCGCTGGCCGCGTTCGATCACCTCACGCTGGCGATCCGCGGCTACCACAATGCGGGCGACACCACCACGATCCGCGTCCCGCTGGCGATCCTCGCCGTTCTTTTCGACCGGCTCGGACGCTACGAACCGGCGGCTACCATCGCAGGCTTCGCCCTCAGTCCCATCGCCGCGGCGGGGGTCCCCGAAATCACCACCGCGATCACCCACCTCCGCGATGTCCTCGGCGAGGCGACCTACGAATCGCTCGCCCGCAAGGGTGAGACGATGACCACCGCCGCCATGGCGACGTTCGCCTACGACCAAATCGACCAAGCCCGAACAGAACTCAATGCGGTCTCGGAATAGACGACATACGAGAGTCTCAAAAGTTCGTGTCGGTGGCACCCGTAATAATTAACTCCGCTCAGGTAAATGCCGTTGAGCGCTTTGGGTTACACCGCCGTCGGTGAGCAATTCAGTATCGCCGAGCGGATGGAGTCGGTGCCGCCGCCAGGGCGCCCAGCTTCCCGTAGCGTGCTGTACATCGGTCGTCGTTCGAAGAGGGGCGGTGGTGTAGGTGAGTACCCTTACGTGGCGGCGGGTCATGGTCGCTCTGGCCGTGGTGACAGTTGTGACCTTCGTTGTCGTGGTCGTTGTGCGGGTTTTGATGCATCCGGCTGTGGGTTCGGCACCTGCAGCCCCTCCGGCAGCCACAGCCACTCCGGCTTTGACCGCGCCTCAGGCCCCGCCACCGCCAGGGTTTCCGGATCTCAATGGTTTCACCGACGTGTCGCGGGATCACGATGTGTCTCGCTATTACGCCTTGGCAACATTTACGAGCCCAACGGGCTTGCAGTGTGCAATGTGGAGCAGCCGTGGAGATACGGCAGCATTCTGCTTCGGTGCGATCCCTGGTCTCGATCATCCGGCGAACCAGGTTTACGCGGGGGACTATAAGGCATATTTCGACCAAAACCGGCCTCCCGCCACAGACAAGCTCAACGGGAAGGCATTGGCATCAGGCGAGAAGGTGGTCCTAGGCGCCGGAGGAAAGCTGATGGGCGGTGACCAGATCACCTGCGGTGTGCAAGACGTTGTAGTCGCGTGCATGTTAATCAGGGGATTCCGCCAGAATCACGGCGACGACACCGCCCAGCGGCACGGCTTCGTCCTCGATCCACAGCGAAGCTGGACGTTTTAAGCACTTCGAGATTCCTGAAGGCCGGGAACTCTCGGCGTCCGTCGGGTCCTGTCAAGGTCGAGCACTTAGGAACTGTCGCGCTGACGCCGGCCGCGCGGGTACTGCTAGTGGAGTAGTGGACTACTCGTGCGGTCGCGTGCACCGCCGGTGATGATTCGGGTTGCCGGGGACACAAGTCCGCGTAACCCCGACGCCCAGAGCGACACAGCTTAAAACCAATGGTGTCGCGAGCGGGCCAGCGGCATCCGCATGCGTATGAGCTTGAAGGGGATCGACATGACTACGACGGCACCGCCATCAGCGCCCGTAACGATACGACGCGTCCTGCTCGGACTCCTGGGCATTCCACCCGGCGTAGGGGCCAGAAGCACCACGATCTCGCCCGACGCCGCCGTGGCTCATCCGGACACAGCGAAGGTGTATGAGTTCGCGAGCGTCGACTATCCCGGCGCCGCACAGACATACGTGTTCGACACTGACGGCACCACGTCGCTGGGCGCGTTCGTTTACGACCCCGGCAACGCGTCCTCTCCCACGACCGCATTCACTGTGGCGGGAGGGACCTACGAAATCCTCAACGTCCCTAACTCGACCGGAAGCTACGCAACGGCCATTAATACGTCTGGTCTGATCGTCGGGGCGTATACGGACGTGGCGGGCTTGACGCATGGCTTTGCAACCAGCGACAGCAGCACCTTCAACAACGTCGATTTCCCCGGGGCCACCAGCACTCAGGCCATCGACGTCAACGACGCCGGAGCTATCGTGGGCGAATACTACGACGCTGCCAACGTCGAGCATGGGTTCATCAGCAGCGGCGGCACGTTCACGGCCATCGATTTCCCGGCAGCCACCGGCACTGCGGTCGCCGGAATCAACGCCAGCGGCGACGTCGTCGGAGGATATACGGCTGCGACGGGATCCCACGGCTTTCTGCTGTCGGGCGGCGTATTCAGCCCTATCAACTTCCCGCTGGCCAGCGACACGACCGCCTTCGGCATCAACGACAACGGGGACATCGCCGGCTTCTACACCGACAGCGCCGGCAATTCACACGGTTTCGTCTACGCCGACAACAACTTCAGCACCGTGGACGTCGCAGGCGCCAGTGCCACGCAACTGACACGGATCAAGAACTGGGAACAGGTGACCGGCGTGTACGTCGACGCCCTCACCGCGCTACACGGCCTCACCGGTCAGTGAGCGACATCAACCACCAACCAAAGACGGGATCAAAATGCTCCAAACGAAGCCACAGAAGAAGTCCCCATCAGCACTGCGGACCAGTGTCGCACTGAAGAAAACCAGTGTCGCACTGAAGAAAACGACACCACTGAGACGTGCCGCCAAACGCCCACCACCAGCACCCAAGTCAGGCGCCCGCCCCCTGGGGCCTGCCGTGCTCGCTGCGGCTGTGCAGTCGCTGGCGCTGCCGCAGCTGCCACAGCCCGCGCCAGGGCAAGCCATCAATCTCGGCCCCATCGCCGGGACGGAATCATCTACCGGCGCGTTCGGCGCCGGAGCCGTCGACCTCTGCGAAATATCACCCAGCGGTCTGGTGGCCCTGGGCGGCGACACCTTCTCGGGAAACGCTTGCGGCAGCGGAGCGTGGAGCCCATCGATGGCCCTGAAAGTCCAGCCCGGCACCCTTAACGCCAACCCCATCCAGTTCAACGGCTCGTTTGGCGGGAACGGCACCCTCTACGCCGAGCCCCCGCCTCCCGTCGTACTCGGTAGTCAATTGCCGGCCGGTACCGTCCAGGTCTTCGGCGTCGACTATGCCTTCGTGACAAGGACGGCGAACCTTCAACCCATCGATACGCGACTGGTACAAATCGACCCCAACAACCCGGGGTGGGCGACCGTACCTGGGTCCTTGCGGGACGCAGAAAGCTGGCAGAACGGCAACGAAACACAGATCAGCGGTTACCAGGATCCCGACGGTTCGGTGTATATCGTCGCCGACGGGTTCGCCCGCGATCACGGCGTGTGGCTCTACCACTGCCCTGCGGAGAGCTTCACGGACCGGAATAAATGGTGGGCCTGGGGAATCGGGGACGACGGCAATTGGGCTTGGAATGTGGATCCGACACCTCTTAGCGGCGACCTCTGGGGCGAGCTAAGCCTCCGCTTGATCGAAGGCATGAAGGTTTTGTCCGGGTTCAATGCGACCACGGGGAATGTCGAAGTTCGGGTGACTGACGACGTGACGCAACTGTTGGCGCCGGAAACACCGGTGACGGTAGTTGCGACCCAAGAAACCGTTCCGCAAAACTACGGCGGCTACATCGTTCCCGGCTCCACCCTAGACCAGGCGATCATTTTAGTGAGTCAGTGGGATACCGTGACGCACAATCCGTACAACGTGCAGCAATTCGTCGTCAATCTCAATCGCTGAGAGAGCTGATCGAGGAAACGTTTAGCTCGGTCAGGCAAGTAGCTGTCCTGTCTCGAAAGAGACGAGTTGCGAGGCTCTCAAGACTCTGTCCCGGAATCACCGTGAACGCCAACGCCCCTCGTGGAAGGGGCCAACCGCCTATTCTCTAAGGACCCTGGAAAGGCTGGGGCCCGGGATCGGCGGAGGGTCGGATGACGGCCATAGCAGCGTGCCGGACGTGTGGCACTGAGCCTCTAGAGCACGCCCGCTTTTGTCATGGCTGTGGCTCACCAGTCGAAGACGGCGATACCCGGGCGGAGTACAAGCAGGTCACGGTTCTCTTCGCCGACGTGGTCCGCTCGATGGATATCGCGGCGGCGGTAGATGCGGAGCGGCTGCGCGAAATCATGGCAGAACTGGTCAACCGCTCATCGGCGGTGGTGAAGGGCTACGGCGGCACCGTGGACAAATTTACGGGTGACGGCATCATGGCGGTGTTCGGTGCGCCGATGGCGTTGGAGGATCACGCTATTCGCGCTTGTCTTGCGGCGCTGGGCGTTCAGGAGGAGGCGAAGCGGCTTGCCGTCGACGTCCACGCCCGCGACGGTGTGGACCTCAAGTTGCGCGTGGGACTGAACTCAGGTCAAGTGATCGCTGGTGAGATCGGTTCGGGTGCTTTGGGTTACACCACCGTCGGTGAGCAGGTCGGGATGGCACAGCGGATGGAATCGGTGGCTCCGCCCGGTGGGGTGATACTCAGCGAGTCGACCGCGCGCCTTGTCGACGGTAGTGCGACTCTCAGCGACGTCGAATTGGTTCAGATCAAGGGTGCCGATGCACCGGTTCCTGCCTATCGACTGTTGAGCATGGCGGAACGAGCTGCCGTCAGGCGTGCTGAGTCGAATCTGGTCGGTCGGCGGTGGGAACTGTCGGCCATTGAGAGCTTGTTGGACCGCGCAGTCGATGGCCACGGCGCGGTGGTCACCGTGGTCGGGTCGCCGGGCATCGGCAAGAGCCGTCTGGTGCGTGAGGTCGCGACAATCGCTGCTCGTCGCGAAGTCGAGGTGTTCACCGCCTACTGCGAATCCCACACCACCGACATTCCCTTCCAGGTCGTGGCGCGGCTGCTGCGGGCGGCCACCGGCGTGCTTGATCTGGATGGCCCCGCCGCTCGTGACCGGGTGCGCTCGCGGGTGCCCGAGGCCGACCCCGAGGACCTGCTGCTCTTCGATGACTTGTTGGGCATCGCTGACGCCGAGGTTGCTCTTCCGACTATCGATCCAGATGCCCGGCGGCGGCGGTTGACCGCGCTGGTGAATGCCGTCTCGTTGGCCCGCCACACCCCGACGGTCTATGTCATCGAAGATGCGCACTGGATCGATGAGGTCAGCGAGTCGATGCTGGCCGGGTTTTTCACGGTGATCCCGCAGACGCCCTCGCTGGTGTTGGTCACCTACCGCCCCGAGTATCGAGGCGCGTTGACCCGGGTGCCCGGTGCTCAGAGCATCGCTCTTGCGCCGCTGAGTGATTCGGAAACTGCGGCACTGGTTTCAGGGCTGCTCGGGCCGGACCCCTCGGTCGGCGGGGTGATCACCATGATCATCGAGAAGGCCGCTGGAAACCCGTTTTTCGCCGAGGAGATCGTGCGCGACCTGGCCGAGCGCGGTGTGCTACGGGGTAACCGCAGTGCTTACGAATCGACCGCCGATGCTGCCGAGGTCAGTGTGCCCGCCACCTTGCAGGCGACCATTGCCGCCCGCATCGACCGGCTTGATCCGGCGGCCAAGCGCACGTTGAGCGCAGCCGCTGTCATCGGTTCGCGATTCAGCCGAGACCTATTGGAAACGCTGGGCATTGATCCTGCCCTGCAGGACCTGGTGAGCGGCGAGTTCATTGATCAGATCACATTTACCCGACAACCCGAGTATGTGTTCCACCATCCATTGGTCCGCACCGTGGCCTACGAATCGCAGCTCAAATCCGATCGCGCCGAGCTGCACCGGCGCGTCGCGGCCGCGATCGAATCACGTCACCCGGAATCGGCGGAAGAAAACGCGGCGCTGATCGCCGAACATCTCGAAGCCGCCGGTGACCTGCATGCCGCCTACGGATACCACATGCGTGCCGCAACCTGGGCCACCAACCGCGACATTAACGCCGCCCGACTAAGTTGGGAGCGCGCCCAAAAGATCGCCGACGCATTACCCGCCGAGGACCCCAACCTGGCGGCCATGCGCATCGCGCCTCGTACCATGTTGTGCGGGATCGCCTTTCGAGTCCACGTCAATGTTGCCGGTGACCGCTTTGAGGAATTGCGCGAGTTGTGCACCGCTGCCGGGGATAAGGCGTCGCTGGCCATCGGGATGGCGGGGCTGGTGATCGATCACGTGTTTCAGGACCGGCTGCGCCAGGCGTCGCAGCTGGCATCGGAAGCCTGGGCCCTCATCGAGTCGGTCGGCGATCCGACCTTGACGGTGGGCCTGTCCTTCGCGCCGATCTACGCCAAGATGGAAAGCGCGCAGTGGTGTGACGTGCTGGGGTGGTCGCAGAGGGTCATCGACTTGGCCGACGGTGACCCGTCTACAGGCGACTTCATTGTCGGGTCTCCGTTAGCGGTCGCCTTCGGGACGCGGACTATGGCCGGCTATTTCCTGGGTCGTGCCGGATGGCGCGACGACCTGCGGCACGGCCTGGCCATGGCCCGCAGCGCCGACCCCATGTCCTATGCCTTGGTCGTCACCTACGTCTACACCGGGGGCATACCGTATGGCGTGCTGAGACCCGACCACTCCGCGATGCGCGAGAGCGAGGATGCCCTGGGAATTGCCGAACGATCCGGGGATGACCACGCGCTGACCCTCGCCCGGATGACGCTGGGCCTTGCGCTGGTATACCGCCCAACGGCTTCCGAGCGTGACCGGGGACACAAGCTGCTGGCCGAGGTCAGCGAAGCATTCCTGCGCTCGGGACACTACCTGTGCGAGTTACCGATCATCAACGTGCACTTGGCACGTGAGCGGGCTCGGCGTGGAGATCGCGATGAGGCCATACCGCTCCTGCGCGCCGCCGTCGACCATCTGTTCCGCGAGGGCCATCTGCTGACGTGGGGCATTCCAGCGACGGGTGTCCTGGTGGAGACACTGCTGGATCGCGGGGCGGACGGTGACGTGGCCGAAGCCGAGGCCGCGACCGAGCGGTTAGCGGTCGCCCCAGCCGATGAGGGTCTGGTGATACGCGACATCTGGCTGCTGCGGCTACGAGCTCTGCTGGCGCGGGCTCGCGGCGATGCCGCGGCTAACGCGCACCTCAGAGATCGCTACCGCGACATGGCGAAATCGCTTGGCTTCGAAGGGCATATCGCCTGGGCAGAGGCGATGTCATGACGACGGTCGGGCCGCAGGCACCAGTGGCATAGAGAGGCGCCGTCTAACCCGCTTGCTGGTTGTCCTGGACGACTTGCGGGGCGTTCTGCTCGGCTTGTTGCTCGTCCTGGGTAGCTTGCTGCTGGGCTTCCTCGTTCTGTTCTTCGGCCTGTTGCTCGGCATCGTTTTCAGCTTGCTGTTCGTTCTCTTCGTTCTGAAGCTGGGTCTGCTCGTCGTCCTGCTGTTGCTGCTGCTCCTCCTCTTCGTTGGAGTTGTCGTCAGAATCGGAGTCGTCCACCAGCACAACGTCGTCGCCACCAAAGCCGGCGCCGGCGGCAGAGGCAGGAGCAACGGGAGGCGGGGCTGGCGTGGTGCTCGGAGCCGGCAGATTGTTCGGCGGAATCCGCTGATCGGGCGCCGAGTTCAACGTCTGCAGCGTTGCTGATGCGATAGAGGTATCACTTTCGCCCGGCCGCAGGACATGGACAGAAGCGAGAAGGGCGATGACGGCCGCCGCGGCGAACACTGCTTGCAGGAGGCGGCAGCGCCGACTCCTGCCCCCGCCCGAACTCGGGTCGCGAACGTTGAATCGTCTTTCGACATCTGTGGTCATAAGTCACTGTGGCTGGCTCGCCTGTGCTAATTCATTGATCGCGATATCCCTCAGCTGTGGAGCGCGCCCCTACCGCACTGTTCAGATCAAAGCGCGCGGTCGGCAATTTGACCTTAGCTTCGCCAGTTGCTCCACGACCCCGTCACGGACCGAATTCGCAAGTGAGCGTGCCGCTGACGGTCGAAACCGACAGCCACGCGTCTGCTTTCGATGTGGTTGATCAGCATTGCTCAGCTGACGGTACGGGCGCACAATTGAGGTGTTGTCTGAAACCTGGAGATGTGCGATGAGTGAGCAACTGTACGACTTTTTCGGCGAGATGTTCCAGCGGTACTTCAGGCCCGCCATCGATGCATATCCGCGAATGGGGGGAGCGCTCGTCGAAAGGTTACTCACGCTGACCGACGACGTCCCCGATAAATTGGCACAGACCCGGTGCGCTGCAACGGCATGGGCCAAAGCCGAGACCCCGAACGCCAGGATCACCTCGGAACTCTTCGTGATCACCCAACACGGACTGATGTATGCCGCCGGGTTGAACGAGTCGCGCCGGGCGCTGTATTACCTGGCCACGCCGCCCGCATTGTTCGATCCTTTCGTCGATCAGGTCGACACCGCCGAACTGCGTAAGGGCGCGGTAGTCGCGGTGGACAGCCGGCTCGGCCGCGACCTCGCATCCGCGCATCCGATGGACGCCGCGCTGCGCCGGATTCTCGATGAGCACCTGGCGCTGCGGGTAAACCTCCCCGCGTAGCTAGTTCTTCGCCGCGGTTTTCCTGGCCGGCCGACCATGTGCCGGACAGGAATTAGGAGCGCCTTCCGACTCGTGCCGAACTCCCGGAGCCGATAGCGATCGGCTCGCCGAAGCCAGCGCTCGCCGCCGGCCGCACCGCTGTCCCAATCTCGGCACGGTGCAGCGAGCCCGACCCAAAGCAAACCTCGGCGCCCGCACCCCACCGACCGCGTCGACCAAGCCGGCTGCGCGTGAAGTGGGGTGACGCCCTTGCGGATGTCCCAAAACAGACGACATTCGAGAGTCTCGAAAGTTCATCTCGGATATGGCGGCGATACAACGGACACTGCGCAACGGTTCGTCGTCAATCTCAATCGCTGATGCAGCCGATCGAGGAGACGCTTAGCTCGCGTTAGAAGCGTGAGAGCGGTACCACGTTGCACCGCAACGACACCGGTTGCATCACCAGAATCTCCAATTAGCCCTCTTGCCCCGTATCGCGGGTACCTGGCGGCTAACGTTAGGCCGGTGAGCGACGTCGTTGTGCTCGGCTCGGGGTTCGCTGGTCTGTGGGCCGCCCTGGGTGCGGCCCGCCGAATCGACGAACTCGGCGTCGCGCCCGGCGAGGTGAACATCACGGTAGTCAGCTCGCTGCCGTACCACGACATCCGGGTGCGCAATTACGAGGGCGACCTGACGGCGTGCCGCATTCCGCTGCGGGATGTGCTCGACCCGGTCGGAGTCGGGCACGTCGCCGCCGATGTGACGGCGATCGACCCGGGTTCTTGCACGGTGGCCACCTCGCTCGGTACCCGCGCCTACGACCGTCTCGTGATGGCGTTGGGCAGCCGAGTGGTCAAACCGGACGTCCCCGGTCTCCGTGAGTTCGGCTTCGACGTCGACACCTACGACGGCGCGCTAAGGCTCCAGCGGCACCTGGTGGAGGTCGCCAGCAGTCTGCACACACTCGCCGCGGCGACCGCGATCGTGGTGGGCGCTGGGCTGACCGGCATTGAGACCGCCTGCGAGCTGCCCGGGCGGCTGGCGACGCTGTTCCCGGACATCACTCCCCGCGTCATACTCGTTGATCACAACCGGCATGTCGGCTCGGACATGGGGGCGTCGGCGCGCCCAGTGATCGAGGCCGCGCTGACGGCGAACGGGGTGCAGACCCGGCTCGGTGTTGGTGTCGCCGCGATCGGTGGAGACGGAGTGACATTGTCGACAGGGGAAAGGCTGGCCGCGTCGACAGTGGTGTGGTGTGCCGGTATGCGCGCCAATCCGCTTACCGCGGATCTGGGCGTCGAGTGTGACGGTCTCGGCCGGGTTGCGGTTGACGAGCACCTGCGCGTGATCAACGTGCAAGGGGCGTTCGCCGCCGGGGATGTTGCGGCCGCGTGGATGGACGATGGGCACCTTTCGGTGATGTCCTGCCAGCACGGCAGGCCGATGGGGCGCTTCGCCGGGTACAACGTCATCAGCGATCTACTTGGTGAGCCGATGTTGTCCCTTCGGATTCCCTGGTATGTCACAGTTTTGGACCTCGGGCCTGCGGGGGCAGTCTATACCGAAGGCTGGGATCGGCAGATGATCGCCAGCGGGGCCGAAGCCAAAGCCACCAAGCGCACAATCAACGGCAGGCGAATCTATCCCCCCCTCAACGGGAGCCGCGACGAGATCCTCGCCGCCGCCGCACCGACGCTGCAGTCGCGGCCAACCCCCGAACACTGACCTGGCATCATCGAAGCCTACGGCTGCCCCAACAATCCTCGAACGCCCGTTGTTTCGTTTCGATGTTGTCGTGGGGAGTCATCGGTTACGGTGCCGCATTGTCTGCGGTGGTTGTCACGGTCCCTCGTCGGTTCCGACCGACGCGAGCGCACGCCCGCCAGTGCTGGAATGTGCGGCAGCTAGCGCCGTACTACATATTTGTTGGCCGCTGGGCTGTTCTCCCTCACGTGGCTGATGGCGTGGGCGTCTTGAAACAGACCACATCTGGGGCTCGCGGAAGTTCGTCTCAGAACACCTGTATCCAGTAACCGGGGCGGCTCCGCCGATGTTGGACTATGCGCGTGCCGGTTGTGACATCCTGTGCGGGTGTCCGCAGGGGGCCCGCCTTCTGGGGTGGTTACGTTTCTGTTCACCGATGTTGAGGGTTCGACCCGTCGGTGGGAAGCCGACGCGGACGAGATGCGGATCGCCCTCGCCGCCCATGACGAGGTATTGCGCGGGGCGATCGAGGGGCACGGCGGCTTTCTGTTCAAGCACACCGGCGACGGCGTGTGCGCCGCCTTCGCCTCGCCGAAATCAGCGGTCGACGCCGCTGTAACCGCGCAGCGGGCATTGGAATTGCCGGTGCGGATGGGGCTGGCGACCGGGGAAGCCGAGCTGCGCGACGGGGACTATTTCGGTGCGGTGCTGAATCGTGCGGCACGGGTGATGGCCGCTGGGCACGGTGGCCAGGTCCTGTTGGCCGAGTCAACGGCGGGGCTGCTCAGCGGGGTTGATCTGCTGGATTTGGGGCCGCGCCGGTTGCGGGATCTGCCGACCGCGGTTCAGGTTTTCCAGGTCCGAGCGGAGGGTCTGCGCACGGACTTTCCGCCGCTGCGGGCACTGGATGTGAGTCCGGGGAACCTGCGCCCTGCGGTCACCAGCTTCATTGGGCGCGAGTCCGAGGTCGCCGAGCTGCACGCCGCGATGAAGGCTCATCGGTTGGTCACGTTGACCGGGGTGGGCGGGGTCGGCAAGACTCGGCTTGCATTGGAAGTGGCCGGGCGGCTGGTCGACGAATTTTCGGACGGGGTGTGGTTTTTCGAGCTGGCCGCAGTCACCGACCCCGCGGCGGTGCCCGACGCCGTCGCGGCGGTATTGGGCATCACCCAGCAACCCGGCAAGAGTGTGGCCCAGAGCGTGGCGTCCGCGTTGGAGGGCCGGTCGCGGTTGCTGGTGTTCGACAACTGCGAGCACGTTGTCGACAGTGTCGCGGATCTGGTCGAGGCGATCCTGGCCGCCTCGGCGACGGTAACGATTCTCGTGACCAGCCGCGAAGGATTGGGGGTCAGCGAAGAACAGTTATGGCGTGTCCCGTCGCTCGACGTCACCTCCGGAACCGAATCCGCCGCCGTGAACCTTTTCCTCGACCGTGCCCACAGTGTCGTGTCGGACTTCTCGCTGGCCCAGCCCGGCGAGGCGGACGCGGTGGTGGAGATCTGCCGCCGCCTCGACGGGATTCCGTTGGCCATCGAGTTGGCGGCCTCGCGGATGGCGGCCATGACCGCCAGCGAGGTGCGCGATCGGCTCGATCACCGGTTGCGGCTGCTGGTCGGGTCGCGGCGCGGCCTGGAACGCCACCACACCCTGCGCCACACCGTCGCGTGGTCCTACGACCTGCTCGACGAGCCGGAAAAGGCGCTGCTGGAGCGGTGTTCGGTGTTCGCCGGCGGATTCGACCTGCAAAGTGCCTGTGCCGTCATGGGTTCCGATGATGACTTCGCCACCCTGGATCTGCTCGACGCTCTTGTGCGCAAGTCGCTGCTGATCGCCGACCGGTCCGCGGGGCGCACCCGGTTTTCGATGCTGGAAACGATCCGCCAGTTCGCCGAGGAACAACTCGTCGCCGGCGGCGAAGCATCCCAGATTCGGGCCGCCCACTCGCGCTACTTCGCCGGACGGGAAGCCGACATCATGGCCCTGTGGGACAGCCCCCGCCAGCGGGAGGCCTACGACTGGTTCACTATCGAGCTGGCCAATCTGCGCACCGCGTTTCGCTGGGCCGCCGACCACGGCGATCTTGATGTCGCCGCCACCCTCGCCACCTATGTGGGGTGGCTCGGCGCTTGTTGCCAAACGTACGAGCCGATAGCCTGGGCCGAAGAGCTGATCGAACCCGCCCGCGCCATCGACCACCCGCGGCTGGCGTTCCTCTACGTGATTGCGTCGCAGTGCTACACGACCGGACGGATCGAGGCGGCTGTCGGCTACAGCGACGCTGGCCAGATCGTTCTCGACAAGAGCCGCGAGGCGCTGCCGTACGGCATCGAAGCCTGGCTTGGACTTGTCTACCTAGCCATCGGGCAGCCCGAGCGGATGGCCGAGTTGTGCCGCGCCCTCGCACGCCGCCGCGACATCCACGTCGCCATCCGGGCATGGCTGGTTGCCGCCCTTGCATTGGCCGGTTCCGGTGGGGAGGCGATGGATTCCGCCGATGGCCTCATCGAGGCTGCGGAGGCAACAAGCAACCCGTCCTTGCTCGCGTGGGCCCTCGCTGCCTACAGTGTGGCTTTCCGTGACGCAGATCCCGTCGGGGCGCTTAACGCGGGCGGCCGGGGTCTGGTGATCGCTCAAGACAGCGGCAACCGCACCATCGCGTCACTCCAGGCGAACCGTCTGGCACGACGTGAGGCCGAACACGGCGACCCGGTGTCCGCGTTCGATCACCTCACTCTGGCAATCCGGAACTACCACAATGCGGGCAACACCACGACGATCCGCGCTCCGCTGGCCAGCCTCGCCGCTCTTTTCGACCGGCTCGGACGCTACGAACCGGCGGCCACCATCGCCGGGTTCGCGCTCAGTCCTTTCGCGGCATCGTCGGTCCCCGAAATCACCACCGCGATCACCCATCTCCGCGACGTGCTCGGCGACCAGACCTGCGAATCGCTGGCCCGCAAGGGCGAGACCATGACCACCACCGAAATGGCCAAGTATGCCTATGACCAAATCGACCAGGCCCGAACGGAACTGAGCGCGGTCTCGAAAGTCGGTCGCAGCTCGGCAGACCTGACGGAACTACACCCAGCGATCCGGGACCGCGAGCCTGCACCGCCGTGTGAGAGACCTCGATAAACTCCGTGTGGCCGTTGGGGCAGCGGGTCGATGGTTGTGTCATCCAGTGGCCGCTGGGATGGTTGTCCCGCAGGCGGGTACCCGACCCCCGGTTAATTGCGATGAACTCTTGCCTTCATCGCGCGAACGAGTTTCTCCACGCTCTCCTGATGGTTGGCGTATGAGCCCAGTTCCCGTGACGGTCCCAGCGGGTGCTGTATTGCGTACCACAAATTGTCAAGACGGCTATTCATTCTTTTCCTTCCGCACGCGCCTGTTGGGCCGCGACCCAAGCAGGGTGACGGGCCCACGCCTAGGGGCGTATCAAAGCCAACGTTTACGTGCGTCCCTCGTAGGGCGGCACAGCAGATCCGGTGTCTTGCGGGGGAACGGTTTTCGGGTTGCGATCAACGTCTGTCTTTGTCTCATCGGTCAGCGGCGGGTTGGCGTCCTCGTCGACAGTGCCTGCCGGTCGATCTGTCCGTTCGCTGGGCTCATGCCGTCCGGTTTCTTCTGACTTCTGTTCGGTGTTGCTCATAGTGCCTTCCGGGACCGCCGCTACCTGCGGCGTTCTCGCAGTGGGATTACCCGGAAGGAACCGTTCGAAAACACGTTCGGAAGGCGCTAGCTCGGCGCCACCGATGGGGGGGTGCGCGGGGTGGCGGGCCGAGTGTCCGGAGAGTTCGGCAAGTGCCTAGGACATCCGATGGACGCCGCGCTGCGCCGGATTCTCGATGAGCACCTGGCGCTGCGGGTGAATCTGCCTGCCTAGCTATTGAAAGGTGGATCGGGCTGCCGCGTACCGGCGCGTCGGCAGGGTCGATGGTCAGCCCAGCGCGACGCTGTTGGCTATTCCTTGATTGGCGACCTGGGGTGCGCCGCCATCCTAAGTGACCTGCTTATGGGCGCCCGATGTGGTGATCACGTCGGCGTCATCGACGGTGATGTGGTTTTTGCTACCCGACACGGTCAGACTGCGGCAGTGACCACTGCTGGTGACGGTGTTGGTAATGGCGAGATGCAGAAGTGCGTAAGCGGCGAGCTATCGAACCGATTCAGCTCCAGGTGATTACGGTCGGCCACGGCAAGTCACCGCTGGCACAGAGGCGCCGTCTAACCCGCTTGCTGGTTGTCCTGGACGACTTGCGGGGCGTTCTGCTCGGCTTGTTGCTCGTCCTGGGTAGCTTGCTGCTGGGCTTCCTCGTTCTGTTCTTCGGCCTGCTGCTCGGCATCGTTTTCAGCTTGCTGTTCGTTCTCTTCGTTCTGAAGCTGCGTCTGCTCGTCGTCCTGCTGTTGCTGCTGCTGCTCCTCCTCTTCTTCATTGGAGTTGTCGTCAGAATCGGAGTCGTCCACCAGCACAACATCGTCGCCACCAAAGCCGGCGCCGGCGCCAGAGGCAGGAGCAACGGGAGGCGGGGCGTGCGTGGTGCTCGAAGCCGGCGGATTGTTCGGCGGAATCCACTGATCGGGCGCCGAGTTCAACGTTTGCAGCGTTGCGGATGCGATAGAGGTATCACTTTCGCCCGGGGGCAGGATATGGACAAAAGCGAGAAGGGCGATGACGGCCGCCGCGGCGAACAATGCTTGCAGAAGGCGGCAGCGCCGACTCCTGCCCCCACCCGAACTCACGTCACGAACGTTGAATCGTCTTTCGACATCTGTGGTCATAAGTCACTGTGGCTGACTTGCCTGTGCTAATTCATTGATCGCGATATCGCTGAGCTGTGGAGCACACGCGCGACTCGTCCAACGCGCTTAGACCATGTCGTTGCGGGTCAACCACCGCATTACCGGCCAGCCGATGAAGACCGGCAGCCAGCAGGTGAGTACCCGATAAAGCAGCACCGACGGCACACTGACGGCCGCGGGGACGCCGAAGGCGGCCAGTCCACCGATCAGCGCGGCTTCGACGGCGCCGACACCGCCGGGGGTGGGGGCGGCCGAGGCGAGGGTTCCGCCGACCATCGTCACCACGGTGACGGTGACGAAAGTGGCGTGGCCACCGAAGGCCTCGACGCTGGTCCACAGCGTCAACGCCGCACCGAGAGTCGTTCCGGTACAACCCAAGACGATCAATGCCAGTCTTTTGGGTTCGCGGGCAACCTTGATGATGTCGGTAACGATCTCGTTGAGTTTGGGACGTACCGCCGTCGCCAGCCAGCGCCGCAGGTTGGGCACCAGTAAGAAGGTGCCGACGATGCCCAGCGCCACACCTGCGATCAGGTACAGCATGATGGCCTTCGGAACGAAGTGGGACAGGTCGGTTCCCGCGCCGGCGGCCGTGCTGAAGAAGATCAGCAACAGGACGTGCATGATCACCTGCATCGACTGCTGCAGCGCGACCGCGGTGGTGGCACGCGTTGTGCTGAGTCCGCTCTTCTGCAGGATCCGGGTGCTGAGCGCAAGCCCGCCGACGCCGGCGGGGGTGGTGGTGGCGGCAAAAGTGTTGGCCACCTGCGCGATCGACAGCTTCCAGAAGTCCACCGATTCGTCGGCGGACGCCCACAACGCGGCTGCCGCCCCCACATATGTCGATGCCGAGATGGCCAGCCCCAGCACTGCCCACCACCAGTTGGCTTTGCTCAGCGCGTTGAAGAATGTCGGCACGGTGCTGATGAACGGATACGCCACGTAGACCAGTGCGCCGATCAACACCAGCTGGATGAGCTGGCTGCGACTGAACCGGGTGACCGCTTCGGATTTGATCTTCTCGGTGCCGGTTTGGCGCATCACCTCAGCGCGGCTTCGGGAGATGACGGCTTTAGCGTCGGGCACCGAGTCCCGGATATGTTTCGGCACAGCGGTTTTCGTCAGCCGGGGCGACGCCTTCAGTACGGCGTCCTTGCCGAGCACGTCGATCGCTGCCTCTACCGCAGCATCCGCGCCGTACAGCGCCGACGTCGTCACCAGCAGTTGGGCGATGTCGGCTTGGAGTTGGTTGTCGTTGGCGCCGTACTCGGCGGCTCCGAAGCCGCCGAAAAAGACCGCACCGTTGCTGACGGTGATTTCTTTCTCACGCAGGTCGCCGTGCGAGATCTGGTGGTCCTGCAGCTTGTGCAGCGATTCCCACACTTCGCCTACCGGTGTCGAGGTGTGGCATTCCTTCAGCGGCGCTCCGCGAATGGGCTTGTGCACATACAAGTTCCATCCCCGGTCGAGGGTGCCGACGGCGATCGTCGAGGTGTTGGCGACGCCCAGCTCGCCGATGGCGATCGTCATCAGCGCACGATGCTCGACGGCGCGACGCATGGACGCCTGCAGCGGAGCGGTCTCACTGTCGCGCAGCCGCAGGATCCGCCACGCCTGCCGCAGGGCGCCGCCGCTGCGTTGATGCGGTCCGTACATCTCGACCACGGCGGTGTCATCGGGATCCTCGGTGGCCGCCGAAAGGACCAGCGGCCCAGACCCGGCGGGGCGGACCACCGTCAGCCCGGTCACGGCGAACCCGCGTTTGGCCATCGCGCGCACCGCGCCGTCCAGCGGCACCTCGAGTGCGGGTGTGCCGCTGACCAGTACCACCAGCGCGCCGACGAACCACCCCACCGCCAGCCCCAGCAGTGAGCGGGCCGGCACGATGGCGCTGACCACCAGGTGGATCGGGATGAACGCCAGCAGCAGCGTCCACCACCAGCGGCGCCAGCGCGCCGGCAGCCACGGGCCGGACACGGTGAGCACCGCGGCGAGCATGCCGATCCAGCGCGGGTCGTCGAGGAACTGGTCCAACACCGTGCGCAGCCGGTCGGACAGGTCGAAGTGCCACTGCGGTGCCGCCAGGCGCAAGCCGGTGATCGACAGCGCGAGCACGGCGATCAGCGCCGCGGCCGCGTACGGGCCGAGCAGTCGCCACTGGCGGCTAAGGATCAGGCCGATCAGGATCATGAACGGCAAAGCCAGGATGGCCAGGCCGTACACCAGGTAGACCACATCGGACTGGGTGGGGCTCAGCACCCCGACGATGCGCGAGATGGACTTCTCCAGCTCGTCCCACCGCGTGCGGGTGACCAGGGAACTGGTGATCACGATCCCCAGTAACGCCCCCGACAGCACTACCCGCAGGATGTCGTTGGTGCGCCGGGTTATGGGTTGCAGCAAGCTACCGGTAACAGTGACTTCACGCCCGTCGACGTGCATGCTCCAGCAACCTCCGGCCCGCGTCTGTCAGCGCCCCGCCGACAACATAACCGGAGACCGGTGCCAGATGCTTGACCCGGGCTATCTAGTGACGGATGTCCTGCGCCGATGTGTCCGCTGGGCTCCGCCGGATGAGGGCCGACGCCTACGGGGCGTGCCGTGGGCGTTGTGTGCCTGCGGGGCCGCCTTGGGAGCGGGAGCGGGCGCCTGGTAGGCAGCGACCTCGCCGACCAGCTTGGTGACCGGTTCGCAGTGGGCGGTCACCTGTTGCGGGCGGACGTTGATGCCGGCTTTGCGCATCAGCGCCGCGAGGTCTCTGCGTTGCTCGGGAAGCACGACGGTGACGACGTCACCGGCGCTGCCGGCGCGTGCGGTGCGCCCCGAACGGTGCAGATAGGCCTTGTGCTCGGCGGGTGGGTCGACGTGCACCACCAGCTCGATGTCGTCGACGTGTACACCGCGCGCGGCGATGTCGGTGGCTACCAGCACGCGTGCGGTTCCGGCGCTGAATGCGGCGAGGTTGCGGTCGCGCGCGGGCTGAGACAGATTGCCGTGCAGGTCAACTGACGGCACACCGGCCTCGGTGAGCTGGCGGGCCAGCTTGCGAGCCTGATGTTTGGTGCGCATGAACAGGATCCGGCGGCCTGAGCCGGAGGCGAGCCGATGGATCAGCTCCCTCTTGGCGTCGGCACCGGCGACGTGAAAGACGTGGTGGGTCATCTCGGCAACCGGCGAGTTCACTTCGTCGACCGAGTGGGTCTTCTCGTTGCGCAGGAACCGCTTGACCAGCTTGTCGACGCCGTTGTCCAGCGTGGCGGAGAACAGCAGTCGCTGACCGCCGGCCGGGGTGGCGGCCAGGATGCGGGTGACGCCCGGCAGAAAGCCCAGGTCGGCCATGTGGTCGGCTTCGTCGAGCACGGTGATCTCCACCGAGTCGAGGCTGATCAGGCGTTGCCTCATCAGGTCTTCCAACCGGCCCGGGCAGGCGACGAGAATGTCGATCCCTGATTTCAGCGCGCTCACCTGACGGTTTTGCGGCACGCCGCCGAAGATCGTGCCGACCTTCAGGTCGTGGGCGGTTGCCAGCGGGGCGAGCACCGCGGTGATCTGCGTCGCCAGTTCACGAGTGGGGGCCAGTACCAGGCCGGCTGGCCGCGAGGGCCGTCGCTTGCCCGACGAGAGCCGGGCGACCAGCGGGATGGCAAAGGCGAGCGTCTTGCCGCTGCCGGTCTTGCCGCGGCCCAGGACGTCGCGGCCGGCGAGGGTGTCGGGAAGGGTGTCGAGCTGGATCGGGAACGGCGTGGCGATTCCCTGCGCGGCCAGTACGTTGACCAGGCGGTCGGGTACGCCGAGTTCGGCGAAAGTTTGTTGGGTAGTCATGTTTTCGGTGCCTCTCAGGCATCGGGTGTGCCGCGTGGCTGCGACGACATCGTCATTCAGCTGTCAGCACAAGGTGGCGAGATTGCCGGTGGGCAAAATCGATCGCCGCGAGAAAAGCTTGTGCTGGATGCACTAATCATGTCCGACCGGGTTGTGTGCCGGCGGATGACGGAGCGTTCCACGACGTTGTCGGCATTGTGTTAATAACGCCAACGTTGCTTCATACCTTAGCTGATCATGTGCTCACCGGCCCCACGCGGTGACACGCGTCACCTTCTTGCGGCGGGCCACAGCAGCCACGCATGCACCAACTTCTAACCATGACACGCTGTTTGAAAGCGATGTCGCATGCGATATCAACCGGCAGGAGACCCACAGCTCATACATAGCCTGCTCGCATAGGGTCGAAAGCAGTACTGGCGGAAAGGAGATGAGCGTGCCGAGAACTGACAACGACACCTGGGAGATCACCGAGAGTGTGGGGGCGACGGCGCTAGGCGTCGCGGCATCCCGCGCGGCCGAAACCGAGAGCGACAACCCGCTGATCCGCGATCCGTTCGCGCGGGTGTTCCTCGATGCCGTTGGCGACGGGCCGTGGAACTGGAACTCCGCTTCCCAGTTGCCGCCCGAGCTCCTCGAAGCCGAACCCGAGTTGCTGCTGCAGAGGCAGGCGATGGTCAGCTACATGGCCTCGCGGACCAAGTTTTTCGACACCTTCTTCCTCGACGCGACGAATGCGGGGATCCGTCAGGTGGTGATCCTGGCGGCGGGTCTGGATTCGCGGTCGTGGCGGTTGCCGTGGCCGGACGGGGTGACCGTCTACGAGCTCGACCAGCACAAGGTGCTGCACTTCAAGGGCTCGACATTGAGCGAGCACGGCGCGCAGCCTGCCGCCAACCGGGTTGAGGTCGCGGTGGATCTGCGTCAGGACTGGCCGAAAGCGTTGCAGGAGGCTGGTTTTGATGCCTCGGCGCCAAGCGTCTGGTCGGCTGAGGGGTTGATGCCGTACTTGCCGGCGGCGGCGCAGGACCTGTTGTTCGAACGCATCCAGGGACTCGCGGCTCCCGGCAGCCGGGTTGCGGTGGAGGCGCTGGGGCCGACTTTTCTCGACGAGGAGATCCGGTCGAAGCGGCGTGCGCGGTTTGACCGGGTTCGTGAGGTGCTGGCCAACGTCGACCCGCAGCGTGAGATCCCCAGCATGGACGACCTGTGGTACTTCGAAGAGCGCGAACCGGTCGGCGAGTGGTTCGGCCGCCACGGCTGGGACGTGACGGTGACGCCGTCCGATGTGCTGATGGCCGGCTTTGGCCGCAGCGCCGCCAACGAGGTCAAGGACCTAGTCCCGGGGAACCAGTTCGTCTTCGCGAAGCGGACGTAGGAGCGGTTACGCGGTCGGCGCACCGGCCTACCTCCCCACGAAGTGACAGCGGTGGAGTAAGACACAGATATGCGGTCACGGAGGGGTGCCGCGGCGCTTTTGGCGGCGGTGCTGCTGGTCGGCGCGATGCTGGCCAGCGCTACGCCCACGTCCTACGAACCGCCCGCCCTCGTCGCGAACCCGGTCGAGCACGTCGACACCCTCATCGGCACCGGCAACGGAGGCAAGTCGGTGGGGGAGATCAACAACTTCCCGGGCGCCTCGGTGCCGTTCGGCATGGTGCAGTACTCGCCGGACACCGTCGACAACTACGCCGGCTACGCCCACGCCAACGGGCAGGCGACCGGGTTCAGCATGACGCACGCCTCGGTGGGCTGCCCGGCGTTCGGTGACATCTCGATGCTGCCGACGACGAGCCCGATCGGGTCGGAGCCCTGGGATGCCTCGGAGGAGATCGCCCACGATCGCAGCGAGGTGGGCGTGCCCGGCTACTACACCGTGCGGTTCCCGGCGACCGGTGTGACCGCCGAGCTCACCGCCACCACCCGCACCGGCGTGGGCCGGTTCCACTATCCCCGCAACCGGCCCGCTCGGTTTCACGTGCGGTCCGGCGGGTCGTTGGGCGGCAACGCCGCCGCCAACATCAAGATCGGTGACGACAACACCACGATCACCGGATCGGCCACCAGCGGCGGATTCTGCGGCAAGAACAACGTCTACACGGTGTACTTCGCGATGAAGTTCAGCAAGCCGTTCACGTCGTTCGGCACCTGGGACGGCTTCTCGGTTGCTCCGCATGAGCGCAGCGCGTATTCGAGTTACCAGGGTTCCAGTGGGGGATACGTGGAGTTCCCGGCCGGCTCGCAGGTCGAGGTGCGCACCGCGCTGTCCTACGTGGACGCCGACGGAGCGCAAGAAGAATCTCGACGAGGCCGCGGAGAGCTTCGACGACGTCCGCGCCGCCGCATCGACGCAATGGAATGACGCGCTGTCGCGCATCAAGATTGCCGGTTTCGACGAAGACGACATCGTGACCTTCTACACCGCGCTCTACCATTCGCTGTTGAACCCCAACGTGTTCAACGACGCCGACGGGCGCTACATCGGATTCGACCGCGACATCCACACTATTGCTCAAGGGGCATACCCAGTACGCCAACTTCTCCGACTGGGACACCTACCGCGGTGTTGCGGCGTTGCAGGGGTTGGTGTTCCCGCAGCAGGCCAGCGACATGGCCCAGTCGTTGGTCAACGACGCCGAGCAGGGCGGGTCGTTTCCGCGGTGGGCGCTGGCCAATACGGCGACCGCCGAGATGACCGGCGACAGCGTGGTGCCGCTGATCGCGAACTTCTATGCCTTCGGCGCCAAGGACTTTGACGTCAAGAAGGCGCTGCACTTCATGCTCGACGCCGCGACCAAAGGCGGTGTCGGGCGCAACGGTTACGTGGAGCGGCCGGAAATCGACACCTACCTGCGGCGCGGCTACCTACCGCTGCCGACGACGTCATGCCATGGTTCCTTCCCCGCCGCCTCGATCTCGCTGGAATGGTCGGTCGACGACTTCGCCATCTCCCAATTCGCCGATGCGCTAGGCGATTCCAAGACCGCAGGCGAATTCCAGGACCGCGCCCAGTACTGGCAGAACCTGTTCAATCCGACCACCCACTCCATCTCGCCGCGCAACGCGCTCGGCTTCTTTCCCGAGGGTCCCGCGGTGGTGCCGCCCGGGGAGGGCTGCTTCAGCCAGGTCGGGTTCGACGAGGGCAACGCCGAGCAATACGTCTGGTACGTGCCGCAGAACATCGCCGGTCTGGTGACCGCGCTCGGTGGCCGACAAGCGGTGACCGAGCGGCTCGACAAGTTCACCACGAAGCTCAATGTGGGCCCGGAGGAGCCGTATCTGTGGGCCGGTAACGAGCCGGACTTCTCGGTGCCGTGGCTCTACAACTACATCGGGCAGCCTTGGAAGACCCAGGAGTTGGTCGACCGGGTGCGCAGCACGTTGTTCAGTCCCACACCCGACGGCGAGCCGGGCAACGACGACTTGGGCGCGATGTCGAGCCTGGTACGTGTGGGCGGCGCTCGGCTGTATCCCAGCATTCCGGGGACGTCGACGCTCACGGTGAACACGCCGCTGTTCGATCGCGTCGAAATCGCCCTTCCCGCAGACAAATCCATTCGGATCACCGCGCCGGGCGCATCCGGACACCACCGCATGCAGTACATCAACGGCCTGCACGTCGATGGCCGGTCCACCGATAAGACGTATCTTCCGGAGTCGATGCTCGCGGGTGGCGGCGAGCTGGCGTTCTCGCTGTCTCCCAAACCCAACAAGGTCTGGGGGACCGCTTCGTCGTCGGCGCCGCCGTCGTTCGGTGCGGGCAGCCTGGCGGTGACCGTCAACGTCTCGCCGGCCGTCGTCGCGATGGACGCGGGAACGTCGACGAATGTGACCGTCAACGTGCAACGGATGGTCGACGGTCCCGGCGACTACCGGATCACCGGGAAGTCCTACGGCGCGGGGATTTCCGTGGCGCCGGCGTCCGGGAAGTTCGGCGCCGACGGGTCTGGCACGTCGACTGTGAAGATCAAGGTGGCGGATTCGGTGCGCGACGGGTATTACCAGCTGGTGCTCACCACCAAGGCCGGCAAGGGTGATAGGACGTTCATGCTCGTCGTCGTCGCCGGGGAGGGTGGGGAGTGATGAATGGAGGTCCGATTCGGGCGGGGTTTGAACCGCGACCGCTTGGATCATCGACCGCTAGTATCTACGACCTCTGCTGCGTTCTCAGCGGAGCTGCCGGGAATCGAACCCGGGTCAGGCTCCTGCTATCTGAGCCGGGCTAAGCATTCCCTGCGAAACTACATCAGGTGTGATTTACCAGAATCGACCTCAATTGACACCGAGTGTGCCCAAAATGTGCCCGGGAGCCCACGCCTCGGCTGGCAGCGCGCGCATTGGGTTCCTCAGAGCGGCCACTCATGCGGCATCCGATGCACGCTGATAGCACCTAGGTTAAAAAGCGACATCGGCTGTATTTCAACGACTTTGGCTCAGTTCGACGATTGAATCGATTCAGATCATCTATGTGAGGTGCTGGCGATGTATGGAACTTGCGCCGAGAGGCAGAGTGGGATTGACAGCCTCCAGGCCCGCGTTCGTATGGCGAGCGACTAATGGCGAAGCGACGCACCTACAAGCGCGACCGGCGGGGCCGGTTCGCCTCCACCGGCGCCTCGCGTGCACGCCGAGTCGGGCGCAAGATCAACCGTCGCCGTCCGCGATACATCCGAGGGAGTCTCGGGCAGACTGTCCGTGTTGGCCGGGTCGGCCCCGGCGGTGAATACGCAGGTGTACACGTCGGCGCAGAGTTACGCACAAAGCCTCGTGGCGAGTACTACGTCGGTGTTTCGGCCGGTCGCAGAATTGCAACGCCGTTCTCGGTCGACTAACCGATTCAGGATCCGCCGCGTCACATGGCGAGCTCAACGAGTTCACCCAGAGTTAGTTGATCGCGTGCGAAACATTTTCCGCGACCTCCCACAGCTCATCAGGGTTAAGGCCAGCGACGGACACCGCGCTTGCCGAGCCGCGTTCATCCTGGCCCAGCATCGATGCCAGTTCAGCGAATCCAGGGTGGCCGGTGACCTCGAAATTGCCCCTCCAACAACCGGAGATCAAGAGTTCGCCGCCCTTGACGACGAGTTTGAATGGCGGGAAACGCCGACCATACGGATAGAAGAACACGGCACCACCTGGCCTCTTGCCGAAGTGCAGCCGAGAGTGTTTGCCCTTCGGCGGGAACTGACTGTTGACATCCATCAGTTCCAGGATTCTCAAGAGAAAGACGCGACCGACTGGATCGTCCACAGCTGCGGTGAAGTCTTCGCGCGTCCACCCACCGGATTCCGTGGTGAAATCTGCTCGAGACCCGCCGGCGCGGTGTACCGGCCGAGCGCCTACGTACGGTCGGCCGGTCAAACCAAGACCGGAGCCGCTCAACCGCATCAGGGTTTCCTATCCATCCTCGCCGTCGTCGCTCCCCCACGCTTCACTGCGCTCTCGACGTCGTCGCTGACTCGCCGTACCGGACTTCGATGGTGACGGCGCCCTTGGCGAATACGTCTAGTTCGTGGGTCGAATCGACCTGCCAGCCGGAGCCATCCGCGATGTCGACAGTGTCCAGTCGAACGCCAGTTTTCTCTGCCAAGGATACCTCCTCGATCAGGTGAACTCGAGATTCCTGGAAAGGGGTCATCGTGTCTGAAAGGCCGTCGATCTGCCGGATCAAATCGAGCCGGTTCGCAATGCCAAGTCCAGTGCGTGGCAGTGGATTGTCACCCCGGCGTTCTGGACCGTATGGATGTTCACCGGTTCGTTGCCCTTCGCGTACACGAGATGGCCATCGCCAAGTCCGAGGACGGTGCAGTAGGCCAGCATTTGATAGAGATCGGCGTTCGGAAAGCCTTCGGGGCGTTCGGCTTTGTACTTGGCATCGATCACTGCCGTCGGTGGCCGGGTGACCCGCCGGCACAGGAGGTCCGGGCGCATGTCCACCTGGCGCTCGTCGTCCAGATCAGCCGCTCTGATTTGCGGTGGCAGCCACGGACCGGTGAGTGACTCCGCGAAGGCACCGTCACGAAGTCCTCGAAGATCGCCACATGTCGAACATGAAGCCGACTCACCGCAAGGTCGCCGAGGTGATGGTCGAACGATCGGCTGCCGCGACGATCGTCTGCCAGACGAGCGCGGCTCGTATCGGGTGTTGAGTCGGCTCGGCTGCCACGTCGGCAGTACGGCGTTCCGCGGCGCAGGCGGCATGACCTCGGCCAGCAGCACGTCGCAGCCGCTGATAGCCGCGCGCGGGCTCTCTCGAGACCGCGGAACAGTCGACAGAAGCCGCAGCTCGCCGGCGCGCAGGAGCTGATTCTCGGCGATGTCGACTGTGAAGTCGTCGTAGCGACCTCGATCGGCACCGGCAGCCCGTACAGCCGCGTTCAACTGATCGCCGCCCGGATCCGGCCGCGCAGCACCGGCAGCGTGTCGGTCGACCGTCCGGTAGCCCTGCAGGAGTCCTTGTTCGACAGCGCGCGGCTTGCCGAGACGCGCGAATGCCTCCGCGAAGCGGCAGCAGGTCGTCGGCGGCTGCGAGCCCGACCGGGTCGTCACGCCAGATCACGGGTTGACTGTGCGTAGCCAATCAGGAACAGCAGCCGGTCAGATTGGTGATCTTCGGCGCGAACGTGAGCTGTGCAGATCGCCGATCGCGACGGCCCCGACCTTCGGCCGCAGTGACGCTCGACCAGCCAGTCGGCGAGCGTCGGGGTGACGGCTCAGCGATCCGCCAGGTCGCTCAGCGCGCGGTACTCCGCCGGTCACAGCCGAGACGCTCGGGTCGGCACCCTCAGTCAGTCAGCGCGGTTCCGGTTCATCGTCAGCCCGATTGGGTATCCGGATTCGCCACTGTCCTCAAGTGCTGCAGCTGATTTCGCCAGCGATGACTCTTTCGTCAGCGCGCGCCAGCCCGTACCGTACCGCGGACATTGACGTTGCGATCGCCGTAGTGATGTTCCTCGAGCAGCGGCAGGATGTCGGTACGCCACATGAGCTCGAGGGCTATGCCCGTCGGGTCGTGGGCGATCCGGTCGCGCATGAAGTACGACGGACCGATCTTGAAGTCGCGGTCGTCGATGCGCGAGTTCAGTTCCTCGAGCAGGTCGGCCAGCTGTGGTCGGGTGGCCTTCGGCGCCAGCCAGCTTCGCAGAATCCGCGGGTCGGCTCCTCGGACGGGTGCAGCGGCAGGAATGCGAACCGGCGCCGCATCGCCGCGTCCACCAGGGCGATGGAGCGGTCGGCGGTGTTCATCGTGCCGATGATGAAGATGTTCGTCGGCAGCGAGAATTGCTCGTCGTCCGACGAGTACAGCAGGTCGATCGCTCGGTCTCGGTACTCGAGCAGGAAGTAGAGCTCGCCGAAGATCTTCGGCAGGTTGCCGCGGTTGATCTCGTCGATGATCAGCACATAGCGGCGGTCGGGGTCGCTCGCGCGGCCTGGTCGACCAGTGAGCGGAGCGGGCCGGCCTTGAGGTCGAACCCGATCTGCCGCCAGTCGTCGACCTGGCCGATAGCCCTCGAAGAAGTCCTCGTAGGAGTACGCCGGATGGAACTGGACGAGCTTGACGTTCGCCTCGTCGGCGAGGTGACGCGGCGAGTTCCTGTGCAATGTAGGTCTTCCCGGTGCCGGGCGGCCCGTAGAAGATCAGCTGACGGGCGGTCCCGCAGTAGCTCGATGCAATCCTGCAGCCAGTTGACTCCGACATGGAGGCGGTCCGCCAGTTCGTTCGTGGCATCTGGCAGGTGAGCTGCTGATGCCTGTGGCCGTTGCGGTCGTCGCTCCGCCAATGCGATGAGCGTCTCCAGGTGTTGACTCAAGTCCAGCACTTCGCCCTGGACGCTCAAACGCGCGGCAATGTCGTCGGGGAGGTCGATCCACGGACACGGATGATCGAACCACTTCACGGGCCGCCGCAGGTTTGATCGGCTGTCGCTACTTGCGACGAATTCGGCGGGACCGGTGATGATGCCGAAATAAACGACCCCCTGGCTAACGGTGACGACCAGGTCACCTGGATGCATCCGATCTAGGAACAAAAAGAACTCGTCGAGCTTTTCTTGGCGTGCGGCGTAGCCCGAGGAACTGTAGTCGGCTTCGATGAACTCCTTAAGTTCATCGCGCGAGATATCAGCATCAACGGGCCGGAGGAGGCTCGCCGCCAGCGAAACTGACTGCTTGTGCCGCCAGATCGGCACCATGTCTTGGCCTTTGACATTGGAACCATGAATCTTCCACGCGTGCTGCACGGCTGGCGCAGAGGTCTTCAGCCAGCGCTCGATCCACGGTTTGGCGTACAGGTCGACTTGTCCGCCTTCGGCCTCGGTGATCACCTCGTAGATCTCGGCGATGTCAGTATCGAGGTCGCCGGAAAGATGGGCGAGGTACTTGCCTGCAAGGCCGTCGCGAAGCGCCTTGCGGTGGTCGATGTTGACGATGGGTAGGTAGAAGCGCGGGAATGCCAAGTACAACAACGATTGCCGTTGAGCTGCTTGGCCGGTCGGAATAGCATTGACTTCGTCGCGGAAGATCAGCGGTTCGGCTAAGGCGTCGACCTGGCGCTGTTCAGGCAGCGATTTGAAGTGGCGGGCGAACTGAATGAGGTACACGATCTGCGCCCACCGGTAGGTCGTGAACGCCTGACCGCCGTTGAACACTCCACCTCCCAGCAATGCGGCCTCAACGTCTTCCGGCAGCGTCGCCGGGGCACTGCTCATGTTGAGGACGTTTACCACCTGTTTCACCTTCAACGTGCCGCCGAGGTTGGTGATCGGAAGCGTATTCAAAATCAAGAGCTCGGCGAAAAGTTGCACAGCGGCCGGCGACGAGTCCGCCAGCTGGTGCTCCAGCTTCTCGAAGAAGCCTCGGGGCCCGGCGTCAGGTCGATCGACGTAGTCCCTCGTGAGTTCATCGAGATTGGTCATGGTCCAGATAGGTTGCCCGGGCGTCAGGAGCGAATCGTCCTTGCCGAGACCCGAATCGATGAGGCGCCGTCCGATCTTCTCGACCCCGATCGCGGCCTGGCGTGCGAATGTTCCGACTTCCACCTCGCTCATCGCGCTTCTCCCGAACTCACTACGCGCTTATTTCATCGAACGGTGACGCATACGGCACCCCATTTGCTTCGGCCTCGGCCATGGCGTCATAGATCTCCAGAATGATGCGCTTCGTGTGGTACTCGCCATGGGCGGCAACGTCTTTGCGCTTGACGATGGGGAACGTCTCCATGATGTAGTCCAGATCGTCACGATGCACCTCGTAGAGCATGAACATATAGGCGTCGATCTCCGCACGGAGCGTTGCACGCCGAACCTCATCCCGACCATCGGTTCGTGGTAATCCAGATCGTCTGCAAGGCCCGCCATGTCCGCCGATGTGCACGCAGTGCGGCAACCCGGGGTTTCAGAAAAGACATGTGCGACTGCAATCGACTCCAAGAAAGTACCGGAAGTTGCTTCCAGAGGAAGACGCCCATACTTGTTGAGCCGATCTTCTGCCTGCTCACAAAGTCGAAGACAAACGATGACATGCACGCTATGAGACCAGCAGCCTTGTCCGCTGCGTCGGCGTCGTTGGGGAGGAACATAAGCGGGAACTTGTGCCCGACGCCCGTACGCGGAACGAACGCCGCGATAGCTGTCCGCTCATTAGTCGCCGCTGTGACATCGCACCAGCCGAACATCCAGTCCCGGTCCCAGTTCACCTCTGCCAACCGGGAGCTAACACCCTTGTGGAATGTCGGCCGTCCTCGCCGATCGATTTTCCCTGTCGGAACGTCAAACTCAGGAACCCAATGCAGCGGCAGTGCAAGCCGGTTTGCGTCACGAAGCTCGTGGTCAGATGATATCGCGGCTGATTCTTACGAATCACTGCGGTCTCGCTGAGAATGACATCTGCTGCTCGATGATTATAGAAGTCAACCATCTTGGCTTCGTACAACGGCAGCATTCGCTTGCCTTCAAGCTCGAAAACGTTGCCATTGAGCTGCCAACCCTCTTCCTCTAGCTCAAGCTTGCTCCGGAAGAGGTGCTCGTCGTCAGTCATGTTGTAGAGGTTTCTTGTCGTAACATCCCAGGGATTGCCCTTCAGGCTCATCGTCGACAATCAGGATGGGAATGCGTCGAAATATTCCCGTGGTGATATCAGCATCGCGGCGGGTCTGTAACGTGGGCAGAGTTCCCGTATTCGGGTTCAGCAGCTTGATCTCCTCGGGTGTCAACTCGAATATTCGCTGTCCGTGCAACTGCTTTGTGTTGCGCAAGCCGAATGCGAGTCGCATCCTCGATTCGTGAACGCTGCGGCCGGACACAGAGATCATGCAGAAGTTGACCCGTGAATCGATTGGAAAGTGCTTCTCATTGTTGTCAAAGTCAAAGATCGCCGAAACCGCCGCTCTGTCAACGAGGCTCGAGAACAGATGTTGCGCTCCGGCTCCATTGGCAATTGTGGTCGGAATTAGAGCGCCGAAGTGTCCCTCCGCGCTGATAATCGACGTCATCTGTTCGGCAAACAGATGGTCAAGCTGGATCGAGTTGACGCCCTTGACCGGCTTCGCCAGTTCCGGAAATACACGGGACTTCTTCGCGAAGTGGAACGTCCCCTTGACCTTACGCCGAGAAGCTGTGTATCGAGCCGCTGCCGCTGGGTTCTCGCTTAGCCACTGCGTGATCTTCTTGCGCCTAGCCGCGCCAGCGGTCTTGGCGATCTCGGGGTTGACGCTGTCGAAGTACTTCTTGTCTTCGAAATCGACCTTGTCCCAGGGCGGATTCGCACAGATTGCAGTGAATCCACCGCTCCAGCCAGTCACAGGATTGCTGTCGCTCAAGCCTTGAGTGGGGAACAACTGTGGAAACTCAAGGTGCCAGTGGAAGAACCGATACTCCGCCGCGAGTCGCGCAACCGCGTCTCGCTGTTCCGGCTTCAATGCGTCTGGATCGCTTAGCAAGTCGCGAAACTGGCGGTCTGTGACCGCTGCCGGCGCATCCGAGGTTTTCGACCACACAAAGGCAGCACACCACGTGTCGGCGATCAACTTTTGGTGGCGATACTCGGGGGATTGCGAGTAGTTCGCCAGCCGCTGACGCTGCACCGCAACATCAGCCAGCGAAAGATCGGAAACGCTGATCACCGACCGCATCTCGCCGCAAGCTCTAAGTTGCTTAAAGCCACCGCTGTCGCTTCGCCGAACAGATCACTTTGACTTGGGTTCTCGCGCTCAAGCTTATTCCTTCGCTCAAGCGCATTCGCGATCTTGTTGTCATCCCCTTCGATCGGCTTGAATGCGTCGTTGGGGATGCCATCTTCCAGCAGCTTTGGCGTCGCGCCGATCAGCGCGTTGCCGACCTTAATCTGAGCGTCTAGGAACGCAAGAGGCCGACCGGGCTCCATCGCCTCCAACCAGAGTGACACCTTGGCAAGCTCTACCGCCAGCGGGTTCAAATCTACGCCGTACACGCACGTACCAATCACATCGCGTAGTGCAGAACGGATCTGTTCCGGCGGTGGCTCTGGATCGCCAGTCCGGTGTGCCGCTATCCTTTTCGCGATTCGTCGGGCAGCTGCGACTAGGAAATGTCCTGAACCACACGCGGGGTCACACACGGTCACCGCGAGGAGCTCGGCCTCGGGGTCGTCTGCGGCGGAGGCGCGGTCGAGCACCGGGTCCAGCGTCCAGTCCAACAGACACTCCACCAAAGACGTTGGCGTGTAATACGAACCGGTGCCCTTTCGCTCGTTCCCTGCGGCTTCAAGCAGTTGGTAGGTCCGCTCCACCCGGTTCCACGATGGATGAAATTCCAGAAGCGATTCGTAAATGCTGCCCAGTTCCTCCGCATCGAGGCTGCGGTAGTCTACCGGCCACAATCGATCGGCTTTGCCCTTCACCAGAGACAGCGAACGCACCGCGCCAAGAAAATCCGCGTTGCGCACACTGCAATCCAGCAGGAAGTCCAGGGGGCCATTCTCGAACAGCCCTCCGAGCGCGGGCAGGCCGAGTTCTGGCATTCCTTCGGGAGCGGCCAGTCCGCGCCACACTTGAGTCTGCGCCCGCCAGCGGTCGGCATGCCGGTCGCCGAGGCGTCTGCGCGATACGTTCCGTAGCCGCGCCGTCGAGAAAAACCGCGAATACCGTTCCCGTGCATCACGATTCCCACCCTCAGCGTGGAGAATACCCCGATCCTCGGCGACGAAAGTGAACAGCAGCCGGTAGATCACCCGCAGCAGCGCATGATGGAAATCGCTCACCGCCAGCTCGCCTGAGCTGATCCGCTCCCGCAGGGCCTCGTTGTCGCGATGGTTGAGGAAGCCGTTGCCGAGCGTCTCCAGCGCCTCCCGACGCCGTTACGTAACTCGTTCAGCGCCCGAGTGCCTGTTTGCACGGCCACCTCGCGCCAGCGTTCCACCAGGACGACCCCCCGATCTCGTCATCCAGTGAGGCCAGACGCGATTGGTGACACAACCGGAACAGGAGCAGGAAATCGGAGAAGAGCTCGCCGCCGAAGATCGCGTCTAGGTCGAATTCGACGTATGCCGAACCTGTCAGCGACGTCGAATCACGAAGCAGCCGAAGGACACGGCCGTTCGCCAGGATGCCCCAGACGTGCTTACTTGTCCGGTTCAGATACTCCTGCACCATCGACTGGGGTGCAACCTTCGCCGCACCGACAACGCCTGGCGACCTCTTGTCGAGATCGACGCCGGCGCCGAGCAGGTGGATCGGGATGTCCTCGTCCCACAGATGCGAAATCGGGAACCGCTTGTCTGGGTCGTCATCGGCTGCGAGGCCACCAGACGGGGCGGGCGGGACGCGACCATAGTCAAGCTGACTCAGTAGCGGCAGCAGGAACCGTTCGCGGGTTATGCCCGTCGCTGCGTCTGTGGCGCTCACATCGGCCAGTTCGTCCTGGAAGCGTCTCCAGACGCCGCGCATGTAGGCCCACACCCGGTTCGCTGCGTCCCGCGCCGATTCACCGCCCGCGAGGTGGTAGTCGGCGGCCGTGGAGCCCTCAATGTCGCCCTCGGATATCCGTGTGAGTACTCCAGCCGGTAGCAATCCGCCCTGAATGCGGACGCCGATAAAGGCGGCCGGGTCGGGACTCATTGGGCACCTCCCGCGGGGCGGCACAAACACGAAGACACCTAGGATGTCGGCTGTCGGCTCAACGTCGACCTTCAGTCCGCGGACGATTTCGACGGACGCCTGGCGTACGCGGCGGTGCGATTCCAACAGTCGTTGCGCCAACGATTCACCGTGATCTTCGAGGTGGCCGCGTAGGGTGTCCAGATTGTCGAGGCTGCGCCTGAGGAAGGTATGTGCTTGCGCCTCAGGCACATTGCCAGATGGCTGCACATTTAAGAGCGCGGTCGCAGCGGCGAACCAGCCAATTCGCTTGTGCGGGTGCTCCTTCGAAAGCCAGGGTGGCAAGATCTTCGGCGACGAGCTCGCGGGATCCGCTGCGGGAGGGCAACGTCAGATGGAAGCGATACCTCACGAGCAGCAACGTCGTACGGGTGAGACCGCCGTGGTACGGACCACTGCGCAGCGGCGCGCCGGTCGCTGGTCAGGCGGTAACTGGCTGTCGAGCCCAGACTCCAGACGTAGTTCGCGATCGCTTCGACGGTGGTGTCTGTCCGGTTGAGAACGGCTTCGCCACGAGCCACGGGCAAATCGGTGTTGAACGACAACGGGTCCCTGCGGCCGGGCGGAATGGCATCGCGAAGCCCCAGCGGCAGCGGCGTCGTCGTTGCGGTGAAGCCAGCGTCGGTGCTGGTGCAGGTCGAGCGCAGTGATTTCAGCGCGTGCTGGACGAAGTCGGCGACTTCGGCGTTGGTACCAAGTGCCTCGCGGGACTCGCGCAGTTCTTCGGCGACCTCCTCGGGTTTGATGCCATGTTGGGCGTACTTAGTCAACGCGACCTTCTCGCGGTCGGCAGCCGAGTCCCACCGCGTGTAGAGGGTGTCCTGCTTTTCTTGGATGTCCAGTTCCAGACCGAGTTGTTCGGGGTCGCGGCCGCGCAGCAGCAGGCCTTCCATCAGCGCTTCGACCACAGCGTCGGTGTTGTCGGGTACAGGGACGGACACACCCGTTGCCCTGCGGATGGCTTCGTGTTTGCGCAGCAGCACATCGAGGACGATGCCGTCGATCTGGTTGTCGCGGCCATACAGCGTCACCGCGCGAACGGTCTGTCGCGCGTTGCCCGAACCGGTCGACCCGGCCTTCGCGTTGCTCGTGGCGGGTCGGGTTCCAGGCCAGGTCGTAGTGGATGACGGCCTGGAAGTCTTCCTGCAGGTTGACGCCCTCGGACAGGCAGTCGGTGGCGACCAGCACGTGCCGTCCCGGAGTCTCGGCGAGTCCGGCGATTCGGGCGACTCGTTCGTCGGGTGGGAGTGTGCCCGGTGACGGCCGCACTGTAACGTTCCTGCCGAGCGTCGCCGCAGAGTTGTTCGGCAACGTATTCGGCGGTGTCGATGAAGCGGCAGAACACGATGGGGTCGTAGCCGTCGGCCAGAAGCTTCCTTGACCGCCTTGATGAGTGCGGCGATCTTCCTGTCGGGCTTGGCCTTCAGAGCTTCTGCGCGTCGGACAGAAAGCCGCGGAGTCGTCGCACCTTCGGATTCTGGTCGAACGTCTCGTCGGGGTCGGCGCCCGGGCGTGGTGTCGGCGGCCTCGATCGACTCGTCGTCGGCCTGGTCGAGCACGCACGGCCCGGCCGAGCGCGTCGGCCTCCTCCGCCGATACCAGCTGCCGCAGATGGCTGCCGGGTGCGCAGTGTGTGCGCGGCGGCCCGCGGTGAGGAAGCGAGCGCGCGCAGCAGGGCGAGCGCGGACCACCAGCGGACCCGCCGCGCGCATGCCCGCCGTCTCCACTGTCGTACGGTCTCGCGCGCGTAGTCGAGCACCTTGTCGAACAGAGCCCGGTACTCGGGGCTCAGGGTGTAGGGATCTCGCTGGTGAGCCGGTCCTTCGGGAACGGCGTGTCTTCGTCGAGGTACCGGCGGATATCGGCCCGGCGGCGCTGAACGAAGTGGCGGGCCAGCTGCTCTCGGCCGCGCCGGTCTTCCAGGTCGACGGTGGCCAGCTCGGGGTCGAGCAGCCCGAGCAGGTTGCGAAACGCCTCCTCCTTCCCGCTGTGCGGGGTGGCGGTGCCAGGACCAGGTGCCGGTCGCGGTCTGCGGCGAGGTCCCTGATGCAGCTCGTAGCGCTGGGTGCGTCCCGAGCCGCCGACGTCGAGTCGGCGACGCAGGTGTGCGCTTCGTCGACGATGACCAGTTCTGGGCAGGTACGGAGGAACTCGTGGCGCCGCCGGGCGGACTTGATGAAGTCGGTCGAGATCGACCGTGACTGGGTAGCGCTCGAAGAGCGACTCGTGCGCCGGAGGCCGCGTTCGAGGCGCCGACCGTGCTGGGGAGCACGAGTTCGGCTTCGATACCGAACTTGTCGCGCAGCTCGCGCTGCCACTGCTCGGCCAGGGCCGGGCTGCACAGCACGGCTACACCGTCGCGCGTCGCCACTGTGCAGCATTCGGCGGCGATCAGCCCGGCTTCGATGGTCTTGCCGATTCCGACGTCGTCGGCGATCAGCAGCCGGACGACGTCCTGGCGCAGGGCCAGCAGCAGCGGCACATACTGGTAGGCGCGCGGTTCCACCGCGATGGACGGCCAGGCATCGGAAGGGCCCGCCGTAGAGCGGAATCCGATCCGCAGTGCGCTGCGCAGCATCGATGCGCTCGAGGTGTCGCCGAGGTCGTCGGGCACTGGGGGTGGGAAAGTCGCCGCGGTGACGCCTTCACTGAGAGCACGCCCGCGATGTCGTCGTCGACTCCGCCGAGCGGGCGGAGGACCAGGAAGTCGTCGGTACTGTCGGGCAGCACCACCCACTCGCGGCCGCGGGCGGTCACCAGATTTCCCGGTGCGAAAGCCATTGTGTCCGTTACCTTCCTTCGCCGAATGCGTAGGCGTGCTGGCGCAATGCGCTTACCCAGTCCTCACCCGCGTGCAGCCGAAGAGTCGACCAACCGATGTCCATCAACTGTTCCTCGACGTCCGCTACATCTAGAGGTGTCTGTTCATCCAGGAACACTGCGAGTCCCGCGCCCTCGGAGCGGTACACGAAATCTGCACGAACCCCCTTGGCGCCGATAACTTCCCGAACTCCGTCAGGCAGCGCGAAGTCATGCTCGATCAAGAAGTCGAGGAACTCGCGCTCCAACTGTGATTCGAGCGATTCGCGGAGCTGCTCGAAGCGATCTGAGCCGGCTGTCTCCACTTTCGGCGAGGTCGCGCCCTCGGCGAGTGCCATGAGCAGATCCCTCACCGCGTGCCGGTCGATCAGCAGGTGATCTGTCTGGTTGCCGTAGGACAGTAGGCAGTCGTAGCAGGCTTTCTCGCATCGTTCGCGTGCGCCCTCAGCGGATCCGACATCGGTCCCGTCCGGTCGGAAGTGGGTGATCTCGAGCGCTTTGCGCGCCGCGGCTGCCAGTGCGTCAGGTTCAGAGTGCAGCCTGCGCAGTACACCTGCCCCGCCCTCTGCGGATTCGGTGAACAGCATTCGTGCCCGACTCTCGAGATCGGGCAGCGCCTCACTGGACAGTTCGGAGTCCTCCAGCTGGAAATGGGCTTCGATTCCCCGTTCCAACGCGTAGCGCAGGCTGACGGCTGTCTCATCACTGACTGGCCGCGCGAGGCGCATGACCAGGATGTTGCGCGTGTCCTCGACATACGGAATGACCTTGGACTTCGTCGGCGCATCCGCGGCGTCTTCGAGTGAGTCGTCCTGCGGTGTGGTGTCCGTAGCGTCCTTTTCGGACAGCCACTCCCCCTTCACGGTGTCTAGCCAGTAACCCAGTTCGTTGGGGCGCTTGCGCCGGCGGCGGCCGACGTTGGTGACTCGCACGGTCGCGGTGTCGCCGTAGCTGAGCTCGGCCAAAGTGTCTGATCCGCTTACGGATTCGACCCTTGCGTCGAGTCTGCCCGTTCGTGGGCCGTGCTGGCTGAAGCGGTAGGACGTGTGCAGTTCGAAGCCCGCGCGCCGCCGCTCTTCTTCGTCGCTGGAGATTCGTTCGCGGCGGCGGGTGAAGACCGTCTGCATCCGCATCAGCCCGTACTGCAGCGACGTCAGCGCGGCGCCGCAGTGTTCGCACATGTCCAGACCGGGCCGGCGCACGTGGTGATAGCCACACGACGCGCACCGGAAAGCGTCCTGAGTCTCCACGGTGCCGATCCCGCCCGCGGTCATAGGCACTTGAACACGTT
>CAWHZO010000007.1:0-85080 GCA_963833915.1 uncultured Actinomycetota bacterium
CTGCGCGTCCTGGGCATTTTTGGCCATGTAGCTTGACGTCGCTTCCAGCTGGCTCTTGAGCGCTCCCGTCGTGTCGTCGATGGTGTGCTGGAGATTCTCCACAGCGTGCGCGGGGTCGATCGACATCAGCGTTGCGACTTCCTCCCGGGCAGCTGCGGCAAACTCCGCCGCGTGCTGCCGCTGCTGGACGAGTGTGCGGTGCTGCCACACGATGTAACCGCTGGTCGCCAACGAGGCGCAGATGAGCACGATTGCGGTGCCGACACCTACCGTTGTCCGGGTGGGACGGCGGAGCCGCCATCGCCACCGGCGCCTCAATCGCGAGGCCTCCGGCTTGGACTCGGCAACGTCAGCGTTTTCGGTCGGTTCGGATTGTTCGCTCGAATCGGCCTCGGCCTCCCGGCGCAATTCGGCCGCGCGTGCTCGTGCGGCCTCGGCGCGCTCCTCGGCACGAATGAGCTCGTCTTCTGCTGCCGCGAGCGAATCTGGAGCTTCGGTGGTCGAGGGGTCGGCGTCGGAGTCCGTCACTGGTCCTGGGCAATCGCCGGCGCGAGTACACCGCGACTCACAGCTCGTTCCGGACTACACACGGAGAATCACGTTATCACTCAGGAGTCGCTGGCCGGATGCGCTATGCGGACGTGCAATATCCGTGTGATGTCGCCCTTATGCGATCTTCTCCGAAGAAGAGAATTTTCTTATCGCCCATGCAAAACTATTTCCGTGCGTTTCATCGTGGTGATGGTGGCTGCGCTGATCGGAGTCGGCGCGTTGATGCCGCCGACTGCTGCCGCAGGACCGACTGTCTGCGACTACCCGGCCTGTACTCCAGGCATCGCTCCGAACATGGTGCTGGGCGCGGCGTGCGACAACACCACCTATTACGCATTCGGTGTCTCGGGCGGTTATGTGCCTGCCACACAACCCGGACGGTTGATGTTCTGCGGCTCGCCCAGGCGATATCAGCCGAGATGGTTCCGCTCACCGCCGATGGCGGGGATCAAGGAAGAGAACGCCGACTGCCACTTGTTTTTGAACTACGTCGCGCAGTCGCCCGACGGACTGTTCCTGATCTGCATCGCGGAGTTGGGCAAAGCGTTCTGGACCCGCGCCGATACCTAAGTCGTTGCGTGGCAGCGTCTTTGATGTCAGTCTTGTCGATGCAGGAATCCGTGCAGAATCGCTTGGACAAGTTCGTCGACGATGGCTTCCCTCGACGGCTGCTCGGACCCGAAATAAGTCGAACGCAATGCGGCCATGCCGGCGATCATGGCGACTGTTGAGTGAGCCGGCAGGTCGGGGCGGCTGGTACGCATGCCGCGGATGCGCATGCCGTCCGCGCCGATCTGGCTAAGGACGGTGAGGGCTCGCCTGATGTCGGCGATGCCCGTTTCGGCTAGCTCCTCTGGGCTGAGGATTTCAGCGGCCATGAGTGTCAAGAGCAGCCCCTGGTGTTCGACGAAGAGGTCGTAGAGCTGCCCGACGAATCGCCGCGCCATTTCCTCTTCGTCGGCCTCCTCGTGAACGACCAACTCCCACGTGCGGCCGAAGTCGTCGACGAATTCGGTGAACGGCAAGACGAGGGCTTCTCGGAACAACCCCGCTTTCGAACCGAAGTTGCGGAATAGCAGATGCTCGGTAACGCCTGCTGCTTCGGCGATTTCACGTGTTGTGGTGCTGCGGTAGTCCTGGCGGGCGAAGAGGTCGCGGGCGGCGGCGAGCAGAAGTTTGCGTGGTTCGCCCCGCGGCCGGCGTGACCCTGGGGTCACGGCCTCGACCGGCCTTTTGGCGGGTGGGCGCTGAGGCAAGGGTGTTCACTCCTCGAGCCGAATCTGATGGTTGACTGTTCATAGGATAGTCGTCACTATCTAAAGGGTTGTATTCTTCACGGGAGAGGTGTCGGGCGTGGGTGCTGTGATCATGCTAGGCACGTTGTTCGGATTGATCGCCCTAGTGTTCGGCCTGGTTCTCCGCTTCGACCCCGAAGCCCGTCACACTCCGAGCAGTGACGGCCGCCCGTGAACGCGAAGATGACGCCCTTGCTGGAGGGGCAAATGTACTTTGCCTATGTCTCGGGGATCGCTTTTATTCTGGTCGGGACCTACCTGAGCTACCGGCGTCGACGCGTGCACCCGCTGCTTCTGCTGAGCATCTCCGCGCTCTCGTTCTCCTGGATCGAGTCCCCCTATGACTGGGCGATGTACGCACAGTTTCCGCCTGGTCTGCCCCGGATGCCGTCGTGGTGGCCGCTGAACGTGACGTGGGGCGGGCTGCCGTCGTCGGTACCCATCGGTTACGTCTCCTACTTTGTGCTTCCCGCTCTGATCGGAGCCGCACTTGGCCGATGGCTGAGCGCAAAATTCAACTGGCGCAGGCCAATTGTCCTCCTCACCGTCGGCCTGCTGGTGGGTTTCTGCTGGGCTTTCGTGTTCAACGCCATTACCGGCGCCCACTTCGGCAACTTCTATTACGGCTACGTGATCCCAGGACTCGCGATATTCGAGGGAACCAGACACCAGTACCCGCTGTATGACTCGCTGGCCATGGGCATCGAGATGATGGTCTTCACCTACCTGCTGGGGCGCACCGATTCCGAAGGCCGAAACGTCATCGAGATGTGGGCCGACAAGAAATCGAAAACCCGCCTGCACTCCTCGGCCCTGTCCATTGTCGCAGTCATCGTGGTCGGACACCTCGTGTACGGCTCGGTGTTTGCGCCCCACCTCATTACGAAGCTGGGCGGTTGGGTGACGGCGGGACCGACCGAACAGCTCTACCCGGGCACGCCCAACCAGCCCCGCTAGCAGGAGGTTGATCTTGAGCAATTCGACAGTCGAGCTGTACTACGACCCGTACGACCACACGATCGACGACAACCCGTATCCGGTGTGGAAACGGATGCGCGCCGAGGCCCCGCTGTACTACAACGACAAGTACAACTTCTACGCGCTCAGTCGCTATGACGATGTCTCACCTGCACTGCACGACTGGGAGACATATCGTTCGGGAAGAGGCACCACCGCCGACGTCTTGTTCAGCGGCATCGACATCCCGCCGGGCATTTTGCTCTGGGAAGACCCGCCGCTGCACGACCTGCACCGCCGCCTGTTGTCGCGGGTTTTCACCCCCCGCCGCATGTTGGCGGTCGAAGGGCTGGTGCGTGACCTGTGTTCGCGTGCACTGGATCCGCTGCGCGACTTGGACGGTTTCGACTTCGTCGCCGACCTCGGCGCGATCATGCCCATGCGGACGATCGGCTACCTGCTCGGTATTCCCGAGGAAGGGCAGCAACAGATCCGCGAGCGCAACGATAAAAGCATCACGGTGGAATCCGGGGGCACTCTGCTGACCGCGACGACCCTGGAAGAGTCGATCGGGCAGTTCGCCGATTACATCGAGTGGCGGGCGACGCACCCTTCCGATGACCTGATGACAGAGCTGCTCAACGCACACGTGGAAGAACCGGACGGAACGATGCGCCCCCTTGAGCGCACCGAAGTGATCGCTTACACCGCGATGATCGCCGGCGCCGGCGGCGAAACCACCGCTCGACTGATCGGGTTCATGGGTGAGTTGCTCGGCGAAAATCCCGATCAGAGAAGAGAACTCGTCGCCGATCCCTCGCTGATCCCGTCAGCAGTCGAGGAGACGCTGCGTTACGAGCCACCGTCGCCGGTGCAGGCACGTTACGTCGCCCACGACACCGAGCTGTACGGGCAGACTGTGACCGAAGGGTCCTACATGCTGTTACTCAACGCATCGGCTAATCGCGACGAGAAGCACTTTCCTGATCCCGATCGCTATGACATCCACCGCAAGGCAGCACATTTGAGCTTCGGGCAAGGTTTGCATTTCTGCCTCGGCTCGTCGCTGGCTCGACTGGAAGCGCGGGTCGCGTTCGAGGAGGTGTTCAACCGCTGGACCGATTGGGACGTCGACTACGAGCACGCCAGCAGGGCGCGAACGTCCAGCGTACGGGGCTGGGCCCGGCTGCCGGTCAAGATCGCATAGCAAGGTCGTTGAAGTAATAGATCGGTTGCAAAACCAGAGGTTTGGCGTAATCCAGGAGGAAGAGATGACCGCAGGTAAGCACCGCGTGGTGGTATGGGCGACCGGAGGGATCGGGTCGATCGCTATTCGCACCATCACCAACCGCCCCAACCTCGAGCTGGTCGGAGTATGGGTGCACTCCGAGGAGAAGGTGGGCAAGGATGCCGGCGAGTTGACCAACGGCGATCCCATCGGTGTATCGGCGACCAATGATGCTGATGCGCTCATCGCCCTCAAGCCTGACTGCGTGATCTATGCGGCCGCCGGACCCGAACGCGACGCCCTCGCGATTCCCGACTACGTGAAATTGCTTGCAGCAGGGATCAACGTCGTCACCACAAGCACCACCCGGCTCGTCAATCCGCATGCCTACGAGCCCGCTGAGTGGCGCGAGCAACTGGTCACCGCCGCCAAGCAAGGGCAGGTGTCGCTGTATGCCTCGGGCATCGAACCGGGCTTCGCCGCCGACTACCTGCCGCTCGTGCTGTCCACCCAATCGTCCTCGATCGAGTCGATCCACTCTTATGAGATCGGGCTCTACGACGACTACGGCGTGCCCGACATCATGATCAACGGATTGGGCTTCGGACAGCCTCTGGACTACCAGCCCTGGATCTCATTTCCTGGAGCCATCGCCGGTGAGTGGGCGGGGCAGCTCCGGCTGATCGGCGACGCCTTCGGCGTTGAAGTCCAAGAAGTACGCGAAGACTTCGACCGCGCCGTGACCAACGAAACCCTGCACGTCGCAATGGGTACCGTCGAGGCAGGAACCTGCGGCGCGATCCGCATGAAAGCCATCGGCGTCGTCGACGGTCGTGAAGCGATCATCGTCGAACACGTCACCCGGCTGGCGCACAGCGTGGCTCCGGACTGGCCGACCGGTATCGGCGACCTGTCCTACCGGGTGGTGATCACCGGTGATCCCGACATTGACTGCACACTGGCGGCAACCCTGCGTGACCCCGGCCGGGCCGGCATCGCCTCGATGACCTCGGGTGCCGGCGCGATGGTGGCCACCGCGATGCGTGTCGTCAACGCCGTGCCCTATGTCGTCAACGCAGCGCCCGGACTCCTCAGCGCCGTCGACCTGCCGCTGACCATTCCGAAGAATGTCTTTGCGACGCAACAGGTCTGAGGAGACATGACTATCCGGGTCATCCATTGCCGCAGCACGTATTCGACTGAGTTCCTTAGTGGGCCGCCGCCAACGCGGGACGCGGTGTGAACGTGAGGTGCAATTCGCTCAGCCCCCGCAAGATAAAGGTCGGCTCGAAGGTGTAGCGCCGCTCGTCGGCCGGTCCGTGCTGGGTTTCACTGATGGCGATGTCGGACATCCGGTCCAGGATGCGCTCGATCGAAACACGGCCTTCGACGCGGGCCAGCGGACCGCCGGGGCAGGAGTGCACGCCGCGGGCGAACGCCATGTGCTCGCGAACGTTCTTGCGGTCGAGGCGGAATTCGTGCGGGTCGTCAAACCGGCGGGGGTCGCGGTTGGCTGCGCCGGGCAACACCATCACGATCGTGCCGACGGGGATGTCGACACCGCCGATGCTGGCCGCCCTGCGTGCCAGCCGGCAGTCACTTTTGACCGGGCTCTCCATCCGCAGTGATTCCTCGATGAAGTTGGGAATCAGGCTGCGGTCGTCGCGCAGCCTCTCCTGTACGTCGGGCCGGTCGCCGAGCACCTGGAGCGCAGCCGAGAGCAGCTTGGCGGTGGTCTCCTGGCCGGCCGCGAACAGGAAGGTGGCCGAGTGGACCACCTCGATGACTTCCGGCGTGGACCCGTCGGGGTACTTCGCCGTCGCGAGCGCGGTCAGTACGTCATCGCGCGGTGCGCTTCGCCGGTCCTCGATGTAGGAGCAGAACTTGTCGTCGAGCCACACCAGCGGGTTGATGCCGACCGACGCGTGATCGAGCGCCCCCACTCGCGCGCCGGGACGATCGGCGCCCAGCACCGAACGGAATTCCTTGTGGTCTTCCTCCGGGACGCCGAGCAGGTCGGCGATCACCAAAGTTGCGAAGGGCTTGGAGTATTCGGCGATGAACTCGCACTCGCCGGTGCCGAGGAACTCTTCGAGCTGACGGTCGGCAAGCCGCCACATGAACTCTTCGTTCTCTTTCAACCGGCTCGGGGTCAGCAACCGGCTCAGGATGGAACGGGCGCGGGTATGGTCCGGCGGATCCATCGTGACCATGTGCTCGAACATCGGGAACTGGCTGCGGTGGGCGTCGATCTGGGCGTTGAGGTCGTCACCTTCGGGCTCGAAGGGCAGCGGTGGAAATGGGCCCCCGAGCGCGACGATGTTGGAAAACGTGTCCGGGTCCTTATAGACCGCGGTGGCCTCTTCGTATCCGGTGATCGCGACGACGTTGTAGTGGGGGAGTCGCAGCACCGGGTTTTCGCTGCGCAGGTAGTCGAAATACGGGTGCGGATCGGGAATGAGAGACGGGTCGGTGAAGAAGTCGACCGAATCGTAGTTGCTCATTTGTGCGGCTCCCGAGGCTGGGGGGTTACCCGTGGTGTTGTCGGCGGCGGCGAGACGTCGCGCCGCCCGGATGCAAGATCGACCAAAGTGCTGAGCACCTGCTTAGCACGACGCTAATGTCGTGGTCAAGGCGAGAGCGTGGCCCGACGCTACGATCAGCATGTTCAGCACTGCACCAGAGAGCACCCTGCGGGAGTTTGGAGCCAAGGCATGACTTCGGCGCGCAGGATCGGGGCACCGGACGCCAAGAACCGCGCAGTGCTGCTCGACGCTGCCGAACACCTGATGCTCGAAGAGGGTTATGCCGCAGTCACTTCCCGCCGGGTGGCGGAGAAGGCGGCGCTCAAACCACAGCTGGTTCACTACTACTTCCGCACGATGGACGACTTGTTCTTGGCGGCGTTCCGGCGCCGCGCAGAGCAAGGCCTCGAGGTGCAGGCGCAGGTGCTGCAGGCGCGGCAACCACTGTGGGCGCTGTGGCGGTTCAGCACCGATCCGGCGGCCACCACGATCACCATGGAATTCATCGCGTTGGCCAACCACCGCAAGGCGCTGAAGGCCGAGATCGCCTATTACGCAGAGCGTTTTCGCGAAGAGCAACGCAAAGCGCTGACGACGATTCTCGATCGTTACGGCGTCGACCCGGCGAAGTTCCCCCCGCTGGTGTGGTCGGTGCTGATGACCAGTGTGTCCAGGGTTCTGGTGATTGAGCAGGCACTTGACATGTCCGCCGGCCATAGCGAAACGATCGAGATTGTCGAGAGTTACCTGCGCCATCTGGAGGGCGACCCCGAATTCTAGCCCGCTCACCAGTTGCGCAGGGAACAGACCGTGCCCTTGGCGCCGTCATTGGACGCCACGACGACTCCGTCGACGACGAGGGCGCAATGGAACATCGGCGTACCGGGCTCCGTGCCGGTACTGACGGCAACCATTGCGTAGTTGGCAGGGTCCGACAGCATCACCTCGGGTGAGGTCCATGGGTGCCCCGGTCCGATGTCGGCTTGGACGTTGGGGGTGTACTGGTACGTGTCGTGGCTGTAGTCGGAAAATTTCTGCGGCTGCTGATCCAGGTAGTAGATGTTGGCCCAGATCGGACTGGCTGCCGTGATGACGTACCTGACCACATGCATGACCGGGTCATCCGCTCGAGCGGACGCGACGACCTGCGTGGTGCAGCCGACTGCCGACAGCACGGCCAGCGCCATAATGCCTTTACCGATGGTTCTCATGCGCGCCGCTTCCCAGGGGCGATATTGGCATTCTCTTTGTCGGAGAATAGCATCGGCCTGTTTAGCCGAAGCCCGTGTCAAGCACACTAACGTTTGCCGGTCGGACCGTTGAAGCATTGCGCAATATTCCCGTCGAGCTGGTCGGTTGATACCAGGAGCGGGCTGGCCCCGGAGATTCTGCTCGAACTCGTCGGGCTACCCGCGCACGGCGAGCGGCAAGGTGCAGAAGCTCATGCGCCAGGGCCTAGAAAAAACGTTTGCGGTAGCGTCGGCCTGAGAATAGTATTCTCACAAATTGCGAAGGAGGATTTCATGGGGCAGTTGTCGCATCGGGAGAACGTGCCGTTCCCGCTCTTTGACGCGGATAATCACCTGTACGAGCCGCCGGAGGCGCTGACCAAGTTCCTGCCCAAGGCCTACAAGGACTACGTCCAGTACGTGCAGGTCAACGGGCGCACCAAGATCGCGATCCGCGGCCAGATCAGCAATTACATTCCTAACCCGACCTTCGAGGTCGTCGCCCGGCCGGGCGCCTGGGAGGAGTACTTCAAGTTCGGCAACCCGGACGGCAAGACCAAGCGCGAGCTGTTCGGTGAGCCGATGCGCGCGATCCCGGCGTTCTTCGAGCCCGGCCCACGCCTGGAGCAGATGGACGAGCTGGGCCTGGACCGCACCCTGATGTTCCCGACGCTGGCCAGCTTGCTCGAGGAGCGGCTGCGCGACGACCCGGTCGCCATCCACGTCCTGGTCCATGCGCTGAATGAGTGGCTCGATGAGGTCTGGGGCTTCAACTACCAGAACCGGATTTTCACCACCCCGGTCATCACCCTGCCGATCGTCGAGAAGGCGATCGAGGAGCTGGAGTGGGCGGTCAAGCGCGGCGCGCGTTGCATCCTGGTCCGCCCGGCGCCCGTTCCCGGCTTCCGCGGCCCTCGGTCGTTCGCACTGCCCGAGTTCGACCCGTTCTGGGAGCGGGTCGTCGAGCACGACCTGCTGGTCGGCATGCACTCCAGCGACAGCGGCTACTCCCGCTACACCTCCGAGTGGGACGGTGCCGACCAGGAGATGCTGCCGTTCCAAACCAACGCGATGGGCATCCTCAACGAGTGGCGGCCGATCCAGGACTCGGTGGGGTCGTGGGTGATCCACGGCGCGCTCTACCGCCATCCCAAGCTGAAGGTCGCGATCGTCGAAGCCGGTTCAAAGTGGATGGTGCCGCTGCTCGACGGCCTGGCCGAGGTCTACCGGAAGGCCCCGGAAGCTTTCCCGAGCGACCCCGTCGAGGTGATCAAGAACCGAATCCACGTCAGCCCGTTCTTCGAGGACGGCATCGACGATCTGGTCAACCTCGTCGGTGTGGATCAGGTGCTCTACGGCTCGGACTGGCCGCACCCGGAAGGGCTGGCGGAGCCGACCTTCTACATCAACGCGCTGGCGCACCTGTCCGTCGAGGATCAGGCAAAGATCATGGGCGGCAACCTCGGTCGGCTCGTCACGACGTGACACCCGGGCGGTGACGATGCGGGGCGCGCAGCGGCCTGAGGAGGAGCCGGCCAATCAAACCCGGGCGGTGACGATGCGGAGCGCGCAGCGCGATGAGGAGGAGCCGGCCGATCAGATATGGGAGACCATCCCCGAGATGGTCTTGAGCGCGGCGGACCGCTTCGGTGACGCAGAAGCGATTGTCGACGGTCCGCTGCGCTACACCTTTCGCGATGTTGTCGATCGGATTCGTTGTGCTGCCGGTGCATTCGCTGACCTAGGAATCGAGAAGGGCGACCGCGTCGCTGTCTGGGCGCCGAATTCGGCGGACTGGATCATCGCGGCGTTCGGGCTGCTCACCGCCGGGCGGTGTGCTTGGTGCCGGTGAACACGCGGTTCAAGCCGGAGGAAGCCGGCGACATCATCACCCGCAGTGCGTCCAAGGCTGTCCTTGTCCAAAAGGGTTTTTTGGGCCAGGACTACACCGTGCCCGCCGGCATACCGGTCATCGACCTGAACTCCGATTTCCTTTCCAGCGGTTCGCCGTTCGAGCGGGCAGTCAGCGGCACCGATATCGCCGACATCATCTTCACCTCGGGCACGACCGGTCGCCCGAAGGGCGCGATGATGAACCATCGCCAAACGCTGCGGATGTACGAGGAGTGGGCGACCCTCGCGGATCTTCGCGAGGGCGACCGCTATCTGAGATCAACCCGTACTTTCACACGTTCGGCTTGAAAGCGGGCCTGATCGCGTCGTTCCTCCGTGGCGCGACGATGCTGCCGCTGGCGGTCTTCGACGTCGATACCGTCGTGGATTTCATTGAGCGCGAACGCATCACGATGCTGCCAGGACCGCCCACGCTGTACCACTCGTTGCTGACGGTCCGCGACAAGGCCAAGCTGTCGACGTTGCGGGCAGGGGTAACCGGGGCCGCCGACATCCCGGTCGAACTGGTTCGTCGCATCCACAGCGAACTGCCCTTCAAGACGTTGATGACCGGTTACGGGCTTACCGAAGCCGGCAACGTGACGTTGTCGCGGCCCGGCGATTCCTTCGAGGACGTCGCTACCACCGCGGGCCTGCCCTGCGAGGAGGTGCACGTGCGTATCGCCGACGACGGCGAGGTGCTGGTCCGCGGTTACGGCGTCATGCAGGGCTACCTCGACGACCCGGCGGCCACCGCGCAGGCGATCGACGACGACGGCTGGCTGCACACCGGAGACTTGGGGAAGTTCGACGCGACCGGTCGGTTGAAGATCGATGGGCGTAAAAAGGATATGTTCATCGTCGGCGGATTCAACGCCTACCCGGCTGAGATCGAGGGCTTCATGCTGGAACATCCCGCAGTTGCTCAAGTCGCCGTGGTCGGTGTAGCCGACGAGCGGCTCGGCCAGGTAGGGAAGGCATTTGTGGTGCAGGCTCAGGATGCCAAAGGCGCACTGTCGGAAGAGGATCTGATGACCTGGTGCCGTCAGCGAATGGCCGGATTCAAAGCTCCGCGATATGTCGAATTCCTCGGTGAGCTGCCGCTGAATGCCACCGGGAAGGTGATGAAGGACCAACTTCGGTGAGCCCGGCAGACCCGCATTCGCATTCGTTGGTGATCGCGTCGGACTACCGCGTGCCGGACCCAGAAAAAGTGTGGCCGTTGCTCAAACGCCGCAGATCGGCACTCGCCGCGATCGGGGCACACCACGTATTGGTCTACACATCGACACATGACTACGGTCGCGTTCTGGTGACGATCGGTGTGCGCAGCCGGGAACCGATTGTGGAACTTTTACGGTCACGGGTGTTCTTCGACTGGTTCGACGCGGTCGGCGTCGAAGACATTCCGGCCGTCTTCGCCGGCGAGATCGTCGAAAGGTTCGGGTCCATCGCCCCGTCGGCTCGGGCGGCGCCGGGTGTGGTGGTCGCCGCGATCGCGTCGGTCGACGATGTGGCCACGTTGACCGCCGAGATCCGTGGCGCCCTACCCCGATTCGAGGCTGCGGGCATCCGGGAAACCAGGTTGTTCCAGGCTTTCGACGACGGTCATGAAGTGATGATCCTGCAGGAACTCGACGACGAGGACCGCGCGCGGGAATGGATCGAACATCCTGACACCGCGGCCCCCTGGATAGCCGGAGCCGGAGTGGGCGCTTATCCGCCGGTATTCGTCGGCAAGTTCTTCGACATGATGCGGATCGACGAGTGAACGGGCCACTCGGTGTACGTCTGCCTGTGTAACGGTATTACCAACCAGGCGGTGGCCGATGCCATCGCCAACGGGGCATCGACGACCAATCAGATCGCCGCGGCATGCGGGGCGGGCGCCGAGTGCGGCCGATGCCGCCGCACGCTGCGGTTGTTGCTCGGCACGTCGAACGGAAATCGCAGCGGCGCGCGCAACTGACCCGCAGTCGACTTACCGACGCGGGCTGCCGTCCGCAGATGTGGGTCGGACCATATCGGTCAACAAGTCGGGGATGTCGAGGCGCGGCACCACCGCCTCGATCAGCACCATCCGGTCGCGGTGATCTGCTGCCGCGACAAACGCGTCGTCGAGTTCGCCGTAGGTTTGGGCCCGAAACGTCAGATGGTTGGTCACGCCGAGCGCGTTGGGAATATCGGCCCAGCTCCAACGGACAATGTCGTTGTAGGGAGCCGTCTTTCCGTGAATCATCCGCTCGATGGTGTAGCCGTCGTTGTTGACCACCACGATCACCGGCGACAGGCCTTCGCGCGAAAAGGCGCCCAACTCCTGGACGGTCAGCTGCGCGGCCCCGTCGCCGATCAGCAGCACCGGCCTGCGATCCCGCTGAGCCAGGCCCGCGCCGAGGGTGGCCGGCAACGTGTATCCGATTGAACCCCAGAGAGGTTGGCCGATGAAGGTGACGCCGCGGGGAAGCCGGTGAGTGGCCATGCCGTAGAACGAGGTGCCCTGGTCTGCCAGCACAACATTGCCGGGCGTGAGCGCGCCGCAAAACCTGTCCCACAACACCTTTTGGTTGAGTGGCTCGTCGCGGCCGGGCTTCTCCACCGGCGTCTGGTCGGACGTCGACACGACCGGAGGCGAGGTGACCCCCCGCCCGACAAGGATCGAGGTGAGCCCGTCCAGCGCCGCTCCTATCTCCAGCGGCGCGAAAACCTGCAGGCCGACGGTGCTCTGTTGCACCCCGACGTCGATGGTCCGCGCCGGGTCGATGCGCTGGCTGAAAAAGCCGCTGACCATGTCGGTGAACACGACTCCCGCTGTCACGAGCACGGGCGCCTCTTCGATCGCCCGGCGTACCGGCTCGGCGCTGGCCGAGCCGGCATAGATACCCAGGAATTCCGGCGTGCTCTCATCGACCAGGCTTTTGCCCCACATCAGCGTGGCGTGCGGTACGACGTCGGCCGCCAGTAGCGCCTCGAGCTTGTCGACGGCATTCAACCGGTGAACCAATAAATCAGCCAGCACAGTCAGTCGGTGGTCGGCGATGAGTTTGGTTGCGGCTTCGATGAATAACGCAAGCGCCCGTGGGCTGGTCCCGCCGGTGTAGCGCGGCAACGGCGCGGTCGGCGGCTCGGTTTCGAAGCGGGCCACGTCGGTGGACAACAGCAGATACCCGGGCCGTCGCTGCTCTCTCACCTCGCTGAGCACCCGGTCGATTTCCCTGGTGGCCGTCGCCGGCATGAGATTGGCCTGGGCGCAGGTGATTTCCCGGCTTATCCGCAAGAAGTGCTCGAAATCGCCATCGCCCAACGAATGATGTAGAGCCCGACGCGTGCCCTGGGCGTCTTTCGATGGCCCGCCGACGATGTGCACAACCGGTACGTGCTCGGCGTAACTGCCCGCGATCGCGTTGGCCGCAGAAAGCTCGCCGACTCCGAACGTGGTTACCACAGCCGACATTCCGCGCAGGCGGCCATATCCGTCTGCGGCATATCCGGCGTTGAGCTCGTTGGCATTGCCGACCCACCGCAGCTGCGGGTGGGCGACGATGTGATCCAGGAATTCCAGGTTGTAGTCGCCGGGTACCCCGAATACTTCGGTGACACCGAGTTCGGCCAGGCGGTCCAGCAGGTAGTCACCGATGGTGTACGGCGAGTCGGCAGGCTCAGTCACGAGGTTGACGGTACGCGTCTGCGGTCGAAAACGCCGTCGGTGCGGCGTCCTCTCGCTATCGTCCGGACATGGCAATCAACGAAACCCGCGAAATCGTCATCGAGGCGAGCCCGGAGGAGATCCTCGACGTCATCGGCGATCTGGACTCGGTCACCGAGTGGTCGCCGCCGCATCAGAGCGCCGAAGTTCTCGAGAAGGACAAGAACGGGCGGCCTCTCAAAGTGAAGATGAAGGTGAAGGCCGCGGGCATCACCGACGAACAAGTGGTGGCCTACACCTGGACCAAGAACAAGGTCAGCTGGACGCTGGTCAGCTCCGGCCAGCAGCGTTCGCAGGATGCGTCCTACACGCTGACGCCCGACGGCGACAAGACGAAGGTCGTCTTCGAAATCAGCGTCGACCCGGTGGTGCCGCTGCCCGGCTTCGTCCTCAAGCGCGCCGTCAAAGGAACGATCGACACCGGCACCAAAGGTCTGCGCGACCGGGTGCTGGACCTGAAGAAAAGGAAGTAATCGTCGTGGCCGCCCGTGGACCGCTGGACGGGGTGCGGGTAATCGAACTCGGCGGCATCGGACCGGGCCCGCATGCCGCGATGGTGCTCGCGGACTTGGGTGCCGACGTGGTGCGGGTCCGCCGTCCCGGTGGACTGACGATGCCCGCCGAGCACTTGGACCTGCTGCACCGCGGAAAACGGATCGTGGACTTGGACGTCAAGACCGATCCACAGGCACTGCTGGAGTTGGTCGCCAAGGCCGACGTGCTGCTGGACTGTTTTCGGCCCGGCACCTGCGAGCGACTCGGCATCGGCCCGGACGACTGCGCGGCAGTCAACCCGCGGCTGATCTTTGCGCGCATCACCGGCTGGGGGCAGGACGGGCCGCGGGCCAGCACGGCGGGCCACGACATCAACTACCTGTCACAGACCGGGGCATTGTCGGCGCTGGGCTACCGCGACCGGCCGCCGATGCCTCCGCTGAACCTGATCGCCGACTTCGGCGGCGGCTCAATGTTAGTGCTGCTGGGCATCGTGTCCGCGCTCTACGAGCGAGAGCGATCGGGGACCGGTCAGGTCGTCGACGCCGCAATGGTTGACGGGGTCAGCGTGCTGGCTCAGATGATGTGGACCATGAAGTCGACCGGTGCGCTGCGCGACGAGCGCGAATCCTTTCTGCTCGATGGTGGCGCACCGTTTTATCGCTGCTATGAGACCGCCGACGGCAAGTACATGGCCGTGGGCGCTATCGAGCCACAGTTCTTCGCGGAATTGCTCGCCGGACTGGGTTTGTCGGCCGACGAGGTCCCGAGCCAGTTCGAAATCGGTTTGTATCCAAAGATGTTCGAGGTCTTCACCGCGCGATTCGCCAGCAAGACCCGCGACGAGTGGGCGGAGATCTTCGGAGGCACCGATGCGTGCGTCACACCGGTGTTGACCTGGAGCGAAGCCGCCGACGACGCGCATCTGACCGCCCGGGCGACGGTCATCAACGTAGGCGGTGTCGACCAGGCCGCGCCCGCACCGCGGTTCTCGCGCACACCCGCCGGACCGATCGGACCACCTCCGCCGGCAACCACCCCGCTGGACGAAATCGGCTGGTAATCCGGGATCTGCCGGTCAAGACGCTCCACCGGCCGGGCCACGTTGCTAGCTTGGTTGGTAGTGGCCGTACGAGCATCGCGAGAGATTGTCATCGACGCGCCGCCGGGGATGATCCTGGAGGCGCTGGCCGATGTCGGCGCGTTGACCTCATGGTCGCCGGTGCACAAGCGGATTCAGGTTCTCGACTGGTACGCCGACGGTCGGCCGCACCACGTGAAGGCCACCATCAAGATTTTCGGGCTCGTCGACAACCACATGCTGGAATACCACTGGGGGCCCACCTGGGTGGTCTGGGACGCCGACGATACATTCCAGCAGCGCGGGCAACACGTGGAATACAACCTCCAGTCGGTAGGTGTCGACAAGACCCGGGTGCGCTTCGACATCACCGTCGAACCGACGGGACCGGTCCCGGGCTTCGTCGTCAGGCGAGCGAGCGAGATCGTGCTCGACGCCGCAACCAGGGGGCTACGCGACCAAGTAATGACCGGTTTGGGTTCAGAACAGCCGAAATAGCCGTGCAACCTCGTCCGCGAACGCGGCTGCGTTGCTAACTTTGTTATTAGTGGCCGTACAAGCATCGCGAGAGATTGTCATCGACGCGCCGCCCGAGGTGATCCTGGAGGCGCTGGCTGACGTCGGCTCCGTACCGTCCTGGTCCTCGGTACACAAACGGGCCGAAGTGATCGACAGCTATCCCGACGGCCGCCCACACCATGTGAAGGTCACCATCAGGGTGGTCGGCATCGTCGACACCGAAGTGCTCGAATACCACTGGGGGCCGGACTGGCTCGTATGGGATGCCGATACGACCGTGCAGCAACATGCTCAGCATGTCGAGTACACGCTGCGGCGTGAGGCCGAAGACAAGACGCGGGTGCGATTCGACATCACCCTCGAGCCGTCGGTACCGATACCGGAGTTCCTGGTCAATCGGGCGCGCAAGAAGGTCCTCTATGCCGCGACCGAGGGATTGCGACGGCGGGTCAGCGGTGTGGTTCGTTCGGACCGGTCGACATAGCCGGTCCATCCCGCAGTCCGGCAAGTCGGCGGATCGCTTCGTCGAGTGTGCCGTCACGCTTGCAGAAGGCGAACCGCACCAAGGGGTTCCACTGGATCCAGTCCTGCGCGGCGGGATCGCAGAACGCCGTCATCGGGATCGCTGCCACCCCGACGTGTTCGGGTAGCGCCGCGCAGAATGCGGTGCTGTCGTCGTAACCCAACGGACGTGGATCGGCGCACAAGAAGTAGGTACCCGCGCTGTCATGCACCCGGAAGCCGACCTCGGTCAGCCCCTGCGCCAGCCGATCGCGCTTGTTCTGCAACGAGGTTCGCAACTCATCCACCCAGGCGTCCTCGGTGTTGAGGGCATGCGCCACCGCCGGCTGAAACGGGGCGCCCCCCACGTAAGTCAAATACTGTTTGGCCGCCCGCACGCCGAGGATGAGTTCTGCTGGCCCGCAAGCCCATCCGATCTTCCACCCGGTGCAGTTGAACATCTTCGCCGCACTCGAGATCGTGACGGTGCGCTCGGCCATCCCGTCGAAACCGGCCAGCGGTATGTGTCGGTGCCCGTCAAACACCAGATGCTCGTAGACCTCGTCGGTGATGACCAGTAGGTCGGCTGCCACCGCGATCTCGGCGATGGCCGCCAGCTCGGCTTGGCTGAGCACGGTGCCGGTGGGATTGTGCGGGGAGTTCAGCATCAACGCCCGGGTGCGCGGTGTCACCGCACGCCGTAGCGCGTCGATGTCCAGCCCAAAGCCGCGACCGTTCGGTACCAGCGGCACCACGACCCGCCGGGCGCCGGCCATGGCCACCACCGGGGAATAGGAGTCGTAGAACGGCTGGATCAAGATCACCTCGGAGCCGGGCTCGACCAGACCGAGCACTGCCGCCGCGATGCCCTCGGTGGCGCCGACGGTCACCAGCACTTCGGTCGCCGGGTCGTAGTCGACGTCGAACTTCCGCTTGCGCTGAGCCGCGACCGCCTCTCGCAGCGCCGGAATACCGATTCCGGGCGGGTACTGGTTGACGCCCTCGGCGATGGCGTCCTGGGCGGCCTTGAGCAGCGCCGGCGGACCATCCTCGTCGGGAAATCCCTGGCCGAGGTTCACCGCGCCGACTCGGGCCGCCAGCGCCGACATCTCGGCGAACACCGTGGTTGCGTACGGTCTCAGCCGCGACACCGTCATGGGCCTCAGGGTAAGGCGTGTCGGCGGCTGACGATGCTGGAGCGCTCCCAACCAACAGGTTGGACGGGCACTTTGTTAGGGTGGTGTGCGAGGACTAGCGTCGCCAATGACGGATCCGAAACCCAATTTCGTGAAGAGGAATCAGCCATGTCCGAAGAAGCCTTCATCTACGAGGCCATCCGCACACCGCGCGGCAAGCAGCGCAACGGTTCGCTGCACGAAGTCAAGCCGGTGAACCTGGTCGTCGGCCTGGTCGACGAACTGCGCAAACGTAACCCCGACCTCGACGAGAACCTGATCAGCGACCTGATCCTCGGCGTGGTGTCGCCGGTCGGCGATCAGGGCGGCGACATCGCCCGTACCGCGGCATTGGTGGCCGGGCTGCCGGAGACCACCGGTGGCGTGCAGCTCAACCGCTTCTGCGCGTCGGGCCTGGAGGCGGTCAACACCGCCGCGCAGAAGGTGCGCTCCGGGTGGGACGACCTGGTGCTGGCCGGCGGTGTCGAGTCGATGAGCCGTGTCCCGATGGGCTCCGACGGTGGTGCCTGGGCGACCGACCCCGAGACCAACTACCGGCTCGGTTTCGTGCCGCAGGGCATCGGCGCCGACCTGATCGCCACCATCGAGGGCTTCTCCCGTGAGGACGTCGACGCCTACGCGCTACGCAGCCAGCACAAGGCCGCCGAGGCCTGGTCGGGCGGCTACTTCGCAAAATCGGTTGTGCCGGTTCGTGACCAGAACGGCCTGGTGATCCTCGACCATGACGAGCACATGCGACCCGACAGCACGCTGGAAGGCCTGGGCAAGCTGAAGACCGCGTTCGACGGCATCGGCGAGGCGGGCGGCTTCGACGATGTGGCGCTGCAGAAGTACCACTTCGTCGAAAAGATCAACCACGTCCACACCGGCGGCAACAGCTCGGGCATCGTCGACGGCGCCGCGCTGGTGCTCGTGGGCTCCGAAGCCGCGGGCAAGTCGCAGGGCCTGACCCCGCGGGCCCGCATCGTCGCGACCGCCACCAGCGGCGCGGACCCGGTCATCATGCTCACCGGCCCGACGCCGGCCACCCGCAAGGTGCTCGACCGCGCGGGCCTGACGGTCGACGACATCGACCTGTTCGAACTGAACGAGGCCTTCGCGTCGGTCGTGCTGAAGTTCCAGAAGGACCTGAACATCCCCGACGAGAAGCTCAACGTCAACGGTGGTGCCATCGCGATGGGCCACCCGCTGGGCGCCACCGGCGCCATGATCACCGGCACCATGGTCGACGAGCTCGAGCGCCGCAATGCGCATCGCGCGCTGATCACGCTCTGCATCGGCGGCGGCATGGGTGTCGCCACCATCATTGAGAGGGTTTAAGGCCATGGCAGAGAACACAATCCAGTGGGATAAGGACTCCGACGGCATCGTCACGCTGACGCTCGACGACCCGACCGGGTCGGCCAACGTGATGAACGAGCATTACGCCGAGTCGATGCACAACGCGGTGGAACGCCTCGTCGCCGAGAAGGATTCGGTCAGCGGCGTGATCATCACCAGCGCGAAGAAAACCTTCTTCGCCGGCGGCGACCTCAAGAGCATGATCAAGCTCGGTCCGGATGATGCCGGCGAGGCGTTCGACACCGTCGAGGCCGTCAAGCGTGACCTGCGCGCCCTGGAGACGCTGGGCAAGCCGGTGGTAGCCGCGGTCAACGGCGCCGCGCTCGGCGGCGGTCTGGAGATCGCGCTGGCCTGTCACCACCGTATCGCCGCGGACGTCAAAGGCCTCGTGGTCGGCCTGCCCGAGGTGACGCTGGGCCTGCTGCCCGGTGGTGGTGGCGTGACCCGCACCGTGCGGATGTTCGGCATCCAGAACGCGTTCATGAACATCCTGTCGCAGGGCACCCGGTTCAAGCCGGACAAGGCCAAGGAGACCGGCCTCGTCGACGACCTCGTCGGCTCGGTGGAGGAACTGGTGCCCGCCGCGAAGGCGTGGATCAAGGCCAACCCCGACTCGCACACCCAGCCGTGGGATGCCAAGGGCTACAAGATGCCTGGCGGCACGCCCACCAGCCCAGCGCTGGCCGGCGTACTGCCGTCATTCCCGGCGCTTTTGAAGAAGCAACTCAAGGGTGCGCCGATGCCGGCGCCGCGAGCCATCCTGGACGCGGCAGTTGAGGGTGCCCAGGTTGACTTCGACACGGCCAGCCGCATCGAGAGCCGGTACTTCGCCCAGCTGGTCACCGGCCAGGTCGCCAAGAACATGATTCAGGCGTTCTTCTTCGACCTGCAGCACATCAACGGCGGCGGCTCGCGGCCGGACGGTATCGGCAAGATCCCGATCAACAAGATCGGTGTGCTGGGCGCGGGCATGATGGGCGCCGGCATCGCCTACGTTTCGGCCAAGGCCGGATACGACGTGGTGCTCAAAGATGTGAGCGCCGAAGCCGCCGCGAAAGGCAAGGGCTACGCGGAAAAGCTTGAGGCCAAGTCGCTTCAACGTGGCAAGACCACCGAGGAGAAGTCCAAGGAGCTGCTGGCCCGCATCACGCCGTCGGCCGACCCCGCCGATTTCAAGGGCGTCGACTTCGTGATCGAGGCCGTCTTCGAGAACCAGGACCTCAAGCACAAGGTCTTCCAGGAGATCGAGGATGTCGTCGAGCCCAATGCGCTGCTCGGCTCGAACACCTCGACGCTGCCGATCACCGGTCTGGCGACCGGCGTGAAGCGGCAGGAGGATTTCATCGGGATCCACTTCTTCTCCCCGGTCGACAAGATGCCGCTGGTGGAAATCATCAAGGGCGAGAAGACATCCGACGAGGCACTGGCCCGGGTGTTCGACTACACGCTGGCCATCGGCAAGACCCCGATCGTGGTCAACGACAGCCGCGGCTTCTTCACGTCTCGCGTCATCGGCACCTTCGTCAACGAGGCGTTGGCGATGCTGGGCGAGGGTGTGGTGCCGGCCAGCATCGAGCATGCCGGTTCCCAGGCCGGCTACCCGGCGCCGCCGCTGCAGCTGTCCGACGAGCTCAACCTCGAGCTGATGCACAAGATCGCCGTCGCCAGCCGCAAAGGCGTCGAGGATGCCGGCGGCACCTACGAGCCGCACCCGGCCGAGGCCGTCGTGGAGAAGATGATCGAGATCGAGCGGCCGGGCCGTCTGAAGGGCGCCGGATTCTACGAATACGTCGACGGCAAGCGCACCGGGCTGTGGCCGGGGCTGAAGGACACCTTCAACTCGGGCAGCACGGAACTTCCGCTGCAGGACATGATCGACCGGATGCTGTTCGCCGAGGCGCTGGAAACCCAGAAGTGCCTCGACGAGAACGTGCTGACGTCGACGGCCGACGCCAACATCGGATCGATCATGGGCATCGGATTCCCGCCGTACACCGGCGGCAGCGCGCAGTTCATCGTCGGTTACCAGGGTGCGGGTGGCACGGGTAAGGAGGCCTTCGTGGCCCGGGCTCGTGAGCTGGCGGCCAAGTACGGCGACCGGTTCCTACCGCCGGACTCGCTGACCTAACCCGCACGCTGGAAGAGGTAGTACCGCGTCGGAGTCTCGGCACGGTCTAACTCCTGCTCGCCGCCGGCGGACAGCAGGGTCCAGCCGGGTGCGAAGCGCCGTTCCATCTCGGCGCGCTCGACGCCGCGCACGCCCAGTCGCCCGCCGGGAAGGAAGGCGACGATCAACAAGCGGGCGCCGGGTGCTGCCAACGTGCTGACCTCCCGCACGTACGCGTCGCGATCGTCGTCACTCATGTTGTGCAGGCAGCCGTTGTCGACGATCAATCCGAAGCCCGTGCCGATGCCGGCCTCAGTCAAATGGGTGACGTCGGCGGCGACGAAGTTCACCGAGACACCGGCAGCGTCGGCTTTGGCGCGAGCCTTGTCCAGCGGCTTTCGCACGAAGTCGACTGCTGTGACCCGCCAGCCATGCTGCGCAAGATAGATCGAGCAATCTCCGGTACCGCAGCCGACTTCCAGCGCCGATCCCGCCTGCAGCGCGGGCGTGTCGCCAGTGCCCTCGATCAGATCCCGCAGGCGCTGCGCAAGCGGGTGACCGTCCCACGGGGTAAAGCCGATTCGGTAGAAGATTCGAAACAGTGCGTGCTTAGAAGCCATAGCCCCACGGTATGCCTTGATCGATGCCTACTGAAGCGACCCTGACCGGTATCCGCCCTCAACCGGCAACGGGTGTGCCGTAGTTCTTGTACTGCATCGAGTCGTAGAGCCGCACACCCTTGGTGTTCAGCTTCGCGACCGCCCGGGTGAGCGGGCCGGGCAGCGCCGAAACCAGTTGTGCGCCAAGGGTCAACGCCCATGCGCCGGCGGCGGAGCTCGGGACGATGGTCTTGGCCATCGTTCGCGCAAACGCACGGCTGCGGTGTACGGGGTCGGCCATCTGCTGCTCGTAGGCCGCGAACGCGTGCGTGTAGTCGCCGTCGGCTCGCGCCAGTTCACCCGCCAGCACGTATGCGCCCAGCACCGCCAGGCTGGTGCTGCCGCCGACTGCAGGCCCCGGGCAGTACCCCGCGTCCCCGACCAGCGTCACCCGCCCACGGGACCAGGTATTCAATCGCAGCTGGGTGATCGAATCGAAGTATAACGCCGGCGTGCGATCGAGTTCGTCAAGCCAGCCGTCCACCTCTGGATGCATCCCGGAAAATGCTGCGCGCAGTAATTCCTTCTGCCGTGCGACATCTCGACGGTGGTAGTGCAGCTCCGCTTTGCTTCGCAACATGAACAAGGAACGCGCATCGTCCAGTGGTTGCGCGGTGTAGATCCCCGCGAGACGGCCGGCGCCGAGATGAATCGCCATTAGCCCGTCGCGCGCAAGGGTTTTCGGCACCGACTGCACGGCCAGGTATCCACCGAGGAAGCGGGTGAGACCAGCGTCCTCGCCGAAGACCAGGCGCCGGACGTTGGAGTGCAGCCCGTCGGCACCGACGACAACGTCGAACCTGCGTGGCGCCGCGTGCTCGAACGTCACCTCGCCGTCGGCGGATACCGCCGTGATCGAATCGCCGAACAGGTACTCGACCCGGTCGCGTCCGGCGCGGTAATAGACCTCGCTGAGATCGTCGCGCATGATCTCCACGTGCCGGTCAGAAGTCGCGCCGTAGATGTTGGCCAGATCGACGTGCGCCGGCCGCCGGGCCCCTGGCCGATACATGGTCATCTCGGTGGTACCTGTAGCCAGAGCTTCGATATGAGGCAGCACACCCATCTTCTCGGAGATTTCCATGGCGGGGCGGAACAGGTCGACGGCATGGCCGCCGGTTTTGCGCAGTTGTGAAGCTTGCTCGACGACGGTGACGTCAAACCCGTAGCGGTCGAGCCAGTAGCCCAAGACGGGGCCCGAAATGCTGGCACCCGAGATCAGAATCCGCATCAGACCTCCCTACGGGCGGTCCGGCCCGTGTGGTCACCGGACTAGAGTTCCAGGCTATGCGCTTCGGATTGTTCATTCCGCAAGGTTGGCGAATGGATCTCGTCGATATCGAGCCCGAAAAGCATTGGGCGGTGATGCGCGACCTGGCTGCCTACGCCGATGACAGTGCGTGGGATTCCTTATGGGTCTACGACCACTTCCACACCGTGCCGATGCCGACCGACGAAGCCACCCATGAGGCATGGTCGCTGATGTCGGCCTACGCGGCGACCACGTCGCGGATCAAGCTCGGCCAGATGTGCACGGCGATGAGCTACCGCAATCCTGCCTACCTCGCCAAAGTCGCGGCCACCGCTGACATCATCTCCGGTGGTCGCGTCCAGATGGGCATCGGCGGCGGCTGGTATGAACACGAGTGGCGGGCATACGGTTACGGTTTTCCGTCCGCCGGCGTGCGGCTGGGACGACTCGACGAGGGCGTCCAGATCATGCGTGACGCCTGGCGCGACGGGAAAGTCAGCTTCACCGGCAAGCACTATCAGGTCGACGGTGCGATTGTCGCCCCGAAGCCCCTGCAGGAGAATGGGATTCCGCTGTGGATCGCCGGCGGCGGCGAGCAGAAGACCCTGCGCATCGCAGCGAAATATGCGCAGTACACCAATTTCACCGGCGAATTCGCCGGGTTTGCGCACAAGTCCGAAGTCCTTGCCGGTCATTGCCGCGACGTGGGCACCGACTTCGACGCCATTGTTCGTTCGGTCAACGTCAACGCCGTCGTGGACACCTCGGAGAAAGATGTCAAAGACCGCCTGCAGCGCATCCGCGATCGCTTGGTCGGCTATATCCCGGAATCGGCGGCCGACGCCATGATCGGCGGAACCAGCGGACCCGATTCGGCGACCGGCACAACCGAACAGGTGACCGAGCGGCTGGCGCGGCTGCGCGCCCTTGGCTGTGAGTACGTGATCTGCTACTTCCCCGAGGCCGCATACGATCGTTGGGGGATCGAACTCTTTGAGCGCGAAGTGATCCCGGCGTTGAGCTAGCCGTCTCTAGACATCGCTGGTGGCGTACCGGATCTTGACGGGGGGCGCGGCCAGCAGGGGAGGCAGCTGCGTGATCTTGCCTTCGCCGGCGCGGAACCTGCGGTAGACCTCGTCGCTCTCGACTGACTCCCACAGTTCGTAGATCAGCCAGTGCGCCTCGTCGTCCTCGTCGATGAGCACGTCGGTTCGAATATTGCCGTCGAATGCCCGGGTGTCTTGCAGCACCCGGCCGAAAAGTTCACGCGCCGCGCTGACTTCGTCGGGCTTGAATTTGAGTTCGAGTGTCACTGTGACCGTCATCGTCATCTCCTCGTGTCGTCAGGTCGTGCTACCCACCGGGAGCACACCGTTGAACCTACGGTCGACCCATTTGATGAAGTCGGGCGCCTCCGGAATTTGGTCCGCGGTCGCGAACAAGTTGGCCAGCCGTTGTTCGGCGGTCACCACTTTGTCATCGAGAGCGACCGGCAGCCGCCGCAGCCTGCTCTGCGCGAGTTCGGCGATCTTGAGGTCCAGAACCACCGCGGTGGCGTACTTCCTGGCCCATTGCACGGGATTGTCCCGCGACCATTGTGCCGCTCGTTCGTACCGGACCAAAAGGTTGGCCAGCGCGGAGTTGCGTTCCGCATCGGTCAGCGCTTTGACGGACGCGCTTCCGAATTGGTAGCCGTTTGCGGCCGAGCCGATGCTGCGTACCTGCAACGTCAGATTGGCTTGCGCCGTATAGGGATCCCAGATCACCCAGGCGTCCCCCTGTCCGTTGGCGAACGCCGACAGCGCGTCCGCCGGCTGCAGAAACACCAGCTTGACGTCTTTTGGCTTCAGCCCGGCGTCGGCGAGGTGCTCGAGCACGTTGGCGTGCGCGGCGCTGCCTTTGGCCACCAGGATCGTCTTGCCCTTCAGAGCGTGAACCGTGGCAATGGATGAATTGGCGCGCACCAGGATCTGCTCGCCGGACCCGGCGCCGTCCCAGACTGAAACGACTCGGGTCTTGGAATTGGCCGCGGCGCCGAATACCGGTGGGGTGTTACCGGTGACCGCGAAATCGATTCGCCCCGCGTTCAGCGCTTCGATCTGCGGCGGCCCAGAGGTGAAGGTCGAGAACACAACTCGGTACGGCAGATTGTCCAGGGCGTTGGCGGCACGCAGCAGCGCTTCGGTGCCGCCCTTCTGGTCACCGATGTGCAGGGTCACGCCGGACAGCTGCGACAGCGGCACCGCCGGCGGTACCCCGATGGGCTGTGGCCCCACCGACCGCGATACACAGGCAGACACTGCGGCGGCGAGCACCAGCACGATGCCGACGTGAAAGGCGATGCGCTGCTTGGCCGTCAAAGCCGAACGCCGAGCTTGTCGAGAAGGTCGGCGCGGTATGCGGCGTGCTGGGCCGTGCGCTCCGAGGAGGTGGGCCGTGGCGACTCGATGGTGATGGAGTGGGCAACCTGGCCATCCTCGAGGACCAGCACCCGGTCGGCCAGCTCGACCGCCTCGTCCACATCATGAGTGACCAGCAGAACGCCGAATCCATGCCTGCGCCAAAGGTCGAGCAGCAATGCGCGCATGGACAGCCGGGTGAGCGCATCCAGTGCTCCGAAGGGCTCGTCGAGCAGGAGCAGCTGCGGTTCGGCCACCAGTGCTCGCGCCAGCGAAACCCGCTGCGCCTGACCGCCGGAGAGTGTCAACGGCCATGCCCGGGCATGATCGGCAAGCCCGATCTCGGCCAAAGCCTGCTCGGAACGCTGCCGCGCCGCGTCATGTGACAGGGCGGTGCGATTAAGCCCGTACAGCACATTGGTCAGCACGTCGCGCCAGGGAAAGAGCCGCGGTTCCTGAAAGGCGACGGCAGGCGCGCCGGCGACCTCACGATCTCCGGTGTGATCTAGGGAAAGCCCTGCCAGCACGCGCAACACGGTCGATTTGCCGCATCCACTGCGACCGACCAGCGCGACGATCTCGTGGGTGCGGACCTCCAACGAGATGTCATCGAGGATGCGCCGGATGCCGTACCACTTGTTGACGTTGCTGAGCTTGCCGACGATTCTGGTCTGCTGTTCCGTGGTGACGGTCATGTGCGGTACCTCAGGGCCCGATTTTCCAGCGCTCGGACGATGGCGTCGGTCGTGATGCCCAGCAGCGCGTAGACGGCCAGGCAGAAAATGATGATGTCGATGCGCAGGAAGTCACGCGCATTGTTGATCAAAAACCCAATACCCTTGTCCGCGTTGATCTGTTCAGCGACGATCAACGTCAGCCAAGCGATCGCCAACGACTGTCGAAGCCCGACCAACACCTGAGGTGCCGAACTCGGCAGCAGGATGATGCGTAGTCGCTGCCATAGCGAAAAGCCAAGTACGTCGGCGGTTTCCAGTAGTTTGGGGTCGACTTGCCGGATCGCCGAGAAAGTGTTGAGGTACAGCGGGAAGGCGACCCCGAGCGCGACGAGATTGACCTTGGCCAGTTCGCCGATGCCGAACCATAGGATGAACAGGGGGATCAGCCCGAGGTGGGGAAGTGCGCGCAACATCTGCAGTGGCGGGTCGACGGTGGCCTCGACCCACGGCGACAGCCCGACCGCAACCCCCAAGGCAACGCCGGTGACGCCACCTAGCAGCAGTCCCTCGACGACGCGGACCCCGGAAACCTCGAGAGCCTCGGCGAGCTTCCCGTTCTGGATCAGCTGCCATCCGGCATCGACGATCAACTGCGGTGCCGGCAAGACGTCCTGAGGTATCAGCCCGGTTGCGCTGAGAAGCTGCCACACCACGACGAGCAGCACCGGCGACGACAGCCTGATGATGCTCCATCGGTGGGTTTCCCAGACGTTGTTGACTTTCGATGTCGCCGCAGCGTCGGCGACCGTCCGGGCGGAACTGCTCACCATTATTCGAAGAACCCCTGATATCCAACGGGAAATAGGCTGACGGATCCGCAGCGGCTTTGCCTGCAAAGACGGTAGTCGGACGCGCTCGCCGCGCTGAAGAGTTTGGCTCTGTGTGAAGGGAAAACGGCAGATCGTCCGTCGCGTCGTACAACAGCGAGAATGCGGTTTCCGCTTTTGCGGAACGCTGTTGTACGGTTTGGTGAGCGCGTTATCCTGTCGGCATTTTGACGGAGGACCCAGTGCAGAAGGCGATCGATCCCACCATCTCTACCTGGCCTGACGACAATCCGCAGCTGATCGGCAGCCGGTGCGGTGACTGCAGTGCCACCACCTTCCCGGTGCAAGAGCTTTGCCCGCGGTGCAGTGGCGCGACGATGAGCGAGCTTTTGCTGCCGCGCGACGGAACCCTGGTGGCCTGGACCACCCAGGGCTTTCCCCCGGGGGCTCCCTACGCCGGTCCCACCGGCGAGGACTTCGTGCCGTTCGGGGTGGGCCTGGTCCAACTCGGTGACGTGATCCGAGTTGAGGGCCGGCTGACCGAAAACGATCCGGCCAAGTTGGAGTTCGGCCAGCAGGTCGAGCTCACCATGGTGCCGTTCGCCACCGACGCTGACGGCGACGAGATCGTCACGTTCGCGTTTCAGCCTGTCTAGTGGCGATCGTGAGCGCGGCGGAGCCGGGTGAAGCGGGTCGCCACTATCTACCCAAGAGGAGCTCGATATGAGTAACGATGTCGCCATCATCGGCGTAGGCCTGCATCCGTTCGGCAGGTTCGACAAGACCGCGATGCAGATGGGTGCCGAAGCCATCCAATTCGCGCTGGCCGATGCCGGTGTGGACTGGAAAGACATCCAATTCGGCTTCGGCGGCAGCCACGAGGTGTCCAACCCCGACGCGGTGACCCGTCTGGTCGGGCTGACGGGCATCACGTTCACCAACGTGTTCAATGCGTGCGCCACCGCCGCCAGCGCCATTCAGCAGACCGCCGACACCATCCGGCTGGGTAAGTACGACATCGGCATCGCCATCGGGTTGGACAAGCACCCGCGCGGTGCGTTCACCGACGACCCCGCCAAGCTGGCGTTGCCGCAGTGGTATGCGAACAACGGCCAGTTCGTCACCACCAAGTTCTTCGGCATGAAAATCAACAAGTACTTGCACGACCACAACATCTCCCAGGCCACGCTGGCCAAGGTCGCCGCCAAGAACTTCCGTAATGGCGTGATCAACCCGAATGCCTTCCGGCGCAAGGCGATTTCTGAGGAACAGATTCTCAACTCGACGGTGCTGAACTACCCGCTGACGCAGTACATGTTCTGTACGCCCGACGAGGGCGCTGCAGCTGTGGTCATGTGCCGGGCTGACATCGCGCACAAGTTCACCGACAAGCCGGTGTACGTGCGTGCCACCGAGATCCGCACCCGCCGTTATGGCGCCTACGAAGTGCATGCCACGTTCGCTCCGTTGGATGAGGACGTCTCGCCCACCGTCTACGCGGCCAAAGCCGCCTATGAGGCCGCCGGCATCGGACCTGAGGACGTCGATATCGCCCAGCTGCAGGACACCGACGCCGGCGCCGAGGTGATCCACATGGCCGAAACGGGTCTGTGCGCCGACGGCGACCAGGAGAAACTGTTGGCGGACGGCGCCACTGAGATCCACGGCTCACTGCCGATCAACACCGATGGCGGGCTGATCGCCAATGGGGAGCCGATCGGTGCGTCGGGGTTGCGGCAGGTGCACGAGCTGGTCCGTCAGCTGCGCGGCGAGGGGGGCGAGCGTCAGGTGCCCGGCAACCCGCGCGTCGGCCTGGCGCAGGTGTACGGCGCGCCTGGTACCTCGTCGGCGACCATCCTGTCGCTCTAGCTGCGCTCGTTCAAATGGCGGGCCCCAGCAGGTCGTCGGCGTCGCGGATGACATAGCCGTAGCCCTGCTCGGCAAGAAAGCGTTGTCGGTGCGCGGCGTACTCGGCGTCCTGGCTGTCGCGGGCCACCACTGAATAGAACACCGCGCCGCCGCCATCGGCCTTGGGTCGCAGCAACCGGCCGAGCCGCTGCGCCTCCTCCTGCCGTGAGCCGAACGTTCCCGAAACCTGCACTGCCACTGAGGCTTCCGGCAAGTCGATGGAGAAGTTGGCGACCTTGGAGACCACCAGGGTTTTCACCTCACCGCGGCGGAAGGCGTCATACAGCGCCTCGCGTTCGGCGTTCTTGGTCGACCCCTGGATCACTGGGGCGCCCAGCACGCTTCCGAGCTCCTCCAGCTGATCCAGGTAAGCGCCGATCACCAAGGTCGGCTCGTCGGGGTGGCGGCTCAGAATCGACTTGACCACAGCGATTTTCGAATGCGCTGTCGAGCACAGTTTGTAGCGTTCGTCGGGCTCGGCGGTGGCGTACGTCATCCGCTCGCTGTCGGTCAGCGTGACCCTGACCTCGATGCACTCCGCTGGGGCGATCCAGCCCTGCGCTTCGATGTCTTTCCACGGCGCGTCATAGCGTTTCGGGCCGATCAGCGAGAACACGTCGCCCTCGCGGCCGTCCTCGCGGATCAGTGTCGCCGTCAATCCCAGCCGTCGCCGAGACTGCAGATCGGCGGTCATCCGGAACACCGGCGCCGGCAAAAGGTGCACCTCGTCATAGATGATCAACCCCCAGTCGCGGCTGTCGAACAGCGCCAAGTGGCGATACTCGCCCTTGGTGCGACGGGTGATCACTTGATAGGTCGCGATGGTGACCGGCCGGACTTCCTTGCGCTCCCCGGAATATTCGCCGATCTCGTCTTCGGTCAATGAAGTTCGGGCGATCAGCTCGCGTTTCCACTGGCGGCCGGCGACGGTGTTGGTGACCAGAATCAGCGTCGTCGCGCTGGCTTTCGCCATGGCGGCTGCGCCGACAAGTGTCTTGCCCGCGCCGCACGGCAAGACCACCACGCCCGAGCCGCCCGCCCAGAATGAGTCGGCTGCCATCTGCTGGTAGTCGCGCAGCTGCCAGTCGTCCTGCTGCAAGCTGATCGGATGTGCCTCGCCATCGACATAGCCGGCCAGATCCTCAGCGGGCCAGCCGATTTTGAGCAGCATCTGTTTGACCCGACCGCGCTCGCTGGGGTGCACGACGACGGTGTCATCGTCGATGCGTGCGCCCAGCATCGGTGCGATCTTCTTGTGGCGCAACACTTCCTCGAGCACAGCGCGGTCCAGACTGATCAGTATCAGGCCGTGGACCGGGCTTTTCGCCAGCTGCAGCCGACCGTAGCGGGCCATCGTGTCGACGATGTCGACCAGCAGTGGCTGCGGAACCGCATAGCGCGAATAGCTGACCAGAGCGTCGACGACCTGCTCGGCGTCGTGGCCCGCGGCGCGCGCATTCCAGAGCGCCAGCGGCGTGATCCGGTAGGTGTGCACATGTTCGGGAGCACGCTCCAGCTCCGCAAACGGCGCGATTGCCGAGCGCGCCGCACCGGCAAGCTCATGGTCTACCTCGAGCAGCACCGTCTTGTCGGACTGCACGATCAGGGGTCCGTCAGTCATCTAGTGCCGCTCCTCCCCATCGCTTCGCTCTGCATCGTCGTCGGCGGCATCACTTGTGCCGCTCCTCCCCATCGCTTCGCTCTGCATCGTCGTCGGCGGCATCACTTGTGCCGCTCCTCCCCATCGCTTCGCTCTGCATCGTCGTCGGCACGCATCTATCCATTATCTGTCGTCGACCGACATCATCTGCGCCGCTCCTCAGCATCGCTTTGCTCTGCATCGTCGTCGGCGCGCACCACCGAGGTGATGCGGTGGATGGCGAACTCGCGCGCACGGCTGGAGGCTGAATCGAACGCGACCAGCTGCCCGCCGGCCACCGCGATCGGCGATACCACCCGCTGGGTGGCCACCCCGGCGGCGTCGACGTAGTGGATCAGCACCGTGTCCTGCTGTTGGGCGGCCCGTTGCAGCAGCGACATGGCCACCGCCGGGTCAATCCGGACACTGCCGAACGGTGCGGTGGTCACTTTGCGCAGCACCGCGACGACGGCACTCAGCGTTTCATTGCTCGGGTGGGCCATCGGCCGGTGTGGCCGATGGCGCTGCGGCGCCGGAACCCGCGCCCCGCGAGCCCGGATGTCGACGATGGTGCCGGTGGCGTCTTCGGCGGCCGGGGCGAAACCGGCATCCTGTAAGGCCGCGAGCACTTCGCTGATCGGCGCATGCGATATCGCCACGGTCGGTGCCAGCGCGCGCAGGCCTAGATGTTGGGCCCCGGCCAACGCCTGGGCGAGCAGCGTCGGGTCTTCGCATCGCACGAATGACGCGGCCATACCGATCCTCAGTTGCCCGTGCCGACGTGCGACATCGTCGATCAAGTATGTCAAGCCCTGCGGCACAGGTGTTTTGGAGTGCCTGCCGAACAGGGAATGCAACGCGTCGGCAGTTTTGCCGATGTCCAGGGCATGCCGGATCGACTGTTCGCTGACGCGGTACACCATCGCCGTTCCCGCGGACTCGACGCGGGCCACCGCCGACAGCTCTTCGGCGAGGTGACGTTCCAGCGGGCCGGGCACCACCACGGTCAAGTCGGCTTGGACCAGGAAGTGATCGATCGGCGCGGGCAGCGTGCGCGCCATTGCTGCAATGGCGTCTGCCTCGGCGCCGCCGATGAAGGCGCGGCCGGGCGTGCTGATCGCCCCGCGGCCCACCAGTCCCAGCACGTGTGCTTCTTCCAGCAGGTCGGCGATCGGCGCAGGCTGTAGCCGCTTGGACCACCGCGGCCGTCGCCAGATCAACGCCGCCGACGCGGTGTTCTTGTCCACCCCGGCGCCGGGCGGCAGCTGGGCCAGCATGCCCAGCAGCAGTCGGCGGTCCAGTGGGGCTGCCGTCGAGTACAGCGAATCCGACAGCGCGGCATAGGGTTTGGCGTCAGGACCGCGAGTCCCGATCAACGCCGGCCGGGCCGCCAGGTCAAGCCAGGTAGTGGCCAGCAGATGCCAGCGCTCGGCGGTGGACGCCTCGGTGAAGCGGTCGGCGGCCACGGTCGGCGCCCAGTAGGGCGGCTCACCGGTGGCCGGTTGCGGCTCGGGGACGCCACTGGCGATCAGACCCGCGGCGGCGGCCAGCTCGAGGACCAGCCCCAGCCGGGCCTCGTCGATGCCGGTTACCTTCGCCAGCCGCCTGACCTCACGAACCCCTAAGCCGCCGCTGCGCAGTTCGGAAATCGGTGCCGCGCTGAGCGTTTCGAGGAGCACATCGACCTCGCGGAGCAGGTCGATGACCGCGCCGGCCGCGGCGGCGTCCGAATCGGCGGACGTGGTGGTGGACACCACCGGATCCGGTGCGGCCAGCTGCACGGGACCGGATTCTTCGCCGCGGAGCACCTGCCCGACGTGGCGCGGGAGGATCACCGTGTCGGCGTCGATTCGGCGCAACAGTCCGACCGCGAGGAGTTGTGGCACCGGACGATCCGCGGGAGCGCCGGGTGCGGCGTCGCGGGTGCGCCCCAGCGGCGAGCCTTCCAGCAGTCTGTCCAGCACCTCCCGCTGCGGGTCGTCGAGGCCATCGATCAGCTTGGCAATCTGCTCTGGGCTCTGTGAGGCGTCTTCCAGGGTCACCTGCCCGGGATGCCAGGGCAGGCCGACGCTGGCGTCGGACGCCATGCGCAGCTCGATGTCACCCCAGACCAAGGCGCGTTCCTTGAGGTCGTCGAGCGCGTCGAGGACCTCAGCTTTGGGTGCCCGTTCGCCGATCAGCGCGAGCAGCTTGGCGACGGGCACCGGCGCGGTGTCCGCGTGCAGCACGAGTAGTGCGTCGATCACCGCCAGCCGCAGGAAGTCCAGTTCGTCGGTGGCGGCCTTCATCGACTGACGAGCCTGGGCGCGGGCGGCTAGGGCGGCGATGCTGCCCGGTGGCGGCTGGGCGAGGTCGGGCCGCAGTTCCAGCAGACGGATCAGCCGCCCGTCGGGCAAATCGGCCAGCCAGGACCCCAGCGGGATGCCCTGGGTGTGTTCGGTCATTGCTGACCAGCGTAAAGCAGTCGCGCGAGTGAGCCTTTCCAGCTGATGGCGAGTACCCGCAGCCGACGGGGGACGGAGAGCCGGGCCGTCAACATTGCACAAGACCTGTCAGAATGGAGCCCGTGGCTGACAACGCTGGCAAAAAGGCTCAGAAGACCCGGTATGTCGATAGGGGCTGGCCGACGAGCAATCCGGACGACCACGCGGTGAGCGAACTGGCAACCGATCGGGTCGGCGCACTGTCCCCCTTTGGCGACGTCATCTTCCCGCTGCCGGCAGACGAGCTGCCGTACGTACATCCGGTTACCGACGTCAGCCGCTAGGGCGGATCACCCGCCGCGGCGACGCCGTGGTGCTGGCGCACTCTAGGCGAGCGAGGACAGCGCCGAGTTACCGCGCACGCTCTGCGCCTGAATGGCTTTCAGCAGGTCCTTTAGGTAGCTCGGGTCCAAATTCTGCGGCGGCGCGGTCGGCTGCCCGTTAGTGCCGACGTGCATCGCCGACCCGGCAGCGGCCGGATCGATCGGTAGTGCCGGGATCGGCGCTGGGTCCGCAGGCGCTTGGGGCACGACAGTCCACTGCGCCACAGTGCTGGCCTGCTGAACATCCTGCGGCGCGGGATCCTCGGCCGGTGGCGGTGCGTCGGCCGGTGGCGGTGCGTCGGCCGGTGGCGGTGCGTCCGCCGGCGCGGGATCCTCGGCCGGTGGCGGTGCGTCGGCCGGTGGCGGTGCGTCGGCCGGTGGCGGTGCGTCGGCCGGTGGCGGTGCGTCCGCCGGTGGTGGCGGCGGTGCGTCTGCTGGTGGCGGTGCGTCCGCCGGTGCTGGTGCCTCGACAGCGACGGCCTCGGCGTGTGCCGGTTCGGCCGGGGGCGCGGGTTCCTCGGGTGGCGGCGGTGCGTCGACCGCGGCCGGCTCGGCCGGTGGGGGGTCGGCGGGCGGCGCGGGGTCTGGCGGTGGCGGGAGGTCGGCCGGCGCAGGAGGCAGCGGAGCGTTGAATGCCGCGGGCACGACGGGTGGCGGCGGGTCGTCAGGCGCAGGGGCAGGCGCGTCGGCGAGGACGTTGCGTGGGGTCGCGGCCGAGAGCCCGTGGCCGCACACCGGCCATGCTCCGCGGCCCTGAGTGGCCAGCACCCGCTCAGCGACGGCGATCTGCTGTTCCCGGGTGGCCTGGTTCGCGCTTGAGGCGTACTCGCCGCCGCCGTGGGCGGACCAGGTGCCCTGCGAGAACTGCAACCCGCCGTGGTAGCCGTTGCCGGTGTTGATGCCCCAGTTACCGCCCGACTCGCAGGCGGCGACGCGATCCCATTCGGTGTCGGGTGCCGCGGCTGCGTGACCGGCGAGCGCGATGCCTCCGCCGCCGATCACTGCGCCGGTGAAGGCCAGTTTGGCGACGCCGACAGTCGACGTGGTGGGCTTACGGTGACGTCCGCTCATACCCCAGTGATTCCTCTCTCAAAGCGCCTGCGAGGTCAGCTGTCGGGTTCGGGCGGAAGAGGTCGCCCGGCCGTCGTCGAGTCCCACGGGAAACGCGTCGGCTTCACCCCAAGGAGCCGCGAACGGCTCCAGATCCAATACGGCGGACCATTGGGTCCCCCGCCTCCATCCACGGGTTGGTGTTGTGCTCGCCTACTGGATGGAGCTCGGCGCTATAGGCGAGAAGGCCCACCGCTCAGGAAGACTCGGCAAGCCCGCGCACGACGCTAGCTGGTGGTAGCGGCACAGTCATTTTTTGGCGAAACCAGCGTTTCGCGTGTCGCGGGCGCGGAAAACGCCAGGAAGGGGCGCCGTTTGCGCAGGTTGAGAGGTCCGCAATCGCGCCGTTGCCGTGTCGTGATCAATCCGTTATGTGACTGACTTCACAGTGCAACGGCGGTTAATTGCGGGTCACATGGGCAACTGGGCCGCCCCGAGTCGCGGGTGTCAGGCTCGCGTCGCTCCGGTTTGAGCCCATGGCACTGGGCGAGCTACCGGAACGATTTCTTTGCCGAGCGGCATCAGCGACACCGGGATTAGTTTGAGATTTGCCAGCGCCAGCGGAATGCCGATGATCGTCACCGCCATCGCCACCGCGCTCACCAGGTGCCCGATCGCGAGCCAGATCCCACACAACAACACCCAGATGATGTTCCCGATCAGGGCGCCGCTACCGGCGCCGGGCCTGTCGATGATCGTCCGCCCGAACGGCCACAGCGCATAGGACGCGATGCGCAGCGCCGCGAATCCGAACGGGATGGTCACGATCAGCAGGAAGCAGACCAGCGCGGCGAGTAAATAGCCGAGGGCCAACCACAGGCCGCCGAAAATCAACCAGATGACGTTCAAGATCAGGCGCATTGTCTCCTCCAGCGATCGTTTCAGCGTACCGAGAAACTCCGGTGCTCGGCTGGCCGCGTTCCGAGTAGGATCGGTCGTCATCGCGTCCTGCGCAGGCGGGGCGCTTCATTGTTTTGTGCCCATTGAGTTATCCGTCAGACAAGCAGGTGAGACCGGTGCCGACTGGCAAGGTGAAGTGGTACGACGCTGAGAAGGGATTCGGTTTCCTATCTCAGGAGGACGGCGGCGAGGACGTCTACGTCCGCTCCTCGGCGTTGCCCGCAGGCGTCGAAGGCCTCAAGGCGGGTCAGCGCGTTGAATTCGGCGTCGCTTCCGGACGGCGCGGGCCGCAGGCGTTGAGCCTGAAAGTGATCGAGCCGCCGCCCACCCTGACCCGCCCCCGCCGCGAGGGTCCTGCCGAGCACAATCACAGCCCCGATGAACTGCACGGCATGGTCGAGGACATGATCACCTTGCTGGAGAGCACCGTGCAGCCTGAGCTGCGCAAGGGCCGCTACCCGGACCGCAAAACCGCACGCAGGGTCTCCGAGGTCGTCAAAGCCGTGGCTCGCGAACTGGACGCCTGAGTCGGACCGAACGGGTGTATAGCGCAGCGCCGCGGGGAACACTGGACATCGAATTGCCACCGGAGTCGATTCGAGTGAGGAAGTCCCATGGCGCAGCACGCACAGGTCACCGAGGAACAAGCAAGAGCCGTAGCTGAGGAATCTCGAGAAAGTGGTTGGGACAAGCCGTCCCTGGCCAAGGAGCTATTTCTGGGCCGCTTTCCGCTTGACCTCATTCATCCTTTCCCCAGACCTTCTGACGAGGAAGCCGCTCGGATTGAGGAGTTCCTGGCCCGGCTGAGGGAATTCCTCGACGCCGTCGACGGCAGCGTCATCGAGCGTGATGCGCAGATCCCCGACGAGTACGTAAAAGGTCTTGCTGACCTGGGTTGTTTCGGTATGAAAATCCCGTCGGAGTACGGCGGGCTGAACTTGCCGCAAGTCGCCTACAACCGGGCACTGATGATGGTGTCGACCGTGCATGCCAGCCTCGGGGCGCTGCTCTCGGCGCATCAGTCGATCGGTGTACCGGAACCGCTCAAGCTCGCCGGCAATGACGAGCAGAAGCAGAAGTTCTTGCCGCGGTGTGCCGCCGGGGCGATATCGGCGTTTCTGCTGACCGAACCCGATGTCGGCTCCGACCCGGCGCGGCTGGCATCGACAGCGACTCCGGTCGACGGGGGAGCCGCCTACGAACTAGAGGGTGTGAAGCTGTGGACGACCAACGGTGTCGTCGCCGAACTGCTGGTGGTGATGGCCCGCGTTCCCCGCAGCGAAGGGCACCGGGGCGGAATCAGCGCCTTCGTCGTCGAGGCTGACTCACCTGGCATCACCGTCGAGCGCCGGAACAAGTTCATGGGATTGCGCGGGATCGAAAACGGTCTCACCAGGCTGCACGGCGTTCAAGTGCCTGCCGAAAACCTGGTCGGTCGGGAAGGTGACGGCCTGAAGATCGCGCTGACCACGCTGAACGCCGGCCGGCTCGCGATACCGGCGATCGCGGCCGGTGCCGCCAAGTGGTCGTTGAAAATCGCCCGGGAATGGTCCGGTGAACGGGTGCAGTGGGGCAAGCCCGTCGGCGAACACGGGGCAGTCGCAGAAAAGATCTCGTTCATAGCCGCAACGAGCTACGCGCTCGAATCGGTATTGGAGCTGTCCGGTCAAATGGCCGACGAAGGCCGCAACGACATCCGGATCGAAGCGGCACTGGCCAAGCTGTGGTCAAGCGAAATGGCCTGCGTGATCGGCGATGAACTGCTGCAGATCCGCGGCGGCCGCGGCTACGAGACCGCCGAGTCACTAGCCGCGCGCGGCGAGCGGGCGGTGCCGGTGGAGCAGGTTGTCCGCGACCTGAGGATCAACCGCATCTTCGAAGGATCCAGCGAGATCATGCGGCTGCTCATTGCCCGCGAGGCCGTCGACGCCCACCTCAGCGCCGCAGGCGATCTGGCGAATCCGAAAGCCGATGTCCGCCAGAAGGCGAAGGCAGCGGTCGGTGCAAGTGGGTTCTATGCAAAGTGGTTGCCGCAGTTGGTGTTCGGTGAGGGGCAACGGCCAACCGCGTATCGCGAGTTCGGCAACTTGGCAACGCATTTGCGGTTCGTCGAGCGCTCCGCTCGCAAGCTGGCCCGTAACACCTTTTACGGCATGGCGCGTTGGCAAGCCGCGCTGGAACAAAAGCAGGGATTCCTCGGGCGCATAGTGGATATCGGCGCGGAACTGTTCGCCATGGCAGCGTCGTGTGTGCGGGCCGAGGCACAGCGAGTTGCCGATCGGGCCAGGGGCGAGCAGGCCTACGAGTTGGCCGAAGCGTTTTGTCAGCAGGCCACCTTGCGGGTGGAGGCGCTGTTCGAAGCCTTGTGGACCAACACCGACAGCACTGACGCTGAGCTGGCCCGCAACGTGCTGAAAGGTCGGTACAACTGGCTCGAAGAGGGGATAGTCGATCAGTCCGAGGGCACCGGACCATGGATCGCGGACTGGGAAGCCGGTGCGTCGACCGAATCCGACGTGGCTCGTCGATTCCTGACCGTGGCGCAGACCTGATCGAGGTCGAGGTGGCTTCCTATGTCGCCCAGGCCGGCGAATTCACCCGCGACACCAACTACATCGAAACCCGGATCACCGCCGACGGCCGCGACGGCTATCCGGTGCAACCGGACCGATACCGGCTGATCGTCGCGCGCGCCTGTCCATGGGCCAACCGCGCGATTATCGTCCGGCGGCTACTGGGACTGGAAAGCGTTATCTCCATTGGGTTTTGCGGTCCAACTCATGACAAGCGAAGCTGGACTTTCGATCTCGACCCAGGCGGCGTCGACCCGGTGCTGAAGATCCCCCGGCTGCAGGACGCTTACTTCAAACGCTTTCCGGATTATCCGAAAGGCATCACCGTCCCCGCGATCGTCGACGTGCCGACCGGGGCAGTGGTCACCAACGACTTCGCCCAGCTGACGGAGGATCTGTCCACCCAGTGGACTCCGTACCATCGTGACGGCGCGCCGCAGTTATACCCCGAGTCGCTGCGCGACGAGATCGACGAAGTCAACAAAAGGGTCTACACCGAGATCAACAATGGTGTGTACCGGTGCGGCTTCGCCGGTTCGCAGCAATCCTATGACTCGGCCTACGACCGCTTGTTCACTGCACTCGATTGGGTGAGTGGTCGACTGGAAAAGCAGCGGTATCTCGTCGGTGCGACGATCACCGAAGCCGATGTCCGGTTGTTCACCACGTTGGCCCGCTTTGACCCCGTCTACCATGGGCACTTCAAGTGCAATCGAAGCAAGCTTTCCGAGATGCCGGTGCTGTGGGCTTATGCGCGAGATCTGTTCCAGACCCCGGGTTTCGGCGATACCGTCGACTTCGTCCAGATCAAGCAGCACTACTACATCGTGCACAAGGACATCAACCCGACCCAAATCGTGCCGAAGGGCCCGGATCTGTCGAACTGGCTGACGCCGCACGGCCGGGAAACTCTCGGCGGCAGGCCTTTTGGTGATGGCGTTCCGCCCGGCCCGCCCGTCGAGAGTGAGCGGGTGCCGCCGCGCAACGGGCCGTCCTAATCGGACGCATAACGTCGGCCGGGCGGCGCGACCCTCCCTGGGTTTCAAAACGCGTGATTCAGGACATCTTGCTTAGAAGCAGTTGCAGCGGCTCAGAGGAGATCTCGCGTGAACCAGCAAAAAAACATCAACCCTGATCCAGAGCCCAAGGACGCCAGGAAGGCGACCGAGGAGCAGCGTCAGGTGCAGGATCAACTGGAGCACCAAGACGATGACCCGAACGGGCCCGCTTTGCAGCAATCTCGGGATCAAATCGCTGACGAGAGTACGCGATAGGTCACGCCGCTGGACGCTGGATGGGTGGCGGTCTGGCCCGATCTATGCGGCGCAGCAGGCTCAAGGTCCACTGGAGCACGCTTTTGCGGAGCGAGTGACGGGATTCGAACCCGTGTATACGGCTTTGCAGGCCGCTGCCTAGCCGCTCAGCCACACCCGCACAAGCTACAACCATGCCAGCGCGGACCGCTGGCAGCCTAGTGTTTGGCTCGGCCCGATCTATTTTCCGCACCGCGGGAGCTTTGACCACGCCACTTCTCCCCGATTGAGCGGCAGTCATTTCGGTGATGGCCACTGTCCGGGCGCTACGGCACACAGGCGTTGCTAGCCCCACACCGTTCGAACCGACCATTCCGCATGGGGGACACCGTGCAATTCGCCGGCCTGGTCGACGACCACCGTCATCAACTGGACGGCGATCCCGGTCAGCCGCCCATGATGCGGATCAACGGTGGGGATGGTGACGGCAAGTCGATTGCCCGGGCGGAAGAACGTCGTCATGGGATTGGCGGAGTCCTCGTATACCCGCAACAACCACCAGGGCGCCCGCCCAATCGACGGCGGCACCGAAAGCTGCACCGGGTCAACCGAATTCACCCGCAGCTCGCCCTGCGTTTCAGGGATCTGGCAATCGTTCGGGTCGAGCACATTGCAGTACCGGTACGGTCCCACCCGGGTCAGGTGGCCGTGTGAATACGCGCTGATCTCGGGGCGAAGAGGGCCGTGTTCGCGCGCGAGCGCCCACGCGCCGACTCCGGCGGCCGCCGACGCCAGTACCACCGCAATCGCGGCCAGCACGGCGACAGCGGGCTTGCGCGCCGGTTTCACTCTCGCGGCACCGCCGCGGCGCTGTGGTTGCTGCGGTCACCTTCCTGCTCGACCATCACCGGCCGGTTGCCGCCCAGGCCGGGGATCAGCGAGTCACCGCGGAAGCTGACTATCGTCTGCGCCAAAAACGGAATCAGCACAGACCCGACGACGCTGAAGCCAACCCACAGATCGGTGTAGAGCAGCACGCCCAGCGCGCCGCCGAGTACCCACGCCAACTGCAGCGTCGATTCCGAACGCCCGAAGGCCGATGCCCGTGATTCCTCCGGCAGGTCGTCCTGCAACGACGCATCCAGTGAGGCCTTCGCGATCGCGCTCGACCCCGACGTAATCAAGGTTGCGACAGCGGCCATCACCAGATTGCCGGCCACCGCCGCTGCGAGCGCGATGCCGGTGACCGCCACGGTGCAGCGCACTACCAGCACCGCGGGCCTGCCCAACCGCAGCCGAGCGCTGGCGAAGTTGCCGGCGAAGTTACCGATGGCTGCGGCCGCTCCGATCATTCCCAGCATGCCCAACTGCACCCACCCGCTGGCTTGATGCGCCTTGGCGACGAAAGCCGGGTACAAGAACAGGAACCCGACCATGACTTTAATCGTGCAGTTGCCCCACAGCGCGGTGATGATGTTGCGGCCCAACGGTTGTCGAAGGGCCCCACTTGCCCGGCGAACCACCTCGGGCCAACTTCGGCGCCGACGGCCTTGGCGATAGCTCAAGGTGGTGGGAACCTCGCCCGCGGTCACTTCGACCCAGCGCGGAATCCGCATGGACAGCCAGGCGCCGGCCACGGTGACGGCGATGACGACGAACAGCGCGCCGGGCAACTGCAACAGGTGGTCGCAGGCATACTCGATGCCACCGGCGATGCCACCACCGACGATGGTGCCGCCCAGCAGACCGAACATGGTCAACCGGGAGTTCACCCGCACCAGGTCGATCGTCGGCGGCATCACCCGCGGTGTCACTGCGCTGCGCAGAACGCTGAACGACTTTGACAGCACCATCATGGCCAGCGCACACGGATACAGCACCCAGGACGGGAAGCCGCCGGTGGCGCCGTCGTAGTTGATGATCAGCACCACCGCCAACGCGGTGCGCAGCGCGAACGACGCGGCGAGCGCGACCCGGCGGCCGTGCTGTAGCCGGTCGAGCGCCGGACCGATCAGCGGCGCGATCACCGCGAACGGTGCGATCGTGATCAACAGGTAGAGCGCGACCTTGTCCTTGCTTTCCCCGGTGGCCGCGGCGAAGAACAACGTATTGGCCAGCGCGACGGCCATCGCGGCGTCGGTCGCGAAATTGGCCACTACCGGCCAGGTCAGCGCCGTCAGCCCGGATTTGTCGGCGCCGTCGGCGGTGGCGGCCCGCTGCACCAACCAGTACATCCGCGAACCCATCTCGCGGCTGCGCTGGGCGGCGGCGCGGGTGACGGTGACTCGCTCGCCGTCGGGACCACCACGCGGGGCCTCACGTCGAGGCTGTTGGTGGGGCTCGCGGTCCAGAGGCGGCAGGTATCGGTTGGCGCTGGGCATTGGCGGCGGGCGTCGCGGTCGGCGGTAGTCCGGGTCATCGGCCGGATAGTTGGCCATCCCGGGGTGCTCGGCCGCATGACCGGTACGACTGCGGCGGTTGGGCGCCGACGCGGGGCCCCCATCCGGGTGATCACGGCGCCGTCCAGACATGTATCGATTCTCACCCATGCCGGCTGCGGTCGTGCGCAGGCGGCCGGTGTGGCCGTGCGTGGCGGTTGTACGGCAGAATCAGAGGTTCATGGAAACAACGGACAACGTGACCGGATTGACCGGCGACGCGGCTGCGCCGACTAACGCGGAGTGGTCGGCTGAGTTGGCGACGGTTCTCACCGGTGCGGCCGAGCTGGCACGAGCAGCCATCGCCGAGTTCAGCGGCGACGAAACGGTGGGCGACTACCTCGGCGTCGGCTACGAAGATCCAAGCAGCGGCACGCACCGTTTCCTGGCCGAGCTGCCCGGCTATCAGGGCTGGCAGTGGGCGGTCGTCGTGGCCGGCTATCCCGGCGCCGACCACGCAACGGTCAGCGAGGTGGTGTTGGTGCCGGGGCCGACGGCGTTGTTGGCGCCGCAGTGGGTGCCCTGGGATCAGCGGGTCCAGCCGGGCGACCTGAGCCCCGGCGACCTGCTGGCACCGTTGCCGGACGACCCGCGGTTAGTGCCCGGTTTCCTGGCCTCCGGTGATCCGCAGGTCGACGAAACCGCTGCCGAAATCGGGCTGGGACGGCGCCGGGTGATGAGCGCCTGGGGTCGTACGGAGGCGGCTCAGCGCTGGCACGACGGCGACTATGGTCCCCGCGCGCAGATGTCGCAGTCCACCAAACGCGTCTGCCGCGATTGCGGTTTCTTTCTGCCGCTCGCCGGGTCGCTGGGGGCGTTATTCGGGGTATGCGGCAACGAGTTGTCGGCCGACGGGCATGTCGTCGACTTCGAATACGGCTGCGGCGCGCATTCCGACACTCCCGCTCCGGCGGGCAGCGGCTCGCCGATGTACGACCCTTACGACGACGGCGTGCTCGACGTCAGCGAGCAACCCGCCGAGCCCCGCTAGCTGTTCTCGGCCTCGGCTTTGATTTTGGCCAGCGAAGCGTTCATCCCGTCGACCAGTTCCCGTTCGAAGCTCGCGGTCCCGCCGAGAAGCGCGTTCACGGCCATGCTGGACACCGGCTTGACCCCGTTTTCGGCGTGCCGACTCTCGATCACCCTCGTGCCTTCGGGGATCGGCTGCAGTTCGTAGCTCCAGATGGTGTTGTTGGCATTGACCCGGAACGCCAGTTTCTGGTCCGGAATCATTTCGACGACGGTGGATGTCGTCGGCCAGAACAAGAAGTTGCGGCGGTTGAGGTTGACCGTGCGGGTGCCTTGACGGACCGGACCCAACGGCCGCATCAATCGACACTGCGGACTCCACTGCGGCATTCGGCGGAAATCGCTAACCAGCGCCCAGACTGTCGAGACCGGTGCCTTGATATCGACCTGGGCTTGCAATAGCGGCGCTGCCATTGGCACATACCTCCTTCTCAGTCGGGATTGCCCTGTTCCGTGAACCCGGTTTGGGCGCCCCGCGCGCCCCGGCGGGCAGCATCACGCTGCCACAGGAAAATGCTGGTGCCCAGCACGCCGACGGCAAGGCCGGCCACGGTCATCGGCCGCCACGTGACAAGGGCCGGCACGACGAATGCGGCCACCGCGGCAAGCAGCCAGGCCAGCGCGCCAACGGCGATGACCGGCCACGGGTCTAACAACGCGCGGGGCAGCGGCGGCGGCTCGAGGCTCTTGCCAGGGTCGTCAGGCATTGCTTCAACATAGCCCGGCGACGATGCCGGCCGCGGTGCGGCGGGGGAGGAGGTGGGCAATCAACATAGCCCGGCGACCCCGACTCGGTGATTCGTAGCTGACGATGGGGTGTTGTGTCGTAACCTTCGCGCTGTGACGGAGGGCGATAGCGGGTTGGCCAGCGACCTGTCGTTGGCGGTAATGCGGCTCTCCCGGCAGCTGCGGTTTCGCCGCCCGCAGTCCCCGGTGTCGTTGTCGCAGCTGTCAGCCCTGGCGACGTTGTTCAATTTCGGTCCGATGACGCCGGGTGCGCTGGCGATCAGGGAACGGGTTCGCCCGCCGTCGATGACGCGGGTCATCGCCTCGTTGGCCGATCTGGGTTTTGTGGACCGTGTTGCACACCCCGACGACGGCCGTCAGGTCTTGGTTTCGGTCTCCGATGCCGGCGCCGAACTGCTGGAGGCCGAACGTCGGGCCAGCCAGGAGTGGTTGGCCCAACGCCTGGAGACCCTGGGGGCCTCCGATCGCGACACCCTGCGCGTGGCGGCTGACTTGATTTTGGCGCTGGTCGACGAAAGCCCTTGACCACAAACGTTTTTGATATCAGTGATCCCGACGACCCGCGGCTGGATAACTTCCGGGATTTGAACAGCATTGACCGAAGGCCGGACCTGCCCAGCGGCAAGGGCCTGGTGATCGCCGAGGGTGTGCTGGTTGTGCAGCGCATGTTGGCTTCGCCGTTCACGCCGTTGGCTTTCCTCGGCACTGATCGCAGACTCGACGAGCTCGAGCCGGATTTGGCCGGCAGCCCGGCGCCCTACTATCGGGTGTCGGCGGAGGTGATGGCCCAGGCGGTCGGCTTTCACCTCAACCGCGGGGTGCTCGCCGTCGCACGCCGGGAGCCGGAGCGCAGCGTCGTGCAGGTGGTCGACGGCGCGCGGACCGTCGTGGTGCTCGAGGGAGTGAACGACCATGAGAACCTGGGCGCCGTCTTCCGCAACGCGGCCGGGCTCGACGTCGATGCAGTCGTGTTCGGCAGTGGCTGCGCCGATCCGTTGTACCGGCGCGCGGTGCGCGTCTCCATGGGGCACGCCCTGCTGGTGCCATATGCCCGGGCGACCGATTGGCCGGCGGATTTGAAGACGTTGCAGCAGATGGGGTTTCGGTTGTTGGCGATGACCCCCGGCTCCGATGGCGCAACGCTGCCGGCGGCAATGGCGGCGGTGCGCGGTGAGGGGGTCGCGATTCTGGTCGGCGCCGAGGGGCCGGGCTTGAGTCATGCCGCGATGAAGGCGAGCGATCTGCGTGTGCGCATCCCGATGTCACGCGGCACCGACTCGCTCAACGTCGCCACCGCGGCGGCGTTGGCGTTCTACGAGCGAGCCCGAGCTGAGCCTGATGGCCCAACTTCTCCTCAGACCGCTCCGCGGTCTGCATCGTCGTCGGGCTAGGCTCGGCTGGTGACCGACGAATCCACCCCTTGGGCAACGGGTTTGACCGTGGCCGGATTTGTCGCCGCCGTTACCGCGGTAGCTGTCGTGGTGCTGAGTGAGGGACTGATCCGGGTGCATCCGATGTTGGCCGTCGGGCTGAATATCATCGCGGCCGGCGGACTGGCGCCGACGCTTTGGGGATGGCGGCATACACCGGTGTTGCGTTGGCTGGTGCTGGGCGCGGGAGTGGGTGTGACGGGTGCGTGGCTGACCCTGGTCACGATGGCCCTGTTCAGATAGCGGGCCCGACGTCGGTCAGCGCTGTCCTCCGGAGCGGACACCCAGCAGCACGTCTTCCCACGCCGGTACCGGCGGCTTGCCACGGCGGCTGCGCGTCGGCTCGGTTGTGGGTTCAGTCGTCGGGCTTTCCGCAGGGGGGGCTGCGGGCTCGTCGAAGTCGAGTTGGGCAACCGGTGCGACCGGGCGCAGCGGACGGTCGAAATTGGGGTCGATCAGCTCACTGGCTGCGTCATCGACAGCGGTGACGGTTCCGCCGTGAGCGCCTGGGCAGAAGCGGAAATGCGCGATGTTGTCCGAGCGACCCGCTTTCCAGCCCAGCTGGACCGTCCAGCGGCCATCCTCATTGCGCCAGGCGTCCCACATCGTGTTGTCGGGGTTCAGGCCACGCGTCAGCAGCGACGATGTGACGGTCTCCAGCAGCGTCAGCACCGACGGGCCGTCGCCGAGAACGGGATGTGCGGCGGTTGCCAGCTCGGCAGCCCGTGAGCGTTCCAGCAGCACCGGGTGGGCGAACCTTTCCACCCGCTCGATGTCCGCTCCGGCGGCCGCCGCGAGCTGCTCGACGGATGCACCCGCCCGGATGCGGGCTTGAATCTCCTTGGGACTCAGCATGTTGGTGACCTCGATGTCGATGTGGGTTTGAGCCACCCGGGCCCCGTCACCGCGTAACGCCGCACGCAACCGGTCGTCGACGCGCATCTTGAACTTGTCGGCGGGGTTGTCGCCCTCGCAGATGATGTGTTTGCCGTCGAGATCGAGTCCGACGATCTTGAGTTCCCGCATAGTGTCTCCTAGCAGGCCGCTCGCAGCCCAGCGCGCCAGGCCTGTCAGCTGCGAACTGTAACCCAGTTTGCGGCCACAGCCAGGCTGGACACGCGGTAACACCTGGGCTTTTTGCCTGCCGCGCGCTAGAGGTGCTCGACCACCCAGTCGATGGACTCGGTGAGCGCGCTGACGTCGTCAGGTTCGACGGCGGGGAACATGGCTACCCGCAACTGGTTGCGCCCGAGTTTGCGGTACGGCTCGGTGTCGACGATGCCGTTGGCGCGTAGCACCTTGGCCACCGCTGCGGCGTCGACGTCATCGTTGAAGTCGATGGTGCCCACCACTTGGGAGCGCAACTTCGGGTCGGTAACGAATGGCGTGGTGTAGGGCCGGGCCTGCGCCCAGGTGTACAACCGTTGCGAGGAGTCCGCGGTGCGCTTGACCGCCCAGTCCAGCCCGCCGTTGCCTAGCAGCCACTCGATCTGCTCGGCCAGCAGCACCAATGTCGCGATGGCCGGGGTGTTGTAGGTCTGGTTCTTGAGGCTGTTCTCCACCGCGATCGGCAGCGACAAAAAGTCCGGCACCCATCGCCCCGACTCGGCGATGGCCTCGATCCGGCTCAGCGCCGCCGGGCTCAGAATCGCCAGCCACAAGCCGCCGTCGCTGGCGAAGTTCTTCTGCGGAGCGAAGTAGTAGGCGTCGGTGTCGGTGATGTCGACCGGGAGGCCGCCGGCGCCGGAGGTGGCGTCGATGACGATCAGCGCATCGCCGGAGCCGTGCGGCCGTGCTATCGGCACCGCGACACCCGTCGAGGTCTCGTTGTGCGCCCAGGCGATCACGTCGACCGACGGGTCGCTCTGCGGGTCGGGCGCACCGCCGGGGTCGGCTTTGATGATGATCGGCTCGCCGACGAACGGATTCTTGGCGACCGCAGATGCGAACTTCGCGCTGAATTCGCCATAGCTCAAGTGCAATGACCGCTTGTCGATCAGCCCGAACGCCGCGGCATCCCAGAACGCCGTCGCCCCGCCGTTGCCCAGCACCACCTCGTAGCCGTCGGGCACCGAGAAGAAGTCTCGCAGCCCGTCGCGCACCCGGCCGACCAGATCTTTCACCGGGGCCTGCCGGTGCGACGTGCCGAAAAGCGCGGCGGCGCTGGTCGAAAGAGTCTGCAGTTGTTCCGGTCGGACTTTCGAAGGGCCGGATCCGAAGCGTCCGTCACCGGGCTTGATGTCGTCCGGAATGGTCAGGGAAGTCGCGAGCTGCTCAGCCATGCTCATCAGGTTAGTGATCGGTCCTGACGGCTGCCGCAGCGGCCGATCCGACGGGTGGGAATGTGAGCCAGGCCACAGCTTGAGAGTCGCTCGCGCCTCAACCACACCGCGCCAAGGGGTCTAGTAAGTTTGCGATACCTCCGGTACTGTGTTGGACATAGCGCGTCCAAATGTAAACCTCGTCAGGAGGCTGAGAATGGGCCAGAAAACGGCTCGGACGAAGATCGTTCGCCGGTGGCGCCGCAACATGGACGTCCAGGACGACACGAAGTACGTAGAGATGCTGACCACACTGTCCGAGGGGTCGGTGCGGCGCAATTTCAACCCGTACACCGACATCGACTGGAAGTCGCCCGAGTTCGCGGTCATCGACAACGACCCGCGCTGGAGACTGCCGGTGACCGACCCGCTGGGCCGCCACCCTTGGTACCAGGCGCAGTCCGACGAACGTCAGATCCAGATCGGCATGTGGCGTCAGGCCAACGTCGCCAAGGTCGGTTTGCACTTCGAGTCCATCCTGATCCGCGGCCTGATGGAGTACGCGTTCTGGGTGCCCAACGGCTCACCGGAGTACCGGTATTGCTTGCACGAAGCGGTCGAAGAGTGCAACCACACCATGATGTTCCAGGAGATGGTGAACCACATCGGCCTCGACGTGCCGGGCATGCCTCGGCTGCTGAAATGGATTCAACCGGCGATTCCTCTGGTGGCGGGGCCGCTGCCGATCCCGTTCTGGTTCGGCATCCTGGCCGGCGAAGAGCCCATCGACCACACCCAGAAGAACGTGTTGCGCGAGGGCAAGGAGCTGCACCCGATCATGGAGCGGGTGATGGCCATCCACGTGGCCGAGGAGGCTCGCCACATCTCGTTCGCGCACGAGTACCTGCGTAAACGAGTGCCGCACTTGCCGCGCCGCAAGCGGTTCGTGCTCTCGTTGTACGTGCCGATCACGATGCGGATCCTGTGTTCGGCGATCGTGGTGCCGCCCAGGGCGTTCTGGCGAGAATTCGACATCCCGCGTCAGGTCCGCAAAGAGGTGTTCTTCCGCTCGCCGGAGTCGCGCCAAATGCTGCGTGACATGTTCGGCGACGTCCGGATGCTTTGCCGCGACACCGGTTTGATGAACCCGCTGGCCAAGCTGATATGGCGGATCTGCAAGATCGACGGCAAGGCGTCCCGCTACCGCAGCGAACCGCAGCGCCAGCACCTTGCCGTCGCGCCGGCTGCATAGGAGACTCCGCCTCCTATGCCGCATGTGATTACCCAGTCGTGTTGTAGCGACGGGTCCTGTGTTTACGCCTGTCCGGTGAACTGCATCCACCCATCTCCGGATGAACCGGGCTTTGCCTCCGCTGAGATGCTCTACATCGATCCGGTGGCCTGCGTGGACTGCGGCGCCTGCGTAAGTGCCTGCCCGGTGGGCGCTATCGCACCCGAGGCCCAGCTGACGCTTGAGCAGCAACCCTTTATCGCGCTCAACGCGTCGTACTATCCAGAGCTCCCGGCCGGCCAGAAACTACCGCCGACATCCAAACTGGCGCCGGTGATCCCTGCACCACAGGTGAATCACAGCAGTCATGGCGGGCCGCTGACCGTGGCCATCGTGGGATCCGGGCCGGCCGCGATGTACGCAGCCGACGAACTGTTGACCCAACACGGCGTTCGGGTCAATGTTTTCGAAAAGCTGCCCGCCCCTTACGGACTGGTGCGCGCCGGGGTGGCACCGGACCACCAGACCACCAAGCGGGTCACCAAGCTCTTCGACCGGATCGCCCGTCGCCGCGAATTCCGGTTCTTCCTCAACCTCGAGATCGGCAAGCACCTGAGCCACGACGACTTGCTGGCGCATCACCACGCCGTCATCTACGCCGTTGGCGCGCCCAATGACCGCCGGCTGGACATCGACGGGATGGGCTTGCCCGGCACCGGCACCGCCACCGAGCTGGTGGCCTGGATCAACGGTCACCCCGATTTCACCGACCTGCCAGTCGATCTGAGCCACGAGCGGGTCATCGTGGTCGGCAACGGCAACGTCGCCATTGACGTGGCGCGCGTGCTGACCGCCGACCGAGACGAGCTGGCCCGCACCGACATCTCCGATCACGCCTTGACGGCATTGCGCGATTCACGGGTGCAAGAGGTGGTGATCGCCGCTCGGCGCGGGCCCGCACAGTCGGCGTTCACGCTGCCCGAGTTGATCGGACTGACCACTACGGCAGAGGTCGTTCTCACGGCTGCCGACCACGAATCGGTGTTGCGCGACCTGACCACCGTCTCGGACGTTTTGACGAGGCAGAAGCTGGAGGTCTTGACCAAGCTCGGCGACGCCACGACGCCGGCGCAGTCGCAGGCGCGGCCGCGGATCCGGCTGGCCTACCATCTGACGCCTCAGCGTGTTTGGGGGGAGCGGCGAGCCAGCGGGATGGACTTCTTGGTCACCGGCACCGACGAGGTGCACCGGATCGAGGCCGGCCTGGTGTTGAGCTCGGTCGGCTACCACGGCAAGGCGATTAAGGATCTGCCGTTCGACGACAGCGCGGGAGTGGTGCCGAACAACGGTGGCCGCGTTGTGTACCCGGACTCGGGCCAGCCCGTGCACGGTGCGTACGTGGCGGGTTGGATCAAGCGCGGGCCGACGGGGTTCATCGGTACCAACAAGTCGTGTGCGTCGCAGACGGTGCAGCGACTGGTCGACGATTTCAATGCCGGACTGTTGCATGGCCCGATCGGCAAACCGTCGGCGCTGGACAACCTTGTCCGCGAGCGGCAGCCCGCCGTCGTCGACGCCGCCGGATGGCGCGCCATCGATGCCGCAGAGGTGGCCCGCGGCGAACTCGGCGATCGGCCGCGTAACAAGTTCACCTCGATCGCCGCCATGCTCGAAGTCGCGGCTGCCGCGCCGACGCACCCGTTGCGGCGTCGGCTGGCCGATCTGATACGCGAATTGGCTTAAGGGTCAACGCAGTCCGGCGAAGATCAGGACCCCGGGCGAACCCGGTCCCAGCCGTCGACGGACTCCGGGCTACGCGGCTCCGGGCCGATGTAGATGGCCGACGGGCGAACCAGTTTGCCCAGCCGCTTCTGTTCAAGGATGTGAGCGCACCACCCGGCGGTGCGGCCGCAGGTGAACATCGCCGGCATCATCCTTGGCGGCACCTGCGCGAAGTCCAGAATCACCGCAGCCCAGAACTCGACATTGGTCTCGATCGGCCGGTCCGGACGCCGCTCCCGCAGCTCCGACAGCGCGGCCTCCTCGACGGCCAAGGCCACGTCGTAGCGCGGTGCGCCCAACCGCTTGGCGGTCGCCCGCAACACGCGTGCCCGCGGATCCTCGGCCCGGTACACCCGGTGGCCAAAGCCCATCAGCTTCTCGCGGCGGTCCAGGATTCCCTTGACCAAACCGCGTGCGTCACCGGTGCGCTCGACCTCTTCGAGCATCGGCAGCACCCGCGCCGGCGCGCCGCCGTGCAGCGGGCCGCTCATCGCGCCGATCGCCCCCGACAGCGCCGCCGCGACGTCGGCGCCGGTCGACGCGATCACCCGGGCGGTGAACGTCGAGGCGTTCATCCCGTGCTCCGCGGCCGAAACCCAGTACGCGTCGACGGCCTCCACATGCCTGGGATCCGGCTCACCCTGCCACCGAGTCATGAAACGCGCTGTGACCGTTGGACATTCGTCAATAATCCGTTGAGGAACCGCAGGCTGGTAGATGCCGCGGGCCGACTGGGCCACATAGGACAGGGCCATGACGGAGGCGCGGGCCAGCTGGTCACGGGCGATGACATCGTCGATGTCGAGCAGCGGCTGGTATCCCCAGATGGGCGCCAGCATCGCCAGGCCGGCCTGCACGTCGACCCGCACGTCGCCGCTGTGAATCGGCAGCGGGAACGGCTCGGCGGGCGGCAGCCCGTCGCCGAACTTTCCATCCACCAGCAAAGCCCAGACGTCGCCGAAGGTGACGCGCTGGCCAACCAGGTCCTCGATGTCGACACCGCGGTAGCGCAGGGCGCCGCCGTCCTTGTCGGGCTCGGCGATCTCGGTGGTGAATGCCACCACCCCCTCGAGACCGGCAACGAAATTCTCCGGGATCTTGTCCGAGATGACAGGCATGCCGAAATTCTCCCACGCGACCGTGTACCGGTCGCTACCGGTCGGTAACTAAGGCGGGACCGGCCGCGGGTACCGTTGGCGCGATGGCAGGACCAGACAACCAGCACCTGGCGGCGATGCGAATGGAGTACGGCTCCGTGGAGAAGGATGGTAGCCCTGACCTCGACGTCGACTGGCTCGACGACGGTTGGCTTGCCTTGTTGCGCAAGTGGATTGGCGACGCCGAGCGCGCGGGTGTCGCCGAGCCCAACGCGATGGTGCTGGCCACCGTCAAGTCGGGAAGACCAGTCAGCCGATCAGTGCTGTGCAAGGGCGTCGACGAGGACGGAATCACCTTCTTCAGCAACTACGATTCGGCCAAGGGAGACGAGTTGGAGGCGACGCCGTACGCATCGGCGACGTTCCCGTGGTATTTGCTGAACAGGCAGTTCCATATCCGCGGTCCGGTGACCAAGGTCGATCCGCAGGCCACCTGGGAGTACTGGTCGAGGCGGCCGCGCGGCTCGCAGCTGGGCGCGTGGGCGTCACATCAGTCCCGGCCGATTGCCTCCCGTGCTGCGTTGGTCGACCAGCTCGCCGCGGTGTCGGCTCGCTTCGCCGACTCCGAGCAGGTCCCGGTTCCGCCGAACTGGGGCGGGTACCGCATCGCGCCCGCCGAGGTGGAGTTCTGGCAAGGACGGGAAGACCGGTTGCACAACCGAATTCGTATCGTCGGCGGACTCGTCGAACGCCTGCAACCCTGAGCGCGGTGACGATGCCGGCGTGAAGCCGCGGAGGTTCTTCGCCGACACCGGCGCTCACCCTGTCTTTCGTGGTCGACCTGATCGCGATGATCCTCGGGATGCCGCGGGCGCTGTTCCCGCAGATGGCCCATGAGAGCTTCGGCGGTCCGCTGCAGGGCGGAACAGTGGTGGCGTTGCTGTCGGCGGCCATGTCGGCCGGCGCGGTTGCCGGCGGTGTCTTCTCGGGCTGGTTGCCGCGGATCAGGCGGCAGGGGTCTGCGGTGATTGTCGCGATTTTGGTGTGGGGTGTGACAGTTGCCGGCTTCGGTTTGGCCAGTGATGCTGCTCACGGTCGCGCGGGTCTGCTGCTATGGGCCGCGCTCGCGCTTCCTGGCAGTCGGCGGCGGCGCGGATATGGTGTCGGCCGCTTTCCGGTCGACGATCCTGCAGCAGGCCGCATCCGACGACCTTCGGGGTCGGCTGCAGGGCGTGTTTGTCGTGGTTGTAGCAGGTGGACCGCGGCTGGCCGATGCGGCGCACGGTGCCGCGGCGGCCATCGTCGGGACAGCGGCCGCGGTGGTCGGGGGTGGTGTTTTGGTAGTTGTCGGGGTGCTGATCGCGGCTGTCATCGCGCCGGCTTTCGTCCGTTACCGAGCGCCGAGCGATCCGGCGCAGCCGCCGCGGCAGGCGGCGCCGGATGCCGGGCCGAACCGCCGCGCGGGCGCCTGAGCGGCCGACGCCGCCCCCGCGCAGGCGCGCCGTCGCGACAACGACTACCTTCACTTGTACGCATCCTTGTAGGGCCAGCATCAGCCGAGATCGCAAAGGGGTTCCCGTGGCCGCAACCGACGACACCGCCACTCTCAAGTACCCGGGTGGTGAGTTGGATCTCGACATCGTCCAGGCAACCGAGGGGGCCGACGGCATTGCGCTCGGCCCACTGTTGTCCAAGACCGGCTACACCACGTTTGACAACGGTTTCGTCAACACAGCCGCTTGCAAGAGCTCGATCACCTATATCGACGGCGACGCCGGCATCCTGCGCTACCGCGGCATTCCGATCGAGCAGCTCGCCGAAAAGTCGACGTTCATCGAGGTGAGCTACCTGCTGATTCACGGCGAGCTGCCGACCCAGGATCAACTGGCCGCCTTCACCCGTCACATCCAGCTGCACACGATGCTGCACGAGGATCTGAAGCGATTCTTCGACGGCTTCCCGCGTAACGCGCACCCGATGCCGGTGCTGTCCAGCGCGGTCAACGCGCTCTCGGCGTACTACCCGGATTCCCTGGACCCCACCGACACTGAGCAGGTCGAGCTGTCCACGATCCGGCTGCTGGCCAAGCTGCCGACCATCGCCGCCTACGCCTATAAGAAGTCGGTCGGCCAGCCGTTCCTCTACCCGGACAACTCGCTGTCGCTGGTGGAAAACTTCCTGCGGATGACGTTCGGCCTGCCCGCCGAGCCCTACGAGCCCGACCCGGAGATCGTCCGGGCGCTGGACCTGCTGCTCATCCTGCACGCCGACCATGAGCAGAACTGTTCGACGTCAACCGTGCGCCTGGTGGGATCGTCGCAGGCCAACCTGTTCACCTCGATTTCCGGCGGCATCAACGCGCTGTGGGGCCCGCTGCACGGCGGCGCCAACCAGGCCGTGCTGGAGATGCTCGAGCAGATCCGGGAAAGCGACGACGACGTCGGCGAGTTCGTTCGCAAGGTGAAGAACCGCGAGGCCGGCGTCAAGTTGATGGGCTTCGGTCACCGCGTCTACAAGAACTACGACCCGCGGGCCCGCATCGTCAAGGAACAGGCCGACAAGATCCTGGGCAAGCTTGGCGGTGACGACGACCTGCTGAGCATCGCCAAGGAGCTCGAAGAGGCGGCGCTGACCGACGACTACTTCATCGAGCGCAAGCTGTACCCGAACGTCGACTTCTACACCGGGCTGATCTACCGGGCGCTGGGATTCCCGACCCGGATGTTCACCGTGCTGTTCGCGCTCGGGCGGCTGCCCGGCTGGATCGCCCACTGGCGCGAGATGCACGACGAAGGCGACAGCAAGATCGGGCGTCCCCGCCAGATCTACACCGGTTACACCGAGCGCAAGTACGCCACCATCGACGCGCGGTAGTGGCGATCGTGAGCGCGGCGTAGCCGGGCGAAGCGGGTCGCCACCATCGGGTAGTGGCGATCGTGAGCGCGGCGTAGCCGGGCGAAGCGGGTCGCCACCATCGGGCCAGCCTCGGCTACCACGATTGGCGCACCGCCATCGCGGCGTTGTGGCCACCGATACCCGAGACCGCTCCGCCGCGTCGCGCACCTGAGCCGCACAGCAGAATTCGCTCGTGGGCGGTGGCCACACCCCAGTGCCGTGCCGGGGTATCCCGCCGGTCGTCGTCATCGGCGAACGGCCAGCTCAAGGCGCCGTGGAAGATGTTGCCGCCGGTCATTCCCAGCGCGTGTTCCAAGTCCAGCGTGGTCGTCGTTTCGATGCAGGGCAACCCGTTGGCATCGCTCATCAGCACATCCTGAATCGGTTCGGCCAGCACGGTATTCAGCGACTTCAGCACGGCATCGGTGAGCAGGTCACGCACTCGCCCGGGTTCGTCGTCAGAGAACATCGAATGGGGCGTGTGCAGACCGAACACAGTCAAGGTCGCTGCCCCCGATTCGCGCAGCGCGGGAGACACGATGCTCGGGTCGGTCAGCGAATGGCAGTAGATCTCGCACGGAAGTGGATCCGGCAACGTCTGAGCGGTCGCCCGGGAATACGCCGCGTCCAATTGCGTCCAGGTCTCGTTGACGTGCAACGTTCCGCCGAAAGCCTGCTCGGGTGTCACGCCGTCGTCGCGCAACCGCGGCAGCCGTCGCAGCATCATGTTCACCTTGACTTGAGCGCCCGGGGCCGGCGCCGGCGCCGGTTCGCCGAGCAGGTCGGCCAGTGCCGCCGGTGTGACGCCGGCTAACACGAAACGGCCGCGCACCACGTGCTCGTCGTCGTGTCGCCGGTAGCGCACCTCGCCGTCCGGGTCGACGGCGTAAACCTCGGCGCCGGTGATGATTTCGGCCCCACCGCCGGACGCCGCGGTGGCCAGTGCAGCGCTCACCGCACCCATGCCGCCGACCGGGACGTGCCAGTCCCCGACGCCGCCGCCGAGCAGGTGATACAGGAAGCAGACATTCTGCTGCAGCGACGGGTCGTCGAGCCGGGCGAAGGTGCCGATCAGCGCGTCGGTCGCTACCACGCCGCGCACCACATCATTGCCGAGCGCCTCGGCGATCGCCCGGCCGATCGGTCGGTCGACCATGGCCCGCCACGCCGCGGCCGCCTCTGGATCGCTACCGACGACGGCTGCGCGGGCCTGTTTGCGGGTCTGCAGCGGCTCCAACAGGGTCGGCCAAAGTCGCCCGGTCACCAGGCGGCAGCGCCGGTAGAACTCGGCGAAGGCCCGTTCGTCGTCGTGGGCACCGATGGCACCGAACGTGCTGTGCGGACCGACCAGCAGGCCGGTGCGTCCGCCGGTGGTCGGATCGGGGGTGTAGGACGAATACGGCCGCGGGGCCAACCGGACCGTGGCGCCCAGGTCGTCGAGAATGCGCGTCGGCAACAGGCTTACCAGGTACGCATACCGCGACAGCCGGGCGTCGACGCCGTCGAAGATCGGCGCCGACACCGCGGCACCGCCGACCCGCTGCAGGCGTTCCAGCAGCCGCACCCGCAGGCCGGCCCGGGCCAGGTATCCGGCGGCGACGAGACCGTTGTGCCCGCCACCCACGATGACCGCGTCGACTTCACCCGGGTCGGCAACCATCTCCTCAGCCCAGGTAGCCCTCGACCTCGCCGGCAGGCCGCACCGCGGCGTCGCGGGGATCGCCACCGGTTTCGCGCAGCGCCCGACGCTGCCTCAGCAAGTCCCAGCACTGGTCGAGTTCGATCTCGACCCGGCGCAGCCGCTCGTGCTCTTCGGACTCGCTGATTTGGCGGTCCTGTATCTGTTGTCGAAGTGTTTTTTCTTCGGCGACGAGGTCGTGAATACGCGACAGGGCGTCGTTGTCGGTGTTGTCAGTCATTTCGGTCCTCTTCCACGAGTCAAGTGTGCCGGACTAGGGTCGATCGGGTGTCAAGCAAACCTGAAATTCAATTTCCCAGCGGCCCAGCGCCCGCCGAACTCATCGTCGAAGACCTGGTGATCGGCGACGGACCCGAAGCCGCGCCGGGCGGCAATGTCGAGGTGCACTATGTCGGGGTCGATTACGACACCGGCGAAGAATTCGACAGCTCGTGGGGTCGCGGCCAGTCCATCGAATTCCCGCTGCAAGGGCTCATCCAGGGTTGGCAGGACGGCATTCCCGGAATGAAGGTCGGCGGTCGGCGCCAGCTCATCATCCCGCCGGCGCAGGCTTATGGGCCGGCCGGCTCAGGGCATCAGCTGTCAGGCAAGACGCTGATCTTCGTCATCGATCTGCTCAGCGCCCGCTAAAGGCGCTGTCTCGTTCGTCGATGTGAGGGAGGACCCAGTGACGGGTTCCGATGAAGCACCCGAGCCGACTGCATGGCGGCGAACGTCGAAGTTCTATCGGCGACGGCCGGGCCTGCCGTGGTTGATTGGCCTGGTGGTTATTCCCTTGCTGCTGGGCGTAATCGGCTATGGCGAACTGGACCGGAACAGGCCCCAAATCAACGGTCCGACCGGCGCGTTGCCGACCTTGAACGTACCCAATCCGCACGGCGGAGCGCCGAAGACGCCGACGATGCCCGCCTTGTCGTTGTCGCCGGTCTCAATCGTCCGAATTGACAACGACATCAAGCTTTTTGGAGACTTGCCCAGCCCAGAAGGAAAGGACTCGCTGCTGGAAGCGCTGAAGGCGGGTTTCGGGCCGAACGTCAACCTCGTTGATGGCCTGCGCATCAACCCCGATATCATCTCGCTTGATTTCTCCAATGCGGCAGCGGTTTTCAAGGCGGCCGCATCGGTTCCCGATTTCGGCCTCGCGGTCAAGGGCGACACCATCACGCTGACCGGAACGGCGGGATCGGGAGATCAACAAAATGCAATCGAGCAAGCAGCCAATGCGGCGTGGCCCAACTTGAATATCGTTGACACGATGGCGGCCAACGGTCCAGTCATGTCAAGCGGACCCCCGAGTCCTGCGCCCGCGCCCAACGGCGCGGGACATGCGTGCGCGAACTTGTCAGCGGACATCAAAGCGTTGGGACCGATTACCTTTCCCACCGACGGGTTCACGTTGACCCCGGCCGATGAACAGACGTTGAATCACATTGCCGACAAGCTGAAGGCCTGCGCGGGTGCGAAAGTCACCATCAACGGCTACACCGACGGCACCGGCAACGACGCCATCAACGTGCCGTTGAGCGTCAACCGGGCGGCCGCTGTCGCCGATTACCTGATCGCTCAAGGTGTCACCGGTGATCAGCTGACCGCCAAGGGTCTCGGTTCTGCCGGTCCGGTAGCCGGCAACGGTGGTCCGGACGGTCAAGCCAAGAATCGCCGTGTTGAAATCGCCGTCAGCTAAGGAGAATCCGACATGGACTTCATCATCCAATGGTTGTGGTATCTGGTGGCTTTCGTCGCCGGCTCTGCGGTTGCCTTGCTGATCACCGCCGTCTCGATCAGGCGCACCACCGAAGAGCAAGCTTTGACGGAGTTACCCGGCTCACGTCCGATCGGAGGACGTTGATGGCCCAGGTGAACTGGTGGCTGATCGGGGTGGCCTTCGTGCTCGGGCTGCTGCTGACGCTCGCCCTGACCATTCGACGCGTCAAACGTGAAGTGCCGGTGAGCTCCTCGGCCGGTGCGGCGGCACAATCGGAGTCGCCGACGGCCACGGTGCCCGCTGGCGCCGCTGCTGCTGCCGCGCCCGCGAAGAGCCCGCCGGAGGCTGAAACGGACAGTCCCTACGGCACGGGTTCAGCCCGTCCTCGGCCTGACGGCAGTGGTCCACAGGGTTGGCCGGTGAAGGGCAACGAGGATTCCATGCTCTATCACACCCCGGACAGCCCCCACTACAAGCAGACCATTGCCGAAGTTTGGTTCAAAGACGCGGAATCCGCTGAGGAGGGCGGTTTCACAGCGTGGTACAGGGGCAGAACCGAAACGTAGCGTGATAGTCAGCTCGGCGGCGGCAGCTGTAGCAGCAGGCGTACTCCACCCAGCGGGCTGTTTTCCAGCGCCGCCGTGCCGCCGTGCAGGTGTGCCTGCTGGGCCACCAACGCCAGACCAAGGCCGGAGCCCGAGTGCGACGCGGTGGAGCCGCGGGAGAACCGCTCGAACACCACTTGGCGCTCCTCTTCGGGCAAGCCGCCGCCGTTGTCGTCGACGGCGATCTCCACGCCGGCCCGCGAGCTGACCGCGGAAAGCTGAACGCGGGTGGCGCCGCCGTGTTTGACGGCATTGGCGATCGCGTTGTCCACGGCAAGGCGTAGGCCGGCGGGCAGCCCGACGATGATGCAGGTCGGCGACGGCGCGAGGGACACGTCGAGGTCGGGGTAGATCCGTATGGCGTCGTGCGCCGCGCGGTCGAGCAGTTCGGTGATGTCGACCGGCACATGATCCTCTGACGTCGAGAGCTCACCCTGCGCCAGCCGTTCCAGCGCGGATAACGTTGCCTCGATTCGTGATTGAGTGCGGATCACGTCGTTGATCACTTCTTTGCGCTGCTCGTCGGGAAGGTCGAGGGTGGCCAGCACCTCGAGGTTGGTGCGCATCGCGGTCAGCGGCGTGCGCAACTCATGCGAGGACACCGCCGCGAAGTCCCGGGCCGATTCCAGCGCCTCCTTCGTGCGGTTCTGCTCGTTCCAGATACGTTGCAGCATGCCGCGCAAGGCCTCGGCGATCTCCACGGCCTCGGTGGCGCCTCGCACTTTGATCTGCGGTCTTTCGTCGCCGGCATCGATCGCCCTGGTCTGCTGTGCCAGCCGTTTGAACGGCCGCACCGCGAAAGTGGCCAGCAGCCAGGCAAACACCGCGGCTGCGACGATGGAGAACCCACAGATCAAGATCACCCGCCGGTGCAGGTTATTGGTGTCGGCGATGGTGGCGTCATAGGTCGCGCCCACCGCCACCAACATCGGGTGCGGTGGCGGAATGTCCACGGTGCGTACCCGGTAGCGCACCCCGTCGACGTAGGTGTCGGCGTAGCCGGCCGGTAGTTCCGGCAACGTGACCTTCGAGTTGGACGTCATCTCACCAGCACTACGGCGCACGGTGATGATCGCATCCTGGTCGTTGGGGGATTTGGGAATTTGGCCAAGCCCGCGGGGCACAAACGGAATCGCGAAGCCGGCCGCCTCGTCGAGACGGCGGTCCAGCCGTTCCTTGCGGTCGTTGGTGATGCCGACCCAGACGACCGCGCCGACGATCAGCACCGGAATCGCCGCGCCGATGACGGTCGCCACCACCACCCGCGCACGCAACGAGGGCGTACGGGTCAGGATTCTCGATAAGAAATTCATGTTCAGTCCCGTCATTGCAGGCGCAGGACGAATCCCACCCCGCGCACGGTGTGCAGCAGCCGAGGGCCGCCACCGGCTTCCAGCTTGCGGCGCAAATATCCGATGAACACGTCGACGACGTTGGTGTCGGCCGCGAAGTCGTAACCCCACACCAATTCCAGCAACTGTGCGCGAGACAGCACCGCGGTTTTGTGCTCGGCAAGCACTGCCAACAGGTCGAACTCACGCTTGGTCAAGTCGACGTCGACACCGTTGACCCTGGCCCGTCGACCCGGGATGTCGACCTCCAGCGGGCCGACCGTGATGGTTTCCGAGGACGACGACGCGGTGGACCCGCGGCGGCGCAGCAGCGCACGCACCCGCGCCACCAACTCGGCCAGCACGAAGGGCTTGACCAGGTAGTCGTCGGCGCCGGCCTCCAAGCCGGCCACCCGGTCGTCGACTGAGCTGCGCGCGCTCAGGACACATACCGGCACGTCGTTGTCCATGGCCCGCAGCGCGGTCACCACGCTGACACCGTCCAGCACCGGCATGTTGATGTCGAGCACGATCGCATCCGGCCTGGTTTCGGTGGCGCTGCGCAACGCCTCGGCGCCGTCGACCGCGGTCGACACTTCGAATCCGGACAACCGCAGTCCGCGCTCCAACGAGGCAAGCACGTCGGAGTCGTCGTCCACAACCAACACCCGAGGTGAAGGCACACCAGTGTCCATGTCGCCCATGATGCCTGATCATCCCGCTTAGCTGTGGGAACACCCGCTCGAGGGACCGGCGCGGCGGCCCCGATTCAGGGCAGCCCGATGTTGCGGTAGCGCCGCAACCGGGTCGCCATGCGGTCCGGGTCGGGCATTGAGCGAAGTGAGTGCAGCTCGACGGCGATCGCCGCGGACAGGCGTGCGGAGAACTCTTTCGCTTCGTCGGCGGCGTCGGGGTGCTCCGGCACGATGGTGTCGACGATGCCGGACGCCAGCAATTCCGCCGATCGGATGCCCTGTGCGGCAGACAGTTCAGGGGCATGCACGGTGTCGCGGAACACGATCGCGCTGGCGCCCTCGGGCGGCAGCGGCGCCAGCCAGCCATGCAGCGCGGCCAGCACCCGGTCGGCGGGCACCATCGCCAGGGCAGGCCCGCCGCTGCCCTGGCCGAGCAGCACCGACACGGTCGGGGTGTCCAGGGTGACTAGCTCAGACAGGCAGTGCGCGATCTCGCCGGCCAGGCCACCCTCTTCGGCCTCGGCCGACAGCGCGGGGCCGGCGGTGTCGATGACCAGCACCAGCGGCAGCCGCAGGCCGGCCGCCAACGTCATGCCGCGGCGGGCCTCGCGCAGTGCAGCCGGCCCGACGAGCCCGCCGACGACGCGCTGCTGGCCCAGCAGCACCGCGGGCTGACCGGCGAACCGGGCCAGTGCCAGCAGCATGGTTGCGGCTTCGCCCTGCCCTGTTCCCGACAACAGCACCTGGTCGGTACAACCGTGTCGCAGCAGATGTCTGACCCCGGGCCGGTCCGGCCGCCGCGACGCCACCACCGAGTCCCACGCCGGGACATCGGGCAGCGGTTCGGGCGATGGCGGGTCCGGTGCCGGCCCCGCGTCGTCGGCGACCACGGTGAGCGTCCGGTCAAGGACGCCGCGCAGTTCGCCCAGCGCTACGACGGCGTCGATCACCCCGTGTCGCTGCAGGTTCTCTGCCGTTTGCACGTCGGGCGGGAACGGTTCGCCGTAGAGCTGCTCGTACACCCGCGGCCCCAGAAAGCCGATCAGAGCGTCCGGCTGGGCGATGGTGACGTGGCCCAGCGAACCCCACGATGCGAACACCCCGCCGGTGGTCGGGTGGCGCAGGTACACCAGGTAGGGCAGATGTGCCTGTTTGTGCAGGGTGACGGCCGCGGCGATCTTGACCATCTGCAGAAATGCGACGGTGCCTTCTTGCATCCGGGTGCCACCGGAGCTCGGCGACGCCAGCAGCGGCAGCCGCTCGGCTGTGGCGCGTTGCACCGCGGCGGTGATCCGCTCGGCCGCGGCAACCCCGATCGAGCCGCCGAGGAAGTCGAACTCGCAGACCACCACCGCCACCCGGCGCCCGACCACTCGGCCCTCGCCGGTCAGCACCGATTCGTCGAGGCCGCTGGCGGCTCGTGCGTCGGCCAGCTCGCGGGCGTACGACTCGGTCATGGGCAACGCCGTGGGCGCGGTGTCCCAGCTGAGGAACGATCCTTCGTCGAGCACGGCGTCGCGCAGTTCGTCGGTCCCGATCCGGCTCACCCGACGAGGCTAACCTTGGGCGAGAGTCTGCGGGTCGACGTCGAAAAGCGAAATGGGATCCAGGATTACGCCGGTGTCCTCGACGTAGCGATCCCACAGCGCGAGAAGCTCGGTCAGCTTGTCCGGCTGCGAGGCGGCCAGGTCGTGGACTTCGCCCGGATCGGCGGAGAGATCGTAGAGTTGCCAGTCGCCTGGGCCGTATGGCTGGGGCAAGTAGAGCGCTTTCCAGTCGCCCCGGCGGATGGCGCGACGACCGAACAACTCCCATCCGGTGTCTGTGTCGGCGTCGTGTACCGCCTCGGCGCCGCCGGACAGATATGGCACCAGCGACCCGCCGCGCATGGGTTCTACTGCGCGGCCCTGGTATTCGGTGCCGGGATGCGTGACGCCGGCGAGTTCCAGCACGGTCGGAGCGATGTCCATCACGGTGCTGAACGCGGTGCCGATCTGATGCTGCCGGTCGAAGCCCGGCCAGGTGATGAACCCGACCACCCGGATGCCGCCCTCGGTGGTGAACGCCTTGTGCAAGCGTGATGGCGCCGTGGCGGCCTGCGCCCAGCGGGGGCCGTACCAGATGAACGAGGTGGGGGCACCCAGATTGTCGAGGCTGTTGTCCCAATTCCGTTCGATCTCGGCGGCGATCACGCCACCGAGGATCGGCATCGCCTCGACGATCGCTCCCTCCGCGCCGTTGTCGGACAGGAAGACCACGACCGTGTTGTCGAGTTCACCGGTTTCGGTGAGGTAGTCGATCACTCGGCCGATGTTCTGATCCATCCGGTCCACCATCGCGGCGTAGACCTCCATGCTGCGGGCCGAGAGGGCCTGCTCGTCGGCGGTCATCTCCGACCACTCCGGCGCTCCGTCCGGCACGACCGGGTGCGCGGTGACGTCGGGTGGGCACAGCCCGAGCCGTTTGAGCGCGGCCAGCCGCTCCTCGCGCAACGCGTCCGGACCGGCGTCGTAGCGACCGCGATATTTCGCAATGGTTTCCTCGGGCGCCTGCAGCGGCCAGTGCGGCGCCTGGAAGGGCAGGTACGCGAAGAACGGCCGGTCCTGGCCTTCCGGGTCGGCGGAACGTTCCCGGAAATACCGCAGCAACGTGTCGGCGTAGAAGTCCGACGAGTAGAAGTCGTCGTCGACCGACACGAACTGGTCGTCTTCGGTATACACCGAGAGCGCCGGCAAGAAGTCGCCGGTGACGGTGCCGTAATGGCTGGCGCCACCCGGCAGCAGCGCGAACGAACGCTCGAATCCGCGGGCCCACGGCGTCCGGTCGATCGTGTTGCCGAGATGCCATTTGCCCGCCATCAGTGTCAGGTAGCCGGCATCGCGCAGCAGCTCTGGCAACGCCACCACCCGGTCGTTGAGATAGCCCTCATAGCCGGGCGCGCCCTTGAACCCGGGCGGCACGACTTCGAGCATGGTGCCGATGCCGGCGATGTGGTGGTCGGTTCCGGTCAGCAGCATCGACCGGGTCGGTGAACAGGCCGGCGCCGAATGAAAATCGGTGAACCGGATCCCGGCGTAGGCCAGCCGGTCCAGGTCGGGGGTGTCGATCTCCCCGCCGAATGCGCCGATGTCGGAGAATCCGAGGTCGTCTGCCACTATCACCAAGAAGTTGGGCCGTTTCACGCTGAAGCATCCTGTCAGGTCTGTCGGCCAATTGGAACGTTCCGGCTACCGCTGATTCAGCGCCGCCCGACGCATAACTAGGCTTGACGGCATGATCGGTGTCACCCGCGTCGAAGACGTCTTGACCATTGAGTTACAACGTCCTGAACGGCGCAACGCGCTCAACTCCCAGCTCGTCGAGGAGTTGCGTGAGGCGGTGGAGAAGGCGGCCGGCGAGAATGCACATGCCATCGTGCTCACCGGGCAGGGCACCGTGTTCTGCGCCGGTGCCGACCTGAGCGGCGACGCGTTCGCCGCCGACTATCCCGACCGGTTGATCGCGCTGAATATGGCGATCGACGCGACACCGGTGCCGGTGATCGCGGCGATCAACGGGCCGGCCATTGGCGCGGGCCTACAACTGGCCATGATCTGTGACCTCCGGGTGGTGGCACCCGAAGCGTTCTTCCAGTTTCCGACCTCGAAGTACGGCCTGGCATTGGACAACTGGAGCATTCGCCGGTTGTCGTCGCTGGTGGGCCACGGACGCGCCCGGGCCATGCTGTTGACCGCTGAGAAGCTGACCGCCGAGGGCGCTCTTACCACCGGGATGGCCAACCGGATCGGCACCGTCGCCGACGCGCAGGCCTGGGGCGCGGAGATCGCCGGCCTGGCCCCGCTGGCGCTACAGCACGCGAAGCGAGTGCTCAACGACGACGGCGCCTATGAAGACCAGTGGCCGGTTCACAAGGAGCTCTTCGACAAGGCGTGGGCCAGCCAGGACGTGATCGAGGCACAGGTCGCACGGGTGGAGAAGCGGCCGCCGAAATTCCAGGGAGCCTGATCGGATGTTGCGCGGGGCGCTGCGACTGGCAGTGGGCACGGTCTCGCTCGCTACGGGCGGGTGGGTGTTGCGTGCACTGCACGGCGCACCGGCCGCGCTGGGTGCTCAACCGTCGGACATCCGTGCGGTCGCGGATCGCTCAACCAACTTCCACGACGGTGTGTTCGTCAACCTGGAACCGCCGTCGTTCAACATCGACCCCGAACAACAGCGAAACATTCTGTGGCAGATCATGTCTGGCCGGGCCGCAAGTCGGCCCGCGGCGGCGATCCCGTTGGTTACCCCCGAGGCGCGAGCCTTCGAGGCCCCCGCCGGTCAGATCGCGGTCAGCTGGTTCGGCCATTCGACGGCGCTGCTGGAGATCGACGGGTACCGCGTTCTCACCGACCCGGTGTGGAGTGAACGCTGCTCACCGTCGGATGTCATCGGCCCGGGGCGCATGCACCCGCCGCCGGTGCCGCTGGAAGCGCTGCCGGCGTTGGACGCGATCGTCGTCAGCCACGACCACTACGACCACCTCGACATCGACACCATCCTCGCGCTCGCGCGAAGCCAGTGGGCCCCGTTCGTCGTTCCACTCGGCGTCGGCGCGCACCTGCGCGACTGGGGCATTCCCGACGAGCGCATCATCGAACTCGACTGGAACGAGCGCACCCAGATCGACGAGCTCACGCTGATCTGCACACCGGCCCGGCACTTCTCCGGCCGCTTCCTGAACCGCAACGCCACGCTGTGGGCGTCGTGGGCGATCATCGGGCCGGCGCATCGGGCCTACTTCGGCGGCGACACCGGCTACACCAAGAGCTTCGCCGAAATCGGGGCGGACCACGGACCGTTCGACGTGACGCTGATGCCGGTCGGTGCCTACAACACGGTGTGGCCCGACATTCACATGAACCCCGAGGACGCGGTTCAGGCGCATGTGGACGTCAACGGCGGACTTCTGGTGCCGATCCACTGGTGCACGTTCCGGCTGGCGCCGCACCCGTGGGCCGAACCGATCGAGCGGCTGTTGGCCGCGGCCGACGCCTCGCACGTCGCGGTAGCGGTGCCAAAGCCGGGCGAGCGGGTGGACCCCACGGCCACTGCACAATTAGAGCCATGGTGGCGAGTCGCTGACCGGTCGTGATCCGCCTATCCGAGAACTGCTACTGAGAGGACGAAACATGGGATTGCTGGACAAGGCCAAGGATTTGCTGGCGCAGAACGCCGACACGGTCGGCTCCGCGATCGACAAAGCGGGCGAGTTTGTCGACTCCAAGACCGACGGCAAGTACAAAGACACCGTCAGCAAGGTGCAGGAAGCGGCGAAGAACGCCTTGAACGATGACGAAAAGGGCGAGCAGCAGAGCTAACCCATGGCGAAGCTTTCCGTATCCATCGACGTACCGCTGCCGCCCGAGAGGGCTTGGGAGGACGCGTCCAACCTCTCCCGCTATAAGGAGTGGCTGACCATCCACCGGGTGTGGCGGAGCAAGCTGCCCGAGCAACTGGAGAAGGGCACCGTCATCGAGTCGATTCTCGAAGTGAAGGGCATGCCCAACCGAATCAAGTGGACGATCGTGCACTACAAGCCGCCGGAGGCGATGACGCTCAACGGTGAAGGCGTCGGTGGGGTCAAGGTCAAGCTGATCGCCAAGGTTAAACCAAACGGCCCCGACAACCACGACTCGGTGGTAAGCCTCGACGTGCACCTCGGCGGCCCGGCGTTGTTCGGGCCCATCGGCATGATCGTCGCCGCCGCGTTGCGCAGCGATATCCGGGAGTCGTTGAACAACTTCGTCACGGTGTTCGCGCCGGCCTGACCGAAATCGGGGCGTCGCGATGAGTTTTCGGCTCAGCGGTGGTCGGTATTGGTGAACCCCACTTTGGGGCCCCGTCACGCACAAGGAGGTCATCGTGCCCATCCGTAACGGCGCGCCGCTGGGCGCTCCCTGCTGGCTTGATTTGACATCGTCGGACGTCGAACGCGCCCAGGATTTCTACGGCACGGTCTTCGGCTGGACATTCGAGTCCGCCGGACCCGAGTACGGCGGATACATCAATGCCGCGAAGGACGGCCATCCGGTTGCCGGTCTGATGGCCAACCGGCCCGAGTCGCAAACCCCGGACAACTGGGCCACCTACTTCCATACCGCCGATATCAACGCCGCCGTGTCGACCGTGACCGATGCCGGCGGCTCGTCCTGCATGGGGCCAATGGAGGTGCCGGCCAAGGGCTTTACAAGCGTTGCGACGGACCCGTCCGGCGCGGTCTTCGGTCTGTGGCAGCCGCTGGAGCACCGCGGATTCGAGGTGATCGGCGAGGCCGGCGCGCCGGTCTGGCACCAACTGACCACACGTGACTACCGTGCCGCTGTCGACTTCTATCGCGAGGTGTTCGGTTGGCATACCGAGCAGATTTCCGACACCGACGAATTCCGCTACACCACAGCCTGGTTCGGTGATCAACAATTGCTCGGTGTGATGGACGGCGCCGGCTTTCTGCCCGAGGGCGTCCCGTCGACCTGGACGACCTTCTTTGGCACCGAGGATGTCGATAAGACGCTGCAGGTGATCACCGACAACGGAGGTGCTGTGATTCAGCCGGCCAGGGACACGCCCTACGGCCGGCTTGCCGCAGCGACCGATCCGACGGGCACCGTGTTCAATCTGTCCTCGCTGCAGGGTTAGCACGGCGGGGTCACCCAACGCGATACTGTCGCAGGGTGCCCCGCCTACGCCCCGGTTGGATGGTCGTGCTGTTCGCCGCGACGGTGTCGGTGAGCGCGTGGCTACCGTGGTTGACGACCGGCATCAACGGTGGCGGCTGGGCCAACGCGATCGGCGGCAGCATCGGCAGCCTGCATCTTCCGCACGGGTTCGGGCCGGGTCAGCTGATCGTGTTGCTGTCCTCGGCGCTGCTGGTGGCCGGCGCGATGGTCGGCAGGGGCTTGTCGGCTAAGCCGGCATCGGTTGCCGCGCTGGCAATCTCGCTGATCGTCGTCGCGCTCACGGTGTGGTACTACGACGTCAACGTCAAGCCGCCGGTATCGGCTGCTTACGGCCTTTATGTCGCTGGCACCGCCGCAGCCGCTGCGATGCTGTGCTCGATGTGGGCGTTGGCGGCGTCGCTACGCGGCAACCGATCCCGCTAGTCGACGCTCACCTGCGCACCCTTCAGCGGCTGGGCGCATTGATCGCAGGTCAGTTCCCCGATGAAGGGCTTGCCACAACCGAGATGTGTGATCAGCACTGCCGGGCCTTCCGGCGAGTGAAACCAATGCTGTCCACACTGCAGCGCGGTGACGATCACCGGGAAGAACGCCCGCCCCTTCTCGGTGAGCTGATAGCGGACGCGCGCAGGTCCCGTCTGCCGCGATGCGCAAAGCACACCGTTGGCGCAGAATGTCTGCAGCCGGCCGGCCAGCAGCGACGGCGGCGCTCCGAGCTGCGTTTGAAAATCGGTGAAGCGGCTGGTTCCCAGGAAGGAGCAGACCAAAAGCGCAGCCGCCCACCGGTTTCCGAACACACTCATCGTCTCGGGGAATAGCCCGGCCTGACCACGCTTGTCGTCGGCGTTAGACCTGCGACGGGTAACCCCCTCGGGTACCGAGCGCGGCCATGAACCACTTGGACCCCAGCGCGCCGCCACCTCTTTGTCGGTCACCACCTCAGCGCATGATCGGCAGGTCAACGTCGGTGCGAAGTCGCTGCCGCAAATGGTGTGGTGCATTCCCGGAAGTCGGTGGACATGGTCGGGCACCCATCGTCGTTCCCACTCCCAGATCGACAACAGCACCGGCCAGAAGGCCCGTCCGCGTTGGGTGATCGGATACTCGGCGCGAACGGGGCGGGTCCGGTATGTCGTGCGGACCAGCAACCCGTTATCCGTTAAGGCCCGCAACCGTTTGGTGAGAACCGAATTCGATATCGGCAACCGCTCCATGAACTCGCCATAGCGGGTTGCACCCAACAATGCCTGCTGGATGATCAGCAGCGTCCACTCGTCGCCGAGCAGACCCAGGATGCGGCCAACCGCATTGGTGCCGCCGGCACTCAGTGTGGTCGGCTCGGCCGCGACGGACGCCGCTGACATTCACAGTCCGATCGCGCCGGCGGGGGAGTCGACGTCATGCCAGCGACGCAATTGCGTGCCCGGTGCCCAGGTGGCGTGGGTGCCGCTGGAGATCCGTTCGGGCAGAGCAATTTTGCACACCGGGCCGTCGCCGACCCGGGCGGCATCGAAGACCAGGCAGTAGGAGGCGTCGACATTCATGTCGGTGGTCAGCGTGATCAGGTAGCCGTCGTCCTCGCCGCTTGAGTCCGATCGCGGTGCCATCGCGGCCTCGCTTCCGTAGACGCCGCCGCCGAACTGATAGTTCTCTTCACCTCCGGTGCACAGATCATGCTTGACCAGCCCGTCGAACAAGAACCAGCCCGGCTTGCCGGTAGCGGCATACGCGTAGCGGTAGTCGCGGGCCGCGTAGTTGGGGTTGATCGTCCCGAATTCGGTGATCGACTCCGACAATTGCTCTTCTTTGACCGCCCCGGTGACCAGGTTGAACCGCCAGCGGTGCAGCCGGGCCTGCAGGCGATCCAGCGCCAGGAATCGAAAGAGCTTGTCCCACTTTGCTCCTAGGGCGTCAAGCGTGCCACCGGTGTCAAGCGGCTGGGGTTCGCCTTCGAAAAATCCGTCGAGCACGATCTCGTCACCGTCTTCGTAGGCGTTGGTGAAATGCAGCACGAACGTCGGGTCGGCCTCGAACCACCGGATGTCGCCGGTGTTGCCCCGGCGCGGCAGCACGGCGAAGCGTGACGGAATGTCGGGGTAGAACCGCGGCAAGTGTACATCGTGTTCGAGTAGCCTCGGATCCCAGAACAGCGGGAAATCGTTGAGTATCACGTAGTTTTCGGTGAAAGCCATGTCGTGCGGCAGTCTCGGGCCGGGTAGCGGAACGTCGACGTAGTGGGCTAGCTCGTTGTTCTCGTCGACGACACCGTAGTGCATGTACGGGGCCTGCTTGCTGTAGTTGAAGAACAGCAGTTCGTCGGATTTGCTGTCGACCTTCGGATGTGCGGAAACACCCCAGTGAAAAGGGAAGTGGCCATTCCAGGTCTCCTTGCCCAGCGTATTAGCCGAGAACGGGTCGACTCGATACAGATCTCCGCACTGGTAGAAGCTGGTAAGGGCAACGCCTCGGTGGACGATGACGTCGGTGCTCGACGCGTCCTTCATCCGGGTGCGAGCGCCCCAGCCGTCTTCGCGCTTGGCCAGTTGCACCGGTTCGGCCAGCCCCGGCCACAGCGGCTCGTTCGCCTCGTTCTCGGCCAAGAAGCCGTCTGTGCGGACAAAGCGGTTGCGGTAGAAGGCTTTCCCGTCACGGAACCCGACCACGTGCAACATGCCGTCGCCGTCGAACGGGTGATAGGTCTTCAACGCCGGGTGCAGCGGGTTTTCGGTGTTGCGCAGATAGACGCCGTCGAGGTCGCGGGGAATTTCCCCCTCGACGACGGTCAGGTCGTCGGCGTCCCACTCGCTGGTCTGCGGTTGCCACGGTCCGGTGCGGTACGGGTGGTCGTCGTCTTCGGGCAGGGTCGACAGAAATTTGCCGACGATCTCGACGTCCATGTCACGATCCTTCGGTTGTGCTGACGACGAAACTGACCGTGGTGGCAGTGCTGCCGCCGAAATTCAAGGTGCCGAAGGTCTTCGCGTCCTCGACCTGATAATCGCCGGCTGCCCCGCTGACTTGCTTTGCCGCGTCAACGAGCATGCGCACTCCCGACGCGCCGACGGGGTGGCCGCCGCCGATCAGCCCGCCGCTGGGGTTGATCGGCAGCCGTCCGCCGTTCTCGATTTCGCCGTTTTCGATGGCCTTCCACGACTCGCCCGGCCCGGTCAGGCCGATGTGGTCGATGGCCAAATATTCGCTGGGGGTGAAGCAGTCGTGCACCTCGATCCCGTGCAGATCGTCGAGCGAGACCTGCGCGCGGCGCAACGCGTCGAGCACCGCCGCCCGCACGTGCGGCATGACGTAAGGGTTGTCGGCCGCGTGGTCGAGTTTCTGTTGCAGACCCAGCCCGACGGTGCGATGTCCCCAGCCCGCGATACGCGCGATCGGTCGCGTGTCAGGATGATCGCGCAGGTATTTGCTGGTGACCAGGACGACTCCCGCGCCGCCGTCGGTCATCTGGCTGCAGTCGAACCGCCGTAACCGGCCCTCGATCAGGGGGTTGGTCGCGCCGTCGTCGCCGATCGGTTCGGGCACGGTCCATTCTCTGGTCTGCGCGTTGGGGTTTCGGCGCGCGTTAGCGAAGTTGAGCTGTGCGATCGCTCGCAGATGGGTTTCGTCCAGTCCGTAACGGCGGTCGTACTCGTCGGCGACCTTGGCAAACATCGACGGCCAGAGGAATTTCGCGTCAGCCCCCTCATGGCCCGTCCATGCCGCGGCGCCGAGATGACGCGCGGCGGTGTCGCCGGGCACCGTCTTCTCCAGTTCGACGCCAACGACCAGCGCGGTCTCGTAGTTGCCCGACCGCAGGTCGGCCATCGCCGCCAGCGCGGCCACGCTTCCGGACGCACACGCGGCTTCGTGTCGAGAGGCCGGAGTGTCCCACAGGCCGTCACACACGGTGGCCGGCATGGCGCCGAGGTGGCCCTGTTCCGCGAACATCTCGCCGAATGCGTTCGCGACGTGAACGACGCCGATGTCGCCGGCGTTGACCTTGGCCGCGGCAAGGGTGGCGTCGACGATCTCGCGGGTGAGATCGGCGAAGTCCAGGCCCTCCTTGGTGAGGTTTCGGGCGAAGTCGCTTTGGTAGCCGCCGAGGATCCAGACATCAGTGTCCATAGCCGCACATTACTACAACTAAAAGAGTGACACACCGTCCGACTAAACGGACGTCGGCGCTGAAGTGCCGGATTGGCAAGAGGCTGAAGAGGGGACGGTCCCGCCGGCTCTCGGCTGAACCGGGGGGACCTGGGCGAGCGCGCAGGTCGACCAACGCGCGCACCTCTGTATGCGCATTACCGTCGATAGCGCATGACAAACCTTTACGGCGGAACCGGGCTAGTCGTCTCCGCGCGCAACAGCGCGGGCAGGGTCCGAACTCCATTCCGACCACGACCCGGGAAACAACGCTGCCTGGTGACCCGTCGAGGCGAGGGCCGCGAGCGTGATGCTGGCCGTGACACCGGAACCGCAGTAGGCACCGACTCGGCCATCGTGGTCGATGCCGCGCTCGGAGAGCAGTCGGGCGAGCGCGTGTGGCGCCAGAAACGTGCTGTCGCCATTGAGCACATCGCTGCTGGGCAGGTTTTTGGCGCCGGGGATGTGTCCGGCGACACTATCGACCGGCTCAACCTCACCCCGGAAGCGTTCGGGTGCGCGCGCGTCGAGCAGTGTCAGGTCTGCGGCGCCGACTTGATCTGCCGTCAAGGTCGGCAGCGCTCCGGCGTACAGATCGTCGTGCAGCGCGGTCGTATTGCCCGGTGGTGGCGAAACCAGGCCGGTCGCCAGGCCGCCGCCGGCCGACCGCCACGCTGACAGGCCACCGTCCAGAATGCGCACATCCGCGAGCCCGGCCGCGGTCAACACCCACCAGGCCCGCGCCGAACCCGCACGATTCCAGTCGTCATAGACGACAGTGGGCACGTCCTGGCGGATGCCCCAACGGCGCGCAGCGGCCTCGACACTGCGCCCCGACGGCAGCGGGTGTCGTCCTCGCCCGGTGATGGTGTGGTCGCTGAGTTCGTCTTCGAGTGAGACGTACACCGCGCCCGGCAGGTGGCCTTGAAGGTACGCCGCGTGGCCGTCGGGCTCGTCGAGCCGCCAGCGCACATCGAGGATTGTCACTGGCTCGCCGGAACCGATCAGGTCGGCCAACGCCGCGACGGTGATCAGCACCCGGGTGCGCGCGTTCAATGAGTCACTTATGGCTTGAATCCCAAATCGTGTAAGGCGTCTACACAGCCGGCGATCCAGTCAGCCGCACTCGGGGGTTGCGGCCCGCCGTTCATCTCCACTTGGCAAACGAGCCCGACGTTGTAGCCGCCCGGTCCCATCTCGCTCTTGAGGTACTCGTGATTGTTTGGGATCGAGTAGAAGTCATGTTCGCTCTTGTAGCCGTTCTGATACGACGGGCTGTGGCCCGGGGCCTGAGCGCAGTGGCCGGCTGGGCACTCCGGATCCGCGTGCGCCAAAGACGCCGAGCCGATCGTGGCCGTGGCGACAGCTGCCGCGAGGAGAATTGCGCGGTCGAACACATCGCGAATCATCGCATGAGTGCCGGCGAGTACAGGGCGAAACATCACACACAGCTAGAGACCCCCGGCCGGGTTCCGGTGCCGAGCGTGGCGGGTTGAAACACCTGGCCTTCGATGCCCTGGTTGTTATCCCGGGCGATCGACACGGCGAGTACGGTGGTGACGCGCACCGGCGACTCAGCGAGTACTTGTCCTCGTCGAAGTGCGCCATCCCCGGGGAGTACCTAGCATTGGCAAGCGTGGGTCTCGTCCAGCGGCGGCAATACACCGGTACGCGTGCCCGTTTTCGCACCTACGTTGCCCAACACGGCCCGAGATGCTGGGTCGGCGGCTGCCCGGACAACGAGGCAGCACAACAGCGGGGTGGGCGCTAAAAGCAAAGGAACTCCTGGCCAGTGGACGATTCAATGTGGATGGTAGGACTGGGAAGCTTCGTCCTAGACCGTGCTGTACCGATTCTCTCGGTGTCGGGGGTTTTCACGGCGGTGGTTTTGGTATGCGCGCAGAGGCTGCAGGCCCAGTTGCGGCTGCTGCGGTGGGCGATCAGGCGACCATTCCACAGTTGCGCGGCATGCCACGCGCGTAACCGCTCCGTAGCGCCGTGGCGCTGGCAGGGCAGAAGCCTATGTTGGCTGTGCGCCGAATGCGCATTCGGGGTGAAAGACTTCGACGAGGTTCCTCGGAGCCGCCGACAACCGGGTGCTCAAATTGCCAGCTGGGGCGAGCAAGTGGGTCGAGCTGCCGCCTTCTGGTCTGCGGTGGGCGCTCGTCCGCAGGTGCATGCACCGGTTCGGTGGGCAAAATGGGCATCGACGTCTGACCGCCTGACAAGCGACAACCGCGGTCAGCGGACTCGGGTGGCGGTGCCGCCGGCCGTTGCCAACCGACACCGTCGTGGCCGTCACGAAGCCGACGAAGATGTCGCCCACCACGCGCTGTCGCAGTTCGGTACGCACGCTGTGCCAAAACAGCCCACCACGAATGGGGTGGAAACCAAACCGCGGTGGACGGCAAGATGACTGCCAACGGCCAACCTGTGGACCCGTCATCCGAACACGATCGGCTCAATGAGCCGCGATGGACTGGGCGCTGACCTACCGGCCCTGCGACCTTCCCGGTGGACGCGGGCGTTCCGTAGGTCAGCCCGTACTTCGCAGCCAATTCGCCGAATTCGCAAACGTCGTCGCTGCGCGCCGCATCCGATTCCCAATGGTGCCGGGTGGGTATTTCCATTTAAGGATTGACGAGGCAGCTAGAGCACCCCGGGACCTCAAAACCGCCGTCCGCCGCAAACGCGCGAGATGAGTCGGTCAACGCAACCAATTGGGGCAGCACCTATGTGCGCGTTGATGTGCCAGGTAGGTCCGCCGCTGCAGGCTTGAGGTTCAGCGCCCCACCGCGGATCGACGGCGGGACGATCCGAAAGGATGTGATGGCCCGAGCGTGGGACATAGAACAGATTTCCGATTATGGCGCCGATAGCCTCAACGATAAGGTCGGCTCCCACTTCGTATGTCCAGCCGTCCACCTGGACGAACGCGTTGTACACCCCTGGGGGCGCGGGATACAAGAACTGCACGAGATTGGGGTCGACGTCTTTGGAGTTGTACGGCAACGAAGTTGGCGGGACGCTGAGTGAGCCCCCCACAAACTCGGTGTCCAGTTCCGGCGTGGGCAGTACAGGCACCAAGATCGGGGTCACAGTGATCGCTTGGCCGGTCTCGTTGATCAGGCTGAACTCGATGCCTACCGCGGTCATGCCCTGCGCATTCACGATCATCCCAGGAGGGCTGGACATGTCGCTACTCCTTCGATAACTCGGTCTTGGAATTTCGAACGGTTCGTCGAATTCGGGGACCGCTGGTTACCGTTCGATGGTGCAGGCACGCACTTGCGCGCGACACGCGTAGTTGACTACCTGTGTTTTTGCGGCGCTCCGATCGACCCTGCAGCGTCTGGGGCCACACCGTCTACGGCCCAACCGTGTTCGCCCATCGGCCATGAGATATCGATCTCGCGGGGTCCCCACTGCGGCCAGCTCGGCGCGCACCCGGTTATGGCCGCGACCGCGGCGGGGTCATCGGGGTGGAAACCCGTCAGATCCCAAAACTTTCAGAACGTCGTTGCGCGCCGCTATTGGCAGCTGCCAGGCGGCGCCGGTAGCGCCACCGGTGGTTGTGGCCAGGTACCTTGCTTGAGGCACTGCACCACCACGAAGGAACTCGTCGTGCCGCGCTGTATCGCGTGCCAGTACGAGCCGTCCGGGTAGGGCACGCCGTCGCAAGTGGGCGCGGGGGACGACGGGTCTGCCGTTCTGCCACCCGGGCAGTAATTGGCACCCAAGTCGGGCTTGTGGGGATCAGGGTCCGCGTGGCCTGCTGGCGCGGCCAGCATGGCAGTAGCGATCAGCGCCATCGTCATCACGTGCTTCATGGTCGGCATCTTGCTACGGATCAGTTGATCTTGCCGTCTTCGGCGGCTCTTTGTCGACCATCCGCTTGACGCGCTGTCCGTAGTTGGTCCATGCCACCGACACCGCCAGCCACCCGCCCCGGCTGGGGCGACGGCGTAAGTTCCACAGACGTTCAGGTCATCCCGTTTTGCACTGCACATGGGCGGGACATAGTCATCTGGCGCTGGGCGGCGCGGGGATCCGCTGCACCGCAGCCGATTTGGCACCCTTTGATCCTTTTGGGCGATAGGGGTTGCGTGACGAATGGATCCCCGCTGCTACTTCTATTGAGAGGCAACAACATCGACTGGTCGGAATGATAACTCCGACCCGACAGCGGAGGTGGCGCGGCTGCAGGTTGAACGCGAAACCGGCGTGCCAGCCGAGCTGACGACGGAGGCGTTGCTGAACTGCCAGATTGCTGAGAACTTTCTGATGCCCGACACGGAATTGATTCTGTTCAGCGCCATCCTGAATGACGTCAACGCCAAAGGCGGTGCGGGCGCGGGATTTTCACCGATCCCCGGCTGAGCCTCCAGCTTCCTGCCAACGGCGAAAACGGGACCGGCGCTTAGTTGGTAGGCCGCCCTATTATGCCCGTGTCACTTCTCATTGCAGCAACTGGGCGCATCGCTCTGGAGGTCCTACCCGAACCGGGACGACAAAACGCTCGACGACCGGCTCGGGTGAGACAAGACGGTTAGCTGCTCTTCCAGACGACCTTATCGGCGCCGCCGGCATCCCGATAAACGACGCTGTCGGGCACTGTGCCCCCTTTAACGTCGAAGTAAAGCCTCCCGGTTGTTTGGGTGCCCGGTGCGAGCGGCTGGTTAGGAAGGCCGTCCGTCTCGTTCCCCTTCATAACCGCGTAGGTCGAGCTGTTAACGGCCCGCGCGTTGAAGTCGGCAATGTTCGGAGTCGGGGAGCCGCTTACACCTTTGGCCGTTACATCGGAATACCACACGCCGTCGTTGTGACCGCTGGGCTGCAAGTCACTCACGGTGTAGTCGATGGCCCCAGAGCCACCTGCCCCCGGAATCTCTGCCGATTGGCCGAATGCGACGGCTTGCGGGTCCGCCAACGCGGGCGTCGCCGTTAGGATTCCTGCCGTCGCAATACCAGCAGCAGCCGCCGTCGCCTTCAATGCGACCTTAGAGAACATCACGCCAATACTCCTTCCGCTACGTTCCTCTGATCCAGAAGTGGTAGCCATTTGTTCGAAATAACGCATAAGGCGTATCCGAACTCGGGGATTTCAAACCTGCTTGAGAATCACTCGTCACAATCTGCGCGATACCGCTGCATCGCTGGCTATCCACGAAGGTGCGTCGGTCGTCGCGGTCGCGCGCCTGTTGGGGTCACGAATCGGCGCCGACCACGCTCGACCACTATGCGGCGCTGACCTGCAAAAACACTAGTGCCCCCGGCAGGATTCGAACCTGCGACACCGGCTTTAGGAGAGCTTGCAAGCCCGAACGGTCGAGGCACCGAAAGGGTGTCGAGCTGGTCATCTAGCGTTACGGGACACCAAAGTGAGACCATCATGTGCTGCGGATTCACCGACCAAGCACCGACCATAGGAAGGCGTTGGGCATCCGTTCTAGAGCTACTCGGTGGCGGCCGGCACACCACCGGTCGACCACAGAACCGATGCGGACAGTATGACCATGCCGCAGACAAGGGAACTGACTGATCACTACGTGACCACATCCAGGGAACCCACCTCGCCTCCGGAAAGATAACATTTGCCTAGATGCTGGAGGCTTTCGCTACGGGCGACGACGATCTGCTGGTCACGTCGGTTCCGGTCATCAAACGAAGCGCCGGTCAGCACTGCATCGACGCGAATCCTGTTCGTCTCCAGTAATTTACGCGGTTATCACGGCCAGCCCCGCTGGTCGGTGTCGAGCTGGCCTGCGCGTCGAGAGTAAACGCTTCCCGTCCGGGCGTGTAAAGGCCTTCGCAATGCGGTGATTGGCGTCGCCGCCGGATGTACGCTACGCAGCGTTAGGTCTCCAGTCACGAGGATCGGGATCGCCATGCGGATCGTTGTCGACCTGAATCGCTGCCTGGGTTATGCGCAGTGCGTGCCGCTCGCGCCCGAGGTGCTCAAGCTCATCGGCGAAGAGACCCTCAGCTACGACCCCAACCCGGACGACGGTCAGCGTCTGCGGGTATTGCGTGCGGCGGCGTCATGCCCGGTGCAGGCGATCATTGTGGACCAGCTCGACAGCGACTAGCGGGCCAGCGCCGATGATCCGGGATGGGTTCAAAGACAACGGCCGCATCGTCATTGTCGGCGCCTCGCTGGCCGGGCTCCGTGCCGCCGAAGGGCTACGCGAAGAAGGTTTCCGGGGACATCTCACCATCATCGGCGACGAGCTGGACGAGCCGTATGACCGGCCGCCGCTGTCCAAACAGGTTCTCAAGGGCTGGGTGGCCGCCGATCACACCAAGCTGCCGCGGCTGCGCCAGGTGGACGCCGAGTGGCGACTCGGTGTGGCCGCGACCGCCCTGGACCGCGCCAACCGGCTGGTGCGGCTCGCTGACGGCAGCGAGGTTCCGGGTGATCGGCTGCTGATCGCCACCGGCGTGCGGGCCCGGCGATGGCCCAACGCGGAGGAGGCCGCGCTGGAGGGCGTTCATACGCTGCGCACCAGTGCCGATGCCGCACGGCTGCAGGTAGCGTTGGCCGCCTGTCCCCGGCGGGTGCTGATCATCGGTTCCGGATTCATCGGTTCGGAAGCGGCCTCGGTGTGCTGCGAACTCGGCCTAGAAGTCACGGTCACCGAACGCGGCCCGGCCCCGCTGTCCGGGGCGCTTGGCGGCATGATCGGTGCGATCGCCGCGGAAATGCAGCGCGCCGCCGGAGTTGACCTCCGCACCGGTGTCTCGGTCCTGGCATTGGAGGGTGACGCGGCCGGGCACGTCCGCCGTGCGCGGCTCTCCGACGGCAGCACCCTCGACGTCGATGTGGTGGTGACGTCTTTGGGGTCGATCCGCAACGTCGAGTGGCTCGACGGGTGCGGGCTGGCCGCCGGATTCTGGGGGGTGGGGTCTGACGCCGGGTGCCGCGCGTTCGACATCAACGGGGTGATCACCACCAACGTCTTCGTGGCCGGAGACATTGCCCGTGCCCCGCATGTGCTCTACGACTACCAGTTCCTGGCGATGGAACACTGGGACAACGCCGTGCTGGGCGCGCGGGTCGCCGCACACAACATGGTCTGCGACGAGGTCGATCGCTGGGCGCACCTGATGATCCCGCAATTCTGGTCGGGTCAGTTCGGCGTCAACATCAAATCCGTTGGCGTGCCATCCTTTGGCGATGAGATCGTCTTCACCCAGGGCTCGGTGAAGCAGCGCCGGTTTGCCGCGGCCTACGGTCGCCGCGGCCGCATCGTCGGCGCGGTCACCTTCAACCATGGCAAGTGGATCGAGCACTACCGGCAGGAGATCGCGCGGTCGGGACCCTTTCCGCCGCAGCCGCCGGGTTTTGATTTCCCCGAAGACATGCGGGTGATGCCTGCCGACTTCCCGGCGCGGGGTGTGCCGACGGAGGCCCCCGATGTGGTGTTGACGGGACATGCCCCCAGCGAACGCCGCGCCGAGTTCCGGCCACGGCTGCGATGACGAGGAGCGGCGCATGACTCGCGCCGGCGACGATGCAAAGCGAAGCGATAAGGAGGAGCGGCGCACATGACTCCCGAAGAAGCCTTCAATGCCGCGATGCGGTATGAAAACCGCGCGAATCCTTACCCGTACTTCGACGAGCTGCGCAAGACGCCGGTCGCGCGAGTGACCAACGGCATCTATGCCGTCACCGGATACGAGGAGCTCATCGCGCTGGCCCACGACCCTCGGGTCAGTTCGGATCGCCGCAAAGTCACAGGCGATCGGCACGTTGCGGACGAGTCCGTGATGGAGATGATGGAGGTCTACGACCGAGACCCGAGCTTTATCGCCTCGGACCCGCCGGACCACGATCGGGCGCGCCGGCAGTGCATGCGGTTTTTCGGCCCACCGCATTCGCCCGACGTGATCCCCAGCCAAGAGCCGTTGTGTCAGCGCATCGTCAATGACCTGCTCGACAAGGCCGGGGGCAAGACCCGCATCGATGTTGTCGACGAGTTCGCCTATCCGCTGCCGGTCAACGTGATCTGTCGCATCGTCGGCGTGCCGATCGAGGACGAGCCACAGTTTCACCACTGGATAGCTGACGCGATCACCGGCCTCTTCGACCTCGGGCCCGACATCTCCACCGAGGAGGGCCAGGCCCGGCGGGCCAAAGGTGAAGCGGCCAACATCGCCTTCAAGAAATACATCATCGCGCTGGTCGAGAAAGCCGAGAAATCGCCTGGCCCGGGCATGATTTCACAGTTGGTCCATGATGACGGATCGGATGGACGAATGTCGCCGAGTGCGATCGTCAACAACACAATACTGCTGTTTGCCGCCGGCCATGATTCGACGGTCAATCTGATCGCCCACTGCGTGCTGACCGTCCTCCGCAACCCCGAATCGATCGAGTTGTTGTGCAGCAGGCCGGAATTGATTCCGGGCGCCATCGAGGAAGTGCTGCGACTGCAGTCGTCGGTGCAGTTCTTCCCGACTCGATCGGCGTTGGCCGACATCGAGATTGCCGGCACCACGATCCCGCGTGGATCACCCATCTATCTGATGTACGCTGCGGCCAACCGAGATCCGCGGCGTTTCGCCAACCCCGACCGCTTCGACCCGCAACGCGCCGACAACGAGCACGTGGGTTTTGGGCGCGGTATTCACATCTGCTTCGGCGGTCCGCTAGCCCGGCTGGAAGTCAACACCGCGTTCGAGGCGTTTCTTCGCCGGGTAGAAAACCCGCGGCTGGTCGAGGACCCTCCGCCCTACCGCATCAGCCAAGTGTTCCGCGGCCCACGGCATCTGCTTATCGATTACGACGGGATCCGATCCCGGGACGAAGAGCGCTGAAAACCTTAGCGACGTCTCGATCATGCGACTCTTCGCAGGTCCGATATCGTTCCGCCGACCCAGGCCTGTGTGGCGTACGCGCAGGTCAACGCGGTGCGGCACAGGCTACGAATCAGCCGCGACAACACTGAACCAGGACGCCGGCCTGTTTCGGACAGATCTGGCCGACTTCGCTTCGCGACTCGACGCCGCAGCCCGAGCGACTACCGCGAGCCAGGGTGCGTCATCTGGTGCCAAAAAATTGCCGACCACAGCACCGACCAGAACAAGCCAAGACCAGTTGGCGGGCACCACGAAACCACCGCTGAACTGCAAAGACACTAGTGCCCCCGGCAGGTGTCTGGTTCCAGGACATACGCATAGCGTGTCGCAGGACATGAGAATAGCTTGAGCGGCCGACTGTCGGCGGGTGTCGAAGGCTCGCTTAGTCATCACCGCCGTTGTCGTCGAGGGCCGCAGCCAATCAGAGGTGGCTCGCGAATATGGGGTCTCGCAGGGCTGGATCAGCCGGCTGGTGGCCCGTTACCGCCTGGAAGGCGAGGACGCGTTTGAGCCGCGGTCTCGCCGCCCACTCACCAGCCCAACCCGGCTGCCGCAGCCCACAATCGAGCTGATCGTCACACTGCGCAACGACTTGTCGAGCAAAGGGCTTGATGACGGCCCTCATACCATCGCCTGGCACCTACGGCACCACCACGGCCTCACCGTGTCGGTCAACTCCATCCATCGCCACCTGCGCGCCGCGGGCCTGGTGACACCGACACCGCAGCGCCGCCCCAAGTCCTCCTACATCCGGTTTGCCGCCGAACAACCCAACGAGCGCTGGCAAGCCGACTTCACCCACTGGTGGCTGGCCGATGGCACCCACGTGGAGATCCTCGACTGGATCGATGACCACGCCCGCTACGCGCTCTCAGTCACCGCCCATCGCCGCGTCACCGGATCCATCGTGCTGGCTGAGTTCCGTAAAACAGTTGCCGCCCATGGTGTCCCAGCCTCGACACTGACCGACAACGGCATGGTGTTCACCACCCGGCTCGCCGGAGGCAAAGGCGGACGCAACGGCTTTGAAAACGAATTACACCGCCTCGGGGTCACCCAAATCAACTCCACCCCCAACCACCCCACCACCTGCGGCAAAATCGAGCGATTCCACCAAACCCTCAAAAAATGGCTCACCAACCAACCGCGCGCCGCCACCCTCGCCGGACTTCAGACCCAGCTCAACACCTTCGTCGAGGCCTACAACCACGACCGCCCACACCGCTCACTGCCCCATCAGGCCACCCCGGCAACCGCCTACACCGCCCGCCCCAAAGCCGACCCCGCAAACCGCACCGACACCCACAACCGGGTCCGCCGCGACCGCATCGACCAAGCCGGCGTGATCACCCTGCGCGTCGCCGGACGCCTCCACCACATCGGCGTCGGCCGAACCTACACCGGCACCCGCGTACTCGTGCTGATCCAAAATCTCCGGATCCGCATCATCCACGCCACCACCGGCCAACTCCTGCGCGAGCTAACACTGAACCCCACCAAGGACTACCAACCCACCGGCGCACCAAAAGGCCCCAAACGGAAAAAGTCCCGAACCTAACGCAGGTTCGGAACTATTCCGATGTCTTGAGACATCACATAGTGCCCCCGGCAGGATTCGAACCTGCGACACCGGCTTTAGGAGAGCCTGCAAGCCCTCCTAGTCGTCGTCCCGAAAGGTGCTCTGGGCTGGCGATTTAACGCCATCCGATACCAACCGAAACCACGGCGTGTCGCGGATTCACCGACCAAGCACCGACCACCGATGGCCGCTCGATTCTGGGCTTGGTAACGAGCTATGGCCCGCGGTTCGATCATTCATCCGTACGGTTAGAAGTGCTTGATAATCGTCGCACGTCAGTAGTTCCGAAAGGTTCCCGCGAGGTCGATTCCGCAGGCAGCCCCTGCGCCGTCGGGCACTCAAAAAGAATCCGTTTCGGTAGGCATCAACCGCTTTGGGGTAGGCGCCGCAGCGAATCGTCGCGGCCGTCACTGCCGCCTCCGGACACGGTAGAGAGCGTGATTGCATGCTTGACGGACCGTAGATCCGCTCTTCTGGCCGCCTCCGACACAAGGATTACCCGACGAGTGCGGCGTCTTCGGCGTATGCAGCCTGCATAACGCGGGGGAGTGCTCTGGCAATGAAATGCACGCAGGCCAAACTCAAGCCGATCGAGGCGATCGCGGCCAGGTATTTCGCGCTCATCGACCACTGAGAATTGATCGCGGTCGACACCGGCCAGCCGACGATTCCGGCCGACGCGCCCAAGGCGATGCTCGGCACGATTAGATACCACAGCTGGCTCATACCGCGTAGGTGGTTGAGCAAGGCGAAGACGAGGACGCCGCCTAGGACAACATCGAGACCGTCAATGCCCGCCCACCACAAGGGATAACCCAGGATGTTCATCGGTGGGTTCCCGAAGAACTGAAGTATTCCGATCCATGACGACAACCCGATCGCGACGAAATCGACCAGCGCGACGATGCCGTAGATCGTCCACACCTTCCGTCGAGTGATTCCCCGTTGGAACGATCGCGCGACCACGTAAAGCAGACCACCGCAGAACCAGCCGTAGCCGATCGGCACGAAAATCGGAACTGAGCGGCCGAAGGCCTCGATCGCCGGCAACGCCTGATGGGGCGGATAGCCCACCAGCACAACGTTGTCCAACCACGCCTCCATCAGGCCGGAGATGACGCCGCCGGCGACGATCAGGGGAAGCGCGGGGCCGATCTTGCGTTCAGCCGGTGTACGGCCCCACCACAGAAGAAAGCAAGAGGTGACGACGGCCATCAAGACCGTGTAGAGGATCAGCGCATTGTTGGGTGAGTCTCGTATCGGCATCTCAGGTACGCCTGCGAGGGGAACGGTCATGACCTTGCCTCTCCGTCAGTGACGTTGCCGCACCGGGTTGGTCGCCCCGCGAAGCGCGGGTGTTGAGTGCGGTGGCTCGTGATAAACCGGCGTGCAACAAGCCGCCGACCGCCGGATTGAATAAGTGCCGCCCGTCCTGTTAGGCGGCGGTCACCGCGCCCACGACAAGCGATGACGATTCACCAATCCTTCATCAAGAGACGTAAGACTAGCGCAAAACACTGCGATCGTCAGACCAATACAACATAATGCAGTTAGTTTGTCGATCTTTGCTACGCATTGATGGCATGCGAATTAGTCCTAGACCGTACCGGAGGCTCGGATGACAGCCGCGCGTGCAAAAGAAGACGCCTTCGACGTCGTGATCGTCGGCGGAGGCCACAATGGGTTGACTGCAGGATGCTTCCTAGCGCGAGCCGGGCATACCGTTCTTGTGCTCGAGAAGGAGCCGCGCCTGGGCGGAATGGCGATGAGCGCTCCGCTGATCGCGGAGGCTCCGAATCACCTCGTCTCACCATGCGCCTTCGAGGATCTGTTCTTTCGCATATCAGGCGTCGCAAAGGAACTCGACCTGGTTCGCTACGGGTTCCGCGAGTACGAGTCGGCCGGGTGGGCTTGGCTCGGCCCGAACGGTGATTCGCTGCTAATTCAACGAGATGTCGAAGCCACCGTTGCTGACATCGCTCGCTTCTCTCCTGCAGATGCGGAGCGCTATCGCGAGCTGATGGAAGTGACGTTTCGCTGTGTCGACATCTTTTACGGATACCTGACGAGTCATCCCACAAAGGTGGATCTGCGCTCGTTGGCGTCCTGGACGCGGTCACTGGTGACCGATCGCAAGCTGCGAAACACGTTGGCGGACATGTGCACTGCGAGTGCGGTGGACACGATCGCGGGAACCTTCGAGAGCCAGGCAGTTCGGTCGATCTTTGCCAATACGATCCTCGGCTCTCCGTTCGCGGATGGTAACGGTTTCACGTTGATGAACACCACGCTGCTTCATCGGACCGGCATCGGGCGACCCGTTGGTGGAATGGGCGGGATCGTCGAGGCTCTGTCGAGGTGTCTGGTCGACCAGAGCGGCGAGGCACGGACGAGCGCCGAGGTGGTCCGAATAGTGACCGAGGCCGGCCGGGCTTGTGGCGTCGAGATGGCGGATGGGTCTTTCATCAGGGCACGCCGTGGCGTCATCACAGCCTGTCCCCCGCAAGCGCTTCCGCGACTCGTCGGCGACGCGCTCGAGCCGCGAATGGCAGCGCGCCTGCATTCGGCACCCGACGATGCGTGGGGCATCGGGCAGCTCACCGTGACGGTCGCAGTCGACCAACACGTCGAGCTTCCGTTGCACCGTCCCAAGCGAACCGACGTCGACTTGCGGCGCCCAACACTCATGACCGGCACGCTCGACTCGATCGTCAGGGCCGCGGAAGAGTCGATGGCCGGGCAGGTCCCGACCGACATCCCTTGGTGGGGAACGATCTTCAACTCGATCGACCCTAGCCAAGCCCCGGCCGGACAGGATGTCATCCAGCTTTACAGTCCGATGACTCCGAGCAAGCCCCACGGGGGATGGGCCGAGTGGCGCACGGCGGCGGCCCAGAAGCTGGTCAGCCAGGCGCAACCGGTGCTTTCCACCGACCTGCGGGAGATCGGTCGATACATCGAGACACCGGCTGACCGCGCGGAGCGGGTAGGCACTAACAACGGGTGCATCTATCACATCGACTTCCTCCCAACCCGTGTCGGCCCGTTGCGCCCTGCGTTAGGTTTCGGCCGCTACCGCACGCCGGTCGACGGGCTCTATATCTCGGGCGTCGGTACACATCCTCCTGCCGGCGTATCGGGCCTCAATGGAAAAATGAGCGCCGAGACTTTGTTGCAGGACCTACACCCGCGTTCCCCGTTGGGCCGTCTCGGGCGCGCCCGCGCGTTTGTTCGAGGCTTGGCGCACAGTCACGACGACCATCGGATGGAGCCGCCAGCCGGCTCGATTCTCCCTGCTGTCGAAGGTGAGCGAGTGGCTCGCGACCTGGCGCTACAGCAAGAGAGCTGACCTCGAAATTAGTTGCGTGACGAATTCCCGATTTCCGGCGATTCGCGAACCCTTTCGCTGCGTGGGAATTACACGAGAGCGGGATCCGCTCGCGGGTTGTTCTGCCTGTTTCGCAGTCCCGCCCTCCACTTCTCCGCAAGGGATGTTGAGGCCACGGCGAATACGACGCACAGCCCCAGCATCACCGCCGACAAGATCCAGTCGAGCGCGGCGGGAAGATCGGCGTACAGCGCGACATAGACTGGCCAGGATGCTCCCGCGTAGACGATGGGCAACGCGACAGCCGCGACGACGAAACCGATTGCAGGACGGCGCCACCCGCTCGCCTGACCCGCCAATGCATAGAGCAGAAACCCACCGAGCATCGGTAGCGCCACCTGCTGGGGCGCAACCACGAGGAACTTCATCGGCGCCTCGCCGTAATAAAGCCACAGGTGCAGCAGGTTGCCGAACGTCTCGATGATGACCACGGAAACGAAGAGGAGCGCCGCGGCGATGTGTAGCGTCCGGCGGCTGATGCCGGCTTCCATTTTCTTGTACACGATGTAGGGGGCCAGACCCACCCACGGAAGGTAACCGATGACGAGGAACCACGGGATCGCCCGGCCGAACGCAGTGAATGCCATCGGGTTGTTTTCCGCGTACACGATCTTGCCGAGGATGTCGTAGATCGGTTCATTGAAGGAGGCCACCAACGCTCCTGCACAGCACGCTATGGGTAGAAAGTCGCGATTCTTCACCGCCAGCGATATGGCCCACACGATCGCGGCGACCACGATGACACCGAAGACGGCTAACAGAAGCCACGGACTGACGTCCGATGTCAACGGCGGCGGAGCTGGAATTCCCGCATCCGCCAGCGCA
>CAWHZO010000008.1:0-115408 GCA_963833915.1 uncultured Actinomycetota bacterium
CCACGCGATGTTGCATCTAAGACGGCACAACAACGGCGACCGTGAGATGTGGTCCGATATGGTGTGTGACGGCCGACACACTTCGCGCGCGACCATCACATCGCGAAACTCAGGCTTCCGCCAGTTCGGGCTGCAAGATTTCCGTGGTTTTGGCCAACCAGTTGGGTGCGAGCACCGATAGCCCGGTGGCAGCCGCGGTTGCTCCCGCCACACCCGTCCAGGCGACCGGCCCCAGTGGCGTGCATCCGAAGAAGTGGCTGACCCCCGGCGTCTGGACGATGGCCACCAGTACCGCTGAGCTGCCCAGCGCCGTCGCCACAACGAGCGGACTGTGCCGGCGGGTCAACAGCGTCTGTGCCAGCTGCGTCGTCACCAGAGCGGTCAATCCCATTGTCGAGGTGCGCCTTTCGGTGCCCGGTGTCCAACGCCCGATAGCCCAGGCCGCCGTCGCGCCGGCGGCCGTGACGGCACCGCGAGTGACGATCTGGCGCATCAGTGGAGCATCCAGCGAAGGTGTCGGCTCGGTCAGCACCGACCGCTGGTAGGCACGCCGGGCTTCGTCCGCCTCCTCCTCGGTGTCGTACTCATCGGCCTCGGGTTCATCGAACTGCGGGGTGACGGCGACCGCCAGGGCCGGGAACATGTCGGTGAGCAGGTTCACCAGCAGCAGTTGACGGGTTCCCACCGGCGCTCGCCCGGAACCGAATGCCGTACCGATGATGGTGAACAGGACTTCGCCCACATTTCCGCCGACCAGGATCGTCACCGCGTCGCGCACACCGGCCCACATGGTGCGGCCCTCGACCAACGCGTCGAGCAGCACACCAAGGTCGTCGTCGGTCAACACGATGTCGGCGGCGCCGCGCGCAGCCGATGAACCGCGACCGCTCACCCCGATGCCCACGTCGGCCATCCGGATGGCGGCGGCGTCATTGGCCCCGTCGCCGACCATCGCCGTCACTCGTCCACCGCGCTTGAGCGCTGCGACGATCTGCACTTTCTGTTCAGGGCTGACCCTGGCGAAGACCTGTACGTCGACGGCGAGCTTGGCGCAGGCGTCCTCGTCGAGCCCGGCGATGTCGGCGCCGGTGACCACCCGCGCGTCTGTCGGCAGGCCCAGCTGATGGGCGATCGCCCGCGCGGTCACCGGGTGATCGCCGGTGATCAGTACGACCTTCCGGTCGACCTCCACCAGCGCTTCGATCAACGGGCGCGCTGATGGGCGTGCGGTGTCTGCCAATCCGACATAGCCGAGCAACTCCAGGTCGTGTGCGGCAGCGTCGACGGCATCAGCATCGGTGTCGTCATCGTCTTCGGTGTCGTGAACCCAGCTGCGCTGCGCGACGGCGAGCACCCGCAGGCCCTGTTCAGCGAGGCTGTGCACCAAAGATTCGGCGTGGTTCTGGTCGGCCTCAGGGTCGGCGAACCGGCAGCGTGGCAAGACGACTTCCGGGGCGCCCTTGAGTATCAGCAGTGGCTTGGACGGGTCCGCGCTCAGCGTGCCGATCGCCGCGGCGAAGCCACGACTGGACTCGAACGGGACCTCCGCGAGCACCGTCCACTCCGAAGCGCCTTGGGCGTCAAGCGCATCCGCCGCCTTGAGGATTGCCTCGTCGGTAGCGTGGGCGTGACCCCGCCCCTCTTCTGGCTGAGTGGATGCCCACCCGGCGGCCCGCAAGACATGGGCGCCCTGCGGGTCGGTGGTGTCCGGGAACGGACCACGCGACGGGGTTGCGGCCGGCACCGAACGCACGACGCGCAGGCGGTTTTCGGTCAGGGTGCCGGTCTTGTCGAAGCACACGGTGTCGACCCGGCCCAGTGCTTCGATGGTGCGGGGTGCACGAACCAGCACGCCGCGCGCCGACAGTCGCTGGGCGGCGGAGAGTTGGGACAGGGTTGCCACCAGCGGCAGGCCCTCCGGCACGGCGGCCACTGCGATCGCGACGCCGTCGGCGACTGCCTGACGTAGCGACGCGCGGCGCAGCATCGCCAAGCCCGTCACCGCGGCTCCACCGGCGAGCGTCAGCGGAAGCACCTTGCCGGTCAGCTCCCGCAGCCGCGCCTGCACCCCGGCCGACGACTCGATATCGACGACCGACGAGATCGCCCGGTGCGCAGCGGTGCCCACACCGGTGGCGACGACGATCGCCCGGGCGTGCCCTGCCACGATCGTGCTGCCCTCGAATAGCATGCTGGCCCGTTCGGTGTCGGCGGCGCCGACCGGCTCCACCTGCTTGTCAACCGGCAACGACTCGCCGGTGAGCAAGGATTCGTCGACTTCGAGGTCCTCGGCCACCAACACACGCGCATCGGCGGGCACCACATCCGGAGCGGCCAGGTCGATGACGTCGCCGGGACGCAGCGCACTCGCCGCCACCGTGACGGTGCGCTCGGTGGTTCGAGCCGCCTCCAATCGGCGTCGCGACGTCGCCACCGTCGGGACGACGACCCGGCGCGCCACCTCATCCTGTTCGGCGAACAGCTCGGCGGCCGCCGCGTCGGCCCGCAACCGCTGCGCCCCGCCGGTCAGTGCGTTGACGCCCATCACGCCCGCGACCAGCAGCGCGTCGACATTGCTGCCGACGATCGCCGACGCCGCCGCTCCCACCGCCAGGATGGGGGTCAGCGGATCGCGAAGCTCGTAACGGGTCGCGTCCAGCAGCCGTCCCATCCGACGGGCCGGGCCACGCAGCGGCGCCACCAGCGGGCTGTAGGACAGGTCCTCCAGAACGCGTCGCCATGCCGGCGCACCAGGCTCGACGGTCAACGGGTGGGTACGGCCGGCCAGCCGCGAGTAGACGATCTCGGGATCCAGCGCATGCCATGCGGTGAGCGGTTGCGGGGTGGGGTCGGGCTGGCGCAGCACCTTGCTGGCCGAGAAGGCTCCCGAGACCATGGCACTGGCGGCGGCGGCGTTGACCGGATTGAGCCAGCGCCGCATGGCAAGCGGGCTGGTAGTCGTGCCTGGATCGCCGGCGACGAGCAGCAGCCCGGCAAGCGTGGTGCCACCCTTGGCCAGGTTCACCGACGATTCACTGGCCTGCCGTGCCGCGGGCAACGCCGAGAGGATCCGCACTGCGGCGGCCAGGTCGGTGCCGGTGATGATGTCGGCGCTCCAAGGTGTGGCCGCGCGGGGATCGTCGAGGGCCACTCCGACGTCGGCGATAGCCAGCGCAGCCAACGTGTCGGTCGACGCGAAGTCGCGGTGCAGGGCGGTGATCAGCAGCACCGGTCCGCGATCGGCCCGCAGGTCACGGATCAACTTGAGTAGCGGGGTGCCGGACGGATGGCTGGCCGCGACGCTGGCGGCCAGATCCTGGGTGCCGGCCACGTGCCGCAAGACCACCCGGGCGCCGGTCCGGTTCGCGATCTGCAGCAGCGGGACGGCGAACGGGTCGACCTCCCAACCGACTTCGACGTGGCCGACCGTTTCGCCGTCGACCACGAGGTCGGCGTGTTCGAGCCCTTGGGCAGGGGTGGCCGACGGCCCCTGCGAGCGAACCCAGCGCAGTCGCGCGCCGGTTGCGGGCAACTCGTCGGGGTCGGGCTCGGGCGCCTCCTCGCCGTGTAGCAGCGCGTCGGCGACCTCGTAGACCCGGTCGTCGTCCCAGCCCACGACATCGCCGCGAGAATGCAGCACGGCGCGGTGATCACCGCGCAGCGCCGCACCGTCGATGACGACCACCTTCACCCGGTCCAGCCGACGCAGCGCACCCGGATCCAGGACCAGCTGTCCGTCGTCGGCGAGCCCGCGGCCCAGCACCGCGGCGAAGGATTGGCGGCCCATGTGCGCGGCCTTCGGTATACCGGCCAGCACCGCGCCGGCGGCGTCTTCGGGGCCACCGCCGGCGACCAAGGCGCTGGCAGCCGCGATCAGCGACCCGTTCGCGGCCTGATTGACATACTCCTCGACCGGTCCGGCCATCGATCCTTTCTCGGTGTCGATGGCGGCGTCGATGGTTCCGTCGACAACGACGTGGGAGGCTTCGCCCGCGGCTGCGGCGGCCCAGTTGTGCCGCGGCACAACGGTGCTGGCGCCGGCCGACGAAATGATGGGGACCACCGGGGCCTGCGGCCGGTTGGGTGAGGCCAGCTGCGGCTCGCGGTCTCGCCAACGTCGCCGGTGCGCGTCGGCCTCGGAGATCTGAAGGACTCGCTGCGTCAGGTTCAGCAGCGGAGTGCCGACCGCCTGGGTCAACCCGTTGGCCGCTGCCGTGGAGGCGCTGAGCGCGAGATCGGTGCCCACTCGACCCAGCCGCGATTCGAGTACGGCAATCACCCGCGGCTGGTTGTTGAGCAGGGCCGCGGCCGCTCTGGTGGTACGTGGAGCCGCGGGCAGTCTGACGACCCAGCCGGTGACGGCGGCGCCGATCGCGATCGCGTCGAAAGCCGCCGCGGTCAGTGGCACCAGGATCGCCAGCGGGTTTCCCGGGTCGGCGAATGGCGCCGTGCGGATCTCGGCCTCCGGTCCTGCAGCGGCCAAGTCGTCGGCTACCGAGGAGACCACGTCGCGCACGCTGTCCAACACGGCGTCGCTGTCGGCGTCGTCCTCAAGTTCGACCACCAGCCGGCCCAGCGAGCCCTCGACGTGGGCCGTGACTACGCCGTCGATCTGGCGAACCGGATCTTCGACCGCCGCCGCGTGCTCGTGCCAGCGGGGGAACGGCAGCAGAGGATCCAGGTCGAGGTGTACCCGGCGACCGCTCTGCCAGCGCACCGTCGCGGTCGGGCGGTCCGGCGCGCCGTTGGACGCATTGCCGATGCCGAGAAATCGGCTGGTCGATTGACTTACCGATTGCACCACCGGCCCGGCCAGCGTCTGCAAGGTGTCCGCGGTGTTCGCCACACCATGCACGCCGGCTTCCAACATCTGTACTGCTCCGCCGGTAATCCCGCCGACCACGGCAGCTACACCCGGAACCTTCATGCCTCACCCTTCACACAACATCTATCGCGCCCTATTTGCGACGTCTTAACTCACTGTCCACACAAAAGCCGCCTGGCAGCCAGCGACGATGGCAGCTACCCGTTCGACTCGGACCACCGGCTTGGCGGCAGACCAAACGCGGAGAACAGCCCGGGATCAAGAAAGACGGTCAATGCGGCGACCCCACTCCTACCAGTGTCCAGGACATGTATCGAATGCGCTCGCAGGACCCCGTCGGCGGCCCGGCGATATTCCGCAACGGCGGGCTGACCGTTGGCGGCCGTTGGGACGAGCACCATGTCGCCGGGTCCGGCGAAGGCGCGCCGCGCCAGGAATCGGGTCACGGCGTCGCGCCCGGTGAACCAGATCGGCAGCGGCGGCATCTCGAGCCTGACGTCGGTTTGCAGCAACTCGGTGAGCGCCGCGAGGTCGGCGTTCTCGAAGGCTGCGCAGTAGCGGTCGAGCAATTCGCGGCGTGCGGCGTCGTCCGGTTCGGCCACGTCCTCTTCGCTGGGCGCGACTTCGGCGAGGTGACCGCGAGCGCGCTGGAGTGCGCTGTTGACGGCGGCCGGCGTCGTTTCGAGCAATTCCGCCACTTCGGCAGCGCTGAACTGCACCACGTCGCGCAGGATCAGCACGGCGCGCTGGCGCGCCGAAAGTTCTTGCAGAGCGGTGGCGACCGCGAGTCGCACGCTCTGCCGTGCGCCGAACGCGGTCTCGGGTGTCAGCGCGTCCGGTAGCGGTTCGATCCAGTGATAGCTGCCGCCGTTTCCGTCCGGATCGGCATCCGGGTCGACCGAGCCGTCGCCCAGCCCCGCGGGCAACACCCGGCGCGCCCGGTTCTGCAGCGCACGCAGACACGCGGTGGTCGCGATCCGGTACAGCCAGGTCCTTAGCGCTGCGCGTTCCTCGAACGCCTGGTACCCGCGCCAGCCGCGCAGATAGGTCTCCTGCACGAGATCCTCGGCATCGTGTACCGAACCGAGCATGCGGTAGCAGTGTGCGATCAGCTCGGCACGAAACGGCGTCGCCCGCTCGATGAAATCCTCCTGAGCCGGCACGGTCGTTCTCCTATCTCGGCTGGGGGACTGAGGCACTGATCCGGGTTGGAATACCCGCCCGTGGATATTCCAGCTGTCGATCAGCGATGAATTCGGGTGCTGTGACGTATCGGACTTAGTAAGGATCAAACCGAGAGAATTGGCACCGAAAGGCGGACATCAGCATGGACACACCCCCGATCGTGTCGGCGCAGGAGTGGGCGGCCGCGCATCAGCAACTGTTGGTGAAGGAGAAGGAGGTGATGCGCGCCCATGACGCGCTGGCGGCCCAGCGGCGTCGGATGCCGTGGCTGGCCGTGGACAAGGAGTACGAGTTCGACGGCCCTGAGGGCAAGGTCGACCTGCTTGGCCTGTTTCAAGGTCGCCGTCAGCTGATCGTCTATCGCGCCTTCGTCGGGCCCGACATCGACGGCTGGCCCGATCATGGCTGCCGCGGCTGCTCGATGATCGCCGACCACATCGGCAACCTGGCCCACCTCAACGCCCGCGACACCACGCTGGTGTTCGCCTCGCGCGCGCCGCAGCCGGGCATCGAGCACCTCAACGCGCGGATGGGTTGGCAGATGCCCTGGTACACCATCACCGACAGCTTCGACGTCGACTTCGGTGTCGACGATTGGCACGGCACCAACGTGTTCATCCACGACGGCGAGCGGGTGTTTCGCACCTACTTCATCAACAACCGCGGCGACGAGGTGCTGGGCAACACCTGGAGCTTTCTGGACATGACGGCACTCGGCCGCCAGGAAACCTGGGAGGACTCGCCAGAGGGCTACCCGCAGGGTCCGCCCTACGAGTGGTGGGAGTGGCATGACGAATATGGCCAGCGCGCGCCGTCGCGATGGTTTGGTGACCCCGATCCGACCGATCCCAACGACCAGCGTCCACCGCGCACCGACTGAAGGCGCACCGCCCCCGCAGACGTCGGCACTAGGTTCTTCCGGGAGGGACACCAGAAGGGAGCCTGCATGCCGGGAGCAACCAATGACGTCTGGGAAGCGATGTCGACCGCGCGCACGATCCGACGGTTTACCGACGAGCCGATCGACGACGCCACGCTGAAACGTTGTCTGCAAGCGGCAATGTGGGCACCGTCAGGGGCCAATGCGCAGGCATGGCGTTTTGTCGTGTTGCGGTCACCACAGCAGCGGACTGTGGTAGCCAAGGCGGCGGCCCGCGCCTTAGAAGTGATCGAACCTGTCTACGGAATGAGCCGACCGGCCGACGACGACAACAGCAGGCGCGCCCGAACCAACCGCGCGACGTACGAGCTGCACGATCGGGCCGGTGAATTCACCTCGGTCCTGTTCGCGCAGAAGCATTTCCCGACGGCGTCGCAGCTTCTGCTCGGCGGATCGATCTTCCCGGCGATGCAGAATTTCTTGCTGGCCGCACGGGCTCAGGGCCTGGGCGCGTGCCTGACCAGCTGGGGCGCGTACGGCGGGGAGCAGTTACTCCGGGACGCCGTCGGCGTGCCCGACGACTGGATGCTGGCCGGGCACATTGTGGTGGGCTGGCCGAAAGGACGGCACGGACCGGTGCGTCGCCGGCCGCTGGGTGAGGTGGTCAACCTCGATCATTGGGACCAGCCGGCAACTGAGATCGAAGGCCAACACCCGTGAACAACCCGACCGATCAATGGCCGGCGCGGCTGACTTCCATCGGGCAAGCAATCAGCAGGTACGGCCTCGCGCTGACGCTGGCTTGGATCGGTTTCGGCAAGTACATCAAGATGGAAAGCCGGGTCCTGATCGAACACAGCCCCCTGATGAGTTGGGTCTACGACGTGTTCAGCATCAACACCGTCGCGCGCGGTTTGGGAACCCTGGAGATCACGGCCGCGATCCTGATCGTCGCCCGCCCGATGTCGGCACGGTTGTCGGCGATCGGCAGCGCGATGGCGATCATGCTGTTCTGCGGGACGTTGAGCTTCTTATTCACTACCCCCGGCGTCGTCGGCCGGTTCGCCGGGCCGGTTCCGGTGTTAACAGCACTGCCCGGGCAGTTCCTGCTCAAAGACATTGTGCTGCTGGGCGTCGCGGCGTGGAGCCTTGGCGAGGCTGTGCAAGCGCACCGGGCCCCGTCAGCTCTTGATGCCGACCGTGATCAGGTCTGAGATGGCGCGTGTCCACAGCGGTCGCCGGACCCGATGCTGCGTGTCGACGGTGAACCCGGCGTCCTCGAACAGTCGCCGCATCTCGGCCGACGACGGGTTGTGGGCCGGTTTCCACTTAGTGCTCGACGGCCCCTGCAATAGCGAGCGCCGTGCGCTGAGTGTCGACACCGCCGCCAGCCCGCCCGGCGCCAGCACACGATGGAATTCGCGCAGCGCCGCGGGCTGATCGAAGAAGTGGAACGCCGACGTCGTCACGACCGCGTCCACCGACGCGTCCTCGAAGGGCAGCTGCTCGGCGGGGCCGCGAAGCCACTGCACCGCCGCGGACCGGGCGCGGGCCTGATTCAGCATGCCCTCGGACATGTCCACACCGTAGACGTTCGCGGGATGTAACTCGCGTTCGATCCGGTCGGCCAGAATACCTGTGCCGCAAGCGATGTCGACTACGCGTGCCGACTGGTGGTCGCGCAATTGCGCGACCACCTCGTCGTGCGCCGGGCGGTACACCCACTGTTGGAGGAACGGCAGGTTGTAGGCCGGTGCGGCCACGCCCCAGAACCGCGTGACGAAGTCGTTGAAGCCGCGACGCTGCGGCGCCTCCGTCATTTGGTCGAGGTGTAGTAGATCGTGTCGGCCATCGACACCGAGTCGCTGGTCGTAGGGACCGGTGGCAGGCCGTGGTCTTCCAGCAGTTGACTCATCGGCTTGCCGACCGACCGCCAGCCCAGCGTGTCCAGGTAGGCGGCGACGTCATTGCGGTCGCCTTGGTAGCCGAGCTCGTCGAAGTTCAGGTCGAAACCATGCGCACGCCAATTTTCAGCGGCCTTGCGCATCAACTCGCGGGCCTGCTCCTGATCGACATCGGCCATATCCGGAATGGCCTCGGTGGCCAGCCGGCTGCCGTCGGCGCTGAGCGCGGAAATGTTGTCCAGCAAGCGGTCCTGGGCTTCTGGAGGAAGGTAACCCAGCAACCCCTCGGCGATCCACGCGGTGGGCTGGCTCCGGTCAAAGCCGGCTTCGGTCAGCGCGGCGGGCCAGTCGTTGCGAAGGTCGATGGCGACCGTCCGGCGATCGGTGGTCGGGGCCGCGCCCAACTCGGCCAGCGTCTGGGTCTTGAACGCGATCACCTCGGGCTGGTCGACCTCGAAGACGGTCATATCGGCGGGCCAGTCCAGCCGGTAGGCGCGGGCGTCGAGGCCGGAGGCCAAAATCACTGCCTGGCGGACGCCGGCCTGCGTTGCCTCGCGGAAAAAAGCGTCGAAGAAGCGGGTCCGGACGGCCATCGCGTCGGGCATCTGGTGGAGCTTCCAGGTGGAGTCGGCGTCGTCGACGTCAACGTTAGCCAGGTCTCCGGCGGCCCACCGGGTGAGGAAATCGACGCCGACGGCGCGCACGAGTGGCTCGGCGAACTGGTCGTTGATCAGCGGATTATCGGCCTTGGTGGCGACTGCCCGGGCCGCGGCAACCATCGTGGCTGTAGCTCCAACGCTGGTCGCGAGGTCCCAGGTGTCGTTATCGGTGCGCGGCATGCGTGCTCCTTAGATAGATCGGGAAGTACTTAGTTAGTGTAACAAGTAGTTAGTCGGTTTAACAAGTTGTCGACGAAGACGCCGCTCAGGGGCGGGTTAGCGGCCGCTGATCGCGGCCGTGACTCGCACAACGCGCCGTCCGATGGAGTCGAGCCGTTCGCGGGGCAGGCCTGCAGCGGGTGGACGGCGACAATCATCGCAGCCCGGCGGCCCACACCCGCAATACTGGTACGGCACCTTTGAGGTGCCCGACGCACTTGATTCGGCCCGAAAGTCCGACGGTCCACCGCGAATCGTCGTCGACCCGAACGGAGACGTGAAGTGAGCGAGCGAGAAGATCAGCACGACATCGCAGACGTCTTGCTGCGGTACGCGACCGGGATCGACCGCCGGGACTGGCCGTTGTTCCGGACGGTCTTCACCGACGATTGCGAACTGGACTACGGCGAAGTCGGTTCCTGGCAAGGAGTCGACGCGGTGACGGAGTTCATGCAACAGGCGCACGCGATGGCCGGCCACACCATGCACCGGTTGACCAATCAGGTGATCACGGTCGACGGCGATCAGGCTCAGTCGCGGACCTACGTCGACGCGCTGATCATGGTGGGCGACACCAACTTCGGTGTGAACGCCGCCGGTATCTACGACGACGAGCTTGTCCGAGGCGACGACGGGTGGCGTGTCGCGCGTCGCCGATTTGTCCAGGTGCGGGTGGCCGCAGTTGGACAACCCTCGTGACCTTCGCGGAGAAATACGGGCCGTGGGCTCTGGTCGCCGGTGCTTCCGACGGCGTGGGCGCGGCGTTCGCCGAGGGCCTCGCCGGGCGCGGCGTCAATGTCGTGCTGGTGGCGCGACGCCAGGCGGTGCTCGACGACGTGGCCGCCGGGATCCGCCGCCGCACCGGTGCGCAAACCCGTACGCTGGCAGTCGATCTCGCCGAACATGAGGCCACGTCAATAATCGCGGCGGCCACCGATGATCTTGACATCGGGTTTCTGGTCTACTGCGCCGGTGCCGATCCCAACTTTCAGCGGTTCCTGGCCAACCCGATCGCGACCGCCGAAGCGATGGTGCACCGCAACTGTGTGGTGCCGATGCAACTGTGTCATCACTTCGCCCCGGCGATGGTGGAACGGCGCAGCGGCGGCATTGTGATCTTCGGCTCGGGCGCCGGACTGGCCGGCGGACCGAACATGGTGGCCTATGGCGCCACCAAGGCGTTCGACATGGTGTTCGCCGAGGCGCTGTGGAGTGAACTGCACGATAAGGGGGTCGACGTGCTCGGCCTCATCCTCGGCAAAACCAACACGCCGGCATTGCGTCGGCTCGAGCACAGCAGGGGCCTGCTGAGCACCGACGACGAGGCCCCGCCGGATGCCGACAGTGTCGAGCAGGTCGTCGGCGAAGCGTTCGAGAACCTCGGCAACGGGCCGACTTTGATGGCTGGCGACATGATGAAGGCCGCCGCGCAGATGTTGGGATCGCTGTCACGGAACGAGGCCGTCAACCTCATTGCGCAAGCCAGCGCCGCCGCCATGGGCAGCGACTGAGGGTCGATGCCAAACAGCCCAGGCCACAAGGGCCTGGGCTGTTTGGTTGTGCTGGTCGGGTTTACAGGCCAAGGAAGGCCAGCGGATCGATGGCAGATGCCGCCGCCGTCGCCGCGTCGAACGCGGCACCCGGGTCCAGCGCTGAGGCGGCGTCGATGCCGCCGAACAGCGAATCCAGGTCGATGTTCCCGAACGGCGTCACCAGGGTGTCGGTGACGGTGTCGGCAGCGCCTGCCGCTCCGGGATCGCGGTGTAGACATTCTCGATCCCGTCGCCGAGGTTGAAGACGTCGTACACCGATCCCACTGGCGGCAGGTCCGAAGCACTAGCGTCGGCAGCCGGGGTGGCACTGCGACAGTGAACTCGGTGTTGGTCAAGCCCAACAGGTTGGTCACATCCTCATTTCCGACGATGCTGCCGACCTCGGTGGCGCTGGCTCCGGTGCCGTCGTAGACGTTGAAGTCCTGCTGCGCCAGCGGTACGGGGAAATCCACGCCGCCGAGAACAAGGGTCGGCGTGCCGCCGCCGAGATCCAACAGTGGTGGTGCACCGACGAGTTGGTTGACCGGTTCGAAGCCCTCGGCTCCGGTCGCCGTCAGGGTGGGGTCGAAGGTGGTGCCGCCGATGGTGAAAGCGTCGGCGCCGATGCTGCTGTCGCCTGCCTCTAGACCGGTGAAGGCGTCGCCGGGACTGAGCGGGGCAGCGGCGTCGATGCTGCCGAACAGCGAGTCCAGGTTGACGTCGCCGTACGGCGTTACCAGGGTGTCGGTGACGGTGTCGCTCCCGCCGGCCGCGCCCGGGATCGCGGTGTAGACGTTCTCGTACCCGTTGCCCAGGTTGAACGCGTCGTAAACCGATCCCACCGTCGGCAGGTCCGAGGTACTTCCACCGGCGGCGGCGGTGGCACCGGTAACGACCAGTTGGGTGTTGGTGAAGCCCAATAGGTCCGTCACATCCTCGCCGGTGCTAATGGACCCGATGTCGGTCGCACTCGACCCGCTGCCGCTGTAGACATCGAAGCTTTGGGTAGCAAGATCGTTCCCGCCGTTGGAGGGATCACCAAGCGATGAGCCACCGATCTCCAGCAGCGGCGGAGCACTCGCAAGCGGGGCGACCGTGTCGAAGCCTTCGCCTCCGGCCGCCAGGGTGGGGTCCAGGGTGAAGCCGCCGATGCTGAACGCATCTGGAGCGCTGCTGATGTCGCCAACCTCGAGACCGGTGAAGGCGTCGCCGGGCTGCAGTGGCGCCGCAGCGTCGAAGTTGCCGAACAGCGAGTCCAGGTTGACGTTGCCGAACGGCGTCACCAGGGTGTCGGTGACGGTGTCGTTTGCTCCGTCAGTCCCCGGGATGGCGGTGTAGAGGTTTTCAAACCCGTTGCCCAGGTTGAACTCGTCGTACACGGATCCGACTGTCGGCAGGTCCGAGGCGGTGTCACCGTCGGCAGGGGTGTCACTGGCGACGGTGAACGCGGCGTTCGTCAAGCCGAACAGGCTCGTCACTGTCTCGTTGCCCTGGATGCTCCCCAAGTCGGCGCCGCCGGAGGGGTCGAACACCTCAAAGTCCTGAGTAGCAAGGGGGGTGCCGAGCGCCGTGCCGCCGCCGAGCTCCAGCAAAGGTGCCGCACCGCTGAGTTGGGCGACGGGGGCGAATCCTTCGACCTCGGCAGCGCCGGTGCCGGTGAAGGGGTCGAACGTGTAGCCGCCGATGGTGAAAGCGTCCGCGCCGTCGGCGCCGACGTCAGCGGCAGCGACGGCTGCCTGCAGAAAAGCAGTGGTCAACAGCCCGCCAGTGGCCGCTAAACCGGCGAGAAACAAGCGATGATGCATGTAGGAACTCCTTCTACGTGTGTTGAGTACCCGTGAGTAACGTCACGGGACATTACTCACGGGTAAGAATTTTTCAAGGGAAATTTTCAGAAACTCTCAGGCTTCCAGCAGATTGCCAGGGTGCTTGCAGCAAACCGTTAGCTTTGGTACCGATGCGATAACGGGGTCTAATACCAGCTCACGCGACACTTCTGGCCGTTCGAAGGCGTCGCACATGACCTGAGTAGTCCGCGCGCTCCACTCAGGAAAACCTCAGCGCGACCTCACAGCGCTGTGCAACCTGGTGGTCCGCCTATACTCCCGCTCAGGGGAAACGGCATTCTCAAAAAGCGACAAGGCGTTCTCGATAGTGGAGGAGGCGAGCTGAAGTTGTCAGGAGCCTGCGAGGGCAAAGTTGCGTTGGTGACGGGTGCCAGCCGTGGGTTGGGCAAGGCGATCGCGCAGCGATTGGCCGCCGAAGGCGCAACCGTCGGGCTCACCGCCCGCACCTTGGAACCCGATTCCAAATACCACGGATCGCTTCGACATACGCTCGACGAGATAACCACGGCCGGTGGCTCGGCGATCGCCATCCAAGCTGACTTGTCCAAACCCGAAGACCGGGAGCGACTCTTCACCGAATTGGTCGAACGTGCGGGCGCACCAGACATTCTGGTCAACAACGCCGCGGTGACCTTCCTCCGCCCTCTCGATGACTTCCCCGATCGGCGCCTACGGTTGATGATCGAAATGCACGTGATGGGCCCGATGCATCTGACCCAGTTGGCGATCCCGGCCATGCGCGAACGCGGCCGTGGCTGGATACTCAACATCACCTCGGTCGGCGGCGACCTGCCTGAGGGCCCGCCGTTTTCCGAGTTCGACCGCACGGCCGGCTTCGGGGTCTACGGCACGGTCAAGGCGGCGCTGAACCGCCTCACGAAAAGCCTTGCAGCGGAGCTCTATGACGACGGTATCGCGGTGAACGCTGCCGCCCCGTCCAACCCGGTCGCCACCCCCGGCGCCGGCACGCTCGATCTGGCCAAAACCGACACCGAAGACATCGAGCTCATAACTCAGACAGCGCTGACGCTGGTCACCGCAGACCCAAAGTCGACGACCGGCCGGATTGCCCACACGCAGCCGTTCCTGCGTGAGATCGGCTGGTTGCACTGAACGACCCGCTGCTCGCCCAGCTGACCGAGTGGTGCCGCATCCGCTGTCGCGCGCGCGAGTTGCTCGGTTAGTTCCGCGGCACGCCGGCGAGTTTGTCGGCGAATTTGGCCTCGGCCGCTTGACGCAGCCGCAGCAGATGCTCGGAGGGGAAGACGTCGGGCGAGGGTTTGCGGTCTTTGAGCAACAGTCGCGCCAGAGTGACCTTGTGCACCTCGGTCGGTCCGTCGGCCAGCCCCAGTACGAACGACTCCACCAGGTGTTGAACAAAGGGCATCTCGTGCGTAGTGCCCAGCGATCCGTGCAGTTGCAGCGCGCGGGCCGACACGTCGTGCAATACCTTCTGCATCATCGCCTTGACCGCCGAGATGTCGGCGCGCACGGCCTTGTAGTCGTTGTGCTGGTCGATCTTCCACGCCGTGTGCAAGGTGAGCAGCCGAAACGCCTCGATCTCCATCCACGAGTCGGCGACCATCTGTTGGACCAGCTGCTTGTCGCTCAGCATTTCCCCCTGGGTGCGCCGGGAAACGGCGCGCTCACAGAGCATGTCGAATATTCGGCGGACCAGGCCCACAGTGCGCATCGCGTGGTGGATGCGGCCGCCGCCGAGCCGAGTCTGCGCGACGACGAAAGCGCCGCCCCGTGGCCCGAGCATGTGGTCGGCAGGAACGCGGACATTCTCATACCGCACATACCCCTCGCGTCCCCCGCCGCCGAGCGGCTGGTAACCGAGCCCGACATCACGTAAGACATTGATCCCCGGCGTTTCGCCAGGCACCACGAACATCGAATGGCGTTGGTACGGCGAAGCATCGGGGTCCGTTACCGCCATCACGATCAGAAACGACGCCATCGACGCAAACGAGGAGAACCACTTCTCGCCGTTGATGACCCAGTGGTCGCCGTCTTGCACTGCGTTCGTGGTGAACTCTTTCGGGTCGGCGCCGCCCTGTGGCTCGGTCATGGAGAAACAGGAGATGATCCGATTGTCCAGCAACGGCTCCAGATAACGCTTCTTGAGTTCGGGAGTGCCGTAGTGGGCCAGGATCTCGCTGTTGCCGGAATCCGGCGCCTGTGAACCGAAGACGATCGGCGCGCATTCGGACCGGCCGAGGATCTCGTTGAGCAACGCCAATTTCACCTGGCCGTATCCGGGCCCGCCCAGATGTGGACCCAGGTGGGTAGCCCATAGCCCGCGCTGCTTGACGACCTTCTGCAGCGGAGGAACCAGCGCCCTGCGGACCGGATCGTTGAGGTCGTGAGACTCCTTGACGATCAAGTCGATTGGTTCACATTCCGAACGCACGAACTCGTCAACCCAGTCGAGTTGTGCGGCCCATCGCGGGTCGGTCGAGAAGTCCCAAGCCACCGATCGTCCTTTCGATACTCAGTTGTTGACGCTGCGCCCCGCCGCACTCTGGCGGACCACGTCGGCATCCGCTAGTTCGGCTACACGCACACCGTGCAAGGGCCTTTTCACGATGACCACGATTGCCGGCGAGCTGCTGCTTCCTCAGTGGCGTGGCTGAGTACTTGGTTGCGGTTCTCGAGTTCAAGGGCTGATTCCAACCCGCCTGCGTCGGTGTTGACCTGCACCGCACGCTTGGTCAATTGCACGCCCAGCGGAGCGAGTTCGGCGATACGAGAGGCAATTTCGAGTGCGCGCTCGAGGAGCTCCCCGGGCGCGACGAGCTCGCTTACCAGCCCGCGACGGTCGGCTTCCTCGGCCGAAACCGTGCGGCCGGTCAGCATCCAGTCAGCGGCGACACTTGTTCCGACGACGCGCGGCAAGAAGTAGCTCATCCCCATCTCAGCGCCGGACAGGCCAAGGAGGATCGCCGCGTTGCCGAATGTCGCTGCGGTCGAGCAGATTCTGATATCGGCAGCCAGGCACAGTGCCAAACCCGCGCCGACGCAGGGACCGTTGACCGCGGCGATCACCGGCTGTGGGATGGCGCGCACCGCCTGCGGCAGTGCGGCCATCATCTCCTGGAAGCGCAGGCGGTCGATCGCGGGCGCGCTCGTATCCGGTATTCCCGGGCCGAAGTCGCGCATGTCGATTCCCGAGCAGAATCCGCGCCCCGCGCCGGTCATCACGACGGCGTTGACCGAGCTGTCCGCGCCGAAGGCGGCGAGCGTTTTGTTGAGCTCGCCGACCATCACGTCGTTGATCGCGTTGAGCCGCTCGGGCCGGTTCATCTGCAGGATGGCCACGCCGGCGTGCGGCGTCTGCACGCTCAACGTCTCGGTCACCGTCAATCGAGCTCCCTTCGTCGCGAGCCCTGAGACGCTCATTCGCTGATGAAGAGAATGCTATTCTTCGGCCGCGCGGCCACGCAATCCGGGTAGGCGGTGGATGCTAGCTACCGTGGCCACCAACACCGAGCGCTACCGCGCCGCGCGTGACCAGATCCTCGCCATCATTGACGGAACCGCCGACGCTTTTTCCTGGCCGCAGCTCACCGGCGACTTCAACTGGGCCACCGATTGGTTCGACGTCATTGCCCGCGGCAACGACCGCACCGCGCTGCGGATCGTCGAGGAAGACGGCAGCGAACAGAGCATCAGCTTTGCCGCGATGGCCGAGCGCTCCGACCGGGTGGCGGCGTGGCTGGAGCAACTCGGCGTCGGCAAGGGCGACCGCGTCGTCCTGATGCTGGGCAATCAGGTCGAGCTTTGGGAGTCCACCCTGGCCATCGCCAAGCTCGGGGCGGTGGTCATGCCGGCGACCAGTGCCCTGGGCCGAGCGGAGTGTGCCGACCGCATTACCCGCGCCGGGGCGCGGGTCGTGATCACCAACGCCGCCGACGCCGCCAAGTTCGACGACGTGGACGGCGACTACCGCCGCGTCGTGGTGGGCGCCGACGCCCCCGGCTGGCATCGCTACGCGGAGGCCGCCGACGTCGTCGCTGCCGGGCCGTTCACTGCGCGGACCACCGTTGACGATCCGCTGTTGATCTACTTCACGTCCGGCACCACAACCAAGCCCAAGCTGGTGACCCACTCGCAGATCAGCTATCCGGTCGGGCATCTGTCGACGATGGCGTGGCTCGGCGTACGGCCAGGCGACGTGCACTTGGCGATCAGCTCACCGGGCTGGGCCAAGCATGCCTGGAGTTGCTTGTTCGCCCCATGGATCGCCGAGGCGACGATCCTCGTGTACAACTACCGGCGCCTGGACGCCGCGGCGCTGCTGAGTCATCTCCGTCGCGCCGGGGTGAGCACGTTCTGTGCGCCACCGACGCTGTGGCGCATGCTCATTCAAGCCGACCTGGGTGCCAGGCCCGAGGCGCTGCGGGAGATCGTAGCCGCCGGCGAGCCGCTCAATCCCGACGTCATCGCTCAGGTCGAACGCGCCTGGGGGCTGACCATCCGCGACGGCTACGGGCAGACCGAGACCACGCTGTTGGTCGGCAACCTGCCGGGCCGTCCGGTCAAGCCTGGGTCGATGGGGCGCCCGCTGCCCGGGGTGCCCGTCGTGCTGGTCGACCCGGTCAGCGGGAAACCCGGTGAGGAGGGCGAAATCTGCTTGGACCGCAGCGCCAACCCGGTCAACCTGATGACCGGCTACCTGCAGGATCCGGAACGCAACGCCGCCGCGATGGCCGGCGGCTACTACCACACCGGCGACATCGCGCGCAGCGACGCCGACGGGTCGATCACCTACATCGGCCGTACCGACGACGTGTTCAAGTCGTCGGGATACAAGGTGTCGCCGTTCGAGCTGGAAAGCGTGCTCGTCGAGCACCCGGCGATCGTGGAAGCCGCGGTGGTACCCCAGCCCGACGACACCCGGCTGGCAATCGCGAAGGCCTACGTCGCGCTGGCCGAGGGCTGGCCGGCGAACGCCGAGACAGCGCGGGCGATCATGGAGTATGTGCGCGAGGGTGTCGCGCCGTATCTGCGGGTGCGGCGTGTTGAGTTCTACGAACTGCCGAAGACGATCTCGGGGAAGATCCGCCGCGTGGAGCTACGTCGCCGCGAAGAGAGCGCACATGTTGCCGGCACACCGATTTCGACGGAGTATCGATACGAAGACCTGGTGCGCTGAACGATGAAATCGTATGACGCCGGGCGCAGGAGCCCACCGATCCTCGAGGAAACCATCGGGGAGAACTTCGAGCGCATCGTCGCGGCCAACCCGGATCGCGAGGCGCTGGTCGACCTGGGCAACGGCGTCGCGGGCAACCGTCGGTGGACCTACGCCGAATTCAATGCCGAGATCGATGTGATAGCAGGGGGGTTGATGGCCCTTGGCGTGCGAGGCGGTGACCGCGTGGGCATCTGGTCGCCGAATTGCGCGGAGTGGACCATCGTGCAATACGCCACGGCGAAGATCGGCGCCATTCTGGTCAACGTCAATCCCGCCTACCGCACGCATGAGCTCGCCTACGTGCTCAACCAGTCTGGCGTTCGGACACTTGTCGCGGCGACGGCCTTCAAGGGTTCGGACTACCGGCGCATGATCGAGGAGCTGCGCCCCAACGCCGAAGGTCTGCGTGACGTCGTGTTCATCGGCACCGACGACTGGACAGGGCTGCGCGACCGCGCCGAGAGCGTATCGATCGACGCGCTGCGTTCCCGGATGGCTACCGTCGACAACCGCAAGCCGGTCAACATTCAATACACCTCGGGGACAGCAGGTTTCCCCAAGGGTGCGACGTTGTCGCACCGTAACATCCTCAACAACGGGTTCTTCGCCACCGAGCTACTCAACCTGGGCCCCGATGATCGGCTGTGCATCCCGGTGCCCTTCTACCACTGTTTCGGGATGGTGCTGGGCAACCTGGGCTGCACCACCCATGGGGCCACGATGGTCATCCCGGCACCGGGATTTGACGCCGGCCGCACTCTGGCTGCGGTCCAGACCGAACACTGCACCGGTCTCTACGGCGTGCCGACCATGTTCATTGCCATGCTCGGCCACGCTGACTTCGTCAACACCGATCTGGCGTCGCTGCGCACCGGCATCATGGCCGGATCGGTGTGCCCGGTCGAGGTCATGAAACGCTGTGTCGCCGATATGAACATGACCGAGGTGGCCATCGCCTACGGGATGACCGAGACGTCGCCGGCCTCCTGCCAGACGCTCATCGACGACGACCTGGAGCGGCGAACCGCGTCCATCGGACGGGCACATCCCCATGTGGAGATCAAGATCGTCGACCCCGACACCGGCGACGTCGTCGAGCGCGGTCGGCCCGGGGAGTTCTGCGCGCGCGGCTACTCGGTAATGCTGGGCTACTGGCGTGACGAGGCCAAAACCCGCGAGGTGATCGACGCCGAGGGGTGGATGCACAGCGGGGATCTCGCGGTCATGCGCGACGACGGGTATTGCAACATCGTGGGGCGTCGCAGCGACATGGTCATCCGCGGCGGGGAGAACATCTACCCGCGTGAGATCGAAGAATTTCTCATCACCCATCCCGATGTCGACGACGCGCAGGTCGTCGGCGTGCCGGACGCCAAATACGGCGAGGAACTCTGCGTGTGGATCCAGATGAAGCCGGGACGACCGCGACTCGACGTGGATGCGGTCCGTTCGTTCGCCTCCGGAAAGCTGGCGCACTATAAGATCCCGCGCCACGTGCTCATCGTCGACGAGTTTCCGATGACGGTGACCGGTAAAGTCCGCAAAGTCGACATGCGTGCGGAAAGCGCGCGGTTATTCGGTCCGAAAGTCCCTGACAGAGTGGAGGATACGTGACAGATCTCGTTGCAGCCGATGGCGTGACGACACTCCGATTCGATAGTCCGCCGGTGAATGCTCTCGACCTGGACTTGCTGGAGGTCATCACTGCCTCAATGCGAAGTGTCGAGGGGCCCGTTGTCATCACCGGCGCCGGTCGTAGTTTCTCGGCCGGTGTCGATCTGCGCGCCCTCATCGACGGCGGCGCCGACTATGCCGAGCGCTTCGTAACCGCGCTGTCCGAGGCTTTTCTCGCGGTTTTTGACCACCCGGCGCCGGTGATCGCCGCGATCAACGGGCACGCGATTGCGGGCGGATGTGTCTTGGCGATGTGTGCCGATGTGCGATTGATGTCCGGCGGGACGATCGGTCTCACCGAGCTTGCCGTTGGCGTCCCGTTCCCGGTGGCCGCGCTCGAGATATGTCGCTTTGCGATGGGGATCTCGGCGGCCCGCGCGGCGCTGCAGGCCATAACAATTGACGCGGACACCGCGTTGGGCCGCGGGTGGATCGACGCGGTTGCCCCGAACGATGAGCTGATTCCGCAGGCGCTGGCGGCCGCGCGCGAACTCGGTCAGTACTCCCCGGCTGCCTACGCGGCCACCAAGCGGCAGTTGCACCAGCCGACTCGTGCTGCGATCGATGCGGGTGCCAAGACGGATGCCAATGTGCGGGCCAGTTGGATATCGGAGGAAACACGTGGCCGCATCGCCGGATTTCTCGAGTCCCTGGCCCGCGGCCGCTGAGGTCAATCACAGTGAGCTTCTGGATCACCCACGCCGCGCGGACGCTGACCGAAGAGATACCCGCGACACCGGACCAGGTCCGCGACTTCTACACGAATCTCGACAACATCAAAGTCGTGCACCCGTTGGTCGTTTCGGTGCAGACCATATCGCGCAGCCAAACCCCTGATGGCTACCAGCAGATCTATCGGGTGCGCGACCGTATTCCGTTGGGGGCGTTGGCGATCGGGATAAGCTATTGGGCACGGGTCGAGGTCTTGGCGCACGGAGACGTGATCACCGAGGCGCGTCAATTCCCGCGGGTGCGGCTGAACGGCACCGTGACATTCCAGCCGATCGACTCGGGCACCCGTCTCACCGAGCGGCTACGGATCGCGGTCCCCCGGCCACTCGCCGCGATGACTCAGCGTGAAGCAGTCAATGCACACATCGCGATGCTGGCCGGCATCCGCAGCCACTTCCAAGCACAAAAGAGCCAATAGCGGATCAGACCAGTTGTCGGCGCAATTCCCGTTTCAGCACCTTGCCGTAACTGCTTTTCGGTAGCTGGTCCACGGCCAGGTATCGCTTGGGGCGTTTGAAGCGGGCGATGCGCTGCAGCAGGTGCGCGTCGAGCTCATCGGGGTCAACCGCACCGACGATGAATGCGACCACTATCTCACCCCACTCGGCGTCGGGTGCCCCAACCACGCAAGCTTCCGACACGCCTGGATGCTCGAGCAGCGCCTCTTCGACCTCGCGGGGATAAATGTTGGTGCCGCCGCTGATCACGACATCCTTCGAACGGTCGTGCAGCGTCAGGTAGCCGCGCGCATCGAGAGCGCCCATATCGCCGGTACGCAACCAACCGTTGCGCAGTGTCTCATCGGTGGCCGCGGGATTCTGCCAATAGCCGCACATGACAACATCTCCGCGACAAACGATCTCACCGATCTCACCCACCGCCGCCGGTGTGTCGTCGTCGCGCAGCACCGCGACTTCCATGCCCGACCGCGGGTAGCCGACCGATCCCAGGATCGCGTCGTCGGCCGCCTCGTGGTCTGCGCGGCGCAAGCCGGTGATGGTCATGGGCGACTCGCCCTGGCCGTAAATCTGGGCGAACACCGGCCCGAACGCGGCGAGCGCCTTCTTGATGCTCTCCACGTACATCGGGCCGCCACCGTAGATGATGGTTCGCAGCTGGCTCGGACGCGCGCGACCCGTCTCGATTACCCGCTGCACCATCGTCGGCGCGAGGAAGGCGCTGGAGCACGGATGATGCTCGCAAAGGTCCAGGAATTCGGCTGGATCGAATCCGCCGCGCTCCGGTATGACCTGTCGCGCGCCGCGCAGGACGTAGGCCGGGATGTAGAGGCCCGAACCGTGCGACATCGGCGCGGCGTGCACCAGGCTGCACTCTTCGTCGGGGGCGTCCATATCGGCCAGGTGGGCGACCGTCATCGCCATCAGGTTGCGATGGGTGAGCATTGCCCCTTTGGACTTGCCCGTCGTACCGCTGGTGTAGAACAGCCAGGCCAATGTCGCCGGATCCGTACCCGGCACCGCTATCGGCGCAGCGGATAGCCACTGTGAATACCGTTCCCCCTCAATGGCTTCCACCGGATACACACATTCCAACCGCAGCTGTGCCGCGATCGTTGCCGAGGCGAAGACGTGCGACACGCTCGCATCGTCGAGAATCTGCATCATCTCGCGCGGATGCAGCTTGTAGTTGATCGGAACCGCCACGCACTCCGCGGCCCAAATGCCGAACAGCAGTTCAATGATCTCCGGGCGATTTTCGCTGGCGATCGCGATCCGTGCGCCGGCCGGGTAAAGCCGGCGGATCGAGCCGGCCAGGTGTAGCGCACGGTCCCGCAACTCCCGCCAGGTGCCGCAGCTTCGCCGACCGTGATACACCGCGCCGCGATCAGGAAAACGCTGCGCGGCTTGGTCCAGCAGCGCGAACAGGTTCACCGGGCCGTCCACTCCGATGTCAACGCAAACTCCGAGAGGTATTTCGTGGAGCTCCAACCACCGTCGACCACGATGGTTTGTCCGTTGATGAAACTGCCACCCGGCGAACACAAGAATGCGACGGTGCTCGCCACGTCGTCGACGGTGCCCAGCCGCTGGTGCGGGGTCATCTCGGTATTGATCCGGCGAAATCGCGGGTCGTGCAAGCGGCCTTCGGTCATCGGTGTCTGGATCACCCCGGGAGCCACCGCGTTACAGCGAATGCCGCGCGATCCGTACTGGCAGGCGATGTGGGTGGTCAGCGCCGTCAGGCCGCCTTTGGCCGCGGAGTATGGACCACCGCGCAGTCCACCCACGACGGCGAACGTCGAGGTGATGTTGATGATGGCCGAACCGGGCCGCATATGCGGCAGGACGTCACGTGCGAGCCGGAACGGCGCGCGCAACATCACGTCGAGGAAATAATCCAATGTCTCGTCATCGGTTTCGTGCAGCGGTGTAGGTTTGCCCACTCCGGCGTTGTTGATCAGGAAGTCGATCCGGTCCCACCGCTCGATCGCGGCCGCCACGATGCGACTGGGTGCCTCGTCGTCGGTCAAGTCCACCGCCACCGTTGCGATGCGATCGGAATCATCGATGGCTGCAGCCAATTCGGCCAGTCGCTGTTCATTGCGGCCGGTGGCCAGCACCGCCATTCCCATGCCGGCGAGCTTGGTCGCGCATCCGAATCCGATACCGCCGGTCGCGCCGGTCACAATCGCTACTTGCATGTCATCCGTCCGTCGTTGTCAGGGCCGCCTGAATCTGGTGCTTGAGCACCTTCCCGGCGTCGTTTCTCGGTAGCGCCTCCCAGATGACCACCTGCTCGGGCGCTTTGAAGGTGGCGACCCCCCGATCCTGCAGAAAGCTGCGCAAGCTCGCGACGTCGGGCTGCAATGGGCCGCTGGGCACGATGACGGCGCAGGCTCGCTCCCCGGTGCGGGTATCGGGCAGACCGACGATGGCGATCTCCGCGACGCCGGGATGGCCGATGAGAAGGTCCTCGATCTCTTTGGGCGCGATGTTCTCGCCGTTGCGGATGATGACGTCTTTGGCCCGCCCGGTGACCACGAGGTAGTCGTCATCGACCCAGCGGGCCAGATCACCGGTGCGGAAATACCCCTGATCGTCGAACGATCCGGCTTCGTCCTCGGGGTGTAGGTAGCCGATCAGCATCTGCGGGCCGCGCGCGTGAATTTCGCCGACGGCGCCGCGCAGGGCGATCTGCGCGAATCCGGCCCGTCCGTCGGTGTCCGCGGCATGGTCAGGGTCCAGCGGCGCCCCGACCGTCGTCACCGGCACTTCGGTCGAGCCGTACACCCGGGTAACCGCGGCGCGCTCGAAATAGTCTGCTGCCCTGCGGATCAACGACGGAGACACCGATGCGCCACCGCAGACGAAAAGCTTCAGCTCCGGCAATCGGGTTCCCGCGCGCTCCGCGGCCGCAAGCAGCTGCTCGAGGAAAGGTGTCGCCCCGGCGATGTGAGTACAGCGGTTGAGCCGGATGAGCTCGACCGCCTCATCGGCGTTCCAACGGTCCATCACCACGGCGGACGCGCCCAGTAGCAGCGGACATTCGAACGCATAGATAGAGCCACCGATGTGCGCGATCGGCGATGGGACCAGGAACCGGTCACCGGGCTGCACCTGCCAGTGCTCGCGGAGCTGGCGGATCAGCGCATGCATCGAGTTATGGCTGTGCAGAACGCCTTTCGGTCGACCGGTCGTCCCCGACGTGTAGAGGATCATCCGTACGGCATCCGGGTCCAGTGTCGGCAGCCCAACTGCCGGCTGCTGGCTGTGTAGCAACGACGGGAAGGACGTGTGACTCGCAGACAACCCGGCGTGGTCGTCGGCGCGAACGACGACGACCTCGGGCGGGGATTCCATCTGGGCGACGACCCGGGTCAGCATCGACGCATAATCGTGGCGCCCGAAGACCGATGGCACGAAGATAATCCGGGTATCGGCATCGTTGAGGATGAAGAGCAGCTCGCGATCTCGCAACGAGGGCAGAATGGGATTCACCACCATTCCGGCTATCGTCGCCGCCAAGTAAATGACCGTGGCCTCATGCCAATTGGGCAGCATGAACGACACCACGCTGCCGGTCGGCATCCGCGCCAGCAGCGCCTGCGCCAGCGCCCTCGCCTGCTCAGAGAGGCGTTCGCAGTCCACTCGACAGTCGCCGTCGATCAGCACAGTTCGCTGCGGTGTGCGCTGCGCGGCGTCGGCCAGCGAATCAGCCAGGGTGTCGCGCACCCACCACCCGCGCGCATAGGCTTCGGCGGCCCGCTCGTCGTCCCAGCGGACCCTTCGGCCACCGATCAGTTTGGTGTTCGACATGCTTATTCCACGGCCTATTTTATCTTGAGATTAACCGCGGACCCGTCGCATCGTCATCGAGTGACGGAAACGCGCCGCGGGATGCGTATTGATCGTCACCTGGGCCACTTCGTAGTCCGAAGTGCTATAGGTGCGGTGCACTTCGAGCGCGGGAGTGCCTGGATCGACGCTGAGTTGGTCAGCTAGTTCCGGCGAGATCAGCACCGCCGCGATCTCTTGGCGCACCCCGACGATGCTCAACCCGAAGAGGTCTTCGATCAGCGGGAAGATCGGACCGGTGTGGCGGGGCAGCAGCCGGCCGACCGCCGCGAATGCCCGGTTGATGTAGTACTCGGTACGGCACACCGGGAACTCCGCGCCTTCGATACGACGAAAGCCTTTGACTACCAACCATTCTTCGCCGGTGCTCAGCCCGGTCCGGGTTGCCAGCTCATTGGTGATGCGGACCATCCCGGTGGATTCGATCGCGAATTGCGCGCCGGTCGCGAAGGCCAGCAAGTCGTTGATCGACACCACGTCCTGGACGTAGGAGTCTGAGGATGGTCGAGGAACCACTAGCGTGCCGGCCCGCGGCCGCGAGGCGACCAGGTTGTCATCGCGTAGCCGGCGCAACGCCTCGCGGACGGTGTACCGGCTGACCGAAAAGCGTTCACATAGCTGATGTTCGGTGGGTAGCTGCGATCCGACCGGATACACTCCGTCGACGATCTCTTTCCGCAGCGCCCGCGCGACCTGCAGATAGCGGTGATCGGTCGACTGAGTTTCAGTCATGACGGCCGTCCTGGTGAAACGCCAGCACGCTGCCGTCCGAGTCGGCTGACACGTACAGCGTGCCGTCCGGCCCGGCGGCGATGCCGGCGAACGGTCCCTGCGGTCCGGAGAACGGCGGCATGCCCTTCAGCGGTTTGGGGATCACACCGGGCGGAGCGCCGACCGGCAACCCGGTCGCGATGATGCGTCGGGTGTCCTGCTCCAGATCGACGGCCATCAGCGCCTTGGCGCCCGCGTCGACGACATACAACTGCTGTCCGCCGACGAGAATGCCTTGCGGACAATCCAGTTCAGCAACCACCGTGTGAACGCCGGATCCGGCAAACTTGACGACCCGGCCGGCGCCTGCTTCCGAGACCAGCCAGCCGCCGTCGGGAGCGACCGCCACGCCAACCGGATCGTTCAGGCCTGACGCGATCACCTCGACCTGCCCGTGCCGGATCGACAACAGCCGTCCCGTCCCGAGTTCGACAGCCGCGATCGCGCCATCGCGGTTGATCGCCACGCCGTACAGCTGGTCGAATCCGTCTGCCAGCACATCGCTTTCGCAACTGGTCGGCCGATAGCGCGATACCTGACCACCCGAGGTGGTGACGACGAATTCGCCCGGCCCCGCGGTGGCCAGCCCCCGCAGGAATCCGGGGTAGCCGGGAGTGAACAGCATGCCCACGGTCTGCAATGTGTGATCGGGACGCAGAACGTAGAAGTACGTTCCGTCGGCGACGTAGAGGTGGCCGTCGGAGCCGACGGCCAGGTCCAGCGGCCAGTTCAGCCCGCCCGGCAACACGGTCTGGGTGGTGCCGTCGCCGAGGACCTCGGTGATCTCTCCGGTGAAGTTCGACACGAACAACCGATCGTCGACGTAGGTGCAGTTGTCCAATCCCGCATGGAGATCGGCCAACACCGTCTGCGCACCGGTGCGCGGATCGATGCGCAACACCTGCCCGCTGTGCACCTGGGTCGACACAATGTGACCCGTCGAATCGAACTTCACCGAATCCGGCACGCCGAGGCCGGAAGCGACTGTTTCGGGCACCCCACCGTCGAGACCGATCCGCCAGATTTCGTTGGCGCCCATCACCGGGAAGTACAGCAAGCCGTCCGGGCCGACCTCCATCGCGTTGGGCGATGGCACGTTGTCCAACAACACTCGCGGCTCGCCGCCGTTCAGGTCGACCTCGAGAAGCCTGCCGCCCTCCCGGCATTCACCGATGAACAACCGACCCTGGTGGACCGTGATGCCGTTGGCGGACGGAACATCATCGCGCAGTACCCGGGTGTGGCCGTCGGTGCCGCGCACGCTGACCCGACCGTCCATGACCTCGGTGGCGTAGAGGTCGCCGCTCGGGCCGAAGGCCACGTCGTCGGGCGCGATGATGTCCCCGCCCTTGGCGCTGACCGTTTCCAGCCGGCCGGTGCCGACATCGAGGGCGCTGATCTGGCTGCCGGTCACCTGCGCGATGTAGACCCGGCCGTCCGGGCCGGTGCGCAGACCGTTTGCGCCGAAGAGTCGACTCGGCGGGGTGAGCCGTTGCATGCGCCAGCCCTCGGCGAGGGTCTGCGTTCCGCTTGCGCCGGAGCGCCCTTCATGCAGCAACATCGGTGATGACCTCCGTGGCCTGTGCGTCGCCGAGGACGTTAGCAACCGAGTCTGGTCCAGACAATACCCAGGGATAGCGCGGCGGACGGCACTTGACGCTCGGCCATTTGCAGAGAATCATATTCTCAATTATGCGCATCGAGCTATTTTGTCCGGACAAAAGGGCAATAATTCCTAGTGGTCGATAACATGCTCAGTCTCGAGCGGCGCGTGGTCGTGGTGGCCGGCGCCGCGGGCGGCGGCATCGGCACCACCGTGACCCGGATGGTCGCCGAGGCCGGGGCGACGGTCATCGCGGTGAGCCGGTCCAAAGAAAATCTCGACGACCACATCGTGCCGCTTGTCCAGCGTGGACTGCCGATCGTGCCGGTGGCCGCCGACGTCGCGACCGAGGACGGTGTAGCCGCCGCGATCGAGCAAGCTCAGCGTGCCGACGGCGAGTTGCACGGCCTGGTCAACGTGGCGGGCGGGGCGGCGCCGGAGACCTGGATGCCGTCGACCCGAGTGACCCGCGGCGACTGGCGCGACCTGTTCACCCACAATCTGGAAACAGCTTTCTTCATGAGCCAGGCAATCGCCGCGGAACTGAAAGCGCACAAACGCGGCGGGTCGATCGTGTCGATCTCTTCGATCAGCGGGATGAACACCGCGCCGTTCCACATCGCCTACGGCACAGCCAAGGCGGCGGTCGTCGCGATGACGCGCACCATGGCCGTCGAACTGGCGCTCGACGAAATCCGGGTCAACGCCGTTGCGCCCGGGGTGACCGCGACACCGGCATCGCTCACCTACGTCGGCGACGACGCCGAGCGTGATCGCCGTGCCATCGCAATGGGCCGGCGCGGCCGACCGGAGGAGATCGCGGGCGCCATTCTGTTCCTGCTGTCGGACCTGTCCAGCTACATCACCGGCCAAACCCTGTTGGTGGACGGCGGCCTGGACCTCAAGTGGACGCATTTGGACGCTGACAACACCTCGCTATTTCTCAAGGACGAGTCCTTCCGAGCGGCGATCAGGAGGCCGTGATGACCGACGTTGAAATTGAAGCAGTCGAAGTGGCCGAACAGCTTTCGACCCCGATAACAATCGGGGTCGACGCATACATTTCGGAAGACTATGCCCGCGCCGAGCGGGACAAGCTGTGGCGCAAGGTCTGGCAGCAGGTCGGCCGTGTCGAGGAGTTGCCCGAGGTGGGCAGTTATCTGACTTACGACATTCTTGATGACTCGATCATTGTGGTGCGCACCGGCAGCAACGAATTCCACGCCCACCACAACGTCTGCATGCACCGCGGTCGCCGGCTCATCGACACCCCCGAGGGCTCCAAGAACGCCTGTGCCCGCACCCGAAAGTCTTTCGTCTGTGGATTTCACGGCTGGACCTATGGCCTCGATGGCGCTTGCACACATATCCGTGAGCAGCAGGACTGGCAGGACGCGCTCACGCCGGACAACACTCACCTTCGACCGGTCCGGGTCGACACCTGGGGCGGCTGGCTGTGGGTCAACATGGAGCCCGATTGCGAGCCGCTGGCCGATTACCTGTTCCCCGCCGCCAAAATCCTCGACCCGTTCGGCCTGGAAAACATGCGGTTCAAATGGCGCAAATGGCTGTCCTTCGACTGCAACTGGAAAGTCGCGATGGAGGCCTTCAACGAGACCTACCACGTCTACATCACCCATCCGGAGTTTAACCAGTTCGGTGAATTCAAAGGCTGGGCCAAGGCGCAGGGCAGGCACAGCAACATCGGCTATGACGCCCCCGCCGATCTGGAGACCACCAAGTCCAAGATCCGCCTCGGCACTGGCGCCGACCCACGAGTGTCCACCGCGCAGATGCAGGTGTACACGATGGAGGAAACCAACGCCACCACCACGCAGACGCTGGTGAACGCCGCCAAACGGCTGGTCGACGAGTTGCCCGAGGGCACACCCGCCGACAAAGTTCTCGAGCATTGGCTAGCATCCGCGCGCCGCGATGACGAAGCCCGCGGCGTGATTTGGCCGACGATCCCGGGCGACATCCTCGGTCAGGCCGGCACCGCGTGGCAGGTTTTTCCGAACTTCCAGATCGGGCAGGGGCTGACCAGCGCGCTTTGCTACGGCGCACGGCCGCACCCCAGCTATAACCCGGACAAGTGCATCTTCGAGGTATCGGTATTTGAGCTCTATCCGAAAGGTGAAGAGCCTCAAACGGAGTGGGAATATACACCGGTCGGTGACCCACGGTGGCGATCGGTATTGCCGCAGGATTTCTCCAATATGGCTGCCGTGCAGCAGGGCATGAAATCCCTTGGCTTCCCCGGCACCAAGCCCAACCCGTACCGCGAACGCAGCACCGTCAATCTGCACTACCAATTGTCAAAATACATGGGTACCGGTGAACCCCGCGAACTTTCAGGTGAGGAGCACCCGCTGGCATGACGATGTACCAAAACGATTGCGGGCCAACCCAGACGCCCGACGACATCGACATCGACGCGCTGCGCGAGAAATACCGGCAGGAACGTGAGAAGCGGCTGCGCAAGGAAGGTTCCAAGCAGTACATCGAGTTGGAGGATGACTTCGCCGGCTACTACGAAGTCGATCCCCACACGCCGGTGACACCGCGAGAGCCGATCACCGAAGACGTCGACGTCGCCGTTCTCGGTGGCGGGTTCGGGGGCCTGCTGTCGGCGGCCTATCTGAAGAAGGCGGGCGTCGATGATGTCCGGATCATCGAACTCGGCGGTGACTTCGGCGGCGTCTGGTATTGGAATCGCTACCCCGGGATTCAATGCGACAACGAATCCTATTGCTACATACCGCTGCTCGAAGAGCTCGACTTTATGCCGTCGAAGAAGTTCGCCGACGGTGCCGAGATCTACCAGCACTGCCGCAACATCGGCAAGCACTTCGGCCTCTACGACTCGGCGATCTTCTCGACCCAGGTACACGACTTGCGTTGGGACGATCAGATCAACCGCTGGAGGATCAGCACCAATCGCGACGACGATATTCGCGCCCGGTTCGTGGTGCTGGCGTCGGGCCCGTTCCACCGACCCAAATTGCCTGGCGTTCCAGATGTCAAGGCGTTCAAAGGACGCAGCTTTCATTCGTCGCGGTGGGACTACGACTACACCGGCGGCGACGCCACCGGCGGCCTGGTCAAGCTGGCCGATAAGCGTGTTGCGGTGGTCGGCACCGGTGCCACCGGCATTCAGATCGTGCCGTTCCTCGCCCGTGACGCCAAGCAGCTGTACGTGTTCCAGCGGACACCGTCGACCGTGGACGTCCGCAACAACACCCCCACAGATCCCGGATGGGTGAAGACGCTGCAGCCGGGCTGGCAACGAGAGCGCCAGCGCAACTTCCACTCATGGACGTTCGAAGGCATGGCCTTGGGGCAGCCGGATCTGGTGTGCGACTTCTGGACCGAGCTCGGCCGCAACACTGCGGCGCGGGTCCTCGCCCTCGATGATCCGGCATCGCTGACTCCGGAACAGTTCGTGGCGATTCGCGAAGAGGAAGACTACAAGCTCATGGAGCGGCTGAGGCGCCGTGTCGAGTCCATCGTGCAGGACGAGGCGACCGCCGAGGCGCTCAAGCCCTATTACCGCTTCCTGTGCAAGCGACCGTGTTCCAACGACGATTACCTGGCGAGCTTCAATCGCCCGAACGTCACGTTGGTCGACGTGTCCTCGAGCAAGGGCGTCGAGCGGGCCACCGAGAAGGGCTTGGTCGCCAATGGTGTCGAATACGAGGTCGACTGCATCATCTACGCGAGCGGCTTCGAAATCACCACCGAGATCAGCCGTCGCTATTCAATCGAGACGATCCAGGGCCGCGACGGCGTCTCGTTGTTCGACTGCTGGCACGATGGCTTCAAGACGTTGCACGGCATGACCAGCCGTGGATTCCCGAACCAGTTCTATACGGGTTTCACCCAAGTCGGCATTTCTGCCAACATCGCCGCCAACTACGAATTGCAGGGCGAGCACATCGCCTACATCATCGCCGAGGCGTTGAAACGAGGCATCACCACGGTGGAGCCCAGTCGAGCGGCGCAAGAGGAGTGGTGCGCGACGATCCGGGAAACCGCGATCGACAATTCGGCGTTCGACGCCCAGTGCACGCCAGGCTATTACAACAACGAAGGCGGCGGTGGCGGAGAAGGAATCCGGTCGCACCTAGGCGAACCCTACGGGCCCGGTTTCTACGCCTTCGAGGACCTGCTGCGGGTGTGGCGCGACAAGGGTGAGCTGGAAGGCCTGGTTCTAGGAACTTGAGTGGAAACCCTTCGCAGCAAATGAGATTCGACGGCCGCGTCGCCATCGTGACCGGCGCCGGTCGCGGGTTGGGCCGCGCATACGCGGAACTGCTGGCATCGCGCGGAGCGAAGGTCGTCATCAATGACTCCGGCGGCAGCCTCGCCGGTGAGGGGGGTGACGCCGGTCCGGCCGAGCAGGTGGTCAGCGCGATCGCCGCGGCCGGAGGCCATGCCGTCGCATGTACCGAGTCGGTCACGACCCGCGACGGTGGCGATGCGATTATCCAGGCCGCGCTCGAACACTACGGTCGCCTCGACGTCCTGATTCACAACGCAGGCAACGTCCGTCGCGGCTCGCTGAAGGAGATGCGCTACGAAGACTTCGACGCGGTTCTGGACGTGCACTTGCGCGGCGCGTTTAACGTTGTGCGACCTGCATTTCCGTTGATGTGTCAGGCCGGCTACGGGCGTATCGTGCTGACGTCGTCGATCGGCGGCTTGTATGGCAACCGCGACGTGGCCAACTACGCAGCGGCCAAGGCCGGTGTGATCGGGCTGTCCAACGTCGCCGCGCTCGAAGGTGCCGCAGAGGGCGTGACATGCAACGTGATCGTTCCGGCCGCGGTGACGCGAATGGCCGCGGGAATCGACACCTCGGCCTACCCGCCGATGGGTCCGGACCTCGTTGCGCCCGTGGTGGGTTGGCTCGCGCACGAATCCTGTTCGGTGACCGGGGAGATGTTCATCGCGCTGGCGGGCCGGGTGGCGCGCGCCGTCGTCGCCGAGACCCCGGGCGTGTGCCGGCCGTCGTGGACAGTTGAGGATGTTGGCGAGTATTCGGATGCGATTCGAAAGGTAGAGTCGCCGCTCATTTTTCCGGTCGTGCCCGACGGCCATGACCAGCACATCCGCTACAGCTTCGAACAGGCGCACCGGTCAAGCGATCGAGGCGCACTCCATGGCTAGCTCGACGAGGACGGGTCCACTGGCCGATGTGCGGGTAATCGACCTCACCGCCATGGTGATGGGACCCTACTGCACCCAGATCATGGCCGACATGGGCGCCGACGTGATCAAAGTCGAACCGCCGCAAGGGGATAACACCCGCTACATCTCGGTCGGTCCGGCGCCGGGCATGAGCGGAGTGTTCGTCAACGTCAACCGCGGCAAGCGCGGCATCGTGCTGGACCTGCAAACCGACGCCGGAGCACAGGCGCTGCGCGCACTGCTTGAGACCGCGGATGTATTCATCCACTCGATGCGCGCCAAAGCGATCGCCAAGCTCGGCTTCGGCTACGAAGAAGTCGCCGCCATTAACCCGGCGATCGTCTACACCAATTGCTACGGGTACGGGCGCCGCGGACCCGACCGCGACCGGCCCGCCTATGACGACACGATCCAGGCCGAATGCGGTCTGCCGGCGGTCCAAGAGCAACTGACCGGCCAGGCCGACTACGTCGGAACCATCATTGCCGACAAGGTCGCCGGGCTGACCGCGCTGTACGCGACGACCATGGCGTTGTTTCACCGCGAGCGAACCGGAGAGGGGCAGGAGGTCGAGGTGGCCATGTTCGAAACCATGGCCACGTTCATGCTCGTCGAACACGCCAACGGCGCCCTGTTCGACCCTCCCCTTGGACCGGCTGTGTATCCGCGCACCGTGGCCCCCAACCGCCGGCCGTATCGCACCAGCGACGGCCACATTGCCGCACTGATTTACAACGACAAGCACTGGAACGCTTTCATCAACGCGGTGCAGCCGTCATGGGCCAGCGAACTGTATTCGACGCTGGAACAGCGTGCCCGCCAGATCGACACGGTGTACGGCCTGCTGGCCGAGACGCTGAAACAGCGCACGACGCAAGAATGGTTGACGCTGTTCGGCGAACTCGAGATACCGGCCGCGCCGCTCAACACGCCCGGAGACTTGTTCGACCACCCGCATCTCAACGCCGTAGGGATGTTTGAGACCGTCGACACCCCGCACGGCTCGGTGCGCTTTCCGGGCGTACCCACCTGGTTCTCTCGGACACCGGGTCGCGTTGCGGGGCCGGCGCCGGAGCTGGGCGCCGACACCGCTGAAGTCCTCGCCGAAATTGGCACGGGCAGTCCCCCGCAAGCGGGCGGTGCCCCCACCAAAATCGCCCGAAATGGCTTGCCGGAGGGCACATTTGTATCTGCTCGCGAACTGAAGGAGCTCTAGGAATGGCAGTACCCGTTTACAAGCGCATTCTCGATCTGTTCGAGGTCGAGGGTGTGAGTACCCTGTTCGGCATCCCGGACCCGAACTTCGTGCACATGTTCGCCGAGGCTGATGCTCGCGGGTGGTCGGTGGTCGCACCGCATCACGAACTGAGCGCGGGTTTCATGGCCGAGGCGGCTTCGCGAATGACGGGTAAGCCCGGCCTGTGTATTGGCACACTTGGCCCGGGCATGGCCAACATCGCGGGAGCGATTCAGTGCGCGAAGGTGGAGAACTCGCCGGTGATCTTCATCGGCGGTCAGCGGGCCCGCATCACCGAGCGCCGGGTCCGGCGCGGTCGGATCCAATTCGTCCGGCAGGAACCGCTCTTCGCGCCGTCGGTGAAGTACAGCGCCTCCATCGAGTACGCCGACCAGACCGATGAAATCATCCACGAGGCGATCCGCCGGGTCATGTCCGGCACGCCCGGTCCGGCCTACATCGAGTATCCGTCGCACGTCATCCTCGAGGAACTCGACGTGCCGGATCCACTGCCGCCCAACCGGTATCGGCTCGTCAACCAGAACGCGGGCGAGCGTGAGGTGGCCGAAGCGGTGAAGCTGATCCGCGCCGCGGAGAGCCCAATCCTGTTGGTCGGACACGGGGTTCACACTTCGCGCACCGGTGCGGCGGTCCGGGAGTTGGCCGGCCTCATGCAGTGCCCGGTGATCCAGACCTCCGGCGGTACCTCGTTCATCGAGGGTCTCGAAGATCGCACCTTCGCCTACGGATTCTCGCCGGCGGCCGTGGAGGCGGTGGTGAAGTCCGATCTGTGCGTTGCGCTCGGCACCGAGCTCGGCGAACCGAGCCACTACGGCAGGACCCGGCACTGGGCGGAGAACGACGCACGGCGCAAATGGGTTCTGGTCGAACAGGATCCGATGGCCATCGGCGTCAACCGTCCCATCGACGTCCCTCTGGTCGGCGACCTGCGAGGTGTCGTGCCTCAGCTGGTAGACGCGCTAAGGGATACGCCGCGAAAGGCGTCGGTCGATCTGGACCGCTGGATCAAGGAGGACGCGGCGGAGCTGGCGCAGCTCGCCGAGAACGCGCCCGCGGGCCGGACGCCGGTTCACCCGGCGCGGTTCGTCGTCGAGGCCACTAACGCGTTTCCGAAGGACGGCATCATGGTCCGCGACGGCGGCGCGACCGTCATCTTTCAGTGGACCTACTCGCAGGCCAAACCGCGCGATGTCATCTGGAACCAGAACTTCGGACATCTCGGCACCGGATTGCCGTACGCGGTCGGAGCATCGGTCGCCGAGGGCGGCAAACGTCCGGTGATGTTGTTGACCAGCGATTCGGCATTCCTCTTCCACATCGCGGAATTGGAAACCGCTGCGCGCTTGAGTCTTCCGCTGGTATGCGTAGTGGGTGTCGACCACCAGTGGGGTCTCGAAGTGGGCGTTTACAAGCGCACCTTCCCCCAGCCGTCGCCGCAGCCCGGCGTGCACTGGAGCAAGGACGTCCGCCTCGACAAGGTCGCCGAGGGCTTCGGCTGCCACGGCGAGTACGTCGAGAAGGAGGACGAGATCGGCCCAGCGATCCAGCGGGCCTACGCGAGCGGCAAGACCGCCGTCGTCCACGTCTGCATCGACCCGAAGGCCAATTCCGAGGAGATGCCCAAGTACGACGAATTCCGCACCTGGTACGCGGAAGGCACCCAGTAAGGCCACGCAGTAAGAAAGGGATCGATTCGATGCGCGAATGCCTGCGTTTCTACATTGATGGACAGTGGGTCGACCCGTTGCGGCCGAATCCTTTTGACGTGGAAAACCCGGCGACCGAGCAGGTTTCGGGGAAGATTTCGCTGGGCTCGGCGGCCGATGTCGACGTGGCGGTCAACGCCGCCCGACGGGCGTTCGCCGGCTGGTCGCAAACCACCCGCGAACAGCGCCTGGATCTGTTGCAGGCCATCCTCACCGAATACCAGAAGCGCGCGGACGATCTCGCCGAGGCGGTCACCGAGGAAATCGGGGCGCCGGTGTCGCTGGCCGCAGGGCCGCAGGTCTTCCTCGGGATCGGGCACCTGACCACGGCCATCGATGTGCTGAAGAACTTTTCGTTCGAGGAACACAAAGGGGAAAGCCTGATCGCCAAGGAGCCCATCGGGGTCTGCGGGTTGATCACGCCCTGGAACTGGCCGATCAACCAGGTCGCGGTCAAGGTCTACCCGGCCTTAGCGACCGGCTGCACCGTCGTTCTGAAACCCTCTGAGGTGGCCCCGTATTCGCCCTACATCTTCGCCGAGATCTTGGACGCCGCGGGCGTGCCGGCCGGAGTTTTCAACTTGGTCAATGGCGATGGCGCGGGCGTGGGCGTGGCCCTGGCGAGCCATCCCGACATCGACATGGTGTCGTTCACCGGCTCCACCCGCGCCGGTGTCGAGGTGGCCAAGCTTGCTGCCCCGACCGTGAAGCGGGTGACCCAGGAGCTCGGCGGCAAGAGCCCGAACATCGTCCTCGATGACAGCGGCTTTGCCGAGGGCGTCAGCGCCGGCGTGGCCAACATGATGCCGAATTCGGGGCAGAGCTGTAACGCGCCGACGCGGATGCTGGTCCCGAATTCCCGGATGGCCGAGGCCATCTCCATCGCGCGGGAGGCGGCCGAGCAGGTCACGGTCGGCCCTCCCGACGCAGTGACGACGATCGGACCGGTGGCCTCGAAGGCTCAGTTCGACAAGGTTCAGCGCCTGATTCAGAAGGGCGTAGACGAGGGCGCGACCGTGGTGGTGGGAGGTCCGGGCCGGCCGGCGGGGTTGGACAAGGGTTACTACGTCAAACCGACCGTCTTCGCCCACGTCACCAACGACATGACGATAGCGCGCGAAGAGATCTTCGGGCCGGTGCTGTGCATCCTCGGCTATGACGACATCGACCAGGCCGTCGAGATCGCCAACGACACCGAGTACGGCCTCGCCGGCTTTGTCTCCGGGGCCGATCTCGACAAAGCGCGTGAAATTGCCCGCAAGATCCGCGCCGGCTGGGTGACGATCAATCACGCATTCGACATGAACGCGCCGTTCGGCGGCTACAAGCGCAGCGGCAACGGTCGAGAGTGGAGCGACTTCGGGTTCCACGAGTACTTGGAAGTCAAGAGCATTTTGGGCTACGCGCCGTAAGGCCGCGCACCGGCTCCGGCCGACCATCAGGGAGGTTGCAATGAAGTGTCGTGCCGCAGTGCTGCGCGGGGTCGGCGAGGACTGGGAGATCCGCGAGGTCGATCTCGATCCACCCCACGCCGGTGAAGTCCTGGTACGGATGGCCGTTGCCGGTATCTGCCACTCCGATGACCACCTCGTCACCGGCGACGTATTGCCGACCCCCGAGGTGCGGGCCTCTACCGGTATCCCTGAGCCGGACTGGTTCCCGATGCTCGGTGGTCACGAGGGCGCTGGTGTCGTCGAAGAAATCGGGCCGGGTGTGACGACGGTGCAGCCGGGCGACCACGTGGCGATGTCGTTCATTCCCGCGTGCGGCAGTTGCCGGTTTTGTGTGAACGGTCAGAGCTACATCTGCGACGCCGGCGCAAGTTTGTTCTCGAGGGAGATGCCTACCGACGGAACCTGTCGCCGGCATCTCGGCGACGAAGACCTGATGGCTTACGGACAACTCGGCACATTCGCCGAATATGCGGTGCTAACGGACAGGTCCGTCATCAAGATCGACGACACGATTCCATTCCATGCTGCCTCACTGGTGTCGTGCGGCGTCAGCACCGGCTGGGGCTCCGCAACGGTTTCGGCGGGCACCGAGCCCGGTGACACCGTCGTAGTCATCGGTACCGGAGGTGTCGGGATGAATGCCCTGCAAGGGGCGCGCGCGGCCGGCGCGACCTCTGTCGTTGCAGTGGACCCGATTGAGTCCAAGCGGGATTCGGCGAAGATCTTCGGCGCCACGCACAGCGCCGTGTCCGCCGAGGAGGCGATACCGCTGGTGGCCGACATCACCGCCGGCGTGATGGCCGACCGCGTCGTCGTGACCGCCGGCGTTGTGCACGTGGACTTGATCCCGCTGGCCATGAGGCTGCTTCGCAAAGGCGGGACATGCGTGGTCACCGGCATCACGCCCTATACCGAGCCCGTAGTTCCGCTGATCCTGCAGGAGATGGTGCTGTCGGCCAAACAACTCAAGGGAGCGCTCTACGGCGGGATGAATCCGCGCACCAGCGTGCCGTTGCTGTTGTCGATGTATCGGGCAGGTGCATTGAAACTCGATGAGTTGGTCACCCGCCACTACCAGCTTGATCAGATCAACGAGGCGTTCGTGGACCTGCGCGAGGGCCGCAATATTCGCGGCCTCATCGATTTCGCCAGCTGAATCCCGCTCAGGGCTCGGCATAACGCCTCTCGACGCCTGCGTTCGGAGTTGCCCGGCGGACAGCATCTTCGGCCTTCGCCGCGCCGTGTCTGCCGCTGATGAGGTCGGCGCGCCCCTAAAATGACGCCGGAACAAGCAGGGAGGGGCAGCGAAGTATCGCCGGCAAAAAAGGCGCCGACCAGGGCATTGGCCGCGGCGCCGAGAAGGTGAACAGTCAACCGGCCGGGGCGTACCCCGCGCCGGTTCGTTGTGCTCGGCGACCCCGATGGATTGCGCCGCCGCCGGCGGGCCGGCCGACCACCACCAGGGCCGGCGGCGACGGCGAACGGTCAGCGCGCCGTCCGGGTATTCGCGCGCTGGATGGGGTGCGTGCGCTGGCGGTCGCGCTGGTGCTCGCCGATCACGGCGGGATACCCGGCATGGCGGGTGGATTCCTCGGTGTCGACGTATTTTTCGTGCTCAGCGGTTTCCTGATCACCTCGCTCCTGCTTGATGAACTCGGCCGCAGCGGGCGTATCGACCTCACCAATTTCTGGATTCGGCGCGCCCGGCGGTTGCTGCCGGCATTGGTGTTGATGGTGCTGGCCGTGGCCGTTGGACGTCAGTTCTTCTCGCCCGAGGCAATCGGTGGCTTGCGCGACGACGCCGTCGCCGCATTTTTCTGGGCGGCGAATTGGAGGTTCGTCGCCGACAAGACCGGCTATTTCACCCAGGGCGCGCCACCCTCGCCACTGCAGCACGCCTGGTCGCTCGGCGTGGAGGAGCAGTACTACATCGTCTGGCCGCTGGTGCTTATCGCAGTCGCCGTGGTCCTCGCGGCACGAGCACGTCGGCGGGACAGGTCGGCCACCCTGGGCGGAGTCCGCTTGACGGTGTTCCTGCTGGCCACGCTGGGAGCGCTGGGGTCGGCCGCCGCCGCCGTCCTGCTTGCGTCCGATGCAACCCGGGACCGGGTCTACTTCGGCACCGATACCCGGGCCGAGGCGCTGCTGGTGGGTGCCGCGGCCTCGGCGTTGCTGGTGGGCGATTGGTCGTCGCTGAACCGCGGCTGGTCGCTGATCCGGTCCCGGTGGGGCAGATGGATCGCCCGGGTGCTGCCGGTGATCGGACTGATGTTGTTGGGCGCGGCCGTTCACTACGCCACCGGCAGCGCTCGCGAATTTCGCAGCGGCCTGCTGATTGCGGTCGCAATCGCGGCAGTGTTGGTGATCGCGCCGGTTGCGCTGGACCAGCGCGGACCCGTTGCCGCCGTCCTGGGCTGGGGTCCGCTGGCGTGGCTGGGCACCATTTCCTACGGCATCTACCTATGGCACTGGCCGATCTTTCTGGTTCTCAATGGTGAACGGACCGGCTGGTCCGGACTCTCGTTGTTCGGTGTCCGGTGCGCCGCCACGCTGGCGGTGTCGACGGTGTCGTGGTGGGCGATCGAGCAGCCCGTCCGTAAGTGGCGACCGGTGTGGGTGCCGCTATTGCCGCTCGCCGGAGCGACCGCGGCAACGGCGGCGGCGGTCACGCTGCTGCTTGTTCCGGTTGGTCCCCGGCCCGGCAGCGGACCACTTGACGGCAGCTTGCCTCCTGGGGTGTCGCCAGTCGCGGTCGTTTCGCCATCGCCTCCGCAGGGATTCAGACCCGCGCGAGCCTTCGCTCAACGAGACCCGGGGCGGCCGTTGACTGTTTCGGTGTTCGGTGACTCGATCGGTTGGACGTTGATGCACTTCCTGCCGGCGACGCCGGGTTTTCAGTTCATCGACCACACCGTCATCGGTTGCAGCCTGGTGCGCGGAGGCCCGTACCGCTACCTCGGCCAGGCCCTGGATCAGAAAAGCGAATGCGAATCGTGGCCGAGCAGATGGACATCGCAGGTCGCCATTGACCGGCCCGACGCCGTCCTTTTGATCGTCGGCCGGTGGGAAACGGTGGATCGGGTCAACGAAGGCAGATGGACCCACATCGGTGACCCTGACTTCGATTCCTACATCAGCGGCGAGCTACGGCGTGCGGTGGACATCCTCAGCTTCGGCGGAGCCCCACTGACCGTTGCCAACCTGCCGTACAGCAGGCGGGGCGAACGCCCGGACGGGAGCCTGTATCCCGAGGACCAGCCTGACCGGGTAAACGACTGGAACACGTTGTTGGGCCGAACTATTGGGAACCGTCCCGACGTCAAGATACTCGACTTCAAAAAGAAGCTGTGTCCCGCGGGTGTGTACACCGACAAAGTTGACGGCATCCAGGTCCGCAGCGATGGCGTACACCTGACCGACCAAGGCGTGCAGTGGCTGACGCCGTGGCTCGAGGAATCGCTGCGGAAGCGGTGACTAACGGCCGGTGTAACCGCTGATCTCCATGCTGTCGCTTTCCCGGACGGCAAAATTGGCAGTCACGTAGCCGTTCTCGCTGTTGCGGACGTGGTCGAGGTAGGGCTGCAACTCCGCGCTTTCTGCGTTGTCGGCGACGACAAGGGTTCCGAGTGACAGACGTCCCTCGAGCAGCTCGATCACCGGCAGATACAGTTCCTTCCAGCCGTCGAGCAGCACGAAATCGACCGGTCCGTCCAAGTCCGCGAGCGTGGTAAGCGCGTCCCCTTCCAGGATGGTGATCACGTCCTTTAACCCGGTCTCGGCGAACGTTTGCTTCGCGGCGGCGATCTTGGCCGCGCTGAGCTCAGTGGTCACCACCCGGCCGCTGCCGTTGTCGCGCACCGCCGACGCCAGATGCAGCGCTGAAATACCGAACGACATACCGAATTCCACGATGGTTGCGGGACGAGTTGCCCGCACCAACGAGTACAGCAGTCGGCCGGCCTCCGGTGTCACGGGGATGTAGAAGTCGCTCATCGAGTCGGCGCGTTCCTGTGCGGTCCTCGCCGGGGACATGTCAATTCGCCTACCGCGCAACTGCGGCATCTGTTCCCGAGACGCGGTATACATCCGGTCGAGGGCCTCTGCGACTCGGCGATCCTGCAATGTGGTGGACATACGTTCGAGGCTAGCCGCGCCACCATGGAAATTGGTCTCTACCTCGTTTGACGAGCACCGACTCCGGTGCCAGGATGGACAGGCAAGCACCTCGGTAGGTGAGGCGTCTGCATGGATACAGGCCACTGACCCCGAACGTCGAGAGACGCCCCGGGTCAGGACAGCTCTTCCCGGCCTAAGGGTTGAGCCCAAGTGGCTTCCGGACGTAATTCCGGATACGCCGTGCAGTGCCGAAGCTCCGACGATGGAGGTGCGCCGCCGTCAGGCGCCGATCCTCTATCGTGTGTGCACGTTGGCGACACCCCCGTGTGTCCTGGCCGCGAGGAGGTGAGGGCGATATGAGTCCGTGTGACAGTCCGCATCCGTATACGACATCCATTTCGTCCCGATCCGGTAGCGGCATTCATTCCGCCGCCTGAGCCTTCTCGGACGCGATCTTCATTGTGTCTTGCGCGCTTGGTGTGCCAGAACAATGAAAAGCGGCTCGTATGGCTGGTGGCAGCCGGTCGGGCTTCCGCCAGGAGGCGATCATGGAATTCCTTGTCAGACAGGTGGATCAAGGAGGAAGCTAATGGCCCGTCCCAACCCCGAGCGTCAGATCCATCGAGCCTGCGGAGACGTCCGTGCGGCTCTTTTCAGTGCACTGGAACTGCTCGCGGAAGGCGCCGTTCCCAGCGCCGGCTGCGACGACATGTTCAACGCGTTCAGCGACTTGGAGCAGATTCAGTGTCATGTCACCGCTGCGTTGCACGCCACCAACCTGCTCGACCAGATGGTGGGCCTTCCGGCAGAGCGGCGTCCACCCTGGTCGTACTACCGGAGCCGGCTTGGCAAGAAGCCGCCGGTTGTGTTCAGGGCCGTCGACGGTGACCAAGGCTTAGCTGGACAGGCAACCGCGTCCTAGCGAGTGTCACGAAACCTGGGGCAGCAGAACGATCTTGCCGTGGGTATGACGTTGTTCGAGCTGTTCGTAAGCGTCGGACACCCGGTCGAGGGGGTAGGTCGCAGCGACGTCGAAGTCGACCGCGCCGGAGACGATCAGGTCGGCGATTTTGCTCAGCACCGCCGCAGTTGACGCCTCGGCACTGCCTTCGGTCTTCGCGCCTACCTCGGCGGCCTTCTCGAAGGAGATGATGGTGTCGACCCGCTCTGGTGGCACGCCGAGGTCGATCGCGAGCTGAACGTAGTCCGGTCCGAACAAGTCGATGAAGGCATCGATGCCGTCCGGTGCGGCCTGCCGCAGTCGCTGCGCCAACCCATCGCCGTATTCGACGGGCACGATGCCGTGCGCGCGTAGCCACTCGGCATTGCCCGATGACGCGATACCCAACACCCGAACGTCGCGCAGAGCCAACAGCTGAACGACCAGGCTGCCGACTCCTCCTGCTGCCGCGGAGACCGCGACGGTCTCTCCCGGCTGCGGCGCCACCGCGCGAACGGCGGCGTATGCCGTAGCGCCCACGACGTACAGCGAGCCCGCGGCCTCCCAGCTCAGCCCGGGCGGTTTAGGAACCAGCTGGTCGACCGGCACGACGGTGTGAGTGGCGTGACTTGATCGCTGGAAGCTGAACCCCAAGCACCTCGTCTCCAACGGCGAACTTGCTGACCCCGTCTCCAACCTCAGCGACGACGCCGGCCAGGTCGCTGCCCTCGCCGGACGGAAAGGTGGCGGGGAAGCGATCGTGGAGTACGCCGGTGCGAATAGCCGCCTCACCGGGATTGATCCCGGCCGCGCGAACCTCGACGAGCACCTCGTCGGGGCCGGGTACCGGCTTATCGATATCGGCCACGTACAGCACATCACGCCCGCCGTAGCGATCGAAACGGACCGCACGCGCTTTTGTGGTTGTCATCCTGATCGCCCCGTTCCTCTTTTGCGAATTAGCGCGAAATACCCTTGCCTGCAATCACTTTGGCTGCCGCGACGCGGTGCGCCCATCGCAGCCGTCTTTAGGTCCAAACTGCGCGCCGTGCCTACGTGTTCCATTGCAAACGTGTGACCGTCGTCACACCGAAGCGCTGCGAAGCTCAACCAGCGGGGCTATGCCACGACCTTGATGGGGTCACCGACGTGGACGGTGTCGAAATACCACGCGGCATTGTCCGGGCTGAGGTTGATGCAGCCGTGGCTTACGTTCGAATAGCCCTGAGAGTCCACCGACCAGGGAGCCGAATGCACATAGACCCCACTCCAAGTGACGCGAACGGCGTATTGGGCGGTGATCTTGTATCCCTCTGGCGAGCTGAGCGGGATGCCGATGGTTCGTGAATCCATCACGACAGTGCGCTCTTTGGACAGCGCCGAGTAATTTCCGATCGGCGTTGGGCGAGTGGGCTTACCCATCGATGCCGGCATCGTGCGCATCACCTCGCCGTTGATGCTGACCGTGAACGTGTGCTCGGAGATGCTGGCAACACCTAACACCTCGTCGCCGGTGTCGAAACCCGTTGACAAGGCGTGCACCTGAACGCCGACGTGGCTGTGCGCAGGCCAGTAGCCGTCCGGCGTCCACTGCACGACGCTGGTGTCGACCCAACTGAACCGCCCGGTGATGTGGTTGGGTGCGTGGATCTTGATTGCCCGCTCGGCCGCCACCCGGTCAGTAACCGGGCGGGTGAACGTGACGATCACCGGGTGGGCCACACCGACCACCGCTCCGTTCGCCGGCTGGATCGAAGCCACGCCGTCAGCCGTGGTCGGGGGTGCGATCGCCGCCATGCCCGGGGCGCCCGAACCCGCCATGGCCAGCACGCCAATCAATCCCGCGAGCCACGCAATTCGAATCGCTCTACCCACGGTTCCCACCCTCCGAGACGATGTGAGCCCGAAGCGCTCACATTTCGTATCTCTAATATGTACCCTATCCGGCGTGCAGCAAACGGATTATAAAATGCGCATGTCGGGATTAGCTGAGCGAAGTATCCATGATTTCGCCTGGTAGGCGGCGTAAAAGTGTCCAAAGCGTGATCTCAAACTCGTCGGACTACTGACGAGTTGGCAAGCGCTGATCGAAGCTATATCGAGGGTAGACCACAGACCTCACCGGACCTGTGTTAGACCGAGCGCTATGACCGATCTCTACACGAGGCCACGGCCCGACTCGGCAGCACTTGTTCTGATAGACGTTCAACGCGACTTCTACACCCACGAGGCTCCGCTGCGTATTGAGGGCACCGCCGCTGCGATCCCGGCTATGGCTAGGCTTGCCAACGCGTTTCGTCATCGAGCATTGCCGATCGTGCATGTCGTCAGGCTCTACCGTTCCGACGGCTCGAACGCAGATCTGGTTCGAAAACACGCGATCGAACAGGGCGCGCGGATCGCCGTCCCGGGCAGTCCGGGCTCGCAAATCGCATCCGAATTGTTGCCTGATCCTGTTGAGTTAGACCATGAATTGCTGCTCAACGGTGAGCTCCAGCAGGTCGGTCCGCGTGAACACGTGATGTACAAGCCGCGGTGGGGTGCGTTTTACCAGACCAAGCTCGAGCAGCATCTCCGTGATACCGGCTGCAACACAATGGTTTTGGCTGGCTGCAACTTTCCGAACTGCCCGCGCACGTCTATCTATGAGGCCTCCGAGCGCGACTTCCGGATTGTGTTGGTTCGCGATGCGTTGTCCGGCCTTGATGAACAGGCCGTCGAGGAATGTCGCGCAATAGGCGTCGACGTGCGAGACGTATCGGCGACACTGGCTTGGCTGAGTCGAGGTTAGAACGCACCTGCAGTAGCCCGTCGGGTCGCGGTGTCAGTCCGCGGACTTCACCCGAGCCGCAGCTGATTCCGGCATGGGTTCATACCGGGCAAAGGAACGGGTGAACGAGGCCGCCCCGTGTGAGAGCGAGCGCAGATCGATCGCGTAGCGGGTCAGCTCAACCTGTGGCACTTCGGATTTCACCAACGTGCGGTCGTTGCCGACAGTATCGGTACCCAGAACTCGGCCGCGTCGCCCGGACAGGTCGCTCATCACTGCGCCGACGAGATCCTCGGGTATCAGCACCGAGATCTCGTCGATCGGCTCGAGCAGCGTCACCTTGGCCGCCGCGGCGGCCTCCTTCAACGCCAGCGAACCGGCCATCTGAAAGGCGAAGTCTGAGGAGTCCACGCTGTGCGCCTTGCCGTCGAGCAGCGTGACCCGGATGTCGACCACGGGGTAACCGGCGTGCACGCCCTTCTCCATCTGAGCGCGCACTCCTTTTTCGACGCTCGGGATGAACTGCCGCGGCACCGCGCCACCGACCACCTTGTCGTGGAACTCGAACCCCGAACCTTCCGATAACGGTTCGACCTCGATGTCGCAGACCGCGTATTGGCCGTGTCCACCGGACTGCTTGACGTGCCGACCGTGGCCTTTCGACTTGCCGCCAAAGGTTTCTCGCAGTGGTACCCGCAGCGCGACGGTGTCGACGGTGACGCCGTACCGGTTGGCCAGCGCGTCAAGCACCACACCGGCATGCGCCTCGCCCATGCACCACAGCACAACCTGATGCGTCTGCGGATTCTGCTCTATCCGCAGGGCCGGATCCTCGGCGGCCAATCGCCCCAACCCGACCGACAGCTTGTCCTCGTCGGTCTTGGCGTGCGCCTGGATGGCCACCGGCAGCAGCGATTCCGGCATGATCCACGGTTTGAGCACCAGCGGGTGGGCCTTGTCTGACAGCGTGTCTCCGGTCTCCGCCTTGCTCAGTCGTCCTATCGCGCACATGTCACCTGGCAGCACGACCGACGCGGGCCGCTGCTGCTTGCCCAGCGGGAAGGACAGCGCGCCAATGCGTTCGTCCTCGTCGTGGTCGACGTGGCTAGAGAGAACGGAGCCGACCCCGTCTGACGAGCCGAAGAATGACGAGAAATGGCCCGACACATGAACCGTCGTGTCGGGCCTGATTGTCCCGGAGAACACCCGGACCAGGCTGACCCTGCCGACGTAGGGGTCCGACGTCGTCTTCACCACCTCGGCCAGCAGTGGCGAGTCCGAGCCGCACGCCACCTGGTTGAACACGGCTCCCTGTGGCGTAAAGACCTCGGGTAGTGGATGTTCCGCCGGGGACGGGAACCCGCGGGTGGCGATCTCCAGTAGTTCCAGCGTGCCGACGCCCGTACTGCTGCAGACCGGGATCACCGGGAAGAACGAACCACGGGCGACCGCTTTCTCCAGATCGTCGATCAACACCGACTCGTCGATCTTTTCGCCGCCAAGATAACGCTCCATCAGCGATTCGTCTTCGGACTCCTCGATGATTCCCTCGATCAGCGTGCCGCGGGCTTCGTCGACCTGACCGGCGAACGAGGCGTCCGGCGAGTGCGTGGTCCGCCGACCGCCGGCGTATTCGTAGTGCGTCTGCGACAACAGCCCGATCAGTCCGTCCCCAGCGGGTAGGTAGAGCGGTAAAACCTTGTCACCGAACGCATTCTGCGCTGCGGCAAGTGCGTTCTGGTAGTTGGCCCTGGCGTGGTCCAGTTTGGCGATCACCACCGCCCGTGGCATCCCCACTAGACTGCACTCCTGCCAAAGGGATTTGGTCGGTTCGTCGACGTCTTCGTTGGCCGCGATCACGAAAAGAGCGCAGTCCGCGGCGCGCAGCCCAGCCCGTAGTTCACCGACGAAGTCGGCATAGCCGGGGGTGTCGACGAGATTGATCTTGACACCGTCGTGTGAGAGCGACGCCAGGGCAAGGCTGACCGACCGCTGTTGGCGGATCTCGGCCTCGTCGTGATCGCAGACCGTGGTGCCGTCGGCGATGGAGCCCGGTCGCGACAACACGCCAGAGGCAACGAGCAGGGCGTCAACCAGAGTGGTCTTCCCGCCGCCGGACGGGCCTACCAGCACCACGTTCCGTACGGCGGCCGGATCGTCCACGGCAGGAGCGGATCCTGCGCCTTGAGGACTATGTGACTTGTCTGCCATGACGTGTCCCTCCTCATGCCACCCGTCGTCGTGATCTAGGTCACTTTTCTCCTAGCGCCCGCGCAGCACAAGGGTGAACGGGCGGTGAAGCCAATTCCAGTAGGCGGCCGTGTTCAGGCGTGCCAGCTGCTCCAGCGCCGGACTTCGATCGCGATGACGGGACCGTTCAACTGAACCGATTGATACTGAGCGTATTTCGCGCGCAGAAGGTCACGTCCGGCCTGCATCGTGCTGCCGTCGTGATGGATCGCGGCGATACCGTCAACCCGGACCCACCACAACTGCGTCCAGTCTTCGGCATAGTGGTCGACCAGCAGACTCACCCACGGGTTGCGTTCGATGTTGGCCAGCCGGCGCAGCCGCTGAGTGGTCTTGGGTTTGGCGTCCACAGCGGTGTAGACAGTCTCGCCGTGAAGCGCGAACACCACCGGCACCAAGTGCGGCCGGCCGTCGGGGGCGACGGTGGCCAGGCGGGCTACCGGTGCCGGCGCGAAGCGGGCCTCGGGGTCGAAGTCGACCACATCGCTGAGCCTAGAGGCCTGCAAAAGCTAGGTAATGGTGAGGCCGCCGTCGACGACGATCGTCTGCCCGGTGACGTAGCCGCCGGCCGCCGATGCCAGCCAGACCGCGGTGGCAGCGAGTTCGCGTGCGTCGCCCAACCGACCCAGGATCAGTCGATGCGCCTGGCTGTCCAGGTAGCCGGGCTGATATTCGTCGGTCATCTCGGTTTTAAAGAATCCCGGTGCCAAGCGCGTTGACCCGGATGCCCTTTCGTGAGCCCCACTGCTGCGCGAGATCCCGGGTGAGTCCGATGATCGCGGCTTTGCTCGCGCTGTAGGCGGCCTGCGGCAGGCCGGCGGTGGTGATCCCCAGGACACTGGCGATGTTGATGATCGAACTCCCGGGCTGCATGACCCGCCCGCTGGCCTGAGCCACCCAGTACGCGCCGTTGAGGTTGACGTCGATGACCGAGCGGAACTGCTCGGGTGTCTCCCGGGTCGCCGGGTGGGCGCTCCCGACGCCGGCGTTGTTGATCAAGATGTCGACCCGGCCGAATGTCTGCATCGCAGAGTCCACCAGAGCCTGGCATTGCTCGGGCACGGCGACGTCGGTGGCGATCGTCAGTGCTTTGCGGCCGGTGGCTTCGACGAGGGAAGCAGTCTCGGCCAACCTGTCGACGCGGCGTGCGCCCAATACGACGTCCGCACCGGCCTCGGCGAACGCCTGGGCGAACGACACACCCAGCCCCGACGAAGCGCCGGTCACGACCACGACCTTGTCGTCCAGTCGAAATGAATCAAGCACGCCCATGCAAAGACACCTCGCTTGCCGTCCAGCAGAAACTACGAAGCTATACCCGCGGTCACCCCGCGGGATCACGCAGCAAGGCGGGAAAAGCCGACATCGATGTGCCCGGTCGAGCACCGCAAGCTACGGTGATGTGAACAAAGTCGCACGGTCAACACCCGAGCGTTGCGGCATTCCTGGCTTAATTCGGACTGAAGCCTAAGCAGGAGGTGACGGGATGAGCGGATCGCACCGCGGTAAACCGCGGGGGTGGCTGCGCTTGCTCAGTCTGCTGGCAGTGACGGGACTGGGTCTGGCGACAGCGCCCGCGCATGCGGCACCTTTGACGCCGCCTGCGCCGCAGGACGCGTCGACCGCCATAGGGCAGGTGGGCCCGCAGATCGTCGACATCGATGCCAAGTTGGGATACCAGAGCGCGATCGGCGCGGGCACCGGCATCGTGATCGATTCCAACGGTGTGGTACTCACCAACAACCATGTGGTCGCCGGCGCCACCAACCTCACCGCGAGGTCGATCGGCAACGGCCAGACCTTCCCGGCCACGGTGATCGGCTACGACCGCAACAATGACATCGCCGTAGTGCAGCTTGCCGGGGGCGGGCTGCCGGCGGCCAATATCGGCAACTCGGACACGGTGACCGTGGGCGAGCCGATCGTCTCGCTGGGCAATGCCGGCGGTGTCGGTGGAGCGCCCAGCGCGGTGGAGGGACGCGTCGTTGGGTTGAATCAGACGGTGTCGGCGTCGGATGCGCTGACCGGCAGCACCGAGACACTGAACGGGTTGATCCAGGTCGACGCGGCGATCCGCCCCGGCGACTCCGGCGGGCCGACCGTCAACCCTGCCAATCAGGTGATCGGCATGAACACCGCCGCATCCGAGAACTTCCACCTCGGCCGCGGGCAGGGTTTCGCGATCCCGATCAATAAGGCCATGGCCATCGCCGGCCAGATCCGGTCGGGCGCCTCGTCCCCGACGGTGCACATCGGTCCAACCGCGTTCCTCGGTGTCGGTGTCAACGACGCTGCCGGTGGCGCAGGCGCCATCGTCCGGCAGGTGATTCCGACCGGTCCTGCCGCCGAGGCCGGGATCAACTCGGGCGACGTGATCACCTCGATCAACGGCCAGCCCGTCAACTCGGCCACAACGCTGACGAACATCCTCGATCAGCACCACCCCGGCGACAACGTGACAGTGGGGCTGCAAGATCGGAGTGGCAATGTGACGTTGGCGGACGGCCCGCCGGGCTGACCCCAACGTCGCAGCTCATGGAGCTGTGCTCAATTCGTTTGGCGTGCAGGGTTTTCGATGCCGCACCTCGGGTACGTGTAAAGTCGTGGACTTGACGAGGGACAGAGACGACACGGCCGAGCATGATCCTGCAGGGGGCAGCCGCGTCGAAGCCGGCTTAGTCGAGCATCCCGACGCCGACGATTTTGCCGATGCCCGCGCGCTGCCGCCCGACCGGACTTGGTTCAAGCACGCGGTCTTCTACGAAGTACTGGTGCGAGCGTTCTACGACGGCGACGCCGACGGTGCAGGCGACCTGCGCGGGCTGATCGATCGCATGGACTATCTCCATTGGCTGGGCATCGACTGCATCTGGTTGCCGCCGTTCTACGACTCACCCTTGCGTGACGGCGGTTACGACATCCGCGACTTCTACAAGGTGCTTCCGGAGTTCGGCACCGTCGACGACTTCGTCAAGCTGCTCGATGCCGCGCATCAGCGCGGCATCCGGGTGATCACCGACTTGGTGATGAACCACACCTCCGAATCGCATCCGTGGTTTCAGGAGTCGCGGCACGACCCCGACGGGCCATACGGCGACTTCTACGTGTGGAGTGACACGAGTGACCTCTACACCGACGCCCGGGTGATCTTCATCGACACCGAGGAGTCGAACTGGACGTTCGACTCGGTCCGCCGCCAGTTCTACTGGCACCGGTTCTTCTCCCACCAGCCCGACCTGAACTACGACAACCCGGCCGTGCAGGAAGCGATGATCGATGTTCTGCGCTTCTGGCTCGATCTCGGTATCGACGGCTTCCGGCTGGACGCCGTGCCGTACCTCTTTGAACGAGACGGCACCAACTGCGAAAACCTGCCCGAAACGCATGCTTTCCTCAAGCGCGTGCGCAAGGTGGTCGACGACGAATTCCCCGGGCGGGTGCTGTTGGCCGAGGCCAATCAATGGCCGGGCGATGTTGTGGAATATTTCGGAGACGCCAGCACCGGCGGCGACGAATGCCACATGGCGTTTCACTTCCCGCTGATGCCGCGCATCTTCATGGCGGTCCGCCGGGAGTCGCGCTTTCCTATCTCGGAGATCTTGGGGCAGACGCCCCCCATCCCCGATATGGCCCAATGGGGGATTTTCCTGCGCAATCACGACGAGTTGACGCTGGAAATGGTCACCGACGACGAGCGCGACTACATGTACTCCGAGTACGCCAAGGACCCGCGGATGAAGGCCAACGTCGGCATCCGGCGAAGGCTGGCTCCACTGCTGGACAACGACCGCAACCAGATCGAGCTGTTCACCGCTTTGCTGCTGTCGCTTCCCGGCTCGCCGGTCCTCTACTACGGTGACGAAATCGGTATGGGCGACGTCATCTGGCTGGGTGACCGTGACGGAGTGCGTACCCCGATGCAGTGGACCCCGGACCGCAACGCCGGATTCTCCAGCGCCAACCCGGGCCGGCTCTATCTGCCCGCCAGCCAGGATCCCGTTTACGGCTACCAGTCGGTGAACGTCGAAGCGCAACGCGACACCTCGACGTCGCTGCTGAACTGGACCCGCACCATGCTGGCCGTGCGCCGGCGCCACGACGCGTTCGCGACGGGGACATTTCAGGAACTGGGCGGGTCGAACCCCTCGGTGCTGGCCTATGCGCGCGAAACCGACAGCGACGTGGTGGTGTGCATCAACAACCTGTCGCGTTTCCCGCAACCCATCGAACTGAACCTCCAGCACTGGAACGGCTACATACCGGTCGAGTTGACCGGGCAGGTGAAATTCCCGCGGATCGGGCATCTGCCCTACTTGCTGACCCTGCCGGGACATGGGTTTTACTGGTTCCAGCTGTGCGGGTCTGAGGAGTCGCAATGAACTTGCCGTGGTCGCAATGGCTACCGGAGCAACGGTGGTACGCCGGTCGGAGCCGCCGGCTGGCAAATGCCGAGCCGGGCCACGTCGTCACCCTGCGCGACAATCTCGACCTGGTCCTGGTCGATGTCGCCTACACCGACGGATCGGCCGAGCGTTACCAGGTGATCGTCAATTGGGACACCGAGCCGATGGCGGAATACAACACCGTCGCCACCATCGGTGCCGACGGTCATCACACCGCCTATGACGCGCTCTACGACCCCGCTGCTGCAGGGTTTCTGCTGTCGCTGCTCGACACGTCGGCCACCCGCGAGGACGTGACGTTCGGCAAGGAGCCGGAAGTGGCGCTGCCGCTGGAGGCCTACCCACGGGTATCGGAAGCCGAGCAGAGCAACACCAGCGTGATCTTCGAACGGGACGCCGTCCTCAAGGTGTTCCGCCGCGTCAGCCCCGGCATCAACCCCGATATCGAGCTGAATCGGGTGCTGGGCCGGGCGGACAACCCGCACGTGGCCCGACTGCTCGGCACTTATGAGCTGACGTCGGGCGGTGCCGACATCTCGACCCCGCTGGGCATGGTCACCGAGTACGCGGCCAACGCGGCCGAGGGCTGGGCGATGGCCACCGCCAGTGTGCGTGACCTGTTCGCCGAAGGCGACCTCTACGCCTACGAGGTCGGCGGCGACTTCGCCGGCGAGTCTTACCGGCTGGGTGAAGCCGTCGCGTCGGTGCACGCCACGCTGGCCCAGGCTCTCGGCACCTCGGAGGTCACCTTCCCGGTGGAGAACGTGCTGGCGCGATTGGCGGCGGCGGCCGCGGCGGTTCCCGAACTCGAGCAGCACGCCGCGGCGGTCGAAGAACGGTTCCAAAAGCTGGCGGGGCAGACCATTACGGTGCAGCGGGTACACGGCGACCTGCACCTGGGGCAGGTGCTGCGCACGCCGGAAACCTGGCTGTTGATCGACTTCGAAGGCGAGCCGGGTCAGCCGCTGGACGAGCGCCGCGCGCCGGACTCCCCGTTGCGTGATGTGGCAGGCGTGTTGCGTTCCTTTGACTATGCCGCGTACGGACCGCTGGTTGACCAGACCGCTGACAAGCAACTCGCCGCGCGTGCCCGAGAGTGGGTGCAGCGCAACCGAACCGCGTTCTGCGACGGCTACGCCGCCGCATCCGGTGTTGACCCGCGTGATTCGGCGTTGCTGTTGGCGGCATACGAACTGGACAAGGCGGTGTATGAGGCCGGTTACGAGTCTCGGCACCGGCCCGGCTGGTTGCCCATCCCGCTGCGGTCGATCGCCAAGCTGGTAGCAGATTGATGTGAGTCTCATCTGAGTTGCCGTCCCTGCGCTGCAGGCGTCGTACGGCCGATGAAAGCATGTTTGGATGCGACGTGAGACATTCGACAGTGAGGCGCGGTTGTCGTGGGTGCTGGCGGCGCTTGCCGGTGTGCTGGGAGCGACGGCATTCACCCACTCGGCGGGATATTTCGTCACGTTCATGACCGGAAACGCGCAACGCGCCGTGTTGGGCTACTTTCGCGATGACGTGCTGCTGTCGGTGACGGCCGGCCTGCTGCTGCTGTCCTTCGTCGCCGGCGTGGTGGTCGCCTCAGTGTGCAGGCGGCATTTCTGGGTCGCGCATCCGCACGGACCGACCATGCTGACTACGTTCAGCCTTTTGGTGGCCACCGCGGTGGACGTCTTCGATCTGGGTTGGGACCAGAATCAACTGGACTTCCCCCCGATTCTGTTGGTGGCCTTTGCCATTGGCGCCTTGAACACGTCATTCGTCAAGGATGGTGAGGTGTCGGTGCCGATGAGTTACGTGACGGGCACGTTGGTGAAGATGGGTCAGGGCATCGAACGTCATATCGCCGGCGGAAACGTGTCGGATTGGCTCGGCTACTTCCTGCTGTTCGCCAGCTTTGTCTTGGGTGCAACGTTAGGTGGCCTCGTCAGCCTGGTCGTCAACGGAACGGGGATGCTGGTGGTCGCTTCTGGGATGTGCGGGTTGACAACCGCATACACCTACTTCCACCAGGATCGCCGCGAGTTGCTGAAATAGCTTCCTGGACAGACACATCGGCAGCAGCGCTGGGGGTGCGCTGCTGCCGATGCTTTGGTGGGTACGTCAGGTGGCGGCTTGACCACCGCCCAGGGTCCGCTGAATGTCGGGCTTCATGGCGACCAGTTGCTGGTTCCAGTAGCCCCAGTCATGCGTTCCGTTGGGCGGGAAGTTGAACACGCCGTTGTTGCCGCCCGCGGCAGTGTAGTTGTCGCGGAACTGCTCGTTGGTGCGCAGCGTGAATTGCTCCAGGAACTTGGCCGGCATGCTGTCGCCGCCAAGGTCGTTCGGAGTGCCATTGCCGCAGTAGACCCAGATGCGGGTGTTGTTTTGGACCAGGCGAGGGATCTGGACCATCGGGTCGTTGCGCTTCCACGCGGGATCGCTCGTCGGACCCCACATGTTGGTGGCGTTGTACCCGCCGGCGTCGCCCATCGCCAGACCGATCAGCGTCGGCCACCAACCCTCGGAAGGGTTCAAGAAGCCGGACAGCGCTGCAGCGTAGGAGAACTGCTGCGGGTAGTACGCGGCCAGGATCAGCGATGAACCACCCGCCATCGAAAGACCGACCGCAGCATTGCCATTCGGCGAGATGCCCCGATTGGCTTGCAGGTACACCGGAAGCTCCCTGGTCAAGAATGTTTCCCACTTGTAGGTCTGGCAGCCGCTTTTGCCGCAAGCCGGCTGGTACCAGTCGCTGTAAAAGCTGGACTGCCCACCGACGGGCATGATCACCGACAGGCCCGACTGGTAGTACTCCTCGAACGCAGGAGTGTTGATGTCCCAACCGTTAAAGTCGTCCTGGGCGCGTAACCCGTCGAGCATGTAGACCGCGTGCGGTCCGCCGCCCTGGAATTGAACCTTGATGTCGTGGCCCATCGCCGCGGACGGTACCTGGAGATACTCGACCGGCAGACCCTTCTTGGAGAACGCCCCCACAGTCGCCGAGCCGCCGATAGCACCGACCACGCCGGACAGCAGTGCTGCCCCCATGACCGCGATTGCCAGCCGGCGCGGCAAACGTGTCGCAGTACCGCGGAACCTCTCAACGAACTTCATAGCTCCTACACATCCCAACTTTCATCTGCCGCATCAAGCGGTCGAATAGCTGTCTACGGCAGTCAAACACGGCACGCGGCACACGCCCGTTTAGCGCCTCGGGGTGTGGGGTCGCGGTTGGCTAACGATTAAGCCTCGGCGCGGACTCAAAGATAACGATTGTGAATCGGCGCCCCGACGGCCTCGTCGGGTGCTCGGCTGGGTATGGAATTCGACAGCAGCGCTGGGAATTACGAATATCGCCTATTATCGGGTGTCCCGGACTAGGCGACCAGACGTCGCAATAATGTTGATGCAGTTGCGATTCCGAGCAGCGCAGCCACCACCAAAACCACAATGTCCAACGGGTTGAATGGAGTACCGATCAGCAGCGCGCGTAACGCGTGGACCTCATAGCTGAGCGGGTTGACGGTGCTGACCACATGCAGCCATGTCGGCATCACGTCGACCGGGTACAGCGCGTTGGACGCGAAGAACAGCGGCATGGTGATGGCTTGACCGATCCCCATCAGCCGGTCGCGACTGCGCACCAGCCCGGCCAGCGTCATCGACAGGCAGGCAAAGAACGCCGAGCCCAGCATGACGACGGCCATGGCGGCCAGTATGCGCACCGGGTTGATCGTCATACCGATACCCATGGCATAGGCCAGTGCCAGCACACCGACGACTTGGGCTACCGATCGCACCCCCGCCGCGAATGCCTTGCCGGTGATCAGCGCTGAAGCGGGTGCCGGCGTCACCATGAGTTTGGCCAGGACGCCCGCGTCGCGGTCCCAGATGATCTGGATGCCGTAGAAGATGGAGATGAACAACGCCGACTGGGCGATGATCCCCGGCGCCAGGAAGGCCAAATAGGACACCGGCCCGGTCTTGATGACGTGCAACTTGCTGAACGTGGTGCCGAAGATCAACAGCCACAGCGCCGGTTGCACCATCCGCGTGACGAGTTCGGTGCGGTCGTGTCGCAGCTTCTGCATCTCCACGATCGCGAATGCGCCGACGCCGCCGAACGTCGCTTGGAGCCGTTGCCACCCGCGCGGAGCACAGGCCAGGGTGGCGGGTGCGGGCGTTGCCGCGTTATCAACCGGCACGGCTGGCAACCTTTCTGCTGGAACGGATTTCACGAAAAGATCCCAACGTTGTGCTTTGGTCCGATAAATCCGACGCGGTGTAGTGCCGGAACACATCCTCAAGCGTGGCGCACGCTGACACCGTCGACTTCAACTTTGTGGGTGTGCCGACGGCCCGAAGCTTGCCGTGATGCATCAGTGCAACTCGATCGCACAATGCGTCGGCCTCCTCCATGTAATGCGTAGTCAGTAATACGGTCATGCCGTACTGGCCCTGCATGTTGAGCACGTGCGTCCAGACGCGGTCGCGCGCGATCGGGTCCAACCCCACTGTCGGTTCGTCGAGCACCAGCAGCGACGGTCGGTTGACCAGCGCCTGTGCCACCTCCAGGCGGCGTACCATCCCGCCGGAGTAGGTTCCCGCCAGCCGGTCGGCGACATCGAGTAACTCCATGGCGTCGAGCGCCTCATCTACTCGCTCGGATCGTTGGGCGCGCGGCACACCGTACAACCGCGCAAACCAGGCCACGTTCTGTCTGCCGGTCAAGCCAGGTTCGATCGAAAGGTGTTGGGGGACATAGCCGATATTGCGCCGGATGTCGGTAGTCTGGTCGCGGGCGTCCAGGCCGAAGATGCGTAGCTCGCCGTGCTGCACGGGTGTCAGGGTGGTGAGCATGCGCACCACCGTCGTCTTGCCCGCGCCGTTGGGGCCAAGCAGGCCCATCGTCTCGCCCGGCCGCACCTGCAACGTCACGTCATCGACCGCGGTGAACGGGCCGTAGCGGTAAGTCAGATTCCGCCCGTCGACCGCCATCGGCAGTGATCCGCTCATTGTCATCGCTCCTGTAGCCGTTGGGTCATGGTGTCGAGCACTTCTAATCCCCTTGCCAAAGAGGTGATTTGGTCGCCGTCGAACTCTTCCAGCACCTGGGCCAGCAATGCCCGCCGTTCGGCGCGAGATATATCGACGACCTGCTGGGCGGCCCCGGCCAGTCGTAGCTGGCCTACCCGCCGGTCGGCCTTGGCGACCGTCCGGACCAGTAGGCCCTTGGCCACCAGCTTGGAGACCAGGGTTGAGGCGGTGTTGGGGACCAGCCCCAATTCCGCCGCGGCGGCGCTGACCGAGATGCCAGGTCGCCGGCCGACCAGCCACAGCAGCTCCGACTGCGATTCGGTGAGCCGTGCGGAGTCGAAGCCACGCCCGGCCGACCTACGGAGTTGGCGACGGAATCTGTCGACGACACGCGAGACCTCGGTGACGGGGTCGATGAGAGTGTTCACTTGTCTCTGTTTACGAGCTAAGTATGTGTGGACGCTATGTCCGAGCTAGCAGCCAGCTACTTCTGCAGGCGATGGAGGACGACGTCATCGAGCGCGCCGCCCTCGACGCGCGCAGTCATATAGGTGCAGAACGGTTGTCTGCGGCGATCGGTCGGCGACCCCGGGTTCAGTAGACGCAGGCCGGTGCTGGTGGTGGTGTCCCAGGGAATGTGGCTGTGGCCGAACACCAACACGTCGGTATCGGGGTAGCGGCGTGACATCCGGATCTCCCGGCCGGCGGTGGCACCGGTCTCATGGACAACAGTGAGGTGCAGCCCGTCCAAGACCACGTCGGCACGTTCGGGCAGCCGCGATCGCAGTACCGGCCCGTCGTTATTCCCCCAGCAGGCGACAAGTCGCGCGGCCTTTTCCGCCAGCTCGTCGAGCAACTCGGGTACCACCCAGTCGCCGGCATGCACGACGACATCGGCCCGTGCTACCTCGTCCCACACCTGCGCCGGCAGATCACGGGCGCGTCGCGGAACGTGCGTATCGGCGAGCAGCAGCAATCTCACTCGACCATCCTCCACCAGGCCGTAGGGTCTGGGGCCGACGACAGCGCCTCGGCGGTGCAGTGGCACGATGCTTGACAGCGTGGCCCACAACGCCGTCGGGCCGACACAGAGGAGACAACGCTATGCGCACCTTCGATTCAGTCGCCGACCTCGCCGCGATCCAGGGTCAAAGCATCGGGCAAAGCGACTGGGTGACCATCAGCCAGGAAGACGTCAACCTCTTCGCCGACGCGACCGGCGATCATCAGTGGATCCATGTCGACCCGGAGAGAGCGGCGAAGGGCCCGTTCGGCAAGACGATCGCCCACGGTTTCATGACGTTGGCGCTGCTGCCGCGCCTGCAGCACCAGATGTACACCGTCAACGGCATCAAGCTCGCAATCAACTACGGCCTCAACAAGGTCCGATTCCCCGCGCCTGTTCCGGTCGGCTCCCGGGTTCGCGCGCAGAGCTCGCTGGTCGGGGTCGAGGATCTCGGCAACGGCGCGGTGCAGGCGATTGTGTCGACCACCGTGGAGGTCGAGGGTTCGGACAAGCCGGCGTGTGTGGCCGAGAGCGTCGTTCGCTACATCTCCTAGGTTGACGATCATGGACGCTGAACTGGCATCCTGGCGGGAGGCCGGACAGTACTTCGACTACCTCGGCTTCGACATCTTCTACCGGGTGGCCGGCAGTGGACCTCCGCTACTGCTGATCCACGGTTACCCGTTCAACTCCTTTGATTGGGCACCGATCTGGCCGACGCTGACGCAGCGGTTCACCGTCATCGCGCCGGACATGATGGGCATGGGTTTCTCCGCGAAGCCCGTCGCCTACGAATACTCCGTGCACGACCATGCCGACATGCACGAGGCGCTGCTGGACCATCTGGGCATCGGCAACGCGCACATCCTGGCCCACGACATCGGGGATTCCGTCGGCCAGGAACTGTTGGCCCGGCACGAGGTTGGTCAGCAGGCCTACGGTACGTTGCGCATCGACTCGATCACCTGGCTCAACGGAGGCATGTTCGTCGAGACCTACACGCCCCGGGCGGCACAGAAGCTGATGTCACGAACTCCCTTGGGCGACATCTTCAGTCGTGTGCAGAACAGCCCGCTTTCTCGCCGCCTGCTGGAACCGACGGTGCGCGAGATGTTCGGCCCCAACACCAAACCGACGCGCCACATGATGGACGTGTTCAACGAGATCCTGGATTACAACGACGGCCGCCGGGTGTTGCACAAGGTCGGTCGCTTCATCAACGACCGCTACACGCATCGAAATCGGTGGGTTCGGGCCATGCGGCAGACCGCGGTTCCGATGCGCTTGATCGACGGACCGATCGACCCCAACTCCGGTGCGCACATGGCACGCCGCTACGCCGAGGTGATACCCGAACCCGATGTGGTGATGCTCGCCGACGACATCGGGCATTGGCCGCAACTCGAAGCGCCCGATGCCGTGCTGACACACTTTCTCGCCCACATCGACCGCGTCACCGCCGGCGGCTAGAACTCGGCGACCGCGTGCTCCAGGCGCTCGGCCAACCGGGCCTCCGCCTCGGCGCGCCGGGTCGGCAGGTGCTGCGACGGGAAAGGCGTTGACACCGGCTCATATTCACGCAGCGTGCGGCGGGCCACGGTCATCTTGTGCAGCTCAGTGGCACCGTCAGCGATCCCCAATGACTCTGCGGCGATCATCATCTTGATGAAGGGCATCTCGTTGGACACCCCGAGCGCGCCGTGCAAGTGCAACGCGCGCTGAGCGACGTCGTGCAACACCTGCGGCATCGCCACTTTGACTGCGGCGATATCGCGGCGCACCTTCTGGTAGTCGTGATGCTTGTCGATCAGCCATGCGGTACGCAGCACCAATAACCGGAACTGCTCGATTTGGATCCAGCTGTCGGCGATCTTTTCCTGGGTCATCTGGAAATTCGACAGCGGACCCATCCGGGTCTGGCGGGAGACCGCTCGCTCACACATCATGTCGAATGCTCGCCGGGCCAACGCGATGGTGCGCATGGCGTGATGAATGCGCCCGCCGCCCAGCCGGGTCTGCGCGATCGCGAAAGCCTGGCCCTCGCCGCCGAGGATGTGGTCGGCCGGTACCCGGACGTCGGTGTAACCGACGTAGCCGTGAGTCGCGTGCGACTCCGTGCCGACGCCCACGTTCCGGATGATCTCGACGCCCGGTGTTCCGGCGGGGACGATGAACAACGACATCTTGTCGCGGGTGCGGGCATCGGGATTGGTCACTGCCATGACGATGAAAAACGTGGCGTGTCGGGCGTTGGTGGAAAACCATTTCTCGCCGTTGATGACCCAGGTGTCGCCGTCGCGCTCGGCGCGGGTCACGAACAGGCCCGGATCCGAACCGCCTTGCGGTTCGGTCATGGAGTAACACGAGGTGATCTCGCCGGCGAGCAGCGGTTCTAAATAGCGCGTCTTCTGTTCGGGGGTGCCGAACAGGGCCAGGATCTCGGCGTTGCCCGAGTCCGGTGCCTGCGAGCCGAACACCGACGGGGCCCAGCGGGACCGGCCCACGATTTCATTCAGCAGCGCGAGCTTGACCTGGCCATAGCCTTGGCCGCCGAGTTCGGGTTTGAGGTGCGCGGCCCACAGGCCGTGATCGGAGACCTGCTGCTGCAGGGGCCGCAGGGTCGCCATGGTCTCGGGATTCTTTTTGTCGTACGGGTCGAGCGCCACCAGGTCGAGTGGCTCGAGCTCGTTGACCATGAATTCTTCGACCCAGTCCAGTTTCTGCTGGTATTCGGGGTCCGTTTCGAAGTCCCACACGGCTTCTGACGCTACAGCCAACCCGGTGGCAAAAACGAGGATGACTAATCTGACTACTGATGGCGATCCAGACGCGTCCCGCACGAAAAGCTGACATCACCGAGCTGTCGCACGCCCTCGGCCGGGCCTTCTACGACGACCCGGTCTCGACCTGGATCATGCCCGACGACAAAGCACGGGCGGCGCACCTGCGGAAATTCTTCGCGACGGTTACCCGCCACCATCACCTCGCCGGCGGCGGTGCCGAAGTGGCGTGCGACGGCCCGACCATCGGCGCGGCAGCGCTCTGGGATCCACCGGGGCGATGGAAGCAATCAGGCCGCGAGCAGCTGATGATGCTGCCGTCATTCATCCTCGGGTTCGGTCCGCGGCTGACAACGGCCCGCAAGCTCGGTGGACTGCTCGAGCAGATGAAGTCACAGCACCCGGAGGAACCGCATTGGTATCTCGCGGTGATCGGCAGTGACACCTCGGTGCGGGGCAAAGGCTACGGGCAGGCCCTGATGCGCTCACGCCTCGATCGCGTCGACGCCGAACACGCCCCCGCCTATCTTGAATCCAGCAAAGCGGACAACGTGCCGTACTACCAGCGGTTCGGCTTCGAGGTCACCGGCGAGATCGTCCTGCCCGATGGTGGTCCGACGTTGTGGCCGATGTGGCGGCCGCCGCGCTAGATACAGATCCAGGACACGCCTTTGTGCAGGCAGTTAGGACCAAGCGCCGAGCAGGAGGCCGATGAGGCGTGGTGCGCGGACCAACCGGGCTCACCCAACTTCTCGCCGCTCTACTCAGCCGCTACGCAACCCTAGGTAGCGCGCCCACAGCGATCGGAGCCCGCAGCACAACGAGGTCCCAGGCGAATGTTATTGCGCCAGGGGCAATTCTCGGCACATATGACGCCGGCCCGCTAACTGAAGAGCAGAGTTCGTCCGGGGCATCGGGAAAAGTGCGGCTGACCTGCGCCAGCTTGGTATCGGCGCTGGCGGCGCGGAGGTAAGCATCCCAGAAGTCGCCCGTGGTCTGCGGGTCTAGATTTGTCATGATGGTCTCCTCGGCTGTGATGGTGCGTGTCACAGATCCTCATTGACCTCCAATGCATCTCACGACGAGCGGGTGAAGCCGGTTCGGCCAATGTGACGAGTCACTCACAGCTTGGTAAGTCGCTGAGGAGTCAGCTACATAGCCGACAGGTCAGTCGTGACGTCGCGAACTCACTGGCCAAGATGTGCGTTCTGATGGCGTTTAGCCGTGCGCTGCCGAGGGGAACCGAGTGGCTATGCCTAGCGACGACACCCTGAGCCCCAGTGAGTCCACCGACTCCGACGAGGTCCGCAACGACGACGGCGACATCGTGGTCGACCCGCCCGACGATTGGAGCGAGGCCGACAAGTTCGGGATGACCGCGCGTGAAGAGCGCGAGGGGGAATCCCTCGAGGACCGGCTTGCCGAAGAAGAACCCGACGTACTGCCCGACGCAGGGCCCCCTGCAGAGCGGCCGGCCCGGGTCCATCGCGGCCAGATCGACGGAACTCCCGAGGACGGCGACTCGCTATTCAACGTTGACAGGTGACGTTTTAGTCGTGTCGTGCAGCGTCGCCCGGAATTGCATTGCCCGGTACGGCCATCCGCGCGCAGTGTGCCACTGGGAAACGACCAGGCCGACGCCGCCGACAGCATCCAGCGTCGAGCCCGGCAGGATGTATCCGCCGTAGAGTTGCGCGACCCGGCTCTCCGCGTGATCCTCGGCCTCCCAGGCGGATCCGACCACGGGCTGCTGTAACGGCGCATCATGCACAGCGGTGGGGGATTCAATGACCCGGTACCCGAGCGCGTACTCCGAGGACACGAACCCGCCCAGAATCCATTTGCCCTTCGACAGCCGTCGCAGCGAGAGCTCTCCCCACGTTTCGCCCTCGGGTGTCAGTGGCATCGGCTCCTTGCCCCATGACCAGCGACCGTCGGTGTGTCCCCACCCGGAGTATTTACGCCGATCGCCGATGTGCTCGGGACGGACCCGCTTCAGAATGATCCCCTTGTCGCGCTGGAATCCGGTGGACACGACATAAATCCAGCCGTCGACCGGGTCGTAATCCCACGACCAGCATTGCGCATGACCGTTGTGCAGTTCGGCCGGAAACTTCGTGTCGCCGCCGAGTTGCCGCCAGGAGATGCCGCTGTCGTCGGACTGCCAGATCTCGGTCCACACCACGTTGCCGAAGCCCCGGTTGACGATTGCGTGCAGGTACAGCGTGTCGCCCACCCGCAGCAGGTCGGACGGGATCACCGTGCTGATGCCGCGGCGCAGCCGGCCCGACGCCCCGCCGCGATGCGTGTAACGCCAAAGTTGCTGCGCGTATTCAGGATCGGCGCCGCCGGCGCGCTGGTAACTGATCGCGTGACTGGCGTCGCCGGTACCGATGAGGATGACCGGTGAACGCCAGTCGCCTTGGCCGGCACGGTTGCCCGAGAAGGTGTCTCCGAACACCGACACCAGCGTCCCGTTGGGTGCGACTATCGACGCACCCAGGTCAGTGCCCGTCACCCCCCACCGGTCGGTGATGCCGGGGCCGGTGATGTCGGCCAGCTTGCCCTCGACGCGACGCGTGGCAGCCAATACGCTCAGTCCGACCACGGGGTCGTGGGCCGTTGTCGGGGTTGGCCATCGACAATGACGTCTACCCGCTCATTGAAAAACGCGACGTAGTCCCGGACGGGTTCTGCTTCGCGGAGCGGCTGGTGATAGGTCCAAGCGACGTCCGCGGGGCCGTCCGGCACCGAGAAATACGAGGCTCGGCCCTTGTACGCGCAGTAGCTGACCGTGTCGGTCTGCTCGAGATCGACGATGACGTCAGCGCGCGGAAGGTAAAACCGGATGGGCAGGAAGGTTTCGAACAGCAGCAGCGGCCGAGACGACAGGGCCAGTAGCCGGCCGTCCCGCTCGAGCCGGATCTGCCGGGTGCTGGCGAGGATGTCAATGCGTTTGAACGGGTCACGCGGGTGGGCGACGATCGGCTCGTCTTCTTCGTGCCACTCGAACGCGTTGAAGTCGAACGTGAGGTAGCCGGTGAGGTCCGGATCGTCCGGCCGGAAGGCCGCCGACGGGCGTCGCTTCCCGCCGACGACAACGTCGAACATCTCGCCCGTACAGGAGTGCGCCGCGAACGGGTTTGTCGGGACCAGCACCGGTAAGTCGGCGAGATCGTCAACCCTGCCCGCCGATTCCAGCCGGGCCGCGACGTCACTCTCCGGGACCGCGTATGTCGGGACAACCCGCCGCGGCTCCCAGACCAGCAGTCCGTTGACGGTGTCGGCTACCGTCTCGCCGTCCAGGTGGATCCGAAGGCGCTTCTCGGTGGGCTCGTAGCGCAGCGACGGCAACGCGCTGCTGAGCAGGTCTCGCATTCTGGTGCCCATTGCACCATCATCGCCCCGCGGCTAGGCCTCGATGGTGTGCACTGACTCAACGGTGTACAGGTGCGGGTCGTAGCCGATGGCCAACTCGGCGCACTGCGCCATGTGTTGCTGGGCCGTGTTGTCCTGCAGCATCGCCTGGAATGCCGCCGCGCTGCGCCACTGCGCATAGTTGACGACTCTGGTGCCGTCGGTGCTGAGGTGAATGTTCGCCGAGATGAACCCGTCGATGTGCTGCATCACTTCTTCGGTGGCGGCCGTCAACAGGTCGGCGAGTTGTCGCGCCCGTTCGGGTTCCACGGTGAATACGTTGATCAGCGTCGCGTGGTCGGCGTGCTGGGTGATGACAGACATGGGTTTCCTCCTATGTCAGGTTCCTGACTCAACCGTAGCACTAATGTAAGGTTCCTGTCATGCAGCTGTCCGAGGCCGAACGCTCAGTCGGATATCTGGTCAAACGGGTCCAACAAGGGCTGCGGCGCCGGTGTGACATGTCGCTGAAACCGACCGGCCTTTCCATGGCCCAGTACGCGACGTTGCGGGCGCTGGATGAACATCCGGACGCATCGGCTGCCGAACTGGCGCGACTGTGTTTCGTGACGAGGCAGTCGTTGCAGGACGTGCTGACGGGGTTGCGCGCGGCGGGCCTGGTGGAGACCGTCGACGCGCCGCCGCGGGGACGGTCCCGGTCGCTGGCGCTGACCCGCCTGGGATCACGCCGGCTCAGCGCTGCCCACGACGCCGTGTTCGCCGCCGAAGCGACGATGCTGCAAGGTGTTTCGGCGCGCGAACAGCGAAACGTTGCCGACGTTTTGATTCGCTGCGCCGCGAACGTCGAACGTGATTAAGGGCTGCTGCGCCAGCCGTTGACGCCGATCACGATGAGCCGCAGCTGCTTGACCGCGGTTCGCCGGATGTCTTCGATCGCATCGGCGCCCTGGGCGTCGTCCAGCGCCTCGGCGACGAGGATCATCGAGTTGACGAACAGGGTCGCCAGCACGTTGAGGTCGTCGGTGCTCCAGGCGTTCAGTCCCGGAAACCGGGCGAGGTCGGTGGCCAGCTCCGAGGTGAGCAGGCGCAATTCGGTGCGGATGGCGTAACGGAGCACGGTGACCCCGCTGGACCGCTCGCGCACGATGAAGCGCCAGTGATCGCGTCGCTCGGTCACGCTGGCGATAACGATCTCCACGGACGACTCGATCACCCGGTTGGGGTCGAGTTTGCCGGTACGGGCGCCGCGCAACATGTCGCGCAACGTTCGAAACGACTCGTCGATCAAGACCAGTCCCAGGGCCTCCATCGACTCGAAGTGACGGTAAAACGCCGCAGGCACGATGCCGGCCTCGCGGGTCACCTCACGCAGGCTCAGGCCACTGAAGCTGCGGTCGCTGAGCAGTTTGAGCGCTGCGGCGACGATGGCCCTGCGGGTCACCTCCTTGCGCTCCACACGCGACTGGCTCTCGCGGGTACGGCCGTGGCTTGACCGGTGCGACCGTGAGCTAGGCGTACGACTGTTCACTGTTGTGAACCCTAACACATACACCTATAAAGCCTTGACTATCTGCGCCGATGGAGCGCACGGTATACACATGTTCACCGAAACTTTGAAGAAGCGGGTGCTGGGGTCTGACCTGGTAAACCTGCTGACCGGTCCGCACGGCGTCGACCGGTACACCGAGCAACTCGACCCGACGTGGACGCTGACCGAGGCCCGCGCGAAGGTCGTCGATGTGCGGCGGAGCACCCCGCGCAGCGTCACCCTCGTGCTGGCGCCCAATGAGGCGTTCGCCGACACCGGCCGGACCTTTCGCGCCGGGCAATACGTCAACCTCACCGTTGAACTCGACGGACGCCGGCACAGCCGCTGCTACTCGCCGGCTAACGCCGAGGGCAGCTCGCATCTCGAGCTGACGATCGGACATCACGACGGCGGGCTGGTCTCGACATTTCTGTACGAGCGGGCGCGGCGCGGGATGGTGGTCGGACTGGCCGGCGTCGGCGGCGACTTCGTCCTGCCGGCACAACGACCCCGCCGGATTCTGTTCGTCTCCGGTGGCAGCGGGATCACCCCGGTCATGGCGATGCTGCGCACGCTGGCCAACGAAGGCCATGCCGGTGAAATCGCGTTCGTGCATTACGCACGCAACCGCGCCGAGGCGTGCTACCACGACGAGCTTGCCGCGATGTCAGATGCGCGGGTGTTGCACGGCTACACCCGATCGGCCGGCGGCGATCTCGAAGGCCGGTTCGGCCCCGAACACCTGATGGCAGCGATGCCGGCGCCCGACGCCGTATTCGTCTGTGGTCCGCCGGCTTTGGTAGATGCTGTCCGCGAGCACTGCCAGAACGTGCACTCGGAAAGCTTCGTGGCGCCGACGTTGGATCTGCCCACCGAACCTTCCGGCGGGCGAATCGGCTTCGCGGACAGCGGTATCGAGGTCGTCGACGACGGCCGCTCGGTACTCGAGCAGGCGGAGTCGGCCGGACTAACCCCGGCGAGTGGATGCCGGATGGGCATCTGCCATACCTGCACACGTCGCAAAACCAGCGGTGTCGTGCGCAACCTGACCACCGGCGCGGTGTCGACCGCGCCCGACGAGGACGTGCAGATCTGCGTGTCCGTCCCCGTCGGCGACGTCGACATTGCTCTCTAGGCCCTTCGGGCCCATCACAAACCAGGAGGCTCCACTATGTCCCAGCCCACGCTCACCCTCACACCCGACCAGGCCGACGCGCTCGGCCGTGAACTCGACGCCATCAAGGAACGCGTCATGGCCGACCTCGACCAGCGCGACGCCGATTACATCCGCCGCGTCATCAAGACGCAGCGCGCCCTCGAAGTGGGCGGCCGTGCCCTGCTGTTTGCCGGGATCCTGCCCCCGGCCTGGTTGGCCGGTACCGCGATGCTCGGAATAGCAAAGATCCTCGACAACATGGAGATCGGCCACAACATCATGCACGGCCAGTACGACTGGATGCGTGACCCGGCGATCCGCGGCCAGGACTTCGAATGGGACACCGCGTGCCCGGCCGATCAGTGGCGACACTCGCACAACTACATGCACCACACCCACACCAACATCGTGGGCATGGACCGCGACATCGGCTATGGCATCCTGCGGATGAGCGAGGACCAGCGTTGGCATCCCTACTATTTGGGCAACCCGGTCTACGCCTTCCTGCTGATGGTGTTCTTCCAGTACGGCGTCGCGATGCACGAACTTGAAACCGAACGTATCCGGTCCGGCGAGATCCGGCTGGCTGACAAACGCGAGGTCCTGCAAGGCATTTGGCGCAAGACCCGCAGGCAGATACTGAAGGACTACGTTGCGTTTCCGCTGTTGGCCGGACCGTTCGCTCCGTTTGTCTTCACGGGGAACCTGTCGGCCAACCTGATCCGCAACGTGTGGTCCTACATGATCATCTTCTGCGGCCACTTCCCCGATGGCACACACGAATTCACCGTCGAAGAGACACAGGGTGAGTCACGCGGCATGTGGTACTTCCGCCAGGTCCTGGGTTCGGCGAACCTGACCGGCGGCAAGCTCTTCCACCTGCTGTCCGGCAACCTGTCGCACCAGATCGAGCACCACCTGTTCCCGGACATGCCGGCCCGTCGCTATGCGCAGATCGCGCCAGAGGTGCAAGAGATCTGCCGACGCTACGGGATCCCGTACAACGCGGGCTCGCTGCCGAAACAGTTCGGCACCGTCGTGCGCAAGATCGTCAAACTGGCCTTGCCACCGAAGGACCGCGGCGTCGATACCAAGCCGAAGGAACGCCAGCTGGCTGTCGCCTGAGTAGTACACCGCACATCGGGCCGGGACCGCTCTAGAGCGGTCCCGGTTCGACGCGTCGATCGGCTACGTTGCAAGCCATGGTTCCTCTGCCCGCCCTGGATGGTGTCGATCACAAGTTCGTCGATCTGGGCGGCGGTGTGACGATCCACGTCGCCGACGCCGGGCCCGCCGACGGGCCGCCGGTGATGCTGGTCCACGGCTTTCCGGAAAACTGGTGGGAGTGGCGCGAGTTGGTCGGCCCACTGGCCGCCGACGGCTACCGCGTGCTGTGTCCCGACCTGCGCGGTGCGGGGTGGAGTTCGGCGCCGCGCTCCCGTTACCTGAAGAACGAGATGGCCGACGATCTGGCGGCCGTACTGGATCGGTTGGGTATCGGGCCGGTGAAGCTGGTGGCCCATGACTGGGGCGGGCCGGTCGCGTTCATCATGATGCTGCGCCATCCGGAGAAGGTGGCCGGCTTTTTCGGCGTCAACACCGTCGCGCCGTATATGAAGCGCGATCTGAAGTCGCTGCGCAACCTTTGGAGGTTCTGGTACCAAATCCCGATGGCGCTGCCGGTGATCGGTCCCCGGGTCATCGGCGATCCCAAGGCGCGGTTCTTCCGGTTCCTGGGGCCGTGGGTCGGTGGTGGATTTTCATTACCCGACGACGACGTCGCGATGTACATCGAGTGCATGCGCCAGCCCGGGCATGCCGTCGCCGGTTCGCGGTGGTACCGGTCATTCCAATCCACGGAGTCGCTGCGCTGGATGCGTGGCGAGTTCGACAACACGCACGTCGAGGTCCCGGTCCGCTGGCTGAGCGGCACGGCGGACCCGGTGATCACGCCGGATCTGCTCGATGGATATGCCGCGCACATCAGCGATTTCGAGGTCGAGCTGGTCGACGGCGTCGGCCATTGGATCGTTGAGCAGCGCCCGGAGCTGGTGTTGGACCGGCTGCGAGCCTTCCTCAAGCTTTGATCAGCAGCGCTTCTAGCGGCGATACCCGAGCAGCGCGACCGATGCGTCCACCGCGGATTCGACAATCTCGCGCACGCTGCGCCCGTCTTCAACCGCCAGCGCGGTGAGTTCACGCAGACCGCCCACCAGGATCACCGCTTTTGCCCGGGTCAATGGCGGCAGGCCAACCTTCTCAAAGCCCGGGCTGCTGCTGAGGTTGATCAACAGACTGGTCAGCAGTTGTATGCCGCGACGCTGGAACGGCCGCGCCGCGGCGTCCAGTGACGGCAGTTCGCGGATCCAGCTCAACGTGATGGCCGGCCGGGACTCGATGTGGCTGACGTAGGCCTGCACGGCCTGACGGATCTGAGCCTGCCACTCGGCGCCGGGATCGACGGCATCGCGAATTTCCTCGGCCATCGTTCCGACGTCGGCGTGCAGCAGCTCGAGAAAGCACTGTTCCTTGCTGGCGAACTGGTCGTAGAACGTCCGCTTTGATGTGCGGGCGTGCCGGACGATGTCGGCAATGGTGCTGGCGCGGTATCCACGCTCGGCGATCGAGGCCGCCAGGCCGTCGAGCAGCCGCCGCCGGAACGGGTCGATGACGACGGGCTCATCCGACGCCCCAGCCGAAGCCGCATCGTCAGCGACGGTCGTCGCCACGGCGCCTCCTTCTGTCGAAACCAGGCCGTTCTCAACCCTTGCCAGCAGTTGGTACCACACGGTACCGTACGTGAATGAATCGTGGTACGGCGCAGTACCGCAGCGATGTTGGGAGTGCACAGCCATGAGCACCGTCGAAACGCACGCGGCGTCGGCGCCGCCCGCCGTCCGGTTGCCTCCAGCCGCACGGGTCCCGAAGGCCGTTCAGGGCGCGGCATTCTCGATCTCGCGACGGTGGATTGTGCGGCAGATGGCCCGCCGCCACGGCGATGTCTTCATGCTCAACGTCCCGGTCTACGGGCCCGTCGTGGTGGTGGCGAATCCACAACTGGCCAAGCAGATTTTCACCACCAGCCCAGAAGTGCTCGGCAACATCCGACCCAACCTGAGCCGGCTGCTCGGGTCGGGTTCGGTCTTCGCGCTCGACGGCGACGACCACCGACAGCGACGCCGACTGCTGGCCCCGCCCTTCCACGGCAAGAGCATCAAGAACTACGAGAACATCATCGAAGAAGAGACGCTGCGCGAGATCGCCGGCTGGCCGGAGGGCACGACGTTCGCCACGCTGCCGTCGACGATGCGGATCACGCTCAGCGCCATCCTGCGCGCTGTCTTCGGCGCCGAAGGCGCCGAGCTTGATCAGCTGCGACGGATCCTGCCGCCGTGGGTCACCTTGGGATCGCGGCTGGCGATTCTGCCCAAGCCGAAACGAACCTATGGCCGCTATTCCCCGTGGGGGCGGCTGGTCGAGTGGCGACGCCAATTCGACGTCGTTCTCGACAGGCTCATCGACGCGGAACGCGCCGATCCGGATTTCGAGAATCGCACCGATGTGCTGGCGATGATGTTGCGCAGCACCTACGAAGACGGTTCGGCCATGTCGCGCAACGACATCGGTGATGAGCTGTTGACGCTGTTGGCGGCCGGACATGAAACTACGGCGGCCACGCTGGGTTGGGCGTTCGAACGGCTGAGCCGCCACCCCGATCTGCTCGCCGCATTGGCCGCCGAGGCCGACACGCAAGACAACGAACTGCGGCAAGCAACGATCCTCGAGGTGCAGCGCAGCAGAACGGTCATCGATTTCGCCGGGCGCCATGTCTACGCGCCCGTCTATGAACTCGGCGAGTGGGCGATTCCCCGGGGGTCGTCGATTCTGGTGAGCATCGCACGCCTGCACGCCAATCCCGATGCCTTCCCCGACCCGGACAGCTTTGATCCGCAGCGCTTCGTCGGAGCCAAGCCGCCCAGCTTCGCCTGGATCCCGTTCGGCGGCGGGGCCCGGCGCTGCGTGGGCGCCGTGTTCGCCAACATGGAGATGGATGTCGTGCTGCGAACAGTGTTGCGCCACTTCACCATCGAGACCACGACCGTGCCAGGGGAGAAGTGGCATTCTCGCGGTGTTGCCTTTACTCCGAAAGACGGCGGGAAGATCGTCGTCCATCGCCGACACCGGTGATCCGTACCGCACTCTGGGGGCGGCGACTCGCCGATTACGATCTGCGGCTATGACCTCCGCGGCTGATGCCAACCAACTCGTCGACCTGATGAACAGCGCCATGGGATCCACGATCCCAACCGCTGACAATATGGGTGTGCGTGTCGTGGAGGCGCGCCGCGGCTTCGCCGCAACCACGGTCCCGGTCCAGGGCAACGGGAACCACTTTGGCGTCGTCTATGCCGGCGTTCAATTCACCGTCGCCGAAATCCTCGGCGGCGTCATCGCATTGAGCACCTTCGATGCCGCCAAGTACTTCCCGTTGGTCAAAAATGTCGACATCACGTTCGTTGGTATGGCCCGATCCGAACTGCGGGCGCAAGCCAGCCTCGACGATGAGACAATCGCGCGAGTCGAAGCCGAAGCGGCCAAACGGGGTAAGGCCGACTTCACCCTGGAGGTGGTGGTGACCGATGCCGACGGTCAGACCGTCGCCACCACCCGCGGCCTGTACCAGCTACGCGCGCTCGGCGGCTAGCGGTCGGCGGCGGCCCGTCGCGGCAGTTTCCAGCCCGGCCTGACGAAGTGGCAGGTGTACCCGTTGGGATAGTGCTCCAGGTAGTCCTGGTGCTCGGGCTCGGCTTCCCAGAAGTCGCCGGCGGGGCTGACTTCGGTCACCACCTTGCCGGGCCACAGACCTGAGGCTTCGACGTCGGCGATCGTGTCTAACGCAACGTGCTTCTGGTCCTCGTCGGAGTAGAAGATCGCGGAGCGGTAGCTGAGACCGATGTCGTTGCCCTGCCGGTTCTTAGTGGTCGGGTCATGGATCTGGAAAAAGAACTCCAGCAGCGTCCGGAAGTCGGTGCGCGCCGGGTCATAGGTGATCTCGATGGCTTCGGCGTGGGTTCCGTGATCGCGATACGTCGCGTTGGGAACGTCGCCGCCGGTGTAGCCAACCCTGGTCGAAACCACTCCGGGCTGCTTGCGGATCAGGTCCTGCATGCCCCAAAAGCAGCCGCCGGCCAGTATTGCCTTGCTGTAGTCCGTCATCCTGTCGATTATCCACTTGCTCGACAAACCGCGATAGAACGTGTTCTAGTTTCTTGCGTGGAGCAGGTATTTACCCGCGACGAACTCGCCGCCGCGTTCAAGAGTTTCGAGCAGACAGTGGCCCGCGCCGCCGAGACCAAGAGCTGGGACGACTGGGTGCAGCAGTACACCCCGGACGTCGACTACATCGAGCACGCGGCCGGCACGATGAAGGGACGCGACCAGGTGCTCACCTGGATCCGGAAGACGATGACGACCTTTCCGGGAAGCCACATGACCGCCTTTCCGTCGGTGTGGTCGGTCATCGACGAAGCAAGCGCGCGGATAATCTGCGAACTGGACAACCCGATGGTCGATCCCGGCGACGGCACCATCATCAGCGCGACGAACATCTCGATCGTCACCTACGCCGGCGACGGCCAATGGTGCCGGCAAGAAGACATCTATAACCCGCTGCGCTTCCTGCAGGCGGGAATCAAGTGGTGCAAAAAAGCGCAGGCGCTGGGCACGCTCGACGACGACGCCGCCCGCTGGATGCGCCAATACGGCGGTACGTATGGAGGAACTCAGTGAGCGCTCCCAAGCTGGTCATCGGCGCCAACGGCTTTTTGGGTTCGCATGTCACCCGCCAACTTGTCGCCGCAGGCGCCGACGTGCGAGCCATGGTGCGCGGAGGCGCCAATACCCGCAGCATCGACGATCTGGAAGTGACCCGTTTTCACGGTGACGTCTTCGACACCGCCACCGTGCGCCAGGCGATGGACGGCTGCGACCAGGTGTACTACTGCGTGGTCGACACCCGGGCGTGGCTGCAGGACCCGTCACCGCTATTTCGCACGAATGTCGAGGGACTGCGCAATGTCCTGGATGTTGCGGTGGAAGAACCCATCGCCGCCCAGCTGCAGCGGTTTGTGTTCACCAGCAGCTACGCGACGGTGGGCCGCCGTCATGGCCACGTGGCAACCGAGGACGACCCGATCGACCGCCGTCGCCTCACCCCGTACGTCGAATCAAGGGTCCAGGCCGAGGAGATGGTGCTGCGATATGCGGTCGAAGCGGGCCTGCCCGCCGTCGCCATGTGCGTCTCGACGACCTACGGCAGCGGCGACTGGGGCCGCACCCCGCACGGTGCGTTCATCGCCGGCGCGGTCTTCGGCAAGCTGCCCTTCCTGATGAACGGGATCGCGCTGGAGGTCGTCGGTGTCGACGATGCGGCGAGGGCACTGTTGCTGGCCGCTGAACGCGGCCGCACCGGCGAGCGCTACCTGATTTCCGAGCGGATGATTCCACTCAAAGAGGTCGTCAAGATCGCGGCCGACGAGGCCGGTGTGCCGGCGCCGCAGCGGTCGATCTCAGTGCCGGTGCTGTACGGTTTTGGCGCCCTGGGGAGCCTGAGGGCCCGGTTGACGGGTAAAGACGCCGAACTCAGCTTGGCGTCGGTGCGGATGATGCGTGCCGAAGCCCATGTCGACCACAGCAAGGCCACCCGTGAATTGGGTTGGGAGCCAAGGCCGGTCGAAGAGTCGATTCGGGAGGCCGCACGATTCTGGGCCGACATTAAAACGGCCAGGCGAAACAGCAAGATCGCTCCTTCTGATTAGTGACTGCGCCGGCGGAGGCTGTCGGCGACCCCTTCACTACGCCAGCGCTCCGCGTGTCTTGTGTAGCTGATGTGAATTTTGTTAGATAGTGTGACGCATGGTGAACGTGTGGTGCCGCCGCACGGGCGGATGTCACTCTGCGCCACTTGATGGCTGTCGCGTTTTGGCGGCGAGGCAACGGTGACTGCCGCGACGCCGGTAGGGCTCGTCGGATACGTGCGCGACCAACTCGAGCCGCCGTTGGCGACAGTCGGCGGATTCGCCCGGATGTGCATGTTGGCCGGAAAAGCGTTGTTCCGGCGACCATTTCACTGGGGCGAATTCATCGTCCAAACGTGGTTCATCACGCGGGTCGCGCTACTGCCCACGATCGCCGTCTCGATACCGCTGACCGTACTGATTGTCTTCACGCTCAACACCTTGCTGTCCGCCTTTGGCGCCGCTGACATTTCGGGTGCAGGAGCCGCGCTGGGTGCGGTCACCCAACTGGGCCCGCTGACCACCGTGTTGGTAGTGGCCGGTGCTGGGTCCACCGCCATCTGCGCCGATTTGGGCGCGCGCACCATCCGCGAAGAGATCGACGCGATGGAGGTGCTTGGCATCGATCCCATCCACCGGTTGGTGGTTCCCCGGGTGATGGCCGCGACGGTCGTCGCGACGCTGCTTAACGGAACCGTCATCACGATCGGTCTGGTCGGTGGCTTCCTGTTCGGCGTCGGCCTGCAAAACGTCTCGGGCGGTGCGTATCTCGCCACGCTGACCCTGGTCACCGGGCTACCCGAGGTGATCATCGCGACGATCAAAGCCGCGATCTTCGGAACGATCGCGGGCTTGGTCGGTTGCTACCGGGGCCTGACCACCAAGGGTGGTCCTAAAGGCGTCGGCGTCGCCGTCAACGAGACGCTGGTGTTGTGCGTGATCGCGCTGTTCGCGGTCAACGTGGTGCTGACCACCATCGGCGTCCGGTTCGGGACGGGGCGCTGACATGTCGACCGCGGCCGTCATTCGTGCCCGGTTCCCGCGCACGGTCGCCAACGTCAACCAATACGGCGGCGGCGCACTCCGGGCACTCAATAAGGCCGGGCACCTCGCCAGGTTCGCGGTGATCGGTGGCTGGTCGATCGGTTGGGCCCTGCGGCACTACCGCCGGGAGACCTTGCGGCTGATCGCCCAGATCGGAATGGGCACCGGTGCGATGGCCGTCGTCGGTGGTACCGCGGCGATCGTGGGTTTCGTGACGCTGTCCGGCGGCTCGTTGATCGCCATCCAGGGTTTCGCGTCGCTGGGCAACATCGGCGTCGAGGCGTTCACCGGATTCTTCGCCGCACTGGCCAACGTCCGCGTGGTCACGGCGGTGGTGACTGGCGTCGCGCTGGCAGCCACGGTCGGAGCGGGAGCGACGGCGGAGCTCGGCGCGATGCGGATCAGCGAGGAGATCGATGCGCTCGAGGTGATGGGCATCAAGTCGGTGGCGTTTTTGGCGTCGACCCGGCTGATGGCGGGACTGGTGGTGGTCGTCCCGCTCTATGCGATGGCGTTGGTCATGTCCTTTCTGTCCGGGCAGGTCGTCACCACGCTGTTCTACGGGCAGTCGCAGGGCACCTACGAGCACTATTTCCGGACCTTTCTGCGCACCGAGGACGTGTTCTGGTCGGGCGGAGAGGTCATCGTGATGGCGGTGATCGTGATGATCACCCACTGCTACTACGGATACAACGCCGGCGGCGGACCGGTCGGTGTGGGGGAGGCGGTCGGTCGGTCGATGCGGTTCTCGCTGGTTTCCACGGTGACCGTCGTTCTGCTGACTTCCCTTGCGCTCTACGGCGTTGATCCGAACTTCAACCTGACGGTCTAGCCGGTCATGACGACGCGTAAGAAGGAACGCAAGTCCCGTACCTGGCCGGACACCGCCGCTGGCGTGGGGCTGCTGCTGGCGTGTGCGCTGCTGCTTGCATTGATATACGCGCAGTTTCGCGGCGACTTCACGCCGAAGACCAAGCTGACGATGCTGGCCGCGCGGGCCGGCTTGGTGATGGATCAAGGCTCGAAAGTCACCTACAACGGCGTCAGCATCGGTCGGGTGGCCGGCATCTCGGAGGTCGAGCATCGCGGCAAGCCTGCCGCCGAGTTCACCCTTGACGTCGACCCGCAGTACGTCGGTCTCATTCCGGTCAACGTGATCGCCAAAATCCAGGCCACCACGGTGTTCGGAAACAAGTATGTTTCGCTCACCTCACCCAAAGAATCAGCACCACAACGGATCACACCGAGCAATGTGATTGATGCGACATCGGTCACGACGGAGTTCAACACCGTCTTTCAGACGCTCGTCGAGATTTCCGAGAACGTCGACCCGGTCAAGGTGAACCTCACGTTGAGCGCCGCCGCGGAGGCGTTGACCGGTTTGGGCGACAAGTTCGGGCAGTCGATCGTCAACGGCAACAAGATTCTCGACGAAGTGAACACGCGGATGCCGACGATCCGCCACGACATCCGGCAGCTCGCGGCGCTCGGCGATGTCTATGCCAAGGCCGCACCGGATCTCTTTGACGCGCTTGACAATGCGGTGACGACGGCGCGCACCTTCAATCGGCATCAGGCCGAACTCGACAAGGCATTGCTGGCGGCGATCGGCTTCGCCAACACCGGGAATGACGTCTTCACGCGCAGCAGGCCTTTTCTGGAACGCCTCACCGCCGACCTGCGGCCGACCACTCACCTCCTCGACACTTACAGCCCGGAAGTGTTTTGCACCTTCCGCAATTTCGCCAACGTTGCACCCAGGGTCGCCGTTCTCGAGAGCGGTAACCACTATGCGGCGCAACTCGGGGTGGCCATTGCGGGCACCGAGAACCCGTATGTATATCCGGACAATTTGCCGCGGATCAACGCGCGTGGCGGACCCGGCGGCACGGCCGGTTGCTGGCAGCCGATCACTCGTGAGCTGTGGCCGGCGCCCTACCTGGTGATGGACTCCGGCAACAGCATTGCGCCTTACAACCACTTTGAGCTCGGCCAGCCGCTGGCAAACGAATATGTGTGGGGGCGCCAGTACGGGGAGAACACGATCAACCCATGAAACTCACCGGTACAGTCGTGCGGCTCGCTGCGGTGGTCGCCGTGCAGTTGCTGTTCACGGCAGTTATCGTCGTGGTTTTCGGCCAGGTGCGTTTCGACCGGACCAATAGTTATTCCGCGGAGTTCAGCAATGCCAGCGGATTACGTGCCGGTCAATTCGTTCGTGCCTCGGGCGTCGAAGTGGGCAAGGTCAAGAAGGTCGATCTGGTTGAGGGGGACAAGAAGATACGTGTCGATTTCTCCGTCGACCGCTCGGTGCAGCTCTATCAATCCACCACTGCGCAGATCCGCTACCAGGATCTCATCGGAAACCGATACCTGGAAATCAGTCGAGGGACCGGGGAGGGCGCTGAAAGAGCCTTGCCGCCAGGCGGATTCATACCTCTTTCGCGGACCCAGCCGGCCCTGGACCTCGACGCGCTCATCGGTGGCTTCAAGCCGCTGTTTCGGGCGCTCGATCCGCAGAAGGTCAACACCATCGCCGCGTCGATCATCACCGTCTTTCAGGGCGAGGGCGGCACCATCAACGACATCCTCGACCAAACCGCCCAGCTGACTGACCGCTTGGCCGAAAGCGACCAGGCGATCGGTGAGGTGATCACCAACCTGAACACCGTGCTGGAGACCACCGTCCGGCACCGAGAGCAATTCGACGCGACCATCGACAAGCTCGACGTGTTGATTACCGCCCTGAAGGGCCGCGCAGATCCGCTCGCCGATGCGACGGCCCACATCAGCGATGCGGCGGGGACGGTGGCCGACCTGCTGGCCGACAACCGGGCTCTACTGCACGACACCGTCAGCCGTTTGGAAATCCTCGCCGGCCCCCTCGTCGACCAGCGCGACAAGGTCGGTGACCTGCTGGGAAAGCTGCCCAACGCGTTCAACATCATCGGTCGAGCCAGCGGGATATACGGCGACTTCTTCAACTTCTACCTCTGCGACCTGTCGCTCAAGGTCAACGGACTTCAGCCCGGCGGACCCGTTCGCTCGGTCAAACTGTTCCAACAGCCGACGGGTAGGTGCACGCTGCAATGAGAGTGCTGCAGCCGGCCAATCGGGTGCGGATCGGGGCGTTGGCCATCGCGATGGTGGTCCTCGTTGTCGGTGTGGGACAAAGCTTCGGCAGTCTGCCGGTGTTATTCGCGACCGCGAGCTACTACGCACAGTTCAGTGACTCCGGCGGAGTGAGCAAGGGCGACAAAGTGCGCATCGTCGGCATGGACGTCGGCATGGTGCAAGACCTCGCGATCGATGGCGATCACGTCGTGATGAAGTTCTCGACGGGAACCCACATCATCGGCACCGAGAGCCGCGTGGCGATTCGCACCGATACCTTGCTGGGCAAGAAGGTGCTCGAAATCGAGCCGCGAGGCAACAAGCCGATGCGCCCCAACGGCGTGCTGCCGCTGGGGCAAAGCACCACTCCCTATCAGGTGTACGACGCGTTCTTCGACGTCACCAAGGCCGCCGCCGGTTGGAACATCGATACAGTCAAACAGTCGCTGAACGTGTTGTCGCACACCATCAACCAGACGTACCCGCACTTGAGCGCTGCTCTTGACGGGGTGGCCAGGTTCTCCGACATCATCGGCAAGCGCGACGAAGAACTCAAGCACTTGCTGACGGAATCGAGAAAAGTGGCCAGTGTGCTCGGTGACCGCAGCAAGCAAATCAACGCGCTGCTGCGAAACACCCAGACGCTGCTTGCGGCGTTCAACCAACGCGGCAGGGCCATCGAGGCACTGCTGGCCAACGTGTCGGCTTTTTCGACTCAGGTGCAGGGCTTGATCAACGACAACCCGAACCTGCACCATCTGCTCGACCAGCTACGCAGTGTCACCGACGTTCTGGTCGCGCACAAGAACGACCTTGCCTCCGTGCTGAGTACGCTACGGAACTACACCGCCGCGCTGAGTGAGGCGGTCGGCTCCGGACCGTACTTCAAGGTGATGATCGGCAACTTGGTGCCGTATCAGATTCTGCAGCCGTGGGTGGATGCGGCGTTCAAGAAGCGCGGCATCGACCCGGAGAACTTCTGGCGCAGTGCGGGGTTGCCCGCCTTCAAGTGGCCTGACCCGAACGGAACACGCTTTTCCAACGGCGCTCCGCCACCGGCACCGCCGGTACTCGAGGGCACCCCGGATCACCCGGGCCCGGCCGTGGTGCCGGGGTCACCGTGCTCGTATGCGCCGCCGCCGGGCCTGTCGCCGCGACCGGGCAACCCGATGCCGTGCGCGGGCGTCGATCAAAGCCAGGGTCCGTTCGGGCCCAACGGGCCGTATCCGGCCCTGCCCGATGTGCTCTCTTCGCCGCCCAATCCGATGGGTCTGCCACCGACGCCGGGGGTTCCCGATGCGGGGCTGCCTGGGGAGCCGGCGCCGAATATGCCGGGCACCCCGGTGCCACTGCCGCAGAACGCGCCGCCGGGGGCCCGACGGGAAAGCCTGATGCCGGCCGGCGCGCCTCCACCGCCGTCGACCTTCGCGCCCGCGTTGCCGCCTGGACCGCCTGCAGCTCCGGGCCCAGGCCCGCAGCTGCCGGCGCCATTCGTCACACCCGGCGGGGACGGGGGGTAGCAGTCAATGAGCACGATCTTCGACATTCGCAAGGTGCGGTTGCCGCAGCTGTCGAAAGGCGCGGTGATCATCGCGTCGCTCGTGGTGGCAGTGGGCCTCGTTGCCACCGTCGTCGGCTGGCAGATCTACCAGAAGCTGACGAATAACACGGTGGTCGCTTACTTGCCGGCGACCAATGCGCTCTATGCCGGGGACAAAGTCGTCATCATGGGCATTCGCGTAGGTGCGATCGACAAGATCGAACCCACCGGCGACCAGACGAAGGTGACCTTTCACTACCGGAACAAATACAAGGTGCCCGCCGGCGCATCCGCGGTGGTTCTCAACCCGACGTTGGTCGCCTCGCGGAGCATCCAGCTGGAGCCGCCGTATAAGGGCGGCCCGATGCTGGCCGACAATGCGGTGATCCCGATCGAACGCACTCAAGTTCCGGTGGAATGGGATGACCTGCGCAACAGCATCACTCACATCATCGGCGCGCTCGGCCCGAGCAAGGAGCAGAAAAAAGGGCCCTTCGGTGACGTCATCGAATCCTTCGCCGACGGACTGGCCGGCAAGGGTAAGCAGATCAACACCACGCTGAACAGCTTGTCGGCGGCTCTGAGCACCCTGGACGAAGGCCGCGGTGATTTCTTCGCCGTGCTGCGCAGCCTGGCGATGTTCGTCAACGCGCTACATCAGGACGACCAGCAATTCGTCGCGCTGAACCAGGATCTGGCGCAATTCACCGACAAGCTAACCAGTTCGGATCAGACGGCCGCCAACGCGATACGGCAAACGGACAGCCTGCTGACCACCGCCCAAACCTTTTTGACCGAGAACCGTGAGGTGCTGACCCACGACCTCAACAACCTCGGTGAGGTGACCACCGCGATCATGCAACCGGTTCCGCGTGACGGATTGGAGACGGCGCTTCACATCTTGCCGAACATGGCCGCCAACGTGCAGGCAATCTACGAACCGGCGCACGGCAGCCTGAGCGGGGTGGCCGCGTTCACCAACTTCGCCAACCCAATGCAGTTCATTTGCAGCGCAATTCAAGCCGGCAGTCGGCTCGGCTATCAAGACTCGGCGGAACTGTGTGCGCAATACCTGGCGCCGGTCCTGGATGCGATAAAGTTCAACTACTTTCCGTATGGCATCAACCTGTTCAGCAGCGCTGACACGTTGCCGAAGAACATCGCGTACTCCGAGCCGCGTCTGCAGCCGCCGCCCGGCTTCAAGGACACCACCGTCCCCGGGATCTTCTCACCGGATACCCAGTGGTCTCACCGGAATTCGGAGCCGGGATGGATTGTCGCGCCGGGCATGCAGGGCGTGCACGTTCAGCCGGCCACGGCGAACTTGTTGACGCCGGCATCGTTGGCCGAATTGATGGGCGGGCCGGATATCGCTCCGCCGCCACCGGCGCGCAACATGACCGGGCCGCCCAACGCTTACGACCAGAACAATCCGCTGCCACCACCGTGGTATCCGCAGCCCTTGCCGTCGCCGACGCCGGCCGCACCACCGGCCGGTCTGCCGCTTGGCGCCGCCGAAGCACCGCCGGGGCCGGGACAGTGAGGCGCGCGACGAGCGCCGCTGGCGCGAGGAGCAAGCCGAACCGACAGCAAGTGAGGCGCGCGACGAGCGCCGCTGGCGCGAGGAGCAAGCCGAACCGACAGCCAGTGACGGCGTGGCGGCGGGTGCGCCGGGTGGTCTGGCGAGCGTTGGCGTTGCTGACGGCCGCGCTGGTGCTGACTTGTTGCGGGAATTGGCGCGGTATCGCCAATGTGCCGTTGCCCGGCGGGCCCGGCAGCGGCGCAGGTTCCTATCGGGTTTATGTCCAAATGCCAAACACTATGGCGCTGAACGGTAATAGCCGAGTCCTGGTGGCCGATGTGTTCGTCGGCACCGTGCGTGCGATCGACTTGAAGAACTGGGTGGCAACGCTGACCGTGGACCTGGAGAAGGGTGTCAGGCTCCCGAAGAACGCGACCGCCAAGATCGGCCAGACCAGCCTGTTGGGTTCTCAGCATGTCGAATTGGCCGCACCACCTAACCCGTCGCAGCAGCAACTCAGAGCCGGCGACACCATCCCGCTCGGCAACGCGTCGGCCTTTCCTTCCACCGAACAGACGCTCGCCAGCCTGGCCATGGTGCTGCGCGGCGGCGGTATCCCGAATCTCGAGGTGATCCAGAACGAGGTCTACAAGATCTTGACCGGGCGGGCCCGTCAGATCCGGGATTTCCTCGGCAAGCTGGACACTTTCGCGGCTGGGCTGAACCAACAGCGCGACGACATCGGCCGTGCCATCGACTCCACCGACCGGCTGCTGTCGTACGCGGGCACCCGCACGGCCACTCTGGACAAAGTGCTGACCGAATTCCCGCCACTGGTAGAGCATTTCGCACAGCAACGCGATCTGTTCGCCGACACGGTCGAGGCGGTGGGCCGGATCAGCAACGTCACCGGCCAGACCTTGTCGGCCGCGCGGGGCGATCTCCACCAGGACCTGCAAGAGCTGCAACGCCCGCTGAAGCAACTTGACCGTGCCGCACCATATCTGGTCGACGCACTGATGCTTCTGCTGTCACCGCCGTTCGCCATCGACAGCGTGCCGAAAATCGTTCGCGGCGACTACATCAACGTCTCCGGAGCACTGGACCTGACGCTGAGTACCGTCGACAACGCGATCCTTCACCGGGACCGGGTTCTCCGGAGCCTTGCGCGCTCTCGAACAGTCCTGGGGCCGCGACCCCGCGACGATGGTGCCCGACATCCGTTTCTCGCCCAACCCGGCCGACGCGCCGGTGGAGCGAGGCGAGTAACGATGCTGACTCGCCTGATCCGCACCCAGTTGATCGTGTTCGCCGTATTGACGGTGGCCGCACTGGTTGCACTGGGCTGGTACTACCTTCGTATCCCGAGCCAGCTTGGTGTCGGTCAATATCGACTCGTGGCCGAGTTGCCGGCCTCGGGCGGTTTGTATCGGACATCCAACGTGACGTATCGGGGGATCCAGATCGGCCGGGTCACCAAGGTCGAGCCGACGGCACACGGTGTCCGCGCGACGCTCAGCATCGACAGCAGTTACAAGATCCCGGTCGATGCGTCAGCCAATGTGCACTCGGTGTCGGCGATCGGTGAGCAGTATCTGGACCTGGTCTCCACCGGCAACCCGGGAAGGTTCTTCTCGCCCGGACAGACCATCACCAAGGGCACCGTGCCCAGCGAAATCGGCCCGGCCCTCGATGCCGCCAATCGTGGCTTGTCAGTGCTGCCCAAGCGGAAGATCGCTGCACTGCTTGACGAAACGGCGCAGGCAGTCGGTGGATTGGGTCCGGCGCTGCAACGACTGGTGGACTCGACGCAGTCGATCGTCGGAGATTTCCAGGCGAATATGTCCGACGTCGACGACATCATCGGGAACGCGGCACCGATCCTGGACAGCCAGGTGGACTCGAGCGATTCGATCGAGCGGTGGTCGCGCAACCTCAAGGTCCTCACTGCCCAGACGGCGCAAACCGACCAGCAGGTCGCAAGCATCCTGTCGAAAGCGGCACCGACGGCCGATCAGGTCGCCGACGTGTTCAGCGATGTTCGCGAGTCGCTACCGCAGACGCTGGCGAACCTGGAAGTGGTTGCCGACATGCTCAAGCGCTACAACAAGGGTCTCGAACAGCTGCTGGTATTTCTGCCGGAGGTCGGTTCGATAGCACAGACATTGGTCGCGTCCGCTCCGGGGGCGGTGTTGCTGAATCTCAACTTGTCGCTCAACAATCCGCCGCCGTGCCTGACCGGATTCCTACCGGCGTCGGAGTGGCGTTCGCCGGCGGATACCAGCATGGCGCCGTTGCCGTCCGGAACGTATTGCAAGATCCCACAAGACACGCCGGCTAACGGGGTACGCGGGGCTCGCAACTATCCCTGTGTCGACGTCCCCGGCAAGCGCAGGGCGACGCCCCGAGAATGCCGCGACAACAAGCCGTACGTTCCGCTGGGCACCAACCCGTGGTACGGAGATCCGAACCAAATGCGCAACTGCCCGGCGCCGGGTGCCCGATGCGATCAACCGGTCGATCCGGGGAAGGTGATACCGGCGCCCTCGGTCGACAACGGACTCAACCCGGCACCGGCCGATCGGCTGCCCCCACCTCCCGGGCCGGTCACCGATCCACTGCAGCGACCCGGCTCGGGTCATGTGCAATGCAACGGGCAGCAGCCCAACCCATGTGTCTACACGCCGGCGAGCCCGGCGGCGATCTACGTCCCGTCCAGCGGCGAAGTAGTGGGACCCGACGGGGCCAAGTACACCTTGGAAGATTCACGTCACACCGGAGACTCCGGGTGGAAGGACATGCTCGCGCCCGCCGGCTGAACTCCCGATGGTGGCCGGCGGGGAATCTTGTGCGCCGGTGAGCGTTGAACCTGTTATTCACACCGAGGAGATGTCACCATGACCAGTCGGCCCGTCCTGGAACCCACCGCCGAGCATCCGATCACGATCAGCCCGACCGGCGCGCGGGTTGTGGTCCGCGTGAACGGCGAAGTCGTCGCTGACACACACGACGCGCTGCAGCTTCACGAATCCACTTACCCTGCTGTGCAATACATTCCGCGCAAGGACGTTGCACAAGGCCTGCTCACCCACACCGACACCAGTACCTACTGCCCATACAAGGGCGAAGCCGGTTACTACAGCGTGACCACCGCTGCCGGCGACACCGTCGACGACGTGATCTGGTTTTACGAGCAGCCCTACCCGGCGGTGACGGCGATCGCCGGCCACGTGGCGTTCTATCCCGACAAAGCTGAAATCACCGTCGAACCCGATTAGGGATTGGCCGGGCCGAACACATGCGCCGCCACCTGCGTGTCGCTGTATTCGCGCAACCTCGCGATCAGTCCGTCCCGGGTCTCGAAGATGAAGACGGCGGGGCTGTTGTAATGCAGGCCGTCAGCGGTTTCGCCGTCGGCTTCCGCCTCGATCACCACGCTTTCGCCGTCGTTGAAGCATTGGATGAAATCCAGACTTAGCTCGACTCGGCGCTTACGGCGTTCGACTTGGTTGCGCAGCGTCGCCTTGTCAACCGAATCGCGGGTCACGATGCTCCAGTAGGTGAAGTCGTCGCTCAGCAGCCCGAAGCATTCGTCGACGTCGCCGCCCTCGGACAGGCACTGCAGAAACATCCACGCCAGTTCGGCCTGCGGGTCGTCGAACGGCGTAGTCATGCGCCGCTCCTCCCATCTTCTGCATCGTCGTCGTCGCTCTGCATCGTCGCTGGCGCGGTGGTCACCTCGTCATCCTGACGCGGGAGCCCCTACCGGTCAATCATGTGCGGGGCATGCGTGGGGCCGAGCCGAACTTATGATCGGCGGCAACAACGTTTTCGGGATCCGGACGGGAGCAGATGGTCAGTAGCGCTCGCAGGGTGACGTTTCCCGGTGTGGTCAGCCCGCGGATCACCCTTTTCCCGTTGCGCCGGGGCCCTGGTGATCCGTGTTTTCAGGTCGATGAGGACGGCGTCATCTGGCGAACCAGTCTGTTGCGCAGCGGATCCGTCACCGCGCGCATCAGCCGTGCCGCGGCCGATGCGGTCGATTGCACGGCGTGGGGAAGTGGCGCTGAAGAATTTCTCGACGCCCTTGCGGCAATGCTTGGCGCCGATGACGATCCGTCAGATTTCGCACCGGTCAACCCGATCGTCGCCGCAGCGCATCGGCGGGTGCCGCACCTGCGGCTTGGGCGCACCGGTCAGGTATTAGAGGCCCTGGTCCCTGCGGTCCTCGAGCAGCGCGTGCCGGGTGCGGATGCTTTCCGCGCGTGGCGCTTACTGGTGACCAAATTCGGCACGCAGCCGCCGGGACCCGCGCCGGCACGGATGCGGGTGCCACCGTCCGCCGAGGTGTGGCGGCGCATCCCGTCGTGGGAGTTTCACCGCGCCAACGTCGATCCGGGTCGAGCCCGCACCGTCGTCAGTTGTGCGCAGCGGGCGCCGTCGTTGGAACGGCTCACGTCATGGCCGGCTGCAAAGGCCCGCGAGGCGCTGACGTCGCTGCCCGGCGTCGGGATATGGACGGCGGCCGAGACGGCGCAGCGTGCGTTCGGCGATCCCGACGCGCTGTCGGTGGGCGACTATCACGTCCCCAAGATGATCGGCTGGACGTTGGTGGGACATCCGATCGGCGACGCCGAGATGGTCGAGTTGCTCGAACCGATGCGGCCACACCGCCACCGGGTGGTCCGGTTGCTGGAGGCCAGCGGGCTTGCCTACGAGCCGCGTCGCGGCGCGCGACTACCGCTGCAGAACATCCGCGCGCTGTGACGTGCCTGGCGATTACTACCCGCGGTCATCGGGTATTCGTCGCCCGACCGTGGGCAACGGCATCGAAGACCTCAGGGAGGTAGCCATGACGCAATTCACCGTCCCGGGCTTGACCGCCAAGCAGGGAGCGAAAATCGCTGACCTGCTGCAGAAGCAGCTCAGCACCTACAACGATCTTCACTTGACGCTCAAGCACGTCCACTGGAACGTGGTCGGCCCCAACTTCATCGGGGTGCACGAAATGATCGACCCGCAGGTGGAACTCGTGCGCGGTTATGCCGACGAGGTGGCCGAGCGGATCGCGACCCTCGGTGGGTCGCCGCAAGGCACACCGGGCGCCATTCTCAAGGACCGCACCTGGGATGACTACTCGGTAGGCCGCGACGTCGTGCAGGCCCATCTGGCCGCACTGGACCTGGTCTACAACGGCGTCATCGAAGACACCCGCAAGGCCATCGGCCTGACCGAAGAGCTCGATCCGGTCACCCAAGACATTCTGATCGACCACGCCGCCGAGCTGGAGAAGTTCCAGTGGTTTGTGCGGGCTCACCTGGAGAATGCCGGCGGCGAGTTGACCCATGAGGGCTCATCCACCGAGCGCAGCGCGGCGAAAACCGCCCGGCGCAAGCGCTGAGCCTGGCTGCATCCGTGCTGGATCAGGAGGCCGTGGCGGCGGCGTGTAGGCGTTCAGCTTCGGCGGTCTCGCGGTTGAGGCGCTGCGCCTCGTAGACGGACACCTTGGTGTGCTGCATCAGCAATGATGCGATGCCGACCGCGATGATCGCGCCCGGCACGACGGAGAACGATCCGGTCATCTCGGCCACCATGATCAAGATGGCCAGCGGAGCGTGAGCGACGCTGCCGAAACACGCCATCATCCCCACCACCACGAAGATGCCCGGGCTGTGGGGCACGCCCGGGAGATGGAACATGTCGCCGAGGCGCCACACCGCTGCGCCAACGAAAGCCCCGATCACGATCCCGGGACCGAAGATCCCGCCGGACCCGCCGGTGCCGATCGACAGTGAGGTTGCGACGATCTTGGCGATCGGCAGCACCAGCACGATCCACAATGGAATCGTCAGCAATCCCTCCTTGGTGGTGGCCAACTGCACCCAGCCGTAGCCGCTGCTGAGGACCTGGGGAACCGCCAAAGCCAACAGGCCGACCAGCAGCCCACCGATGGTGGGCCAGAGGACCATGCCGCCGGGAAGCCGAGCGGTCAGCGTCACCGTGCCGTAGAAGGTACGGGCGTAGAGATAACCGACAGCTGCCGCGGCGACGCCCAAAACGACGAACCACAGCAGCGGCCAGGCCTCCTCGAAGCGGTATTCGGCATCGACGTAGCCGAACATCGGATCAAAGCCCATGAACGTTCCAAACACGGCAAAAGCCGTTGCCGAGGTGACGAAACCGGGGTACAGCGTGCGGTATTCGAAGTCTTCGCGGTAGATGATCGACGCGGCGAGGACGGCTCCGCCCAGGGGCGCGCCGAAGATCGCGCCGATGCCCGCACCCACCCCCAGCGCTACCAGGGTCCGACCATCCTCATCGGAGAGGTGCAGTCGCCGGGTCAGCAGTGACGCGAAGCCGGCGGAGATCTGAGCGGTTGGGCCTTCGCGGCCGGCTGAACCGCCGGAGCCGATAACCAGCGCGCTGGAGACCAGCTTCACCAACACGACCCTGGCCCGGATGTGACGCGGATCGGTGTGGATCGCCTCGATCGCGCTATCGGTGCCGTGGCCGGTGGCTTCCGGGGCGAACTTGGCGACGAGCAACGCCGCCACCAACGCACCTGCCGTCGTCACGAGCGGGATCGCCCACGGTCGCGGATAGCCGGACGAGCCCCGCTTGCCACCTTCGATCAGGGGGGTAGGGGCGTAATAGTCGGCCAGATAGCCCAGCAGGAAATGGCCGGTGTATTTCAACGCCAGGGTGAAGATGACCGCGCCCAGGCCGGCGATGACGCCGATCACGACGCCCAGCAGCAGCCATTTGTTGAGGTATCCGAGATTCCTGACGAAGCGGCCCAATCGTCCGCCGCGGTCGGGGTCGGTGTCTTGTGCCTCCAGCATCGCCAGTGACGGTAGCAGCGCTGCGCACGGAATAAACGGACCGCAGTCCGGTTATATCTAGCATCAACGCTAGGAGGCTGAAAATGCCCGCGATAACCGCAGACACATTGACCTTGCCGCGGGTGACCGCGGCCATTGCGACCGACACGGAACGTCCGGTCCGCTCGATCACCACCGGGCCGCGCGGCTACGAGGGTGAAGGATTCCCGGTGGTCCGCGCGTTCGCCGGTGTCAGCACCGCCGCGCTGGACCCGTTCGTACACATGGACCAGATGGGCGAGGTGGAATACCAGCCCGGCGAGCCCAGGGGAACCGACTGGCACCCGCACCGCGGATTCGAAACGGTCACCTACATGATCGACGGCCGGTTCGCGCACCAGGATTCACACGGTGGTGGTGGGTTGATCACCGACGGTGCGACTCAATGGATGACGGCAGGCGCCGGCATCCTGCACATCGAAACGCCACCGGCGGAGCTCGTCGAGAGCGGCGGGCTGTTCCACGGAATCCAGCTCTGGGTGAACCTACCGAAGAAGGACAAGTTCGCTACTCCCCGTTATCAGGCCATCGAGGGCACTGATGTCGCACTGCTGTCTTCCGACGACGGCGGCGCGCTGATCCGCGTCATCGCGGGGCAGGTCGACGGCCACCAGGGGCCCGGCGTCACGCACACTCCGATCGCGATGGCGCATGCCACGATTCAACCGGGGGCGCGGCTGAACATCCCGTGGAACCGTGACTACAACGCACTGGTTTACGTACTCGCCGGGCGCGGGTCGGTCGGTCCGATCGCGCACCCGATAGAGCAAGGTCAATTGGTGGTCCTGGGCCCCGGTGACCGCATCACGGTCAGCGCCGGGCCGTCGCGGGACTCGCGCGTGCCCGCTCTGGAGGTGTTGATCCTGGGCGGCAAGCCGATCCGGGAGCCAGTGGTTCACTACGGCCCGTTCGTGATGAACACCAAGGCCGAGCTGGTCCAGGCGCTCGACGACTTCCAGGCCGGCAAGTTCGGCAATATCCCGCCCAACGGCTTGATGCCGCACCGCACGACGTCGCCACCTGCCAGCTAACAAGCGCTTCGGCCGGGGGTGTGTGACCTATGGCACAATTCATCCTGTGGTGCAGCCTGCGAGTCGGGGACCGGGTCGTCCCCCCGCAGCTAAGGCGGCCGAGACGCGTAAGCGCATTCTGCGTGCTGCTCGTGAAGTGTTCAGCGAACGCGGCTACGACGGGGCCACCTTTCAGGCGATAGCGGTCCGGGCCGACTTGACCCGGCCGGCGATCAATCACTACTTCGCAAACAAGCGCGTGCTGTATTGGCAGGTCCTTGAGGAGACCAACGACGCCCTCGTCGCCGCCAGCACCCGGCGCGCGCAGGGTGAGACGACTCTGACCGGCCGGGTGTTCGCGTTCATCGAGGGCGCGATCGAGGCCGAAATCGAAAACCGCACGGCAGCGGCGTTCTTGATCAGCTCCACGCTGGAGTCGCAGCGCCACCCCGAGTTGAGCCCACCCGGAGTCGACTCGGTAAGCGCCACGCGGGCATTTCTGTTGTGGGCGATCAACGACGGAATCCAGCGCGGAGAGCTCAATGCCGACACCGACGCATCGGCGCTCACCGAGATGCTGATCGCGGTTTTGCTGGGTGTCGGGTTCTATGCCGGCTTTGTCGGTAGCCGTCACGAACTCGATGCCATCAACGGCCAACTGAGATTGTTGCTGGCCCGCAGCCTCGTGCCGCGGCACGAGTAAGCGAGTGATGTAGCGCACAAGACCATATAGATTAGCTAAGCTATTCGGTAGTATGGGCCGCGCTATGACTGATGTACACGACGTGAGCTCGGTACGTACCGACGGGGACAGCTGGGACATCACCGAAAGCGTCGGCGCCACCGCCCTGAGCGTCGCCGCGGCCCGCGCTGTCGAAACAGCGGCGGCTGATCCACTGATCCGCGACCAATTCGCCTACTTGCTGGTGTCGTCGGCCGGGCAGCCGTGGGCGCGGCTGGCCAGCGACCTGGAGTGGATCGGCGACGACGACCACGGACGGCGAGCCCACCGGCTGGCCTGCGACTACCAAGCGGTTCGCACGCATTACTTCGACTCGTACTTCGCCAAGGCCGTCGCTGCCGGAATCCGGCAGGTGGTGATCTTGGCCGCGGGGCTGGACTCGCGGGCCTTCCGGTTGGACTGGCCCGCCGGTACCACGGTCTACGAGATCGACCAGCCTCAAGTGGTCACCTACAAAACGACCACGTTGCACTCAGCCGGCGCGGCTCCGACCGCCGAGCGGCGCACCGTTCCGGTTGACCTGCGGGACGACTGGGCGGCCGCGCTGAAAGCTGCGGGTTTCGACCGCAGTCAACCGACCGCCTGGCTGGCCGAGGGTCTGCTGCCGTATCTACCGGCCGAAGCCCAGGACCGGCTGTTCGAGCTGCTGACGGCGTTGAGTGCGCCCGGCAGCCGGGTGGCCGTCGAAGCGTTCAGCCTCGGTGCGGCCGACAATGAACGTCGCCGCGCGGCGCGGCGGACACGCTTCGAGCGGATACGCCAACGCCTCGGTCTGGACATCAACGTCGAAACCCTGACCTACCAGGAAAACGACCGGGCGGACGCCGCGGAATGGCTGTCCGAGCACGGGTGGCAGGTGAACGCCGTAAGCAACGCCGACGAGATGGCGCGACTGGGCCGTCCCATTTCCCCGGACCTGGCTGATGAGGCGTTCACCACGACGCTGCTGCGCGCCCAGCTCGGCGCAACTGATTGATCACCAAGCACATTCGCAGAAGACAGGATCACGATGAGCGCCTTGCGCAGCCATGACGACACCTGGGACATCGCCACCAGCGTCGGCTCCACCGCAGTGATGGTCGCCGCCGCGCGGGCCTTCGAAACCGACCGGCCCGATCCGCTGATCCGCGACCCCTACGCGAGGCTCCTGGTCAGCGAGGCCGGCACGGGCGTGTGGGAGACCATGCTCGACGACGCCCTGATTGCCAAGGTGGAGTCCCTCGATCCGGAGGCCGCGGCGATTTTCCAGCACATGCGCAGCTATCAGGCGGTGCGGACACACTTCTTCGATGCCCACTTCGCCGGGGCGGTGGCCGCGGGCATCCGCCAGGTGGTGATCCTTGCGTCCGGGCTCGACTCGCGCGCCTACCGGCTGGACTGGCCGGCCGGCACCACGGTGTACGAGATCGACCAGCCCAAGGTGCTCGCCTACAAGTCAGCCACGCTGGCCTCCCACGACGCCACGCCCTCGGCCGATCGCCGCGAGGTGCCGATCGACCTGCGCCAGGACTGGCCCGCCGCGCTGATAGCTGAAGGATTCGACCCGAAAGCTCCGACGGCCTGGCTGGCCGAGGGGCTGCTGATGTACCTGCCGGCCGACGCCCAGGACCGGCTGTTCGGGCAGATCACCGAGTTGAGCGCACCCGGCAGCCGGATCGCGGTGGAGACCGCTGCCAGCCACGCGGATGAGCGTCGTCAGGAGATGCGCGAGCGTTTCGAGCGGTTGGCCGCCGAACTCGGCATCGAGCGGAGCGTCGACATCCAGGACCTGATCTACAACGACGAGGATCGTGCGGTCGTCGTCGATTGGCTCAACGACCACGGTTGGCGGGCCGAGGCACAGAACTCCGGCGACGAGATGCGCCGGCTGGACCGCTGGGTCGACGGCGTGCCGTTAGGCGATGACAAGGACGCATTCTCGCAATTCGTGACCGCCGAACGCGTATGAGCTCAAGCAGTCGCTCTGACGGCGACACCTGGGACATCGCGACCAGCGTCGGCGCGACCGCCGTCATGGTTGCCTCCGCACGAGCTGCCGAGACGGCCAGCGAGCAACCACTGATCCGCGACGAGTTCGCCCAGATGCTGATCGACGGCCCTGAGCTTGCCGACCTGATCGCGAAATTGGCAACGACGTACGCCGCCGATCCCGAGGCGGAGGCCGTCCGTCTGCACATGGTCAACTACCAGGCGGCACGCACGCACTTCTTCGACGCGTACTTCACCGCGGCGGCAGCGGCCGGCATCCGTCAGCACGTGATCTTGGCAGCCGGGCTGGACTCAAGGGCTTATCGGCTCGACTGGCCGGCCGGGACGAGTGTGTACGAGGTCGACCAGCCCAAGGTGCTGGAGTACAAGGCCGCGACTCTGGCGGCTAACGGTGTCCAGCCGGTGGTCGATCGCCGCGAGGTGCCGGCCGACTTGCGGTTCGATTGGCCGGAAGTGTTGCGCGGCAAGGGATTCGATCCAGCACAGCCCAGCGCGTGGTTGGCCGAAGGCCTGCTGATCTTCCTGCCGGGCGAGGCCGAGGAGCGGTTGTTCGCCGACATCGACGCGCTGAGCGCGCCGGGCAGCCGGGCCTGCATCGAGGAATTCGCCTTCGACGACGCGGCTCGGCAGGCCTACCAGGAACGCCGGGTCAAAACCGACGAGCTTCGCCGGCGGCTCGGCGATGAGAACGTCTTCGACCCCGGCGACCTGTGGTACACCGAGGACGAGCGTCGCGACCCGGCGGCCTGGTTCGATACGCACAAGTGGCACGTCGAAGCAGTGACCGGCAGCGACTACCTCACTCAGGTTGGTCGCCCGGCGCCGGAGGAAGCGAGCGTTGCAGCAACGTTCCGGGCCGTTTTCGTCTCCGCCGAAAAGCCGTGAAGGTGAGCACCTGCGATAGCTGAGGGCACCTGTTGCCCAACCGGATGGTTGATTAGGATTGGGCTTTCGCCGGTCGAGGAAGGGAATCCCCATGACCACCGAAGCCACCGAAACCAGCGCACCCGCCGCGGGCACGACTAGCACTTCTGCGGCCATAGGCACGGACGTCGCGAAGACGGTCGCGCGGCTACGCCAGACATTTGCCACCGGCAAAACCCGCGATTTGGAGTGGCGCAAGGAGCAGTTGCGTGCGCTCCAGCGGCTGCTGGTCGAGAACGAGACCAAGATCGCTGACGCCCTCGAGAACGACCTGGGGCGTTCGCCCTTCGAGGCATGGCTCGCCGACGTCGCCAACACCAGCGGCGAGGCCGCGTACGCGGCGAAGAACGTGGGCAAGTGGGCAAAGCGCCGCCACCGCTTACTGGAGATGTCGCAGCTACCCGGCCGAGGTTGGGTGGAGTACGAGCCGTACGGCACCGTGCTGATCATCGGCGCGTGGAACTTCCCGTTCGCGCTCACGCTTGGTCCGGCTGTCGGCGCCATCGCCGCGGGCAACACCGTGGTGCTCAAGCCGTCCGAGGTGACGCCCGCCTCGTCGGCGTTAATGGCCGAATTGGTGCCGCGCTATCTCGACAACGACGCGATCGCCGTCATCGAGGGTGATGGCGGTGTCAGCCAGGAGCTCATAGCGCAGGGCTTCGATCACCTGCTGTTCACCGGCGGCACCGAAATCGGGCGCAAGGTCTACGAGAGCGCGGCGTCGCACCTGACTCCGGTGACGCTTGAGCTCGGCGGCAAGAGCCCGGTCATCGTGTCCGCCGACGCCGACATCAAAGTCGCCGCGAAGCGGATCGCGTGGACCAAGCTGATCAACTCCGGGCAGATTTGCATCGCACCCGACTACGTCCTGGCTGAGGCTCCGATCCGAGACGAGCTGATCGACGAGATCAAGAAGGCGGTCGCTGGGTTCGAGGCGGAGAACGCCACCGGCGGGAAACGGATCGTCAACGAGCGACATTTCGACCGGCTCACCGCCGCGCTCGCCGCGACCCAGGGCGCGGTCGTCGTCGGCGGCGGCTCGGACGCGTCGAACCTGAATATCCAGGCGACTGTGGTCGTGGATCCCGCGACCGACGAGCCGTTGATGACCGACGAGATCTTCGGGCCGATCCTTCCGGTGGTGACCGTTGGAAACCTCGACGAGGCAATCGAATTCGTGAACGCACGGCCCAAGCCGCTGGCCGCCTACCTGTTCACCAAGTCCAAGTCCGTGCGCGAACGGGTGATCAAGGAAGTGCCGGCGGGCGGCATGCTGATCAACCACCTGCTGTTCCACTTCGCCACCCACAAACTGCCGTTCGGCGGCGTCGGGCCGTCCGGTATGGGTGCCTACCACGGCAAGTTCGGCTTCGAGGAGTTCAGCCACCACAAGTCGGTGCTGACCAAGCCGACCCGACCCGACATCGCCAGCTTCATCTACCCGCCGTATACAGAGAAGGCGTGGAAGCTGGCCCGCAGGCTCTTCTAGAGTTTGTCAGCCCACTTGAAGCTGTTGGTCACTGAGGATCGAGAGATAGGAAGCCCATGCCCGGAGTGCAGGATCGCGTCATTGTCGTCACTGGAGCCGGCGGCGGCCTGGGCCGCGAATACGCCCTGACTCTCGCCAAAGAAGGCGCCAGCGTCATCGTGAACGACCTCGGCGGTTCCCGCGACGGAACCGGCGCCGGACACAACATGGCCGACCAGGTGGTCGAGGAGATCAAGGCCGCCGGGGGACGCGCTGCCGCCAACTACGACAGTGTCGCCGAGGCCGAGGGCGCGGAGAACATCATCAAGACCGCTCTCGACGAGTTCGGCAAGGTCGACGGCGTGGTGAGCAACGCCGGCATCCTGCGCGACGGCACCTTCCACAAGATGACGTTCGAGAACTGGGATTCCGTACTGAAGGTGCATCTCTACGGCGGCTACAACGTAATCCGCGCCGCCTGGCCGCATTTCCGCGAGCAGAGCTACGGGCGTGTGGTTGTCGCCACCTCCACCAGCGGGCTGTTCGGCAACTTCGGTCAGGCCAACTACGGTGCGGCCAAGCTGGGTCTGGTCGGCTTGATCAACACGTTGGCCCAGGAGGGCGCCAAGTACAATATCAAGGCCAATGCGCTGGCCCCGATCGCGGCCACCCGGATGACCGAGGACATCCTGCCGCCGGAGGTGTTGAAGAACCTGACGCCGGAATTCGTGGCGCCGGTGGTGGCCTACCTGTCCACCGAGGAGGTACCCGACACCGGCTCGATCTTCATCGTCGGTGGTGGCAAGGTGCAGCGCGCCGCGCTTTTCCAGAACGAAGGCGTCACCTTCAAGACGCCGCCGTCGGTCGACGACATCGCCTCGCACTGGGGCGAGATCGAAGACCTGTCTGCCGCCAAACAGGCTGACTTCTCGATCCGGTGATCACGACTTCATGAAAGCCTGTGTTGTACAGGAGCTTTCAGGTCCATCTGGTCTTGTCTACACCGATGTCGATGACGTCACCGCAAACAACGACACCCTGGTCATCGGCGTCCGTGCTGCCGGGGTCTGCTTCCCGGACCTGCTGCTGAGCAAGGGCGAGTACCAGCTCAAGCTGCCGCCGCCGTTCATACCCGGCATGGAAGCAGCCGGCGTGGTCGACTGGGCGCCGGAGGATTCCGAATTCCAGGTCGGCGATCGGGTTTCGGCGTTCGGGGTGCTGGGCGGCTACGCCGAACAGGTGGTCGCTCCGATGGCCAACGTGACCCCCAGTCCGGCAGAACTCGACGACGCCGAAGCGGTATCGCTGTTGGTGAACTACAACACCATGTACTTCGCGTTGGCCCGGCGGGCGGCCATGCGGCAAGGCGACAGCGTGTTGGTGTTGGGTTCGGCGGGCGGCGTGGGAACCGCGGCCATCCAGGTGGCCAGGGCGATGGGTGCAAGCAAGGTCATCGCGGCGGTGCACCGTATAGGCGCAACGGATTTCGTCGAGTCGCTGGGTGCCGACGTGGTGCTGCCGCTGACCGACGGCTGGGGTCAGGCGGTCCGCGACCATACCGATGGTCGAGGCGTGGACATCGTGGTCGACCCCGTCGGTGGCCAGGCCTTCGACGATGCCATCCGGGTGTTGGCCATTGACGGCAAGCTACTGGTCATCGGTTTTGCCGGGGGCGCTATTCCAACGGTTAAGGTCAATCGGTTGCTGCTGCGCAACATCGGCGTGCTCGGCGTCGCCTGGGGCGAGTATCTGCATAAGGTGCCCGGCTCGGCGGGGCTGTTCGCCTTTGGGCTGAATCAGTTGGTGTCGGCAGGATTGAAACCGCCACCGCCGCAACGGTATCCGCTCTCGAAGGGACGTGACGCGCTGCAGGCTCTGGCCGACGGAGGGGTGTTCGGCAAGGTCGTGCTGGAGCCCTAACCGCCGGGTTAGGGGATGGGGCCGGCGAAATTGCTTTCGACGCCCACAGGTTGCAGGCGCGGGAATTAATCGGGTTGTTGCCTTCGTCAGTTCGATGGCGCGGGCGATAGCACGGCCGGGCTGATATCGCATACGCCATCAATCCCGAACACCACGTCATAGTCGACGCTGGATGGCTACCCCAGCAGTGAGTCGCGTAGCCGGGTCACGTCGGACGCGGTAATGCCGGCGCTGCGGAAGTAACCGTCCAGCGACCCGAAGTTCTCGTCGATGGTCCGCCGCGCTGCGTCCAGGTATTCCGCGCGGACGCCGAGGACCTCATCGGACAGCCGCGCCTCGGTGAAGGCGATCAACTCCGGCGTTACTTCGACGTCTGACCGGTTCCGGACGGCGTCCAGGATTCGGGCGCGCAGCGTGGGGACGGCCTGGTTGCTGCCCAGGAAATCCGCCACGATCGCGTCGCGCTCGACGCCGGCGGCTTCCAGCACCAGTGCCACCATGAAGCCGGTGCGGTCCTTGCCGGCGAAACAATGGGTGAGCACCGTGCGCCCGTCGGCGAGCAGGCTCACCACGCGGTGTAGTGCCTGTTGAGCTCCGGGGTAGGTGGGAAATCTGCTGTACTCGTCGACCATGTAGCGGGTGGCGGCGTCGCCGACCGGTTCGTCGTCTGCCTTGTCTTCCAACAGCCGCTTGAACGCGTGCTCGTGAGGCGCCTCGCCGTTCGCGTTCTCCTGGTCGGGTCCGAGGTCCGGGATGGGCAACAGGTGGATGTCGACGCCGTCGGGTACCAGGCCGGGGCCGTGCCGCCGTACCTCTTGGCGCGACCGCAGGTCGGCAACGTCGCTGATGCCCAGCCGACGCAGCTGGTCGCGACCGTCATCGCCGAGCTCGCTCAGTTCGCCGGACCGGAACAGTCGTCCCGGCCGCAGCACGCCGGTGGTGTCGGCGACGTCGCGAAAGTTCCAGGCCCCCTGCAGATCCCGTACGCCGGTAGCCACGTTAGGTGACCGCCGCAGCGAAAGCGCTTTTTTCCCGGCCGATCTCGGCGCGCGCGATGGAGCGCATGTGCACCTCGTCGGGTCCGTCGAAGATGCGCATGGCGCGATGCCAGGCGTACATCCGTGCCAGCGCCGTGTCATCGCTGACTCCCGCGGCCCCGTGTACCTGGATGGCGCGGTCGATCACGCCGCACGCCACCTGAGGGGCTACCGCCTTGATCTGGGAGACCAGTAGGTGGGCGGCCCTGTTGCCGTGCTGGTCGATTGTCCACGCCGCCTTCTCGCACAACAGCCTGGCTTGGTCGATTTCGTTGCGGGACGTAGCAATTGCCTGCTGCACCAGACCCTGGTCCGCCAGTGGCCGGCCGAATGCCACCCGGGTGTTGGCCCGGTTCACCATCAGGGCCAGCGCACGTTCTGCTCCGCCCAGCGCGCGCATGCAGTGGTGGATGCGTCCCGGCCCGAGCCGGGCCTGGGCGATCGCGAAGCCGGAGCCCTCTTCGCCGAGCAGGTTGGTGGTCGGCACCCGGACGTTGTCGTAGACGATTTCGCAGTGCCCGGGCTGGTCTTGGTAACCGAAGACCGATGTGGAGCGAACAACGGTCACGCCCGGCGTATCTATGGGCACCAACACCATCGACTGCTGCTGGTGGCTTGCCGCGTCGGGATTGGTGCGGCCCATCACGATCAGGATCTTGCAGCGCGGATCCGCCGCCCCCGACGTCCACCACTTACGGCCGTTGATCACGTAGTCGGCGCCGTCGCGCTCGATGGAGGTTTCGATGTTGCGGGCGTCGCTGCTGGCGACCGCCGGCTCGGTCATCGAGAACGCGCTGCGAATCTCGCCCTTCAGCAACGGCTCTAGCCACTGCTTGCGCTGCTCCTCGGTAGCGAACAGGTGCAGGGTCTCCATGTTGCCGGTGTCTGGTGCCGCGCAGTTGAGCGCCTCGGGTGCGATCTCCAGACTCCACCCGGTCAGCTCGGCCAGCGGCGCGTATTCCAGGTTGGTCAGACCCGACTCGGCCGGCAGGAACAGGTTCCACAGTCCGGCGGCTCTGGCCTTGATCTTCAGTTCCTCGATGACCGGCGGAACGGTGTGGTCGTTCGGACCGGCCTCCTCGCGGTACTTGTCGTAATCAGCCTCGGCCGGAAAGACATAGTCGGTGATGAATTCGGTCAGCCGCTTGTGGTAGTCGCTGGCTTTGGCTGACATCGCGAAGTCCATGCCGTCACGATAAGCCACCGGCGTAGCAGGCGACGGCGCAGGATGGACGTCATGACCGACGCACATCCGCCGCTCCCGCCGTTCACCCTCGAAACGGCGATTCAGAAGGTCCAGGCCGCCGAGGTCTTGTGGAATACCCGCGACCCGGAACGCGTCAGCCGCGCCTACACCGTCGACTCAGATTGGCGTAACCGCGACGAACATCTCGTCGGCCGCGACGCGATCGTGGCCTTCCTGACCCGCAAATGGCAGCGCGAACTCGATTACGTGCTGCGCAAAGGCTTGTGGGCCTTCCATGACAACCGGATCGCTGTGCGGTTTCAATACGAGTGCCACGACGCAGCCGGTCAATGGCATCGCAGCTACGGCAACGAGCTGTGGGAGTTCAGCGACGCCGGCCTGACAGCCCGGCGCGAGGCCAGCATCAACGACGTCCCGATCGACGAATCGCAGCGCCGCTACTTCGGCCCACGGCCGCAGGCGGAATACGGGCTGGACTTCAGCCTCTGGTGACTCGCCGGCGTCAGCCGGTGGAGTTGAGCAACTCCTCGATCTTCTTCAACCGGCCGGCGGTGACGGCCCGATTGTCGATGGACCGATTCGTTGAGCACGTCACGACTTCAGAGATCACATTCGCCAACGCGATCACCGAGAACTCGCAGATCCACTCATCGCCGGCCAGGCTGTTCGACCAATGCGCGATGTTGGGCGAGTCCGGGATCAGCGGCGTCGGGGTGACAGTGAACCTCTTCTGATCGTCACCCCACACCTGGACCGGGCGCTGGCAGGCGCCGACGTCCTTGCGGACCGAATCAAGGAACCCCGATGCACTGAAATCGTTCGGGTAGCTGGCCGACGCCTCGAGCAACTGATGCTCACTCGCCTCGCCACCGTCACTCTGAGTTCGGGCTTCCCGGCCGGTGTAGTTCGTGGGGAACAGCGGGTAGCGGCCGAACGCCACCGCGCCCTGACATTCGGCCGGGTCGGCGGCGATGAACAGCGCCGACTGCATGTCCCGCTCGACCAGCGGAGTTCCCGGCAGGATTGACAGCGACGACGACGGCGTGAGCAGGTCGTCGAGCTGTGACGGCTGGATCGGCCCGCTTGTGCTGCCGGCGCGGTGAGCGCTCTGCGCATCGCCCGAGACGACGCGGGCGCAGCCGAATAGAACAAGGCACGGCACCAGCAGCAACGTCAGCACCCGCGATCTGCCTGTTGACACCCCATAAACGTTACGTAACCGGCGGCGGTGTCGGCTTCGCCAATTTGCAGACCCGACGGCCGGCCACTCAGCGCTCACGGTCATACCCGCTAGGCTCGGCGGGGCGCGGCCGGGCCAGCGCCGGTCAACCAAGGCAGGGAAAGGCTAGACGTACAGGCCATGACAGAAACGCAGACAACGGTGGGGGTGGTCGCCGAGTCGGGAGCCGACGAGCGACGGGTCGCGCTGGTGCCAAAGGCGGTCGGGCCGCTGGTGAAAAGCGGAGTGCCGGTCGTAGTGGAGTCGGGTGCCGGCGAGCGTGCGCTGCTTCCCGACGAGCTGTACACGGAGGCCGGAGCCACCATCGGTGATGCCTGGGCCGCCGACGTCGTCGTCAAGGTCGCACCGCCGACCGCCGACGAGGTCGGCCGGTTGCGAAGCGGGCAGACACTGATCGGCTTCCTGGCGCCCCGCAACGCCGAGAACTCGATCGACGCGCTCACGCAGGCTGGTGTGCAGGCGTTCGCCTTGGAGGCCATTCCGCGAATCTCGCGGGCGCAGGCGATGGACGCGTTGTCGTCGCAGGCCAACGTTGCCGGATACAAGGCTGTCCTGTTGGCGGCCTCCGAGTCGACCCGATTCTTCCCGATGCTGACCACCGCGGCGGGCACCGTGAAGCCGGCCACTGTGCTGGTGCTCGGCGTCGGTGTGGCGGGGTTGCAGGCGTTGGCGACGGCAAAACGGCTGGGCGCACGCACCACTGGCTATGACGTACGGCCCGAGGTGGCCGACCAGGTCCGCTCAGTGGGTGCGCAATGGTTGAAGCTCGGTGGCGAAGATTTGGCTGCGGCGGGCGAGGGCGGATACGCCCGCGAACTCACCGAAGACGAGCGGGGCCAGCAGCAGAAAGCACTGGAAGACGCGATCAGCGGGTTCGACGTGGTGATCACCACGGCGCTGGTCCCGGGCCGGCCGGCGCCCAAGCTGGTGACGGCCGCCGCGGTGGAAGCGATGAAGCCCGGCAGCGTCGTGGTGGACCTTGCGGGGGAAACGGGTGGCAACTGCGAATTGACCGAGCCCGGCCAGGTCGTCGTCAAGCACGACGTCACGATCGCCTCGCCGCTGAACCTGCCGGCGACCATGCCTGAGCACGCCAGCGAGCTCTACAGCAAGAACATCACGGCGCTATTGGACCTGCTGATCAAGGACGGCGAATTGGCTCCGGACTTTGACGACGAAGTCATCGCGGATTCGTGCGTCACCCGCGCCCCGTCGCCGGTTAGTGAGGACTCCTAGATGTACGACGAGTTATTGGCCAACCTGGCGATCCTGGTGCTGTCCGGATTCGTCGGGTTCGCGGTGATCTCCAAGGTGCCGAACACGCTGCACACACCGCTGATGTCGGGAACCAACGCCATCCACGGCATCGTCGTGCTCGGTGCACTGGTCGTTTTCGGGGAGGTTGAGCACCCGTCGCTGGCGGTGCAGATCATCCTTTTCGTGGCCCTGGTGTTCGGCACGCTCAACGTCATCGGCGGCTTCATCGTCACCGACCGGATGCTCGGCATGTTCAAGGGCAAGAAGAAGCCCGCCAAGACCGAAGAGGTCGCCAAGTGAACTACTGGGTGGTCGGCCTCTACGTCATCGCGTTCGCGCTTTTCATCTACGGCTTGATGGGCCTGACCGGGCCCAAGACGGCGGTACGGGGCAACCTGATCGCTGCGGTGGGCATGGCCCTTGCCGTGACCGCGACGCTGATCAAGATCCGCCACACCGACCAATGGCCGCTGATCATCGCCGGGCTGGTGGTCGGCGTCGTGCTGGGCGTTCCGCCGGCGCGGCTGACCAAGATGACCGCCATGCCCCAGTTGGTGGCGTTCTTCAACGGCGTCGGCGGCGGCACCGTCGCGCTCATCGCTCTCGCGGAATTCATTGATACCAAGGGTTTTTCGGCGTTCCAGCACCACGAGTCGCCGACGGCGCACATCGTCGTCGCTTCGTTGTTCGCCGCGATCATCGGGTCGATCTCGTTCTGGGGTTCGATCATCGCCTTCGGCAAGTTGCAGGAGATCATCTCCGGATCGCCGATCGGCTTGGGCCGGGCCCAGCAGCCGATCAACCTGCTGTTGTTGGCCGCCGCCGTGGCCGCCGCGGTGGTCATCGGCCTGGACGCACATCCCGGCACCGGCGGGGTCCCACTGTGGTGGATGATCGGGCTGCTGGCCGCGGCCGGGGTGCTGGGCCTGATGGTGGTGTTGCCGATCGGCGGTGCCGACATGCCGGTGGTCATCTCGCTGCTCAACGCGATGACCGGGTTGTCTGCCGCGGCCGCGGGTCTGGCTTTGAACAACACCGCGATGATCGTCGCCGGCATGATCGTCGGCGCCTCGGGGTCGATCCTGACCAACCTGATGGCCAACGCGATGAACCGCTCCATCCCGGCGATCGTCGCCGGTGGATTCGGCGGCGGTGGCGTGGCTCCCAGCGGCGACACCGGCGGCGACAAGCACGTCAGGGCCACATCGGCCGCCGACGCTGCGATTCAGATGGCCTACGCGAACCAGGTGATCGTGGTGCCTGGCTATGGATTGGCCGTCGCCCAGGCCCAGCACGCTGTCAAGGACATGGCGGCGTTGTTGGAGGACAAGGGTGTGACGGTGAAATACGCGATTCACCCGGTTGCCGGCCGGATGCCGGGCCACATGAACGTGCTGCTGGCCGAGGCCGAGGTCGACTACGACGCGATGAAGGACATGGACGACATCAACGACGAGTTCTCCCGGACCGACGTCACGATCGTGATCGGAGCCAACGACGTCACCAATCCGGCGGCCCGCAACGAGGCGTCCAGCCCGATTTACGGCATGCCGATCCTCAATGTGGACAAGTCGAAATCGGTGATCGTGCTGAAGCGGTCGATGAATTCAGGATTCGCGGGTATCGACAACCCGCTGTTCTATGCGGAAGGCACCACGATGCTGTTCGGTGATGCCAAGAAATCGGTGTCCGCGGTCACCGAGGAACTCAAGGCGTTATAGGCGTTATCAGCGATTAAACGGGCGGATACGCCGGCGGTGGGTAGCCCTGACCGTCCGTGACACCGCGTAGGCCCCACGGCAGGTACTTGAAGTAGTACTCGAGCTCGTCGGAAAAGTCGTAGCTGGGATCGGGATCGGGATTCATCGGACCACCTCTCGACTGGCGACGTGCTTCGTTCAGAAGTCTAGCCCCACCGGGCAGCGCGCAACAGTGAACAGCCGCCGTGCCTAGACTACCCAACTAGTTGATTGACACCGGGCCGGTCCCGGCGTGCGAGATAGCGAGTAGACATGCCATCCGAGAACGGGCTCTCCCGCCGCGAGGAGTTGCTGGCCGTTGCCACCAAGTTGTTCGCCGCACGCGGCTACCACGGCACCCGGATGGACGATGTCGCCGACGTGGTCGGGCTGAACAAGGCCACCGTCTACCACTACTACGCCAGCAAGTCGCTGATCCTCTACGACATCTATCAACAGGCCGCCCAACGCACGCTGGCCGCCGTGCACGACGATCCGACGATGTCGGCCCGTGAGGCCCTCTACCAGTACACCGTGCGGCTGCTCAACCAGATCGCCGCCAACCCCGAAGGCGCGGCGGTGTACTTCCAGGAGCAGCCCTACATCACCGAGTGGTTCACCGACGAGCAGGTCGCGGAGGTCCGCGAGAAGGAAACCCAGGTCTATGAGCATGTGCACGGGCTCATCGACCGCGGTATCGGCAGCGGCGAATTCTACGAATGCGACTCGCACGTCCTGGCGCTCGGCTACATCGGGATGACGCTGGGCGCCTACCGCTGGCTGCGGCCGAGTGGCCGCCGCAGCGCCAAGGAGATCGCCGCCGAATTCAGCACCGCGCTGCTGCGGGGTCTGATCCGCGACGAGTCGGTCCGCGTCGAGTCGCCACTTGGTGTAAAAACTCAAATCGGTACAGCCGGTCGCAGTTCCTGATGACACGGATTGCACAGCCAGACTGCTGCCCATGACCGACTTGTTTCGCCTCGACGGAAAGGTCGCCGTGGTCACCGGCGGCGGCCGTGGCATCGGAGTGATGATCGCGCGCGGACTGCTGCGTGCGGGAGCGACGGTGTATCTGTCCAGTCGCAAAAAAGCCGAGCTGGACGTCGCCGTCGCCGAGTTGTCGGCGCACGGGCCGGTGCAGGCCATCCCCGCCGATCTGGGCACGATCGAGGGAGTTCAGGCGTTGGCCGGCGACCTGGCCGAGCGGGAGGACGCGATCCACGCGCTGTTCAACAATGCCGGCGCGGCGTGGGGGGCGCCGCTGGGCGAGTTTCCGGAATCCGGTTTCGACAAGGTTTTCGACGTCAACGTCAAAGGCGTCTTCCTGCTGACCCGCGCACTGGTGCCGATGCTCACGGCCGGTGCGACCGAGGGCGATCCGGCGCGCGTCATCAACACGGGCAGCATCGACGGGATCGTCGCGCCCGGACGCGGCAGGGACAACTTCTCCTACAGCGCCAGCAAGGCCGCAGTGCACATGCTGACCCAGCATCTTGCCGGCGAGCTGGCGCCGCAGATCCTGGTCAACGCGATCGCGCCCGGGCTCTTCGAGTCCCGGATGACCAAAGAGCTGCTGCGGGCGGGTTCGGACGCGGTCGGTGCCGGATTCCCGCTTGGTCGAATCGGCCAACCCGACGACATGGCAGGCATCGCAGTCTTTCTCGCCAGCCGGGCCAGTAGCTACATCACCGGTGCGGTGATCCCGGTGGACGGCGGCGTCAGCGTCATCCGGTAGGTGGCGCGACTAGGCGGATTTCAGGTTCTTCTCGAGGAAGACGAGCTGGTCGGCGATGACCCGTTCGAAGGCGTCGCCGACATAGATTTCGAAATGGCCTTCCGGATACAGCTTGACCTCACCTCGCGGCGCCGACGCCGCATAGCGACGAGTCGGTCCCGACGGTGCGACCGAGTCGGATTCGCATACGCAAAACAGAATTGGGCAGGGCACCTTCGCCGCGAGTCGACCCGGACGATAGGGCAGGATCTTCACCCCGATCCGCGCGGCCACCTCGTTGCGCAGCTGGGTGCCATCGGGCACCAGTTTCACAAACCCCGGATAAGCGTCAGGGGCGTTCATCAGCGCGACCTCGCCCGGGCGGCCGGCGGTAGGCACCATCACTGGCGTACCGCCGAAGCGCGCGGCGATCAGGTCGCGCGCCGCCAACGCGGTGATACGAGCGCTGATCAGCGGGCTCAGCGTGGCAAAAGAGGCGACGCTGTCGGTGAACGGGCATTGCGCCACAACCGCCGCGATGCCCGGTAGCCGAGCTGCCGTGGCGATCACGTGACCGCCGCTAAAAGACGTGCCCCACAGACCAATTCGGTTCGGGTCGATCCCGGCCAGCGTGCGCGCGTAGGCCACGGCAACCGTCCAGTCCTGCAATTGCATGCGGATATCGATCAGTTGACGCGGCGCGCCCTCACTGTCGCCGAAGTTTCGGTAGTCGAACACCAGGCAGGCGTAACCGGCCGCGCGGAAGCGTTCGGCGTAGGCATCCAGTCGCATCGTCCGAACCGCACCCAGCCCGTGAGCCATCACCAGCAGAGGTGCGTCGCCGTCGACTGTCGGCCGATACAGCCACGCGCTGATGCGGTCGCCGCCCGATTTGAACCAGACATCCTCGCGCTGCATGCTCACGACACTCATAGTGCATCAGGCGCGGCGCCGTGCGTGGTCGGAATGGCCCGGCTCCTCAGCGGGCCGTGCCGGCCCGCATCGTCGCCGGGCGTGTGATACACCCGAGGTCATGACCCCGAGCGTGCTGCAGCAGGTGTCAGCGCTGGTGGGGCCGAGTCACGTCAGCACCGATCCCGATGTGCTGGCCGGCCGCAGCGTCGACCACACCGGCCGCTACCGCGGCCGCGCGAGCGCCCTGGTACGTCCGGGTTCGGCCGACGAAGTGGCCGAGGTGCTGCGGCTGTGCCGCGACGCCGGGACGCACGTGACCGTCCAGGGTGGTCGAACCTCGCTGGTGGCCGGCACCGTCCCCGAGCACGACGATGTGTTGCTGTCTACCGAACGGCTTTGCGCCATAGGCGATGTCGATACGACCGAACGCCGCGTCGAGGTCGGGGCAGGGACCACATTGGCCGCGGTGCAGCGCGCGGCCCGCGCGGCCGGCTTGGTGTTCGGTGTCGACCTGGCTGCGCGCGACACCGCGACCGTCGGCGGCATGGCTTCGACCAACGCCGGCGGGTTGCGCACCGTGCGTTACGGCAACATGGGCAACCAGGTTATCGGGCTCGACGTCGCGCTGCCCGACGGGTCGGTGGTGCGCCGGCATTCTCACGTCCGGACCGACAACACCGGCTACGACCTGCCCGCGCTGTTCGTTGGCGCCGAGGGAACGCTGGGCGTGATCACTGCCCTCGATCTGCGCCTGCACCCGGATCCGCCGCATCGGGTGACCGCCGTGTGTGGCTTCGAGGACCTCGGCGCGCTGGTCGACGCCGGCCGAGTGTTTCGCGACTTGGACGGCATCGCGGCCCTGGAACTGATCGACGGACGAGCCAGCGCGCTGGCCGATGAGCATCTGGGTGTGGCTGCGCCGGTGCAGGGTGACTGGCTGCTGTTGGTGGAACTGGCGTCCGACCACGACCAGACCGAGCGGCTGGCCGACGCCCTGGACGGAGTGCAGACGTGCAGTGAGCCGGCGGTAGGCGTTGATCTTGCCGCGCAACAACGTCTTTGGCGGGTTCGCGAATCGCTGGTTGAGGTGGTCGCCTGGTATGGACCGCCGCTGAAGTTCGACGTGTCGCTGCCCCTTTCTGCGGTTGCCGCGTTCGCCCGCGACGCCGATGCGCTCGTGCACCGGCACGCGGCCGACGCCGTCGGGGTGCTGTTCGGGCACATCGGGGAGGGCAACCTGCATCTGAACGTGCTGCGCTGCAGCGAAGAGCAGGAACGCGATCTGTATGCGGCGATGATGGACCTGATCGCGGAATGCGGCGGCAATGTCAGCTCCGAACACGGGGTCGGCAGCCGCAAGCGTCGCTATCTCGGCATGTCACGCGAGGCGGCCGATATCGCGGCGATGCGAACGCTGAAGACGGCATTCGACCCGACCGGATACCTCAATGCCGCGGTGCTGTTCGACTAGTCCGGCCGCCGTGTGACGATGCGGGCCGGAAGGCCCGAGGAGGAGCAGGGCAATCAGTCCCGCCGTGTGACGATGCGGGCCGGAAGGCCCGAGGAGGAGCAGGGCAATCAGTCGGGAGCCTTGATTCCCACGGCATGACGCAGTTGGGCCAGGAACTGGTCGGCGTCGTCGCTGCGAATCATGTAGTGCGAGAATGCTACTCGGATCGCGGTTGCCGCTTTCACTGCCGCATTGGGACCGGGTATCAGCCGCTGCAGACCATCGCGCATCTGCGGGATGACGTTCGAAAACTGGTTGATGACATGCTCGGGCTCGATATCGACCATGCGCACACCTGTGTAGGAATGCTGATAGTTGACGATGAACCGCAACGCCGCATCGAGCTTGTCGGCACCTTTGAGCCCGGCCGTCGCTCGGCTCATTCCGCTTTCAAAGGTCTGCCGTTCGTACCGTGAGAACGCTGAGAGTAACTCCTCCTTCGACGCGAACCAGCGGTACAGCGTTGGCCGTGACACTCCGGCCTGGGCGGCGACGTCGGACAGGCTGAGCTTGCGTTTGCCGTTGCGGCTGAGGACCTCAGCGGTGGCCGCCAGGATCCGCTGCTGAGTCGAGGTGTCGCCATCGATGGTCGGCGTCTGCTCCATACCTGAACTTTACAAAATTTGTCCGAAGTGTCACGCTGTTTTCGTGCCACTGCCATTTTCCCTGGCCGGAGTCGCTTTGGCCCCGCCCGAGGTAGTTGACCACCAGAGCTTAGCCGGGCAGGACCCGCACACCGTGGTCGATCGGCGCACGTCGTGAGCCAATGCAGGACGGTCGTCATCACTGAGGCGTCGTCGCCCGTCGCACTTGCGACGGCGGCGCGGTTGGCCGCCGGCGGGCATCTGGTCTTGATGGGCAGCCACCGGACCCACATCTGTGAGGAGTTCGCGGCCCGCCTTCGGTACGGTGGCGCGGCCGTGTTCGCTGCTCACTTGGACCTCGCCGATCCGCCGTCCATCGATCGCTTCGTCCAGTCCGCCGGTTACCTGGTCGGTGCGGTCGACGTGCTGATCAGTGCCGCGGGTCTTACCGACGGGTCATGGGTGGGCGCGCAACACCTTGCGGCACAGGTTATTCCGTCGATGATCGACAGCCGTCGTGGTGACGTGGTGTTGATCAGCCCCGAACTGGTCGGCGCATCGCCGGCTGGTGTGCGCCGCATGCTCGAGGCTTGGGTGTGCGGTCTGGACGCCGAGTTCGTCGGGACCGGCGTGCGAGCCTCGATCGTGCGGTCGACCGGGCAGGCGCCGCCGCACGACGTCGGCTGTCTGATCGCCGCGGCGATCAGCTCACCGGAGCGGATGCACTTGCGTGTCGTCGACGTCATTCCACCTGTTCCCGTGAGTGCGCTGACCTGAATGCACGTCGAGATCGACGTCAGTGCAGCAACTCACCGGCGGAAAAATCGGCACTAGCGTCGATCTGGGCGCGGACTAAGACCGCGGTCGTCGGCGCACCAGCACCGACTGCTGAATGCTGCCGACGGCTCCGGTCTCGTCGAACAGGGTGCCCACCGTGGTGCCGATGCCGTCTGGCCCGTAATTGGTCTCTGCCCGGATGCCGATCCAGTCGCCGTCGGGAATCCGGTGGACGTGGACGACGAGGTCGTTGTTCAAAAACGTCCACTTGGTGATGTCGAGTTTGGCGCCGATGCCGTTGGCGCAGTCGGCGACCGCGAACAGCCGTTCTAACTGCGTCATCGTCTCGCCGTTGACCAGGTTGGCCGTCGGCGAGATCCAGGATTCACCCGGACCGTCGTTGAGCGGTTTGGTCAGCCAGCGCCAGTCCAAGCTGTGCACGTAGTTGCGATCGAAGTCCTTCGCGAGATTGCGGCTGCGGGCCTCGCTGAGGGGACGCGGGAGCGGCGCGGCGGCGTGAACCAGGTCGGCGGTGTCGAGCTGCTGTAGCCGCCATCCGCTGGCCCGTGCCGTCGGCCGCGGCTGACCGTCGGGTCCCAGTGCCAGCAGCTCGGCGCTGATCAGCTCGATCTGTTTGCCGGGGCGCTCGACGTGCGAGCGAACCCACAAGTCGCCGTCGGCGGGCACGGGTCCCAACAGATCGACGGCGACCCGGCTCAGCCGGGTGTCGTCGCGGGGCGCGCAGCGTTCGAGCGCGCGGACCAGCAACGCCGACACCGGTGCGGCATGCTGAAGCGCTGCCGACCAGGTGCTTCTCACTAGGTCTGTGGCACAGAACTTTTCGCCCAACGGGTCGGCGTCATCGATCAGCTCGTAGTAGGAATCGGTCATCGGTCGCCTTTCAGGGCAAGCCGGCGCCAGGAGTATCCACGATCACCGCGTCGACCCGGGAGAGCCGGGTACCGACCAGGCGTTGGGGATAGGCGTCGGTGCTCGACAGCATGAACAGCGTGCGGTCCTCAGGGCCGCCGAGCGTGCAGGCGATCGCGGCGCGATCGCCGATGTCGATGCGATGGGTCACGTGTCCATTGCCGCCGCCCACGGCCACAATCCGCTCGAACCGGTGCGCCAGCGTCATCGCCGTCCACACGCCGCCGTCAGCATCGAGGCAGATGCCGTCCGGCGGCCCGTCGAGACCGTCGGCGAAGACCCGTCGGTCGGACAGTTCGCCGTCTTCGCCGATGCTGAACGCGGTCAGTCGCCGACCAATCGACTCGGCGACGATCAGCGTCTGGTGGTCGGCGGTGATGGCCATTCCGTTGGGAAAATCCAGATCTTGTGCCACCACACTCACGGTGTTGTCGGGATCGACACGCACGATGACGCCCCCGTGGAAGGCCTGCGACCCGATGTAGGCACGTCCGCGGTTGTCGACGACCATGTCGCCGAGGTCGGCAGGCGCTACACCGCTCAGATCGGCCACTGTTTCGACGGTTTCGCCGTCGTAGCGCAGCAGCTGGCGGCCGTTGGTGGAAACGATCAGCAGCGAGCCGTCCGGCCGGAATCCCAGGCCCGATGGCGCATGCCCGGGCAGTGGCAACGTGGTCAGCGACCCGCCCAAGGTGAGCGTGTGCACGGCGTCGCCCAGCATGTCGGAGAACCACAGCAGCCCCTCGAACCAGCGCGGGCCTTCGCCGAAGCAGAACCCGGTGGCCAGCGGCGTCAGCCCCTCAACGATCGCCGTCATGGAGCGCATCCAATTCTCGTGCGATCGCCGCGTGGTAGGCGTCGATCTTGGCGGGGTTGACTTGCTGGAACAAGGCGTCGGGTAGCGGCGCGTGCCGGTAAGCCTCGATCGTCATCGTGCGGGTAAACAGCGTGATCTCCTCGCCCGGACTGGTGAACTGGTATTGGACCGTGATGCGGCCCTCCATGCCACCGCTGCCGTCGCTGTCATGACCAAGTTGCCCAACAGAATTGAACATCCACAGCTTCGGCCGCATGGCGATCGCCAGATGCCAGGTGAAAATTCGGTCGTCGTCGGGCCGGCCTCTTGCCAGGTGTTGCCGACCTTCAACGGCAGCTCGTCGGGCAAGTTCGTGATGTGCGCGCTGCCCGGATAGGTCATCGTCGGCGTTCGCCGGGTTGGTGACGAAGTCGTAGATGATCTCGGGCGGTCGAGCGAAGGCCGTTTCCGAACTCGTGGTCACAATGCCCAACTGCCTCGCCTCTCCGTGGCGGTGAAACTGACCGGCCGGTCGCCCGACTGGCTTTACAGATTATCGTAGGAGTGTTACGCGGTATTTTGCAGGGACACCGTCGGTGCCGAGCTAAGGAAAGTGGCAGATGCATTTCACCATCACCCACCCGATGCACCGCCACCCCTACAACCCGGAACTGGTCAGCGGCAACGGCATCGCCGCGGTGGCCGCGGCTGCCGAAGCCGCCGGTATCCACGGCTTCGGGTTCACCGACCATCCGGCGCCCAGCCAGCGGTGGCTCGAAGCCGGCGGACATGACGCGCTGGACCCATTCGTGGCGATGGGATACGCCGCGGCCCGCACCACCACGCTGCGGCTGATACCGAACATCGTGGTGCTGCCGTATCGAAATCCCTTCGTAGTAGCCAAGTCTGGCGCGACGTTGGATCTGCTCTCCGGCGGCAGGTTCACCCTTGCCGTTGGAGTCGGCTATCTCAAGCGCGAGTTCGCCGCCCTCGGCGTTGACTTTGAGGAGCGTGCTGATCTGTTCGACGAAGCCCTCGACGTTATCCGGGCCATTTGGACCACCGACGACGTCAACTTCGACGGGAAGCACTTCAGCGCCCGCGGGATCACCGCGCATCCGCGACCGGTGAGCGATCCGCATCCACCGATCTGGATCGGCGGCAACACCGGGGCCGCCCGGCGTCGGGTCGCCCTCAAAGGGGACGGCTGGTGCCCGTTTCCCGCGCCCGCCGCGCTGGCCCAGACCGCGCGGACGGCGTCCATCGACTCACTGGAAAGCCTCGCCGACGGCATCGACGATCTGCACCGCCGACTCGACGACGCGGGCCGGGACGCCTCGAAGGTCGACGTGGTATTCGCCAACTTCGACGGCGGCAATCCGGCCGACGACGACTTCAATCCCGACGCCTATCTGAGCGGGCTGGAACGGCTGGCCAAGCTGGGCGTCACCTGGGTACAGGTGGCGTTGCCCGGCGACAGTCTGGCGCACGCCCTGGAGGTCATCGAGCGGTTCAAGGCCTTGGTGATCGAGGCCACCTGAGGCCGGGATGGCCGCGGATAAAGCTTTACAAGGTTCGGTGAAAATGTCACGCTCGCTAAGTGACTACGGAATCTGAGCAGGCGCACTGGTCGGTCGCCGGCCTCCTGGATTTGTTCGACGCGCGCTCCGAGGGAGCCGACCGTTTCACCGCCGACACCGGAATCGCCGCTGACGACGAACGTCAAGTGGTAGAAGGCACCCAGGTGCTTGCACAGGTGATTGTCGCGGTGGCCAAACGGTTTCCGGAGAAGTCGGTGCGCTCGGCGCATGCGGTGTTCGCCCGCGCCGTGGTGGTCGGCCCGCCGGTCGAGTTCGACATCGACGTCGTCGCCGAGGGCCGTTCGACGGCAACGGCGGTGGTGAGCGTGTCGCAGAACGGGCGGCGGGCGATCACGGTGACGACGCTGCTGGACGTGCCGTCCGACGACGTCATCCGCCACCACCTGGCCCGTCCCGAGGTGGCCGCGCCCGCCGACGCCAACCACGCGCCGATGCCGCTGGCCGGGCGGGAACTGCGACTGGTCGACGTGGTCGACGTGAACAGCCCCGACGAGGTCGGGCCGCCGGAGCTGTACGCCTGGCTGCACTACGACCCGATCCCGACCCGTGACGATTTGGCGAAGGCGCTGATCGCGTATTTCACCGGCCACCTGGGCATCTCGACCACGATGCGCGCGCACGAGGGCATCGGCACCAGTCAGTCGCATTTCACCGTGTCCACTGCGCCGATGACGGTGACGGTCAGCTTTCACGAGCCGGTGTCGTGGAAGGGTTGGTTGCTCTACACGCACGAGAGCACCCAGGTGGGTGCGGGCATGTCCTATGTCCGCGGCGCGGTGCACACCGAAGAGGGTGAGCTGATCGCCTCGTTTGCACAGGAAGCGCTGATCCGACCGCTGCGCACCAGCGACACCGCAATCAAAACCCAAGCGCGGCTTTAACAGTCATGGACTTCGCGAGCGTCGAACTGTCCGCGGACGACCGGGAATTCCGTGACCGGTTGCGGGCGTTCCTGGCCGAACTGGTCACCGATGACGTGCGCCGACGAGACCGCGAGACCGGGGAGAACTTCGACGAAGGCGTGCACTTGGCGCTGGGTGCCGAGGGCTATCTGGCCGCCGACTGGAACGACGAACCCAACGGGGGCTTCAGCGCGCTGCACCGGCGGATCTGGGATTTGGAGATCGGCCGGGCCCACACGCCGTGGTTCCACTGGGGAACCACCGCCATGGTGGCCCACACCGTGCAGCAGTTCGGATCCGCCGAGCTCACCGACGAGGTGCTGCCCGGGGTGCTGTCCGGCCACATCCGGTTATGTCTGGGCTACACCGAACCGGAGGGCGGCTCCGATGTGGCGACGTGTAAGACCCGCGCGGTCCGGGACGGCGCGAGCTGGATTATCAACGGCTCCAAGATGTTCACGTCCAATGCCCACAATGCCAAATACGTTTTCCTGCTCACCAATACCGACCCGGATGCGCCAAAACACAAGAACCTGACCATGTTTCTGGTGCCGCTGGACTCGCCGGGCATCGAGATACAACCCATCCGCACCATCGACGGGGACCGGACCAACATCGTCTATTACAGCGACGTGCGGGTGGACGACAAATACCGCATCGGTGCAGTCAACGGCGGCTGGGCGGTGTTGCGGGGGGCGCTGGATGTCGAGCACGGGACCGGCGAAGGCGAGGCGGACGGTTTGCAGCGGATCGCGGTGATGAGCGAGCATGCGACGCTGATGGCCGAGGCGATCGACACGATCGCGGCGCTCGTCGCGCACGAGGGTGCAGACGGCCGCCGCCTACTTGACGACGAGTCAGTGGCATATCGGTTGGGCCGCAGTGTTGCCCGCACCGAGGCTGCGTTGAGTACCCCGGGGATGTTCGGGCGGGTGGCGAACGCGCAGACCATGCGCGACGTCGCACCGGACCTGATGGACGTGCTGGGTACCGCCTCGGCGCTGCCGGTCGACACCCACGGAGCCGCCGATGACGGTGGCGCCGAATACATTTTCCGGCTGGCGTCGCCCACCGGTATCTACGGCGGCACCCTCGAGGTGTTCCGCAACATGATCGCCCAGCACGCCCTCGGGCTCGGTCGGCCGAACTATTCGCCGCCGGTGTCCTGAGCGGCGGTGTCCTGACGGGAAGCGGCTTCGGGCAACTCGGCGACAACCTCGGCGCGGGTGGCGTCGAAACTCAGAAATCCCTTGATGGGCAGGCTTTCCGGTGGCGGGTCTTGGTAGCTCCACGCCACGTCCTCGACGACGGCGTCGCCGATCAGGGCCGACCAATACGTTGCCACGCCCTTGTAGTTGCAGTACGTCGACGTATCCGTTTGCCGCAGAACGCCCACGCGAACGTGCGATGGATCGACGTAGAGTCGGGGTTCCAGCGCGGTCTCGAAGACGATCACGGTGTCGTCGGTGTCCACCAAAGTGGTTCCGGCGACCGTGACGCGAAGACGCCGCTTCGTCGGGCGGCAGTCGACGCGGTGATACGGGTTGGGCGGGTAGTGCACGAGCCTGCGTCCCTCTTCGGTCCAGGTATCCACCGCGTCCCACGGCACGTGGACGAATCCGGGCGCCTCCGGCACCGGCTCATGCGGTAGACCCTGCACTTCGTCGGCGGGAAATGCGTAGCTGAGCGGACGATCGGGCCGGTGCACCAATAGCGCCCAGCTCGGTGTCGATCACCGTGCGCCCGTCTTTCACCGCCTGAACGCGGCGGGGGTGGGGCTCGACATAGACCACGTCGGCGGGCAACGTCGGCGAAAACCATCCGGCGGGCACGGTGCTCAGCGGCCCGCGGCCGGTAACCAGACTCACAAGCCCTCCCAAAACGTTGACGGTGGAACTGACGGTACTCGGCGGACTTGGTCGAGCGGAGTGCTTATGTTGCTGTAGCGGAGTCGACGAGAGGATGCCGAGATGGCCGGACCAATGGAAGGCGTCGACGTTGTAGAACTCGGAGTGTGGGTGGCCGGCCCGGCGACGGGTGGCATCCTCGCCGACTGGGGCGCGGACGTCATCAAAATCGAGCCGCCGACCGGCGACCCGGGTCGGCTGTTCGGCCGCATGCTCGGGCTCGACGTGGACACCAGCCCACCGTTCGAGATGGACAACCGATCCAAGCGCAGCATCGTCCTCGACCTGGTAACCGAGGATGGCCGCACTGCTGCACTCGAATTGATCAGCGGCGCGGATGTTTTCGTCACCAACCTCCGGCCTGGGGCGTTGCGGCGTCTCGGGCTCGACTTCGAGTCGGTGGCGCCGGGTAACGCCCGTCTGGTCTACGGGCTCATCACCGGTTACGGCGAGACTGGGCCGGATGCCGACCGGGCGGCCTACGACGTCGCGGCGTTCTGGTCGCGCGGCGGGTTGGCGCATCTGCTGACCCGGCCCGGTGACACCCCGCCGTTTCAACGCGGCGGGATGGGTGACCACACAGCCGGCATGACCCTGGCGGCCGCGATCTGCGCCGCATTGCTGGCCCGCGACCGGACCGGGACGGGGCAGTTGGTAACCACGTCGCTGTACCGGCAGGGCGCCTACACGGTGAGCTTTGACCTGAACACCTACCTGATGTCGGGTCAACCCATCGCGATTGGACAACGGGAATCGATGGGTAACCCGTGCATGAACAACTACGCCGCAGGCGATGGCCGGCGGTTCTGGATCGTGGGGTTGGAGGCCGACCGGCACTGGCCCGCGCTGTGCCGGGCAGTTGGCCACGCCGACTGGTTGACCGATCCGCGGTTCTCGTCCGCGCGGTCACGTGCCGTCAACGCCGTCGAGCTGATCGGCGAGTTGGATCAGATCTTTGCCACCAGACCCCTTGATGAGTGGGCGGAGATCTTCACCCGCGAACCGGATTTCTTCTGGTCGCCGGTCAACTCGATCGAGGATGTCATCGCCGACGAGCAGTTCCACGCCGCCGGCGGCATGGTCGACGTGCCCGACGGACAAGGCGCCGTTCCGATGGTCGCGACACCGGCGGATTTCCATGGCACGCCGTGGGCGCCGCGGTCCACCGCACCGGATCTCGGTCAGCACACCGAAGAAATCCTCGCCGAGCTCAAGGCGCGGCGCCAGTCTTGACCCAATCGAAACTTTACAGATACACGTAAAAGTGTCACGCTGGGTCGGCAGGGTCACCGAGCGCGGAGGCGTTCGATCTGCTGAAGGGATGTGATGAGGACCTTCGAGGTGGACTTCGGGAAACGGCGGCCGCATGCACCGCATCGCGACGGTGATTCGCTGAAGTATCGGCTCGATGTCGTGGCCTCCAGTCCCGCCGACGTGGTGTGCTCGGTCGGCGGTTGGCTCTACGATCGGGTCAGGGCCGGCTGGGACGTCAACGTGCTGTTACCGCAGCACTGCGATAGCCGTCCGCTGCAGATCCTCGGCATGCAGGCAGCCGACCTCGACTCGCAGATCCTGCCAGTGGGCACAGGATGCACGGCCCGCGGCTTGGCTGTCAGTGCAGAGATGTTCACCTCCGATGCGCGAATCAGGCAAGGGGTGCTCAACGCGCTCGATCGCTGGATGACGGAAGTTACTCTCTGGCAAGACGGTTGGCCACTGGTCGTCGGGCACCGGACTACTACGGTGCAGCATGTGCTCAGCGGCGCCGCGCGCGCTTTCAAACGCCACGCCCTCGACGCTGCCGGCATCCCGGGGACGGTCGGCCCGACCGAGACGCTGCGCAGCGACATGAAACGCTCGCTACCAGTCGATTCCGAACTGATCCCGGTTGGCTAGTCGAAGGAGATCACCTGGCGCACGGCGGTGCCGTCGGCAAGGTGATCCATCGCGGCGTTGATGTCGTCGAGGGTGATCGTCGAGGAAACCAGTGACTCCACCGGCAGCCGGCCGGCGCGCCACAGCTCCACAAAG
>CAWHZO010000009.1:0-323260 GCA_963833915.1 uncultured Actinomycetota bacterium
ATGCGGGGGTGTCCAGTCGGGTGAATTCGTGCTGGCGGTAACGTTCGGCGGCCGCCGAGCGGCGGACCTTGCCGCTGGTGGTGATCGGAATAGAGCCGGGCGGCACCAGCACAAAATCCGCCACCCGCAGGCCATGCGACTTCGAAATCGCCGATGCCACTTCGCGTTTGACGGTGTGAAGCCTGTCCAGGACCTCACCGTCCGAGCTGCCCCGCTTCTTGAGCTCGAGGATCGCGACCAGCTGCTCGCTCCGATCATTCGGGATTGAGATCGCCACGGCGCGGCCTCCGGTGATCTCCTGGATCGTCGCCTCGATGTCGTCGGGATAGTGGTTACGCCCATCCACGATCAGCAGATCTTTGATGCGGCCGGTAATGAAGAGCTCGCCGTCGGATATGACGCCCAGATCTCCGGTCCGAAGCCAGCGCCCTTGCGGCGTGCCGGGGGATGGATCGACGAGCCGTCCCCCGAAGGTCCGCTCCGATAGTTGCGGGTTTCGCCAGTAGCTGCTCGCGACGTTGTCGCCGTGCACCCAGATCTCCCCCACCTTGCCGGCCGGATTCTCGACCCGGGTCTCGGGGTCGACGATCCGCACGGTGCAGGCGCGGGGCGCGCCGATGCTGACCAGCTGGGAACCGCCTTGTTCGCTTTCGCAGCGTTTCGCGTGGCCGGCCGTCAGCTTCTCGTAGTCGAACCGGACGGTTGTCGGGGGGCGCCCCGGGTATGACGACGCCACATACACCATTGCCTCGGCCAATCCGTACGACGGCCGCAGGACGGTGTCAGGAAGGTTGAAGCGGGAAAACCGCTCGGTGAAACGCCTGAGCGTCGCCGCGTGGATCCGTTCGCTACCGCTGAGGATGGTGTGCACGTTCCCCAAGTCGAGCCCGGCCATGTCGTCGTCGGACGTGCGTCGCACAGCCAGTTCGAAAGCGAAGTTCGGTGCAGCCGAAAACGATCGGTTGCTGGCCAGCATCTGCATCCACCGGGCGGGCTTCTGCAGGAACGCCATCGGGCTCGTCAGCACTGCGGGAAATCCCCTCAATACCGGAGCTAAGATTCCGAGGAGCAGACCCATGTCGTGATAGAAGGGCAGCCACGACACCATCGTGATGCCCGGCGGTGGAACCTTCCCGATGTCCTCGAAATAGTCCCAAATCACCTGGTCGAGATTGGCTATGACGTTCTTGTGCGTCACCACGACGGCAGTCGGCGCACGAGTCGAGCCAGAGGTGTATTGCAGCATGGCCGTTTTGGTCTGCGGCAAGTCGGTGGAATGGAAGGCCGGCGGGGTATCGAGGTCGAGCGCGTCGATCTCGATCACTGCCGGCACGGAGCCGGGGAGCCCATGAGCACACGAGACGACGTCGTCGACGACCGCCGATGTCGTCAGCACCGCAACCGGTGAGCTGTCCTTCAGCGCCGCGGAAACCCGTTCGTCATGCGCGCCGGACAGCGGCACAGACAGCGGGACCGCCACGAAGCCGGCCTCCATCGCGCCGAGAACCCCGACGATGTATTCGAGGCCCTGCGGAGCGAGGATCGCCACGCGATCACCCGGCGATCCGCGGGACGCCAGTTCCGCGGCAACAACCTGCGCGCGCCGGTGGACCTGAAACCACGTCAATGTCTCGGAATCGCCCGCAGGATCCAGTTCGTAGTCGATGAACGTGTACGCGCGCGCATCCGGCTGTCGCCGGGCCCGTTCGCGCAGTACTGCGGGAATGGAGGCTTCGCTCACCGCCATCGGAACACCACCCCTTTAGATCTCGAGCCCCGAACACGTACGACGCGGGCGCTTGTGATGCAGGAGATTAACCCGAGCATCGCGCTTCTCGGACCAAAAACCCAAGAATCTTCTCAGAAAAACCTAAGAATGTAATATGCGCGACAAACACAGGCCCCCTACTGCCTGCATCGTTGCTGGGACCATAGGTTCGCTATGACGCTCACGCCTGGTTTCGTCCGACCGTCGGACGTGTTGACGAGGTTACCGGACTGCCGGCCAACTCGCGTAGCCGGCATTAGTTAAGTTCGCGACGCTAACTTTCTCGTGGTGGCGGCGGGAGGTCGCCCCTCGGGACGCGGTTGCGGCCAGCCGAGGCCGCGGTTCCAGCGCTGACAGGACACGCTGCAGGCCGGCAATCAAGCGCGAAATCAACTGTCGCCGGGGCATGCCCAGGCCAGGCGCCTCGGCGCATTGGCTGTACACGCCGCGCCGATACCGAACAGCCAGCTTGTCCAATTGACGGGCTGTAACGTCCAATTTGTCGGCTAAATAAGCCTTTCGGCCACGATTGGCGTAGCGCTTTGCGGATGGCGGTTGCGTCGGCAACTTCCTGACAACAACCGTTTCGTTCAGCGTTAAGTTAACCTCGGCAACACGACAAGATCTTGCCCTCGATGTGGCTGACCAGCTCGGGTACGTGGTCGTTGAGATAGAAGTGGTGACCCGGGAAAACCCACGCGGCGAACTCCGATGTCGTGCGCTCCGACCAGGGCACCATCTTCTCGTACGTGGCGACTTCGTCGTCATCGCCGAGGAACGCGAAGATGGGGCACGACACCGTTGCGTCGGGGGGACAGTCGTACTTCGAGATGGCCTTGAGCCCCCGCAGTGTCGGCAGGATCTTGGCCGCGAATTCGTCGTTCTCCAGGAACTCCGGATTCACGCCGGTCATCTCGCTCACCGCATCGAGCAGGCCGCGATCGGACTCGGGAATGTGCTCATAGCCAACTCGGCCGGGTGCGGCACAGGCGGATACGAACAGGGCGGCAATGGGGCTCCCCGCCACTTCGAACCGGCGGGCGACCTCGAACGCCAGCAGCCCGCCCATGCTGTGCCCGAAGAACGCCACCTTGTCGTCGGACTGGTCCGGCGGTGGCAGCATCCGGCAAACCATATCGGCGAGATCGGGAATGCTGGTAAAAGACCCAAGATCGTGAGTACCAGCACGTCCTGGATATCGGACCGCGATGCGTTTGATGTCGCTGGAAAATGCCTTGGCAAACGGAACGTAATACTCCGCTGATCCACCGGCGTGCGGAAAGATGTAGAGCCTTGGCGGTTGCGCGGTCACGCGGCAACGATACAGTCCCGGCTCACGCAACTCGGGTAGGAGGCGAGGGAGGCCCGAGTGGCCGGACCGTGGGCGTCGTATCCCCATTTCAGCTGCTTTTTTGGCCCTCGCCGGATAATTCAACGTGCGCCAAAGAAGGGTTGGTGTTAACGCGTCGTTTCCAGCGGACATCGTTTCGTCGATTCGTGTACCGCCAGCGGCGAAAACAGCATACGATTTCACCGCCATCACGCGTGGCAATCGCTCTAGGGGAGGTCAATCCAAACGCCTGGCCTGAAGTAGTGTTCAACTTTAGTGTCGGCGGGGTCGTTGGAGGAGGTTGGAAAGTGTTCGTAACGACACAGCCAGACGTGTTGGCCGGGGCGGCGGGCAGTCTGTCCGGTATCGGGGATTCGATGGTGGCCCGCAACGCGGCCGCCGCCGGGCCGACGACGGGGTTGTCCCCCGCGGCCTCGGACCTCGTCTCGGCGATGACGGCAGCTCAGTTCGGTCAGCACGGCACGGCTTATCAGCAGATCGCCGCCCAGGCCGCGGAAGTGCACGAGCAGTTGGTTGCCGCGTTGCGCTCGGGTGCGGGCGCCTACGCCCTGACCGAGGCGACCAACGCAGCCCACGCCGGCTAACCGGGTTACGGGTCGATGAGCTATTCGCTGATACCCCCCGAGATCAACTCCGCGCTGATGTATTCCGGCGCGGGGTCGGGCCCGTTGTTGGAGGCGGCGGCGGCCTGGGACGGGTTGGCCGGTGACCTGGAGGCCACCGCCACTCAGTATCAGACCGCGATCACCAATCTGACCACCGGTCCGTGGCTGGGGCCGTCGTCGGCGCAGATGGCCTCGGCCACCGCGCCGTACATCGCGTGGCTGCAAGGCACCGCGACCACGGCCGCCCAGACCGGGGCCCAGGCCAAGGTGGCCGCCGCGGCCTATCAGACCGCGTATGCGTCGATGGTGCCGCCGCCGGTGATCACGGCCAACCGGACGGAGTTGACCACGTTGGTGTCCAACAACTTCCTCGGCCAGAACACCGGGGCGATCGCCACCAACGAGGCCAACTACCTGGAGATGTGGATCCAGGACGCGCTGGGCATGGACACCTACAGCTGAACTCCCAGGCGGCCGCCGCCCTGCCCGCGCAAGCAGCGGCGCCGCAGGTGGCCAATGGAGCACTGGCCAGTGCGGCCGTCCGCGGCCGGCCACGCCGGCCAGCTCGAGCTCCTCGGTGATCACGGGGCTGCTCGGGGACTTTGCGCAACTCTTCGGCGTGTCGAGCCGGGGGGGCCGGCCCTGGGACCTTGGACGCCGCGGGTTTGACGACCTGGCTCGGGACGGTGGCTACTGCGGTCATCCGCGGATCCCTCGGCCGCGCTGCTGCCGGTGCAGGTCACCTACTACATGGGCATGTTGGGCAGCACGCCCGCACGTATGTTCATGAGCTCGGGCAGCTCTGCCGGCGCGCGGCTCGTCGGGAATGCTGGCGGGCATGAGCGACTCGCTGCTGGGCAACGTCGGCAAACTCGTCGACACTAAGGCCGCAGCCGTGCTGGCCGGCGTCGGCGGCCAGATGTCGAAGTGGGGGTCGGGGATCCAGGCCTCGATGGCCTCGGCGATGCATGCCGGTGGGCTGTCGGTGCCGCATTCCTGGCACACCGGCGTCCCCGATATGGGCCGCGCGGCCCCCTCGCTGCCGGCCACCAGCGTGGCCGCACCCAGCCTGATGCACGGACTGCCGAGCAGCCCGTTCTCCCAGGGATTGATGGGCGCACTCGCCGGACGCGGGATGAGCAGCATGGGTTCCCGAGTCGCCGCCAAGGTAATGCCCCGCTCACCTGCTGGCGGGTAATCGCCTGCCGCACAACGCTTAACACTTAAATAACGCCCTAGAATAAGGAGAGAGACATGCCTACACGTTTTATGACTGACCCGCACGAGATGCGGTCGATGGCGGGCCGTTTCGATGTGCACGCCCAGACCGTCGAGGACGAGGCCCGCAAGATGTGGTCATCGAGCCAGAACATCGCCGGTGCCAGCTGGAGTGGGACGGCTCAGGCCACCTCCTACGACACTATGGGCCAGATGAATCAGGCCTTCCGCAACATCGTCAACATGCTGCACGGCGTGCGTGACGGGCTGATCCGCGATGCCAACAACTACGAGTCCCAAGAGCAGGCCTCCCAGCAGATCCTGTCCAGCTAGCCCCCCACCGACAACCTGTAAGGAGAACAGCGATGTCGATTAACTACCAGTTCGGCGACGTGGACGCTCACGGCGCATTGATCCGTTCTCAGGCCGCGTCGTTGGAGCAGGAGCACCAGTCCATCGTGCGCGATGTGCTGGCTGCCGGTGACTTCTGGGGCGGCTCGGGTTCGGTGGCCTGCCAGGAGTTCATCACCCAGTTGGGTCGCAACTTCCAGACCATCTACCAGCAGGCCAACTCCCACGGCCAGAAGGTGCAAACCGCCGGCAACAACATGAGCAGCACCGACGCCGCCGTCGGCGGCAGCTGGGCCTGACGCTTCACCGCAGGTAACGCCAACGTCGTTGGCGTTACCCAACATTCGCGACGCCAGTGGCAGCCGCCACGAGCGTGCCTGCCGCCCTCACTTGTGCTGCGCACAGGGATGTCCGATGCCGCTGTGTGCGATACCGCCGGTACCGGCTAGCCTTGACGGCAACCCACGTAGCGAGGAGCGTCCATGGAAGGGTTTGCCGGAAAGGTAGCCGCGGTCACCGGCGCCGGTTCGGGTATCGGCCAGGCGCTGGCCCTCGAACTGGCCCGCTCGGGCGCCTCGGTAGCAATCAGCGACGTCGACACCGAGGGGCTCGCGCAGACCGAAGAACAGCTGAAAGCCATCGGCGCGCCGGTCAGATCCGACCGACTCGATGTCACCGAGCGCGAGGCCTTCCACATCTATGCCGACCAGATCAATGAGCACTTCGGCAAAGTGAACCAGATCTACAACAACGCCGGGATCGCGTACACCGGCGACGTCGAGATCACCCAGTACAAGGACATCGAGCGGGTGATGGACGTCGACTTCTGGGGAGTCGTCAACGGCACCAAGGCTTTTCTGCCGCATCTGATCGCTTCCGGCGACGGCCACATCATCAACGTCTCGAGCCTCTTCGGGCTGATGTCGATGCCCGGGCAGGCCGCCTACAACGCGGCGAAATTCGCGGTGCGCGGGTTCACTGAAGCCCTGCGCCAGGAGTTGGTGCTCAACCGCGACCCGGTGAAAGTGACTGCGGTACATCCCGGCGGCATCAAAACCGCGATCGCCCGCAACGCCTTGACCGCAGAAGGGGTCGATTCCGCGGCGCAGTCCAAGCTCTTCGACAAACGACTGGCCAGTACCACCCCGCAACGGGCGGCCGAGATCATCTTGGAGGCGGTCCGCAAGAACAAGGCCCGGGTGCTGGTCGGTCAGGACGCCGTGGTGCTGGACCTGATCGTGCGGATCACCGGTTCCGGCTACCAACGGCTGCTCTCCCCGGTCGTGGCACGGTTGAAGCCGCCGTCGCGCTAGCGGGTTAGCGCCCGAGCGGGTGCTCGCTCAGCCAGACATCGGCCACCGCCTGGGCGTCAGCCCCGGCGGTCACCTGCCGACGCATCTCGACCAGCGCGGCGGTGTCCAGCACGCCGGCCACCTCGTTGACCGCCAGTAGCTGTCGATCGGTCAGCTCGTTACGCCGGTACAGCGGCACCACATTTTCGGCCTGCACCAGCGCCGGCTTGCCATCGGTGAGCACCACCAGGTCAGCGGGAACATTCGGGTCGGCGGTGGTGGTCCAGGCCGCGGTGACCTCTCCGGTGTTGACAGCCGCGAAAAGTGCTGCATCGTCCGGGAATTCGTGGCCCGCAGCTATTCGACAGCTCCCTATCGCGGCGGGGGTCGGCGTACCGGCAATCGAGCCGACGCTAAGGCCGTCACAGTGCCGGGACAGCGCGCTCAGATCACCACCACCCCAGCTCTTCGACGTCGAATCGGCAACCGCCAGCGCGGGCTTGTCCTCGGCGGCGGTCGTGTAGTCACCGGCAGCGATTCCCTCCGGCAATGCGCCGACCATCGCCTGATACACCTGCGCGTCGGAACGCACGGTGGCCCCGGGCTGAAAGACCTGCAGCACCCGGCCGGTGAAACCGGGGACGACGACAAATGCGCCGGAGTCAAGCTTGCTCAGCGGCTCGCGGGCCTGCTCGGTGCGCGCCGGGAACCCGTAGGAGCGCAGTGCACCGGTGTAAATGTCAGCCAGTAGCGCCAACTCGACTCCGGCACCGTGACCCGACCACCAACTCGGCCGAGCGGTGCCCGGCGCTCGCGGTGTCGCCGCAACCCGCGGTCGTCAGCGCGGCAGCCAGCGCCAGCGCGGTCAACCTGCCGGCAGTCACTCCGCGCTATCTGCGGCGGCAGCAGCCACGGCAGCGGCAACCGCCGGCGCGACCCGCGGGTCCAACGGGCTCGGGACGATCCGATCCGGCGCCAAATTGTCGGCGACAACGGAGAGGATCGCCTCGGCCGCAGCCACTTTCATCTCTTCGGTGATCCTGCGTGCACCGGCGTCCAGCGCACCGCGGAAAACTCCGGGGAAGGCCAACACGTTGTTGATCTGGTTCGGGAAATCGCTTCGCCCGGTGGCGACCACCGCGGCGTGCTTGGCCGCCGAGTCCGGGTGGACCTCCGGATCGGGGTTGGACAACGCGAACACGATGCTGTGCGGCGCCATGGTCGCGATCAACTCCTCCGGAACCACCCCACCCGAGACCCCGACGAACACGTCGGCGCCCTCCAACGCCTCGACCATGCCGCCGGTGCGGTCGATTGGGTTGGTGCGTTCGGCAAGTTCGGCTTTGACGCTGTTCATGTCGCCGCGGCCGCGGTGCAGAATGCCGCGCGAGTCGAGCACGGTGATATCCGAAATACCCTTGGCCTGAAGTAAATTCGCGCATGCGACACCCGCTGCTCCGGCGCCGGAGATGACGATCCGCAGCGCGGTCATGTCCCGGTCGAGAACTGTTGCAGCGCCCATCAGCGCGGCCAACACGACGATCGCGGTGCCGTGCTGGTCGTCGTGCATCACCGGACAGTCCAGCGCCTCGATGAGCCGGCGTTCGATATCGAAGCAGCGCGGTGCGGCGATGTCCTCGAGGTTGACCGCGCCGAATGTCGGGCGCAGCCGCACCAGGGTTTCGACGATCTCGTCGGGATCCTTGGTGTCCAGCACAATCGGGATGGCATCCAGCCCGGCGAACTCCTTGAACAGCCCGCATTTGCCTTCCATCACCGGCAACGCCGCCGCCGGCCCGATGTCACCCAGGCCAAGGACCGCGCTGCCGTCGCTGACCACAGCCACCAACCGGGCCGCCCACGTGTACCGAGTGGCCAGGGTGTGATCGCCGGCAATCGCGCGGCTGACCTGTGCAACGCCCGGGGTGTACGCGATCGACAGCGAGCGCTGGGTATCCAACGCCGTCGTCAGACCAATCGAAAGCTTGCCCCCCGAATGCGCCTCGAAGATCTCTGCGTCGGTGATAGCGCCGTGCTCGGTGTGGGTCTGTATCGATTCAACCAATTCAGACACGGCATCCAGCGTACTGAGTACTCATTAGTAGCCCTAATCGCTGACAGCTGACGGTGCCTCAGATCAGGCCCAGGTCGGTGACCGCGCTGCGCTCGTCGGCGAGCTCGGCAGTCGACTTGTCGATCCGGCCGCGAGAGAACTCGTTGATGTCCAAGCCAGCCACGATGCTCCAGTTGCCGTCCTTGGTGGTCACCGGGAACGACGAGATCAGCCCCTCGGGCACCCCGTAGGAGCCGTCGGAGAAGACGGCCATCGACACCCAGTTGTCCTTGGGCGTCCCCAGCAGCCAGTCGCGGGCCGCGTCGATGGTCGCCGACGCTGCCGAGGCGGCCGACGAACTGCCGCGCGCATCGATGATCGCCGCCCCGCGCTTGGCGACCGTGGGGATGAAGTCGTCCTCGATCCAGGACTGGTCGCCCACGACCTCGGCGGCATTCTTGCCGCCGATCTCGGCGTGGAAGATGTCGGGGTACTGGGTGGCCGAGTGGTTGCCCCAGATCGTGAGCTTCTTGATGTCGGTGACCTTGGCGCCGGTCTTTTTGGCCAGCTGTGAGATGGCCCGGTTGTGGTCCAGCCGGGTCAACGCCGAGAAACGCTCCTTGGGAATGTCGGGCGCGTTGTTCAGCGCGATCAGCGCGTTGGTGTTGGCCGGGTTGCCGGTCACGGCGATGCGGACGTCGTCGGCCGCGACGGAGTTGAGCGCTTTGCCCTGGGCGGTGAAGATCGCGCCGTTGGCCTCCAGCAGGTCGCCGCGCTCCATGCCCGGGCCACGCGGACGGGCGCCGACCAGCAAGGCCAGGTTGACCCCGTCGAAGATCTTGTTCGGGTCGGCGCCGATCTGGACACCGGACAGCAGCGGGAATGCGCCGTCCTCGAGCTCCATCACGACGCCCTCGAGCGCCTTGAGGGCGGGCTCGATCTCGAGCAGCCGGAGCTCGATCGGGCGGTCAGGACCCAACAACGAACCGCTGGCCAGGCGAAACAGCAGGCTGTAGCCGATCTGGCCGGCGGCGCCGGTGACGGCGACCTTCAGGGGTGATGTGCTCACGTCAATTGCTCCTCATGGAGATCGGCAGCTGGAAATCGGCCTAATGCGTAATCGCGTCGCGTCGAAAGTAGCGCACCCGCCCGGGCCACATACCCGGGGTCCGAACCGCCGACACGTCCGACGTCACGTCGACACCAATTATCCAGCTCAGCGGGTGGCTATCGGGCCGTCGGCAGGGCGACTGATCCGAGCCCCCCACCACACGGGCAGTCCCTGTCGACGCGCGTAGCATGGCCGACGCGTGACCAAATCTGCCCTGACGGGAGATTGACCAGATGCCATCTTTCCGTTCCTTGTCCCCATCGCTGCGACCAGCGTCGCGGGGCAAGGCCGACGAACCGCCCGCGCCGCCGGACAACCACCGGCCGGTTTCGGGCGCGTTGGTCGACTGTGGCGTCTACGTCGACGGGGCACGGCTGCCCGGCCTGTACTCGCACGCCCAAGCGTGCGCCAAGGTGCGCGAGCTGGAGGAAATCGGCCAGGACGCCTTCGTCTGGATTGGGCTGCACGAGCCCGACGAGAGCCAGATGAAGGATTTAACTGAGGTTTTCGGACTTCACCCACTGGCCATCGAGGACGCCGTGAGCGCACATCAACGGCCCAAGCTGGAGCGCTACGACGAATCACTCTTCCTGGTGCTCAAGACCGTCAACTACGTGCCGCACGAGTCGGTCGTGTTGGCCAGGGAGATCGTCGAGACCGGCGAGATCATGATCTTCGTCGGCGCCTCGTTCGTCATCACGGTCCGGCACGGTGAACACAGCGGCCTGTCCGAGGTACGCAAGCGGATGGAGGCCGACCCGGAACAGATGCGGCTGGGTCCGTATGCGGTGATGCACGCGATCGCCGATTACGTGGTGGACAACTACCTCGAGGTCACCCAGTTGATGGAGAACGACATCGACGCCATCGAGGAAGCGGCTTTCGCGCCCGGTCACCGGACGGAGATCGAGCCGATCTACCTTTTCAAGCGCGAAGTGGTCGAGTTACGACGGTGCGTCAACCCGTTGTCGATGCCTTTCGCGCGGATGCAGTCCGAGCACAAGGACCTGATCTCCAAAGAGGTGCGGCGTTACCTTCGCGACGTCGCCGACCACCACACGCACGCCGCCGAACAGATCGCCAGCTACGACGACAACCTCAGCTCGCTGGTGCAGGCCGCGCTGGCCCGGGTGGAGATGCAGCAGAACACCGACATGCGAAAGATATCGGCGTGGGCGGGCCTTCTGGCGTTACCCACGATGCTCGCCGGCGTCTACGGGATGAACTTCGAGTACATGCCCGGCCTGAAATGGCATTGGGGTTACCCGATGTTCATGTCCATTCTGGCGATCGTCTGTGTGCTGCTGTACCGAAACTTCCGGCGTAGAGACTGGCTGTAGCGAACACTCGATCAGTTGGGCTGTGCGGCAGGTCGATTGGGATCCAGCACGTCTACCCCGTCGCTACGCCACGCCTCGCGCATCGCGTCGGCGCCTTTCAGCCGGACCCAGGCGGCCTCGGTCGCGGTGATCGGTGTTGCCGACAGAAACTGCACCGGGTCGCGTGGCGGGTCCAGCGGCAGGTCGGCAATGTCACTGTTGCCCAACAGCACCGCGGTGAACGGCACGCGCCCCGACGATCGCACCCACAGCGACGTGCCGAGGTCGACCAGCGCGTCCGGCGTCAACACCACGCCCTCGACCGCCGGAGCTGCCGCCACGATCGCCAGGCTGCGGGCCAGGCCGGTAGCTGGTCCCAGCTTACGCAGGCGCAGAACAACTTCGGCGCGTGGGCCACGTTGACTATCGGCGACCAACGCGGTCGGGTCGACCATCGGATGCCGCGAACAGCCGAGCGAGACATAATGCACCACGTCGTCGGCGCCGGGGCGATAGCGCAGCACGTCAACGGGCTCAGCGCCCAGAAACGTCACGCTGGCGACATCAGGCTCGGTGTCGATGCCGGCCTGACGAAAGTGAGCGCGCAGGTGCGCGCGCACCTGGGTCAATGTCTGGGTCACTGAGCGTCAGGCGGCGGAACAGTCAAGTTCACACCGGTGTCGGCATCGAACACGGCGAGTTTTGATGTGTCGAAGGCCAATTCGAGTGTCTGACCCTTTGCCGCTTTGGACGCGGCGGGAACCCTGGCCACGAATTCGTGTATTGCGGGTCCGGGTTCCTCGTCGAGTTCGGATAGCTGGTCGGAGTGCACGACCCAGCCCTCGGTCGTGAAGTAGACGTATTTCTCGGCGCCCAACGACTCGACCAAGTCGACCTTCACCTCGAAGTTCAGCGCGCTGATGCGCTGGTAGGCGTCGATCAGGGCCGCGTCCTGCAGGTGTTCCGGACGGACGCCGACGATCGCCTTCGCCGGCGCCGGGTGCTGCGCGAGCACGTCGTGGACGGGTTGGGTCAGCGTCACCTCGCCGAAGGGCAGACTCAATCCGGTCGCGGTCAGCGTGGCGGGAAAGAAATTCATCGCCGGCGATCCGATGAAGCCCGCGACGAATAAATTCTCGGGTCGCTCGTAAAGCTCGTCAGGCGTGCCGATCTGCTGCACGACGCCACCGCGCATCACCACGACGCGGTCGCCGAGCGTCATGGCCTCGGTTTGGTCGTGGGTCACATACACCGTGGTCGTACCCAGCCGACGCTGCAACCGGGCGATCTCACCACGCATCTGCACGCGCAGCTTGGCATCGAGGTTGGACAGCGGTTCGTCCATCAGGAATGCCTTGGGGTGGCGCACGATCGCGCGTCCCATCGCAACCCGCTGGCGCTGCCCACCGGACAGTTGCGCGGGCTTGCGGTCGAGGAGATCGGTCAGATCGAGAATTCTCGCGGTCTCCTCGACCTTCTCCGCGATCTGCGCCTTCTTCATCTTCGCCAAGGTGAGCGGGAAGGCGATGTTCTGGCGCACCGTCATGTGGGGGTAGAGCGCGTAGGACTGGAAGACCATGGCGATATCGCGATCTTTGGGCGCCTTCTCGTTCACCCGCTCGCCGCCGATGCGCAGCTCTCCAGAAGAGATATCAACAAGGCCGGCAATCATATTCAGCGTGGTGGACTTTCCGCAGCCGGACGGCCCGACCAGGATGATGAATTCGCCTTCGGCGATGGTGAGGCTGAGTTCCTGCACGGCCAGCGCGCCGTCGGGGTAACTCTTGGTCACCCTGTCCAACACAATCTCGGCCATTCAGCTATCCCTTCACCGCGCCTGAGGTCAACCCCGCGACAATCCGTCGTTGGAAGACTAAAACAAAAACGATAATCGGGACCGTGATCACCATTGCGCCCGCCGCGATCGATCCGGTCGGCTCCTCGAATTCCGAACTGCCGGTGAAATTCGCGATCGCGACCGGCGCGGTGATCGCGGCCTTGGTGGCGGTCAATGACAAGGCCAGTAAAAGGTCGTTCCAGGCGAAGATGAACACCAAGATCGCGGTCGTCACGATCCCCGGCGCCGCCAGAGGGGCAATCACCTTTCGGAACGCCTGCGCCGGCGTGGCGCCGTCCATCTTGGCCGCCTTCTCCAGGTCCCACGGAATCTCCCCGAAGAACGCCGAGAGCGTGTAAATCGCCAGCGGCAAGGCGAACGTGATGTAGGGGATGATCAGCCCGGTCCAGGTGTCGAACAGCCCGATCCGGCGCTCGATGTTGAACAGCGGCGTCACCAGCGAGATCGCCGGGAACATCGAAATCAGCAGCACGGCACCGATCAACACCCGCTTGCCGGGAAATTCCAGGCGAGCGACCGCGTACCCTGCCATCGCACCGATCACCACCGCGATCCCGGTGGTGAGCACACCGACTCCGACAGAGTTGATCAGAGCCGAGCTGAAGAAGTCGCCGCGGAAGATCCCCCGGTAGTTGTCGAAGGTCAGCGACGACGGAATCAGCTTGCCGTCCTTGACCGTTGACGTCGGCTTGAGAGACAGGCTCAGAATCCACAACACCGGTAGGAGCGCATACACCAGCACCAGGGTGTCGACGATAACCCACAGCGCGGTGCGCCGGGCACCCGCTCGCTCAGCGCCCATCACGGCCACCTCCCGGTGCCGACGCGCCGAAGATTTTGATGAAGATGTACGCGATGAGGATCACACACCCAAAGATCAGCACCGAAATCGCCGAGCCGAGGCCAACATTGAAGCCCTTGAACAAGTTGTTGTAGCCAAGGATCGACACCGAGTCGGTGTTGCCGGTGCCGCCGGTGAGCACGTAGATGTTGTCGAAGATCCGGAAAGCGTCCAGGGTGCGGAACAGCAGGGCCACCAGGATCGCCGGTTTGATCAGCGGCAGCGTGATCTTCGTCAGCCGCCGCCACGCGCCGGCGCCGTCGACCTGCGCGGCTTTCAACAGGTCGGCGGGCACCAGCGCCAACCCGGCCAGCAACAACAACGACATGAACGGTGTCGTCTTCCACACCTCGGCGATGACCACGACGCCCAGCGACGAAAACTGGTGTGTCAGCGGCGCGCTGCCGGTCGGCAACAGGTTGGCCAGGTAACCGGTGCCCGGCGTCCAGGCGTAGTACCAGCTGTAGGAGGCGACCACCGTGACGATGCCGTACGGGATCAGCACCGCGGTGCGCACCAGGCCCCTGCCGATCAGCGTGTGGTGCATCACCAGCGCCAGCGACAGACCGAGCACGAACTCGATCGACACCGAAGCAACCGTGATCGCGAACGTCACGGCGAGCGCCGTCCACCAATATCGGTCAGTCAAGATCGTCTGGTAGTTGCCGAGACCGATGAACCGGGTGTCGTTCGGAGTGACCAAGTTGTTGCGCTGCAGGCTCAGCCACACCGCGTAACCGATCGGATAAGCCGTGACGGCCAGCATCAGCATCGTCGCCGGCGCCACCAAGACGAACGCCAGTCGCCGGTCGGACGTCCGGTTCTCAGTCATGAGTCATGAGCGCCCGTCATGGCAGCAGACCCTTGCCGTCGACGGCTTTTCGCACCTGCGCGGCGAGCTCATCGGCCGTTCGTTCGGGGTCGATCTCGTTGATCGGGGCCAGGGTGGCAGCGATCCGGGTCGACACCGAGGGGTAGACCGGCGACGCCAGCCGCACCGCGGCGTCGGTGAGTTGTCGGCGAATGATGTCGTGCATCGGGTACTTCGCCTGGAATTGCGGGTCGGAGTACAGCGAGGTCCGCACCGCCGGCAAGCCTCCTTCGAGCGAGACATACTTCTCGTTTTGCGGGTTGCGCAGACACCTGATCGCTTCGAAAGCCTCGGCTCTGTGCCGAGTCGTGTTGGCCACCGCCAGGTTCAGACCACCGATCGTCACCTTGGCCGGTCGCCCCGGCTGCACCTCGGGGTACGGCGCGAAACCGAACACCTGCCTGCTGGCTTCGTAGGCCGCGCGGAATTGCTGGTCGGTGGGGACGAACGACCCGACGTCGTTGATGCTGCCGGCCAGGTCGGGACGACGGTTGAGCGGCAAGAACGGCACGCCACCCTTCACGGCGTTTTCCAGCATGGACGGCAGCGCGTAGGGCCAGTTGACTTCCAGTGCGGCCTTGCCCTGCTCGAACGCCAGCCGTGCGGTGCTTGCATCGGACCGGGTGACCGACGGATCGGCGCCGGGCGCGGTGGCCACCGACTTGAGGACCTGCAGTGCGCTGACGGTGGCGGCCCGGTGCGCGGGAGTGTCGGTGAGGGTGACCGTACTGCCGTCATCGGAGAGCACTTGGCCACCAGCGCTTTCCAGCAGCGTGTTGAACCACACCATCACGCCCTCGTTCTGGTTGGCCTGGACCCCAATCCAGCTGGGCTTGCCCGCGGCGTGCAACCGGGTGGCCTCGTCGACCATGGCCTTCCACGTCGCGGGTGGCGTGTCCATCAAATCGGGGCGGTACCAGAGGAGTTGGGTATTGCTGGTCACGGGTGCGGCGTAGAGCCGGTGCCGCCACCTCGCGGTGCCCAGCGGCCCCCGCAGCGTGTCGGTGGTGGCATCGGCCTCGGCGCGGCGAGCCGGGTCGTCGGACAGCGGCAGCACCCAGCCCGCTTCGGCGAACTCCGCGGTCCAGATCACGTCCAGCGCGATGACGTCGACCGTGCGGTCGTTGGCGCTCAGCCGGCGGGCAAGCTGCAATCGCTGGTCATCGGTGGACCTCGGCAGGCTGAATCGCCGGATGGTGAACCGGCCACCGAACTGATCGGTGCATCGCTTGGCTATTTCGGTGAAGGTCGCGGCCTCGCCGGCCGGGGTGTAGAAGCTGATCACCCGTCCGTCATCGCGGGTTCCGCACGCTGAGAGTGCCGATACGGCCGACAACACCGCCAACCCGACCGAGCCCAGCCGGCGCGCGCGCCCGCGACGACGGGCGCACCGTGAGTCAGATTGCCAAGCGCGCAAGCAGATCCCGAGCCTTCTCCGCGTTTTTCGGGTCGCAGAGGACGTCGTATCGGCCCGCGACCAATTGCAGCGTGGAGCTGAAATCCCGGGTGCCCCGCGCCATCGAGTAGGGAATCGCCGAGGTGATCAAACCAAAGAACACCCCCGCTACCAGACCGGTGGTCAACGCCTCTAACGGGTGCGGGCTGGAGAACAACAAGGTCAGCACCAAGCCGATGAAAAGGCCCAGCCAGGCACCGCTGATCACGCCGCCGCCCAACACTTTTGGCCACGTCAGCCGCCCGGTGACCCGTTCGACCTGCATCAGGTCCACCCCGACGATCGTCACCTCCTGCACCGGGAACTGTTGATCGGACAGGTAGTCGACGGCTCGCTGGGCTTCGGCGTAGGTGGGGTACGAACCGACCGGCCAACCTTTCGGCGGTATCGGCAATCCAGGGGCACGCCGGCTCCCGGCCGGAGTGCCGGATGCGGCACCGGGAACCTGTCCAGGCTGAAAAGGGCTGCTCATGTTTTCATTGTGCGCTGTCGTCCGCCGCCAAGGTGACCGACCACCGGCGTGTTGCCACCAGCGCAAACGCTCGGCCTGGTTGGGGCGCCGTATCTCGGCCAGACGCTGCTGGAACTGCCGTCGCGCTAGGTTGAACGACATGACAACTCAGGGCGGCGACTACGGCGAGGAATCCCGCGACGACGCAGCGCCGTTCCCCCATCCCGACCAGCACCAGCCCGACCAGCCCCGCCCTTGGCAGCAATACCCGCACCCACCGGTGGACCCGCAGGCGCCGGTGAACTATCCCGAGTACCCGCCCCCATATCCGCCGCAGCCGCCGCCGGTGCCCTCGTACGGCTACCCGCCACCGCCTCATGGCGGCCCGCCGGGGTACGGCTTACCACCGGGTTATCCCGGGCACTACGACCTCTACCAGCCCTACCAGGCCAATCCGTATCAGACCAATGGGTTGGCTATCGCGTCGCTGGTCACCTCGATCGCCGGCGTCGTGCTCGGCATTCCGCTGGCATTTTTCTGCTATCTCGGGCTGGTGATTCCCATCGTCGGCGCGGTGCTGGGCGCGGTCGCGCTCAACCAGATCAAACAGACCCATCAGCAGGGTCGTGGGCTCGCCATCGCCGGGATTTCCGTGGGCTCCGTCACCACGGCGCTGCTGCTGCTGATCATGATCGGACTCGCGGCTGCGGCAGTTCACTCCCCCTTTATCGGGCGCTAACGCCGTTATCCGGTCGGCGGCACGAAGCGATCGGATTGGCGATGCATGCCCGCCGCACGGCCTTTGGCGGCGATCACCAGGGCCATCTTGCGGCTGGCTTCGTCGATCATCTCGTCGCCGAGCATCACCGCGCCCCGGGCGCCACCGGACGCGGAGGTGTGCCACTCGTAGGCCTCCAGGATCAACTCCGCGTGGTCGTACTCGTCTTGGCGTGGGCTGAAGATGTCGTTGCCGGCCGCGATCTGGTCGGGATGCAGCACCCATTTGCCGTCGTAGCCCAGTGCCGCCGATCGGCCCGCCACCCGCCGGAACGCCTCCACGTCACGCACTTTGAGGTACGGGCCGTCGACAGCGGCGATGCCATTGGCGCGCGCAGCTACCAGGATGGTCATCAGCGCGTGGTGGTAGGCATCGCCGACGTCGTAGCCCTCGGGTTGCTCGCCGACGACCAGCGTGCGCGTGTTCAGACTCGCCATCAGGTCTGCGGGACCAAGCACCAGCGCCTGCACCCGTGGCACGGCCGCGATCGCGTGAACGTTCGTCAAACCGCGGGCGTCTTCGATCTGCGCGTCGATGCCGATCTCCCCCACTGGAAGTCCGTGAACCGTCTCCAACTGGGTCAGCAGCAGGTCGAGCGCCTGAACGTGCGAAACGTCAGAGACCTTGGGCAGCACCACCACGTCGAGCTTGGCGTCGGGCGCAGCGCCGACAGCCGACACCACCTCGATGATGTCGGCGTGCGTCCAAGGCGTGGTCCAGTCGTTGATCCGAACGCCGCGCAATTGTCCGGCCCATCCTGGCCCGGCGAGTGCAGCAGCCACCCGGCTGCGGGCCGCGGCCTTGGCGTCGGGCGCGACAGCGTCCTCCAGATCGAGGAAGACCTCGTCGGCCGGAAGACCTTTGGACTTGTCGATCATCTTCTGGCTACTGCCCGGCACGGACAGGCAAGTGCGGCGGGGCCGGTAGGTAGTGGTCACGCTTCGCTCACCTCTCTTGAATACCCTGTGCACCATGGCCTCGATCAACAGGGTGTACGCGGCGCGGCTGGCGCGCATGCAGGTGCTGGGCTCGATGGGCGAGTCCCTCGGCCGAGTACGCGATGTCGTGGTCAGCATCAGCATTGTTCGCCAGCAGCCCCGAGTGCTCGGACTCGTCGTCGAAATGACCTCGCGCCGAAGGATTTTCGTACCGATCCTGCAGGTTTCTTCGATCGAGCCCGACGCGGTGACCCTCAACACCGACAGCGTCTCGCTGGGCCGGTTCGAGCAACGGCCCGGCGAAGTGCTGGTGCTGGGGCAGATCGTCGACACCAAAGTGCGGGTCAAGGACCCCGAATTGCCACAGCTCGCCGACGCCGATGTCATCGTCACTGACCTGGGTTTGGAGCAGACCCGAACCCGCGACTGGATGGTGACGCGGGTCGCGGTGCGCGTGCCGCGGCGGCTAGGCCGGCGCACCACCACGCACATCGTGGGCTGGCGCAGCGTGCAGGGACTGACCCCGTCGGCGCTGGCGATGCCGGGCCAGGCCGTCGCGCAGTTGCTGCATCAGTTTGAAAAGTGGCGACCGATCGACGTCGCCGACGCGGTGCGCGAGTTGCCGCCCAAGCGGCGTTACGAGGTCGCCAGCGCACTGGATAACGACCGGCTCGCCGACATCTTGCAGGAGCTGTCGGAGGACGAACAGGCGGAGTTGTTGATGCAGCTGGGCGACGAGCGCGCGGCCGACGTTCTCGAAGAGATGGACCCCGACGACGCGGCCGACCTGCTCGGCACGATGAACCCGACGCTCGCCGAGGGGCTGCTGCGTCAGATGGATCCCGAGGAATCCGACCCGGTTCGGCGGTTGCTGAAACACTCGCCCGACACCGCGGGCGGCTTGATGACGTCCCGGCCGGTGGTGTTGACGCCGGACACCTCGGTCGCCGAGGCGCTGGCCCGTGTCCGCGATCCCGACCTGACGCCCGCGTTGTCGTCGCTGGTGCTGGTGGTCCGTCCGCCGACCGCCACCCCGACCGGTCAGTACCTGGGGTGTGTGCCGTTGCAACGGCTGCTGCGCGAGCCACCGTCCATGCTGGTCGGCGGGATTGTCGACGCCGATCTGCCCTGGCTGAAACCGGATACCTCGCTGCCGGCGTTGACCCGCTATTTCGCCGCCTACAACCTGGTATGCGGGCCGGTCCTCGACGCACAGCATCATCTGTTGGGCGCGGTGAGCGTGGATGACGTGCTCGACCACCTGCTGCCGCACGACTGGCGGGCCACCAACGACGAGCCGGCGCTGGACGCCGCCCTGGGACAGCGATGAGTAAGCCACCGTCGCGGCCGCGGCTTTACACCCCGCGTAACTCGCGGGTGCCCACGCCGCGGATGGACTCCGACGCCGTCGGGCGGTTCACCGAATCGATCGCCCGCTTCTTCGGCACGGGCAGCTACTTGCTGCTGCAGACCATGGTGGTGATCGTCTGGATCGTGCTGAACATCGTCGCGGTCAGTCTGCGCTGGGACCCCTACCCGTTCATCCTGCTCAACCTGGCGTTTTCCACCCAGGCCGCCTACGCGGCGCCGCTGATCCTGTTGGCCCAGAACCGTCAGGAGAACCGCGACCGGGTAACCCTCGAGGAGGATCGCCGACGAGCCCAAGAGACCAAGGCCGATACCGAATATCTGGCGCGAGAGCTGGCTGCGCTGCGGCTGGCGATCGGCGACGTCGCAAAGACCCGTGAACACCTGCGCCGTGAACTGGAACATTTACGTGGTCTGCTGGAGGACCGACACCTCGACGAGGTCCAGCAAGAGCGGGCGGGCAGCGATGGCGATGTGGACCGGCGCGCCGCCCAGTCCTAATCGACACGGTGGCCGACGGGCAGTGTTTTCACAGGCAGAGACTCCGCCATTGTTGTCACTCCAGTCACCGGTGTTATGTATGGTGACCTAGTTCACGAGGGCTCAGAGGTGAAAGTGGTCGTCGAGAGCTTGAAAACGCTCGGATACTTCAGGCAGATCGAGTGCGAGTAGGGGGACGCATGGGCGCCCGTCCGGCCCTTGCAACGATGCGGCAGCGAATCTTTCGCATGCCCAAGACCCCGAAAATCCCTGGTGCCGTGGTCACGGCCGCTGCAACGGTCCGGCACGCACTGGTTCATGCCGCACACGCCTCGAGGATTTCGGCCGCGATCTCTGCCGTCACAGGGGTCGTCCAGCAAACGCTGACCCGAACCGCCCGGAGCCCGGCATTCGGTGTGGCAATGATCGCCTGCCTGGTCTTGGCCGGCGTCGTGGGCGCTGCTGCCCCGCCATTCCCCATTTCGAAGTCGACGTTGCGCGATGCCGCCATCACCCCGGTTGCCGCGGTCGCGCGCGCCTCTACCGACCCGACCGGCCCATTGGTGATCGTCGTCCAGCACCCGAAGATCGGCTTTCACATCGCGGCATCCACGGTGTCGGCTCCCCCACCGACGGTGGTGGTGAATTCACCTGGGGCGCTGGGCATTCCGACGATGGCGCTGTCGGCTTACCGCAACGCCGAACGAATGATGGCCGGCGCCGACCCGGCCTGCGGCATCAGCTGGAACCTGCTCGCCGGGATCGGGCGCATCGAATCGATGCACGCCAACGGAGGCGCCACCGACGCTCGCGGCACTGCGATACGACCGATCTACGGGCCGACCCTGGACGGGACGCTGCCCGGCAACGAGGTCATCGCGCAAAGCAGCGCCGGTGGACGCATCAGTTATGCCCGCGCGATGGGTCCGATGCAGTTCTTACCGGGCACCTGGGCGCGCTACGCCTCCGACGGGGACGGCGACGGCGTGGCCGATCCGCAGAATCTGTACGACGCCACGCTGGCCGCCGCTCGATACCTGTGCAGCGGCGGGCTGAACTTGCGCGACGAGTCGCAGGTCTTGTCGTCGATCCTGCGCTACAACAACTCCATGCCGTACGCCCAGAACGTGTTGGGCTGGGCGGCGGCCTACGCCACCGGCGTCGTGCCGGTGGACCTGCCGCCCCTCACCGGACCCGCACCGCCGCTGGGCGATGTACACCTGGAGAACCCCGAGGGAATCGGGCCGAACCTGCCGCTCAATGTTCATGGCCTGCCGTCCACCGACCCGCTGGCCCAGATACCGCTGATCGACCTGGGCGGGGCCGCGAATAGCCAGCAGACGTCATTGCCGTGGCAGCGGCCCGGCCCCCCCGCGGCGTCGTGCACAGTGATCTGCATCGGCCAAGAAACGGGAGCGCCCCAGCAGACGTTCAATACGCCGCCGACCGGCGCGTTAGCGCCGCTTGCGCCTGCCTCGGCGGGCCTGCTGCCCGCCCTAGTGCTACCGGCGGCTCCACCGGCTGCAGTGCTACCGGCGGCTCCGCCTGCCCCGCTGCCTGCCGGCCCGCCGGATCCGGTCGTCCCGCCACCGGCGGCTGCACCCGCCCAAGTGCCACCAGCGGCTGCGCCTGCCCCGCCGCCGGCACCCGCGCCTGCCGGCTAACCAGTCACTGTCCTCGCCGTAGACTCGACGGTGATGTCCGATCCGACTGCAGATGTTCGCGCCGCACTGGCCAAGGTGATCGACCCTGAACTGCGACGCCCCATCACCGAACTCGGGATGGTCAAAGGTGTCGAGGTAGGCCGCGGCGGCGACGTACACGTCGAGATCTACCTGACCACCTCCGCGTGCCCGAAGAAGACCGAAATCAGCGAGCGCGTGCGCCAAGTCGTTGCCGACGTGCCGGGTACCGGCGCGGTGCGGGTCAGCTTGGACGTGATGAATGACGAACAGCGCACCGAGCTGCGTAAGCAGTTACGCGGCGACTCCCGCGAGCCCGTCATTCCATTCGCCCAATCGGGATCGCTGACCCGGGTGTACGCGGTCGCCTCCGGCAAAGGCGGAGTCGGCAAGTCGACGGTGACGGTCAACCTGGCCGCGGCGATGGCGGCGCGCGGGGTATCGGTCGGACTGCTCGACGCCGACATCCACGGCCACTCGATCCCGCGGATGATGGGGACCACCGATCGGCCCACCCAAGTGGAGTCGATGATTCTGCCGCCGATCGCGCACGAGGTGAAGGTCATCTCCATCGCCCAGTTCGTCGAAGGCAACACGCCGGTGGTGTGGCGCGGCCCGATGCTGCATCGGGCTTTGCAGCAGTTTCTGGCCGACGTGTATTGGGGCGATCTCGATGTGCTGCTGCTCGACCTGCCACCGGGCACCGGCGACATCGCGATCTCGGTCGCCCAGCTGATCCCGAACGCGGAAATCGTGGTGGTGACCACGCCTCAGCAGGCGGCGGCCGAGGTCGCCGAACGGGCGGGCAGCATCGCGTTGCAGACCCGCCAGCGCATCGCCGGCGTGGTGGAGAACATGTCGGGGCTGCTGATGCCGGACGGCTCGACGTTGCAGGTGTTCGGCGAAGGCGGCGGCGTACAGGTCGCCGAGCGGCTGTCGCGCGCAGTCGGAGCCGACGTGCCGCTGCTTGGGCAGATCCCGTTGGACCCGGCGCTGGTCGCCGCCGGCGACGCCGGGGTGCCGATCGTGCTCAGTGCTCCGGACTCCCCGGTGGGCAAGGAATTGCGCAGCGTCGCCGACAACCTGTCGGCGCGGCGCCGCGGCCTGGCGGGTATGTCACTGGGACTCGATACCAGTCGACACTGAGCTCAAGTGGCGTCGGTGTCGAAAGGTGCCGGCCCAACGGCGGGTGGCTCCGGCGAAGTTGATGACGGTCGGCTAACCGGCTGTGCCACAACGCTATCCGGCGCTGCGGCCGCTGGCCGGTCGAAATTACCCGTGAAAAGTGAGTCATCGCCGTCGAATAGGTGTTTTGTCAGCGCGGCCCGCGGCGTCATACCGCGCAGCTTCTGCAGCTCGGTCAGCGGCTCGCGCAGGTTGTCGAACTCGGGACCGATGTCCTCACGCAGCTGGGTCGTCACTCCACTGAGGTAATCGCGAGCCTGCCCCAGCGCCGCGGTCGTCCACCGGATCGCACCGGGAAGGCGCTCGGGGCCCAGGACCACCAGCCCGACCACCACGAGCACCAGCATTTCCCCCCAACCGACGTTGGCGAACACTAGCCGCCGTCCGGCCCCGGGGTCACTGTGAGCGTGACATGGCGGCCGTCGCGGACCACCTCGATGGGCGCGGGCTGCCCGATTGTCAACTGCCGCACGGCGACAATGAACTCGTCGGCGTCGGCGACGCCGCGCTTGCCGACCTTGACCACCACATCGTTTTCCAGCATGCCGCCCTTCTCCGCGGGGCTGCCCACCTTGACGTTGGCGATCTGTGCGCCCTGGGCGATCGAGTTGCTCACCGACCGGGCGCTCACGCCCAACGTCGGATGCACGATCTTGCCGTCCTTGATCAGCGTCTGCGCAACCAGTTTCGCCTCGTTGACCGGAATCGCGAAACCGAGCCCGCTGGCACTGTCGGACAACGACTTGCCGGCGGTGTTGACGCCGATGACCTGAGAGTCCATGTCGATCAGCGGGCCACCGGAGTTCCCGTGGTTGATCGAGGCGTCGGTCTGGATGGCGTCGATCACCGTGTCGGTGTCTGAACCCTCCCCCGATAACGGGATGGGCCGATGCAGTGCGCTGACGATGCCGTGCGTCACGGTGCTGCGCAGACCCAGTGGCGCACCGGCGGCGAGGACCTCGTCGCCGACGCGAACTTTGTCGGAGTCGCCGAGCTTGGCCACCGTCAAGTTGTTGACGTTGTCCACCTTGAGCACGGCCAAGTCGGTCTTGGGGTCGCGGCCGACCAGGTTGGCCGGCACTTCCTTGCCGTCGTTGAACACCACGGTGGTCTTGAACTGGCTCGGGTTGTTGGCCGCTTCGGAGATGACGTGGTTGTTGGTGACGATGTAGCCGCGGCCGTCGACAACGAAGCCGGATCCCTGCATACCCTCTTGATCGCTGACCGACTGAATCGTGACCACGGAATCGGCCACCGCGGCAGCCACTTTGGCGAACCGGCCGGCCGGTGCTTCGCTGTTGCCGTTGGTCGCCAACGTCACCTTGGAGGTGGTGAAAGCCTCCACGACCTCAGCCGTCTTACGTCCGACTACACCGCCGACCAACCCGATCAGCAATGCCAGAACGGCAAGCACCGAAAGCGCCGGATAGGACACTCGCCCGCCAAACAGCACATCGCGCACACCGAGCCGGTCGCGCCCAGCATCGGGGCCGTGGGCGACGGGGCGCCCTACCGCCGGCTCGCCGAGAGCTGCGGCCGCACCGGGGTCGCGCCAGGGGTCATCGGGTTCCTCCAGCTGACCCTTGTTGACGCCGTCGGCGAGCGCGCCCGCATCGGTGGGGTGACGCTGCAGCGAATCGCCTCCGGGGAACGGACGGCCGAAGGCCTCCGAAAGAACCGGGTCGGCAGGTTCGTCGTGAGGGGTGAACTCGCCCTGGTCGCGATACTTCCGCGGACGCACCCTCTCGGCGACGAAGGAGCCGCGCACGCCGTCGGGACGGCTGAAGGTCTGATGCGACTCCGCGTCGACCGGGGGCCGGGAAATGGGCCGCGGCGCCAGCCGGGGGGCGCTGTCGTTGTCTTGATCGGAGCTCACGTCATCCTCTTCCGAGCGCTTGAGCAAACGCGCGCTATGGACTCGAGCACGGCGCCGCGCACCGGCTTGGCCAAACTGGTGTCCACCCTACCGAGGCTCTGGGCGATCACGCGTGCTGCCGTCAGCGAATCGATCGGGCAGCTCCGATGGCCCGACGCCCCCCGATGATCGGGTGGAGGTGCCACCCTCGGGAGGTGGGCGGCCATTTCCCCGTGCGCCGGGATGCCCCCGCGGGCGGCTCTGTTGGGTATCCGCGTCGTCGTCGGGCGGGCAGTGCGGAATCTGCGACAGCAATCCCAGCAGCGTGCTGGGCATTCTGATCGGATGGGAGTCGCGAAGCGCGGCGCGGGCCCGACGATGACCGTCGACGTCCGCGGCGCATTCCGGACACAGGGATATGTGATGCGCGGCGCGCAGATGCGCGTTCATCCGCAACTCGCCGTCGACGAACGCCGCGATGGCCTCAGTCGACAGATGCTCGGTGGAACCGAATTGCCGCGGAGCACCAACCGGCGCGTCGCTTTGCGAGGCGAATTGCGCGGGGACCCAGGAGAACGCACGGCGGAAAACATGTCCCCGCTCGAACATCACCAGCTCCTCTCGGTATCGCGTCGGGCTTTGCGGCACTACCTCGAATGTAGCGCGCTGCCCGATCCAGAACACCAATGAACAGCCGATCAGGTGGCTTGTGTCTTAGTCCGCAAGGTCCAGTATGGCGCCAGCCGCTGACTGCTCGGCACCCTCGGAGTGCGCTGCCAGATAGTCACGCAGCGCTTGGCGTCCCCGGTGGATGCGGCTGCGAACGGTGCCGAGCTTGACGCCCAGCGTCGCGCCGATCTCCTCGTAGGACAGTCCTTCGATGTCGCACAACACCACGGCCGCGCGGAACTCGGGCGGCAAGGAATCCAAGGCCGCTTGCAGGTCAGGGCCCAGCCGCGAGTCGTGGTAGATCTCCTCGGGGTTGGGCTCGTCGGCGGGCACCCGGTCGTAATCGTCGGGCAACGCCTCCATCCGGACCCGGCCGCGACGGCGCACCATATCCAGGAAAAGGTTGGTCGTAATGCGGTGCAACCAGCCTTCGAAGGTTCCCGGCTGGTAGTTCTGCACCGACCGGAAAACGCGGATGAAAGTTTCCTGCGTCAAATCCTCGGCGTCGTGCTGATTGCCGGAGAGCCGATAGGCCAATCGGTAGACCCGATCAGCGTGCTGACGGACCAGCTCGTCCCACGACGGCATCGCCGCTTTGTCTCCAGTCGCGTCGAAGACGGCGGTGCCGTAGGGCTCCTCAGCAGGCTCGATCCAGTCAACGTCGCGATACTGCTCGGGGTGCGACATGCTGGCCGGGCTCATCAGTGTGGTGATGTTCAAATCCTCCGGGTTCAGACCGCCGTCGAGGCGCGGAAATTCGTCACCGCGGGCAACGCGAAGATGCCGAGATGTATTCCCGGACCAGCGGCCTCCACGCTCCATGGCAATACCGTCGCCTACCGGCGTATGTGCGGTATGTGATCGCACTGTGCTTTGACTGAGAATGACGCGCTACACCCTGTGGTGCTGGTCATATTGAACCTGGATATGACGTCGATCGGGGCAAGCGCCCGGGCGTGTCGCGGCGCGAACGACACGGTGCCGCCGGGCGCGCCTGACTGCACGCGGCATTGGTTGGACTTACGCTGCGGGCATGGCCACCAGCGACCGCACATCTGGCCAGTCGGCGCCCACGAGTCGGGCCGAATCCCTGGCGGCCCATGCGGAGGGGTCGATCTCCGAAGACGCGGTTCTGCTGGCCGCCCGCGAGCGCGCGGCCGACATCGGCACCGGCGCGATAACACCCGCGGTCGGAGCGCTGCTCAGCCTGTTGACCAAGCTCAGCGGTGGCAAAGCCGTCGTGGAGGTGGGCACGGGTGCCGGAGTGAGCAGCCTGTGGTTGCTGTCAGGCATGAGGGAAGACGGCGTGCTGACGACGATCGACATTGAGCCCGAACACCAGCGGATCGCCAAGGAGGCATTCTCCGACGCGGGCATCGGGCCGTCGCGGACCCGGCTGATCAGCGGCCGGGCCCAGGATGTGCTGACCCGGCTGGCCGACGACTCCTATGACTTGGTCTTCATCGACGCCCAACCGCTCGACCAGCCGGATTACGTGGTCGAAGGAGTGCGGCTGCTGCGCTCCGGCGGGGCGATCGTCGTGCACGGGGCGGCGTTGGGCGGGCGGGCCGGCGACCCCGCCGCCCGCGACGCAGAAGTGGCGGCGGTGCGCGAGGCGGCGCGGCTCATCGCCGAGAACGAGCTGCTCACCCCGGCGCTCGTGCCGCTCGGCGACGGCTTGCTGGCCGCCGTTCGCGACTGACCTCACGCTTTTACGAATTCGTGACGGTGTGACCTCTTGACGTCCGACTGAACAGTCGTTTAGCGTTCTGAACATGCGTTCAGTCGATGATCTGACTGCCGTGGCTCGAATCCGCGACGCGGCGATCGAGCAGTTCGGCCAGCAGGGCTTCGGCGTCGGGCTGCGCTCGATCGCCGAAGCGGCAGGGGTGAGCGCCGCGCTCGTCATCCACCACTTCGGCTCTAAAGACGGTCTGCGCAAAGCCTGCGACGACTACGTCGCCGAAGAGATTCGCAGCGACAAGTCGGAGGCGATGCGGTCTGCAGATCCAGGCACCTGGTTTGCCGCGATGGCCGAGATCGAGGAGTACGCCTCGATGATGGCCTATTTGGTGCGCAGTATGCAGACCGGTGGCGAACTCGCGAAAACTTTGTGGCGCAACATGATCGACAACGCCGAGAGTTACCTGGATGAAGGCGTCAGTACCGGCATCCTGAAAGCCAGCCGCGATCCGGCCGCCCGGGCGAGGTATCTGGCGATCACCGGCGGCGGCGGTTTCCTGCTGTACATCCAGATGCACGAAACCTCAACTGATTTGCGGGCGGTGCTGCGCGACTACGCCCGCGACATGGTGCTGCCCGCCCTTGAGCTTTACACCGACGGCCTGATGACTGACAGCACCATGTACGACGCCTTTCTCGCTCAAGCGGAACAAGGAGAATCTGATGCCAGTTGACAGCAACCACACGCCGATCGAAATCCGCGATCTGACCAAGAATTTCGGCTCGGTTCGGGCGCTCGACGGCCTGGAACTGACGGTGCGCCAAGGCGAGGTGCACGGCTTCCTCGGACCGAACGGCGCAGGAAAGTCGACGACAATCCGGATACTGCTGGGGGTGGTGAAGGCCGACACCGGGACGGCGCGCCTGCTCGGCGGTGACCCGTGGACCGACGCGGTCGAGCTACACCGCCAAATCGCTTATGTTCCAGGCGATGTGACGCTATGGCCTAATCTGACCGGTGGCGAGACCATCGACCTGCTGGCTCGCATGCGGGGCGGTATCGACGAGAAGCGCCGCGCTGAGCTGATCGAGCGCTTCGAGCTCGACCCCCACAAGAAGGCACGGACCTATTCCAAGGGCAACCGCCAGAAGGTCTCGCTGATCTCAGCATTCTCGTCCCGGGCTCGGCTACTGCTACTCGATGAGCCCAGCAGCGGCCTTGACCCGTTGATGGAGAACATCTTTCAGCAATGTGTCGCAGAAGCGCGCGATCGCGGAGCGACGGTCTTGCTGTCCAGTCACATCCTGGCCGAGACCGAAGCGCTGTGTGAACGGGTGACGATCATCCGGGCCGGCAAGACTGTCGAGAGCGGTTCACTGGATTCGATGCGACACCTCAGCCGCACATCGATTACGGCCGAACTGCTCGGCAATCCAGGCGATCTCACCCGGATCCGCGGCGTCGAGGACGTCAGCATCGACGGAACCACGCTGCGGGCCCACGTCGACAGCGAGGGACTCGGCGAACTCATCCGGGTGCTCGGTGACACGGGCGTACGCAGCCTGGTCAGCCAGCCGCCCACCCTGGAAGAACTCTTCTTGCGCCACTACGGTGTCGGTACCGAAGGTCAGCGCGAGCTGAGCGGTCACGAGGTGCGGGCATGACTACCACGGCGCTGGATCGACCCCACTACCCGGCGCATGAGGCGCCACAACGCGGTTCCGCCTTCACCGGGACGTTCGGGATGCTGCGGCTCTACCTGCGTCGCGACCGGATCATCCTGCCGCTGTGGGTATTACTGCTGTCACTACCGCTGGCCACCGTCTATGTCGGCAGCATCGAGAAGGTCTACCCCGACCAAGCGGCCCGCGCCACCTTTGCCGCCTCGATCATGGCCAGCCCGGCACAGCGGGCGCTCTACGGACAGATCTACAACGACAGCCTTGGCGCGGCCGGTATCTGGAAAGCCGGGATGTTCCATCTCCTGATCGCCGTGGCGGTCATCCTGACCGTCATCCGTCACACGCGCGCCGACGAAGAAAGCGGTCGCGCCGAACTGCTGGACTCCACCGCGGTGGGCCGGTACGCCAGCCTCACCGCGGCGTTGCTGCTGTCGTTCGGGGCGTCTGCGACCACCGGTGCGCTCGGCGCGGCCGGCCTGCTGGGTACCAGCGTCCCACCGGCTGGGTCGCTGGCGTTCGGCGCCGCGCTGGCCTGCTCCGGTCTGGTGTTCACCGCGGTAGCCGCGGTGGCGGCTCAACTGTCGGCCAGCGCCCGGTTCGCTCGCGGTGCCGCATTCGCCGTGCTGGCAACCGCGTTCACGCTGCGCGCCGTCGGCGATGCCGGTTCGGGCACGTTGTCGTGGCTCTCGCCGCTGGGCTGGTCACTGCAGGTCCGCCCGTACGCGGGTGACCGGTGGTGGGTGCTGCTGCTGCATCTGGCGACTACGGTGCTGCTGACCGCGCTGGCATACCGGCTGCTCGTCGGTCGCGATGTCGGCGCGGGATTGGTCGCGGAGCGTCCGGGCCCTGCCACCGCAACACCATTGCTGCGGAACGCTTTCGGGTTGGCGTGGCGGCTGGATCGCGGCACTCTGCTGCTGTGGACCGTCGGGCTGTGCCTTTACGGCTTGCTGATCGGCAGCGTCGTTCACGGCATCGGCGACGAGCTAGGTGGCGCGTCGGCGCGAGACATCGTCGTGCGCATGGGTGGCACCAGTGCATTAGAGGAGGCGTTCGTCGCAGTCGGGTTCTCCATGCTGGGCATGATTGCGGCCGCATTCGCCATCTCACTTACGCTGCGACTGCACCAAGAGGAGGCCGCGCAACGGGCCGAGCCGGTGCTGAGCGGGGCGGTAGGCCGAATTCGTTGGCTGGCAGGTCATCTCGTGATCGCGCTGATGGGCTCTGCCGTCGCGATTCTGGTTGCCGCGCTGGCCGCCGGGCTGACTTACGGAATTGCGGCCCACGACGTCGAGGGCAAACTGTGGATGGTTCTGGGCACCGCCGCCGTTCAACTGCCTGCCGTGTGGCTGCCCGCCGCGGTGGCCGTCGCCCTGTTCGGGATAGCGCCGCGATTCAGCCCGGTGGCGTGGGGTGTGCTGGTCGGATTCATCGCGCTGTACCTGATCGGTTCGCTGTCCGGCTTTCCGCAGTGGGTGCTCGACCTCGAACCGTTCGCACACATTCCCCGAGTCGCCGGCGGGGAATTCACCGCAGCTCCACTGCTGTGGTTGCTGGTGATCGACGCGGCGTTAATAGCGTTGGGGGCATCAACTTTTCGGCGTCGCGATCTGCGAAGCTAAGGAGACTGTGATGAAGACCATGACTAAAGGATTTGTTTCAGCCGCGTTGGGCCTGGTGGCCTTCGCAGTGATGCTGTTCCTGCCGGCGGGGACGTTCCATTACTGGCAGGCGTGGGTCTTGCTCGCGGTATTCGCGCTCTCCACGTGGTTCCCCAGCGTTTACTTGATGCGCACGAACCCCGCCGCGCTGGAGCGGCGCATGCACGCCGGGCCGTTGGCCGAAACCCGAGCGCTGCAGCGGATCGTCAGCACCGTCGTGTTCATCTGCTTTCCGGCCATGTTCGTGGTGAGCGCGCTCGACCACCGCTTCGGCTGGTCGTCGGTACCGGCCTCGGTCTCGTTGCTCGGCGATGCCCTGGTAGCGATCGGACTTGGCGTCGCCATGACGGTGGTCATCCAGAACGGTTATGCGGCCGCCAACGTGACCGTAGAGGCGGAGCAGAAGCTCGTCTCGACAGGCTTGTACGGGCTCGTGCGTCACCCGATGTACACCGGAAACGTCATCCTGATGGTCGGTATCCCGTTGGCGCTCGGCTCGTACTGGGGACTCGTGCTGGTCATTCCGGGTTTGATCGCGCTCGCCCTTCGCATCCGCGATGAAGAAGACCTGCTGACGGACGAACTCAGCGGATACCGGGAGTACGAGCGGCAGGTGCACTACCGCCTGGTGCCCTATGTCTGGTGACTCACCGAGCGTGAACTGGCTGCGACATTTCCACGGCGGATTTTTCGCAACAGTTTCACGCTCGGCGCAGTGTGGGTCAACAGCTGGCTAGAGCCAGACGCCCTTGCCCACGGCGACCACGCCGCCGGCGCTGATCGCGAAGCGTTCCCGGTCCTTCTCCAAATCGACCCCGACCATCTCACCGGGTCCGACGACGACGTTCTTGTCCAAGATGGCGTGGCGTACGACGGCGCCCCGACCCACCCGGGTGCCCGGCATGATCACGCTGCCCTCCACGATTGCGCCATCGTCGACGACGACGTTCGACGACAACACCGAGTTGCGCACCGACGCTGCCGAGATGATGCTGCCCGCGCCCACCACCGACTCCTGGGCAGAGCCGCCGTTGACGAACTTGGCCGGTGCCAGATTCTCCGACTCTCCGCGGATCGGCCAGCGCTTGTTGTAGAGGTTGAACACCGGATGCACCGACACCAGATCCATGTGGGCGTCGTAAAACGCGTCCAACGTCCCCACGTCGCGCCAATAGCCTCGGTCGCGGTCGGTGGCGCCGGGCACCTCGTTGTCGGAGAAGTCGTAGACCGCGGCCATCCCGTCGGAGACCAGCCGCGGAACGATGTCACCGCCCATGTCGTGATCGGAATCATCTTGGTCGGCATCGGCTCGAATCGCGTCGATCAGCACCTTGGTGGTGAAGATGTAATTGCCCATCGAGACGAACGTCGACTCGGGGTCATCGTGAGTCCCAGGCGGCTCAAGCGGCTTCTCCACAAAATTGCGGATGCGGCCGGAGTCGTCGGCGTCAATGCAACCGAACGCGGTGGCTTCGCTCCGCGGGACCCGGATACCGGCGACGGTCGCGCCGGCTCCGCTTTCGACGTGAAAGCTCAACATCTGCTCGGGGTCCATCCGGTAGACGTGGTCGGCGCCGAAAACCACGATGTAGTCGGGATCCTCGTCGTAGATCAGGTTGAGCGACTGGTAGATCGCGTCAGCCGAACCGGTGTACCAACGTGGCCCGAGCCGCTGCTGAGCCGGAACGGGGGTGATGTATTCGCCGGCCAACCCGGACAATCGCCAGTTCTGAGAGATATGCCGGTCCAACGAATGTGACTTGTATTGGGTGAGAACGCAGATCCTGAGATACCGGGCATTGACGAGATTGGAAAGCACGAAGTCGATCAGCCGATAGGCGCCGCCGAAGGGAACCGCGGGTTTAGCCCGGTCGGCGGTCAACGGATACAACCGCTTCCCTTCCCCGCCGGCCATGACGATGCCCAGCACGTGTGGCGCTTCCCTCATGAATCAAACCTATCGGCCGCTGTGAACCCCTGCCAGATCAACCAGGTGAATACCCACGCTGACGGATTGTCCATCAACCAATTTGGATCGGTCCGGTGAAACGTGGTCGGGTCGTCGGTAAGGGGTGGCCGCCCTGCACCGTCGGAAAGCGGCTACTACGGTGCCGAGTATGCGCGTGGCGATGATGACTCGGGAGTACCCACCGGAGGTCTACGGCGGCGCCGGGGTGCACGTTACCGAGCTCGTCGCCCAACTGCGCACGTTGTGCCAGGTTGACGTGCACTGCATGGGGGCGCCGCGGCCAGGGGCATTCACCTACCAGCCCGACGCGCAACTGCGCGGCGCGAACCCGGCGCTCTCGACACTGTCATCCGATCTGGTGATGGCCAACGCCACCGCGGATGCCACCGTCGTCCACACCCACACGTGGTACACCGGCTTGGCCGGGCAGCTGACGTCATTGCTCTACGACATCCCCCATGTATTGACCGCGCATTCGCTGGAGCCGTTGCGGCCGTGGAAGGCCGAGCAGCTCGGTGGCGGCTACCGGATCTCGTCGTGGGTGGAACAGACCGCGGTGACCGCCGCCGACGCGGTGATAGCCGTCAGCTCAGGCATGCGTGATGACGTGCTGCGGGTCTACCCGACTCTGGATCCCAGCCGGGTGCATGTCGTTCGCAACGGCATCGACACCGAGGTGTGGTACCCGGCCGAGCCATTGGGATCGCTGCCGGGCGAATCGGTGCTGGCCGACCTCGGAGTCGACCGCAGCCGGCCCATCGTCGCATTCGTCGGGCGGATCACCCGACAGAAAGGCGTCGCCCACCTGCTGGCGGCCGCACACGACTTCCGTCACGACGTGCAGTTGGTGCTGTGCGCCGGCGCGCCCGACACACCGGAAATCGCCGCTGAAGTGAGTGCTGCGGTCGCCGATCTGGCCCGCGAGCGCACCGGCGTGTTCTGGGTCAGGGAAATGCTGCCCATTGGAAAGATTCGCGAAATACTCTCGGCTGCAACAGTTTTCGTATGCCCGTCGGTGTACGAGCCGTTGGGCATCGTCAACCTCGAAGCGATGGCATGCAGCACCGCGGTGGTGGCCTCCGACGTCGGTGGGATACCCGAGGTGGTCGCCGACGGGGTCACCGGTTTGCTGGTGCACTACGACCCCGAGGATCCGGTCGGCTACCAGTCCAGGATCGCCGAGGCCGTCAATGCCTTGGTCGCCGATCCGAAAAGGGCGGACCGCTACGGCCAGGCGGGGCGGCAGCGCTGCATCGCGGAATTCTCCTGGGCGCAGATCGCGCAGCAGACATTGGAGATCTACCGAAAAGTGTGCACATGACGCGGGGCGCGATGTGATTGGGCGGGGTTTAGCTGGTGACGCCTTTTAGCTCGTCACCCAGGGCAGCGGCTTCGTCGGGTGTCAGCTCAACGACGAGTCGGCCACCGCCCTCCAGCGGTACCCGCATCACGATGCCGCGCCCCTCCTTGGTCGCTTCCAGTGGACCGTCTCCGGTCCGGGGCTTCATCGCCGCCATCGAGTGCTCCCTCCAGATTCCAGCCGGCCCGTCGCCGCGGACCTGATCAGCGCCGGGCATGCCCCGGCAATGGAATTCCAGCCATCCCCGACCTTGAACTGCACGTTCACCCCTCCATTGTTCCTTATGCGCACGCGCAGGTGTACATGACCTCCGGGTCGGCGTTTCAGCTGACGGTCGAAGGCACCCAGCACGCCCGCAGGTGATCGTCGACCATCCCGGTCGCCTGCATGAGGGCGTACGCGGTGGTCGGACCGACGAAGCGGAACCCGCGGCGCTTCAATTCGCGTGCCATGGCGGTGGATTCCGTGGTCGTAGCAGGGACTTCAGCGGAAGTGGCGGGCCGCGGGTGCGGCGCCGGTGCGAACGACCACAGCAACTCCGACAGGTCGGCGACATCGGCGGCGGCCCGCGCGTTGGCGATGGTCGCCTCGATCTTGGCCCGATTGCGCACGATTCCCTGGTCGGCCATCAGCCGGGCCACGTCGGCGTCGTCGAAGCGAGCCACCTTCTCCGGGTCGAACCCGGCGAAGGCCTTCCGGAAATTCTCCCGTTTGCGCAGGATGATCAGCCAGGACAAACCGCTTTGAAAGGCCTCCAGACTCATCCGTTCGAACAGCGGCACCCGCCCGTGCAACGGCCGGCCCCATTCCTGGTCGTGATAGTCGCGGTACAGCTCGAAGTCCGGGCCGGGCCGACCGGCCGCCCAGTCACAGCGAACCAGCCCGTCCTCGGGCGCGGTCAAGTCGGCTCCTGGTCGTCCTCGAGGTGGGCGGCGGCCTCGGCGGCCTCGGCTTCGGCGCCGACGACGGCCGCGGCGTGCACCGACGAAAGCTGGCCGCGCAGCAGGTCGAGCTCCTGGCCGAGCCGGTCCAGCACCCAGTCCACCTCGCTGGTCTTGTATCCGCGCAGGGTCTGGGTGAACTTGACGCCGTCGACGTCAGCGCCGGTGACACCGGATGCGGGCAGCACCGTGGGCGTCGTCCCGCGCGGCAGCGGCGGCAGGGGCTCACCGCGGCCGAACAGCAGACTGGCCACACCGAACAGCACGATCGCCACCAGGACCAGCACCAGCAGGTAAAGCAACACCAACGCCACGTCACAGATATTGCCCTATGGGTGCGACGGGGCCTCTCAGCGGCGCGGGCGCAGCGGTCCCTGGTGGCGACCCGCTGCGCCCGGCTCCGCCGGGCTGGCGATCGCCACTGCGTTCATCGGCGGCCGGTCGGCCAGCGACACCGCCGACGTGCGCGGCGTATAGCCGTCGCCGTCGACGAAGAACTGGGTCAAACCCACGCCGGAGTCGGTGATGCCGCACCGCGAAAGCAGCGTCGCGACGACCTGACGGCTCATCGGGCCCAGCTCGGCCAACGGTCGATTGCGGTGTGCCCGCACACCGAGGTTCACCTGCGCGATCGCGTCCAGGCCCAGCCGGTCGTAGGTGTCGACGAGCAGGCCGATCTCGACGCCGTAGCCGGGCGCGAACGGCACCGACATCAGCAGTTCGCGGGTGGCCGCGTACTCGCCGCCCAGCGGCTGCAGCACACAGCCCAGCTCGGGTCGCAGCGCCGCGAGCAGCGGCCGTGCCACCAACTCGGTGACCCGGCCACCGCCGGTGGCGCCCTCGCGGCCACTGGCGTCATGGGCGTTCAACGGTCGCCGATAAAAGCTCTTGACGAGATGAATGCCGTCCTCGGTGAGCAGCGGTCCGAGCAGCCGCGGCACGAACATCGGGTGCGGCTCGATCAAATCGGAGTCGACGAAAACCACGATGTCGCCGCTGGTGGCCGCCAGCGAGCGCCACAGCACCTCGCCTTTTCCGGGCCGTGGCGCGATCTCGGGCAGGGCTTGTTCCCGGGTCACGACGCGCGCGCCGGCCGCGATCGCCCGGATCTCGGTGTCGTCGGTGGATCCCGAGTCGAGCACGGTCAGCTCGTCGACCAGGCCGCCGAGCAGGGGTGAGATGCTGTCGATCACCGATTCGACGGTGTCTTCCTCGTTGAGGGCGGGCAGCACCACCGAGATGGTCCGTCCGGCCTTCGCGGCCTCCAGTTCCTCGATCGTCCAATGTGGACGGGTCCAACTGCGGTCGGCCAGCCAGATATCGCCGGGCAGCGCGGTCAATGCCCCCTCGGCGGTGAGATCGACCAGCTCCGATGCCGTCATGCGAGTCCTCTCACCGTGCGCGTCGGCCGCCGTTGCCCGTGGATCGACGCCACCATTTCCAGCACCCGTCGGGTGGGCCCGACTTCATGCACCCGGAACATCCGCGCGCCCGCCGCGGCTGCCAGCGCGGTGGCAGCCAGGGTTCCCTCCAGGCGTTCAGTCAGGTCCACGCCAAGAGTCTCCCCGACGAAATCTTTGTTGCTCAGGGCCATCAATATCGGCCACCCGGTGTTAACAAGATCTTCCATGTGACGCAACAGCGCCAGTCCGTGGAATGTGTTCTTGCCGAAGTCGTGGGTCGGGTCGATCAGGATGCGGTCGCGCGCAACCCCGGCAGCGACGGCCCGTTCGGCCGCCGTCGTGACCTCGCTGACCACGTCATCGACCACGCCGCGAGTGCTCGTGCCATAACTGACCCGAAACGGACGGGTGCGCGGCCGCGCACCGCCGGTGTGCGAGCACACCAGACCGGCTCCGAAGTCGGCGGCCACCTCGGGCATCGCGGGATCATAGCCGCCCCAGCTGTCGTTGATGAGGTCCGCGCCCGCCCGGCACGCGTGCCTGGCCACGTCCGCACGCCACGTGTCGATGCTGATCAGTTGGTCGGGGTACGCGCCGCGCAACCACTCGATGAATGGCACCACCCGGGCCGTCTCGGCTTCGGTGTCGATGCGCTCCCCCGGGCCCGCCTTGACACCGCCCACGTCGATCACGTCGGCGCCTTCGGCGATGAGTCGGTGCGCAGCGGCTCTGGCCGCCTCGTCGCTGAAGGTCGCGCCGCGGTCGTAAAACGAATCCGGGGTGCGATTGACGATCGCCATGATGAGCGCGCGATCGCCGCTGACCGGGCGACCGCACAGGGAGGACTGCACGCCTCTATCGTGCCCGACACTTTGCGCACGGCTAAACCCCACGTGACTCCCGAGTCGCGCCGCAAACGAAGAGTGCCCTCTTCGGTATGACATCGCATGTGACATCACACTGCGACAGCGTCTATGCCTAGCCTTGCGGCCGCTTGCCGGCCGCTACCTCGTCGGGGTAGTCGTCGTAAAAGGGCACATAGCCCTCGTCGCGGCCCGCCAGCACATACAGCGGATCTTCAATGCCGCCGTAGGCCTGCTCGCGCAGATCCACCTTGCGGCTCTTGAACGTGGTGGTGTGTTCCATTTCTTCCACCACCCGCACAAACAACGGCAGCGCATAGACCGGCAGCTGGTCGTAGACGGTGTGCGCGACTGCCTTCCCGTCGAACTCGGCGCCGTCGCGCAGTTTGACCGCGGCCATCCCGGCCCGGCCACCGGTGCGGGGGATTTCCACACCGAATACCGTGCTCTCCGCGACCGACTTATCGGCGGCCAGCGCCCGTTCCACTTGCGTGGTGGCGACGTTTTCGCCCTTCCAGCGGAAGGTGTCGCCGAGCCGGTCGACAAAGGCGGCATGGCCCATGCCCTGCGGGCTCATCACGTCGCCGGTGTTGAACCAGCAATCGCCCTCCCGGAAGGCGTTGCGCACCAGCTTCTTTTCGCTCGCGCTCGGATCGGTGTAGCCGTCGAACGGTTGCAGCTTGTTGACCGGGCTGATCAGCAAACCGGGCTCGCCGGCGGGCACCCGCTGTACCCAGCCGTCCTCGCCGCGCAGCGGCGCGCCGGTGTCGGGGTCGTATTCGACGTAGGCCAGCGGCATCGCCCCCCAGCCGGTCGACCTGGGCACATTGAAGACGTTGACGAAGGCGGTGTTTCCTTCGCTGGCCGCGTAGAACTCGCAGACCCGCGCGATGCCGAACCGCGAGGTGAACTCGTCCCAGATCTCCGGACGCAGCCCGTTGCCGGCGATCAGCCGCACCTTGTGGGCGCGGTCGGTCGGCTTGGCGGGTTGGTTCAGCAGATATCGGCAGATCTCACCGATGTAGATGAAAGCGGTGGCCCGGCTGGCAATCACCTCGTCCCAGAACTTCGACGCCGAGAAGGATTTGCCCAGCGCCAGGGTCGCCCCGGAGTTGATTACCGATCCGATCGCGACGGTCAGCGCGTTGTTGTGGTACAGCGGCAGGCAGCTGTACAGCGTGTCGGAACCCTTCAGCCGCAACCCGAGCCCACCGAATACGGCCAATGCGGCCAACCACCGTTTATGGGTCATCACGCTGGCTTTGGGGTGACCGGTGGTCCCCGAGGTGAAGATGTAAAACGCGGTGTCTTTGGCCAGTACGGCCGAGGCCGAGGGCGGGTTCGCGGTGGGCGCGGTGGCAGACAACCGCTCCATCTCATCGATCGTCGTCGGAGCGATCCCCGCCCCGCCGCACTCGTCCACCGCGTCAACCAGATCGGATTCGACCACCAGCACCTTGGCGTCCAACAGACCGAGGCTGTGGGCCAGCACCTCGCCGCGCTGGTGGTAGTTGAGCATCCCGGCGATCGCGCCACACTTGACCGCGGCCAGCATCATCAGCACAGCGTGGGGCGAGTTCCGCAGCATGATCCCGACGACGTCGCCGCGGCCGACACCGCGGGCTGCCAGCACGGCCGCATAGCGGTTGGCGGTCGCATTGGCCTCGCGGTAGCTCAGCTGCTGCTCACCGAACCGGATGAACACCCGGTCGCCGTAGCGGGCGGCGCGGTCCTGGAACACTTTGCCGATCGATGTCTTGGAGGTCGGCCGCGCCAGCAGCCCGGTGACGATCCCGCGCAGAATCACCGGAACGTCGGCCAACACCCCGGGCACCCGGGTCGCGATATCGATCAGCCCGACCGATGAGTGAGAACCGGAGTTGTTTTCGGACACTATTGATCCCCGTTTCGCGCGGCGACAGATGGCGGCCAGCCTAGCGCCGGGCGGCGAGCATGCTCAGGCGGGTGTGCAGGCCGCGATTGCCGCGGTCACGTCGTCGACTACCACCAGCCGGTCCATGGCGGCTTGCGAGACGTAGCCGCTGTCGATCAGGCCGTACAGCCAGGCCCGCAGGCCATCGAAGTGTCCGCCAGGATCCAGCATCACCACGGGCTTGTCGTGCATACCGAGATACCCGCCGGTCCACGCCTCGAACAGCTCCTCCAGCGTGCCGATGCCACCCGGCAACGTGATGAAGGCATCGGCGCGGTCCTCCATGATCTGTTTGCGCTCCCGCATCGTGTCGGTGACGATCAGCTCGTCGGCGTCGTGGTCGGCGACTTCGCGGCGGACCAGCATCCTGGGGATGACGCCCACGGTCCAGGCGCCGCGAGCCCGCGCGGCGGTGGCCAGCGCCCCCATCGCCGAGACGTTTCCGCCGCCCCAGACCAGGGTCCAGCCACGGTCGGCGATCGCCTCGCCGAGGTCGGCGGCCAATGCCAACAAGTCGGGATGGGTAGGTCCGGACGCGCAGTACACGCAGACCGCCCGCGGGTGGGGTGCATCGCGTTTGGGGTGCACAGTCGCAACGTAGACCAACCTTGCCGCCGATCGCATTTGGGCCTGACCGCGTGCCGCTGAGGTGCGCGCCATAAAATCCGGCGGTGTCGAGTGCTTGGGTTGCCGTACCGCAGGACACCCTGCTGCACCACGTCGCGGCCGCCTTGGACGGTCCGCAGGGTTCCGGCGTCGCGTTGATCGGAGCCGACGGTGTCGGCAAAACGTTGCTCGCTCGCCATGCCGCGGAGACATTCTTCGCGACCACGCCGTCGACAGTCGTTCGCCGGGTGGTGGGAACCGCGACAGAACGGGTCATCCCGTTCGGCGCATTCCGCGCTCTGCTGGCAGACACCGACATCACCGGGATCGCCAGACCGGCCGAGCTGCTGCGCACCGCACAGGACTACCTGACCGGTGCGGGCACCCAGCAGTTGTTCGTCGTCGACGACGCACACCACCTCGACCACCTGTCCGCCACCCTGGTCTACCAGCTGGCGCTGAGCGGCTCGGCGCGGCTGATCGTCACGGTCCGCGCCGGCGCCGAGCTGCCGGACGCGGTCGCGGCACTGTGGGCCGATGAGCTGCTGACCCGGATCGAGGTCGGTCCGCTGGACGAAGCGACGACGGCGGCGTTGCTGGAATCCGCCCTGGGGTCGCCGCTGGATGCGACGGCGATCGACGAGGTGTTTCAGCGCAGTCAAGGCAACCCGCTTTACCTACGACACCTGGTCAGCGACGGTGGTCTGGTGCAGGCCGACGATGATCGCGCGTCGCTGTCGGCCCTGATCGACGGCTACCTGTCCGATCTGCCCACACCGGTGCGCTCGGTGCTGGACTTGTTGGCGGTCGCAGAACCACTGCGCCGTGACGACGCGGCGGCACTCGCCGGCGACGATGCCGTCGGCCAGGCCGAAGCCACCGGCGCGGTCGCTGTCGATGGCGAGGCGATGGTCTACCCGGCCCATCCGCTGCACACCGACCGCGTCCGCGCCGCGCTGGCGCCGGATGCCGCGCGGGCGCTGCGCACCTCGCTGGTCGAACAACTCGCAGCCCATCCGCCCGGTGATGTCGGCGATCAGCTGCGGCTCCGCGCGCTGGCCGTCGAAAGCGACACCCCCGGCGCAGACGCCGACATCGTCGCCGCGGCCCAGCATGCGCTGCGACTCGGCGAGCTGGGGCTGGCCGAGCAGCTCGCACGCGCCGCGCTGGACCGTTCGGGCGGCCTGGCCGGGCGGCTGGCGTTGGCCTACGCGCTGGCCTGGCAGGGCCGCGGACGAGACGCCGACGCCGTGCTGGCCGCGGTGGACCCCGAGGGGTTGTCGCCGTCCGAGCTGATCGCGTGGGCACTACCGCGGGCGGCCAACCAGTTCTGGATGCTCAGCGAGCCGGAGCGGGCCACCGCGTTCCTGCAGACCATCCGTGGCCGGATCTCGGCGCCGACGGCGCAGGCCACGCTCGACGCGCTGGCGGGGACGTTTGCCATGAACGCGGGCACGCCGTTGCGCACGTTGCGAATCGCGGGCCAGGTGCTGGCGTCGCCGCACGCCGACGAGGTGGCCGTGGGGTGGGCGGCCTCGGCGGCGGCGCTGAGCTCTGCCCGCACCGGACAATTCGACGACGTCGAGGCGCTGGCCCGGCGTGCGACCGCCGCCGACCATCCCGGTTTGCTGCGGTTCACCAGCGGCTTCGGCCGCATCACCGCGCTGGTGATGGCGGGGCGGCTGACCGACGCCCGCGCATTGGCCAACCGCTACACCGATTTCGCCGAGCTGCAGCAGCCGGGCCGGGCGATCGCCGAGACGTTGGTGGGCTACGTCGCGCTCGCCCAGGGCGATTTCGACGCCGCCGTGACGCTGCTCAGCCGGGCCGCCGACCCGCTGGCGCGCACCGGCTACTCCTGGGGTCCGCTGTCGTTGAGCCTGCTGGCACAGGCGCTCGGCCAACAAGGCGAACAACTCGAGGCCGCAAAGGTTTTCAGTCGGGCAGAGTCACGACACGGCATGAAATCGACGTTGTTCGCTCCGGAGTTGGCCCTGGCGAAGGCATGGTCGAAGGCGGCCCGCGGCGACACGACGGGCGCGATCGACGCCGCCCGTGAAGCGGTCCAGACCGCAGAACGCGGCGGGCAGTCGGCGATCGCGCTGCGCGCGCTACAGGATGCGACCCGACTCGGAGATGTGCGCGCCGTGCAGCGAGCCGAACGCTTGGCGGTGGAGGTGAACTGCGTGCTGGGACGGCTGACGCTGCTGCACGCCCGGGCGCTGGCCGACGGCGATGCCACAGCGCTGGCTGACGTGGCGGCCGAGTTGGCCGATCGGGGACTGCATCCCGCGGCCGCCGATGCGTCGGCCCAGGCGCAGCGCGCCTAGCTGCTCAGGAGCCACCCGGTAGGGTCTCCAATACTCCTGTGCCGCAGCATCTTCGCATCGGGCTAGACCCAGTGGGGCCCGGCATCTCGCGTCACGTCCCGCCGCCGCATTTTTGCGTGCGTAACATTGTGTGCGTAACCGCCGCACAGGCCGCGACCGGCTCGATGGCCGCCTACGTTACATCCGGTTGAATCCACAGCCGCTGCCAGACACAGTGGTGCCCCTGACCTTTGAAGGCGCACCAGTGATGGGTCGACAGACATGAGGTTAAGCATGGCCGAATACTCCTTCGCAACCGGCGATGTCTTCCCGAGCCAAGACGAGCTCGAGGTCCAGGAATCCTGGGTCGACCGCGTAGTCGTGTTGGCGGCTGTGGGCACTGTGGACCTACTGACCGCTCCCCAGTTGAACGAGGCGATCGCCGCTGCCGCAGCGAAGTCGCCGGCAGGACTGATCATTGATCTGTCCAAAGTGGACTTCCTGGCAACGGCCGGGATCAGCGTGCTCGTCACTGCGCGCACCAATGTGACACCGACCGCTCGATTCGGGGTTGTTGCCGACGGGCCGGCGACCAGCCGCCCGATTACCCTGCTCGGCATCGAGATCACGCTGTTCCGCACCCTCGATGACGCACTTCACGATTTCAGCAGCGCGTAATCCCACTGTTGGGCGGGTACGCCCTCTAGATGAACGTTTGTCGACAGCCCGTCGAAGGGCTTGCGTGCAAGGACAACCGGTCGGAGCTCGTTTGCACGACAGTCGCGGATGCCTCCGGTGCCGCACGGATCCGGATCGAGTTTGCGAGTTGGCTGCAGCAGCATTTCCCGTTGGACGACGAACGACGCTGCGACGTGATTCTGGCCGTTTACGAAGCGCTCGCGAACGCCGTCGAGTTCGGCTACCTCGAAGCCCCTGGCCAGGGGACTGTCGAGTGCACAGCCTCCTACGATGACGGCATCGATATCCTGGATGTCAATGTCAGCGATCGCGGCCGCTGGCGGCCATCGATGCGGGCGAGCGCATCGGTGCACGATGGACTGCGTGGCCGGGGCATTCCTCTTATGCGGGTGCTCGCCGATGACGTGCGGATCGACACCTCCGAGCGCGGTACGCAGGTCTCACTGACATGGGCCAGACTGCTGAAGCCGTCCAACCGACCGGCATCGGGATAGCTGTGCGTGCCTGGCTATCTGGGCGGTCGATCCGACCTTAGGTTGCTAATGTGACGCCTCGTTCTCATTCAGTGGATGTCCGCCGCCAAGCCGGCTGGTTGCCCGACGACCAAGACGATCTGGAGTCCTGGCTTGCCGGGCACCGGGAGCGGGTGGAGGCGCGGGGCGAGGACGTCGCGCTCCATCCGGTGATAGTGGAGTTCCAAGAATTGATCGACAACGATCCCGTGGTGCGGATGTATATGAACGAGATGATCTCCCAGGTACCAAATGCCAAGCCCTACACCAAGCGGCACCTGGAGAGCGTGCCGCAGATGCTGCGCTTGATCAATGAGGTGCTGACGATGGCACCTGAGTTCGGCGTGGACTCGATGGTGGTCACGCCGATTGGGGCGATCCTGGACTGGACGATGGGCACGCCGGCCGGGTTCGCCGCGTTCCGCGACCCCCGGATCAACGCGATGCTGAAAAAGATCCTGACCGCCTGGTGCGGCTTTCTCGACAGCGCTGATTCGCTGTACGTGCTCAACGATTCACCATCGGGCTGGAAATGTGCTGCGGCCCAACGGGCCGTCGGTATCGAGCAGTTCGAGCACGATCCCGCCGACGAATACTGGGGTTTCACCTCCTGGAACGACTTCTTCACCCGGCGTTTCAAGGACGGCCAGCGTCCGGTCGCCGCCCACGGCGACGACACGGTGATCGTCAACGCCTGCGAGTCGACCCCGTACGGCATCGCCGTTGACGTCGCGCGCCAGGACCGCTTCTGGATCAAGAGTCAGCCCTATTCGCTGCAGGACTTGCTGGCCCAGGACGAGTCGGTTGATCAGTTTGTCGGCGGAACCATCTATCAGGCCTTTCTGAGCGCGGTCAATTACCACCGGTGGCACAGCCCGGTCGCCGGCACGATCGTGCGGGCCTCCATCCAGGAGGGCACCTACTACTCGGAGGCTGACTCCGAAGGCAGCGACGCGGTCGAGCCGACGAACTCGCAGTCCTACATGGCGCATACGGCGGCGCGGGCGATCATCCTCATCGAGGCCGACAACCCCGTCATCGGCCTAATGGCCTTTGTGGCGATCGGAATGTCGGATGTGTCCTCGTGCATCATTGATCCAAGCGTCACCGCGGGTCACCACGTCGCCAAAGGTGAAGAACTGGGGTACTTCCAGTTCGGCGGCTCCACGCACTGCCTGGTGTTTCGCCCCGGCGTCATCGCTGACTTCGCTCTTGCAGCCATCCCCCAGCCGCATGACCCTGACGCGCCGCTGATGCTTCTCAACTCAAAGCTGGCCGCCGCGAACACGGTCTAGGGCGCCGTCGGTTTTGGCAACAGCTAGGCGGTATATACATCTGGCAGAGTGGCCATATCGTGGCTAAAAGCGCAAAGCCTCTAGGACGAGCCGCTCAGGTATCCCCGCAGCATGGTCACGGCGGCGGTGATCTGGTTGACGGGCACCCGCTCGTCGCGGGTGTGCGCGAGGTTGGGATCGCCGGGCCCGTAGTTGACCGCGGGGGTGCCCCGGGCGGCGAACCGCGACACGTCGGTCCACCCGTACTTCGCCCGCACCTGCCCGGCGGCGGCCTCGACGAGGGCCTTGGCGGCGGGCTTGGCGAGCCCGGGCAGCGCCCCGGCGGCCAGGTCGGTCTGCTCGATCTGCACGTCGAGGCCGTCGAAAACCTCCAGCACATGACCCAGCGCGGCGTCCGAGGAACGGTCGGGCGCGAAGCGGAAGTTCACGGTCACCGACGCGGCGTCGGGGATCACGTTGCCGGCAACGCCGCCATCGATGCGCACCGCCGACAACCCTTCGCGGTAGGTGCAGCCGTCGATCTCGACACTGCGGGCCTGATAGGCCGCGAGCCGATCCAGCACAGCACCCAGCTTGTGAATCGCGTTGTCGCCCAACCACGATCGCGCCGAATGCGCCCGTGTTCCGGTCGCGTGGATGACCACGCGCAGGGTGCCCTGACAGCCCGCCTCGATGTAGCCGCCGGTCGGCTCACCCAGGATCGCCACGTCGGCCGTTAACCAGTCGGGCAACTCACGTTCGATGCGCCCCAATCCGTTTGCCGCTGACTCGATTTCCTCGCAGTCGTAGAACACCAACGTCAGATCGTGCGCGGGCGTTGCGACCGTGGCGGCCAGGTGCAGGAAGACCGCGTCACCCGACTTCATGTCGGTGGTGCCGCAACCGTGCAGCGAATCGCCGTCTCGGCGGCTCGGCAGGTTGCCGGCTACCGGGACGGTGTCGAGATGCCCGGCCAGCAGCACCCGCGTCGGCCGGCCCAGCACGGTGCGGGCCAGCACCGCGTTGCCGTTGCGGATGATTTCGTAGCCCAATGCCTGGGGAGTCTGCGCCCGCAACGCGGCCTCGACCTCGTCGGCGATGCGTTCTTCTTGCCGCGACTCGCTGGGGATATCGACCAGAGCTGCCGTCAGCTCGATCGGGTCGCCGCGTAGGTCCAGCACGATCCCAGCGTAGTGGGTGGGTAGCGTGGGGCACGTGACTGCAGCTTCGGGTATTGGGTTGGCGACGCTGGCCGCCAACGGATCGATCCTCGACACCTGGTTCCCCGCACCGGAACTGATCGAGTCGGGCGAGAGCGGCACCGTGCGGTTGTCGGTGGCCGAGGTGCCCGAGGAGCTGGCGGCGCTGGCCGGCCGCGACGACGAGCGCGACACCGAGACCGTCGTGGTGCGCACGGTGATCGGCTCGCTGGACGACAAGGCCGCCGACGCCTACGACGCCTACCTGCGACTGCATTTGCTCTCGCATCGACTGGTCGCTCCGCACGGGCTGAACGCCGACGGCTTCTTCGGGGTGCTGACCAACGTGGTGTGGACCAACCACGGGCCCTGCGCCGTCGAGGATTTCGAGAGGGTGCGGGCACGGCTGCGCCGCCGCGGACCGGTCGCGGTGTACGGCGTGGACAAGTTTCCCCGCATGGTCGACTACGTCGTGCCGAGCGGCGTACGCATCGCCGATGCCGATCGGGTGCGACTGGGCGCGCATCTGGCGTCCGGAACGACGGTGATGCACGAGGGCTTCGTCAACTACAACGCGGGCACACTGGGCGCCTCGATGGTGGAGGGCCGCATCTCGGCGGGTGTGGTGGTCGGCGACGGCTCCGACATCGGCGGGGGCGCGTCGATCATGGGCACACTCTCCGGCGGTGGGACCGAAGTGATCTCGATCGGCAAGCACTGCCTGCTCGGCGCCAACTCGGGGCTGGGCATCTCACTCGGCGACGACAGCGTCGTCGAAGCCGGTCTCTATGTCACCGCGGGCACGAAAGTGACTCTGCCTGAACGGAATTCAGTCAAAGCCCGTGAACTCTCCGGCGTTAGCAACTTGCTGTTCCGTCGCAACTCGGTGACCGGCGCGGTCGAGGTGGTGTCCCGCGACGGTCGCGGCATCGCGCTCAACGAAGACCTGCACGCCAACTGAGCTAGCCGCCGCCGGATTGCAGCGTCGTTCCTTTGGTTTCCGGTAGCAGGTAGGTGCACACGAAGCTGGCCAGGCCGAGGATCGCGAGCATCGGACCGATGGCCCAGCTGCCGTACGCCGACTGCAATGTTCCGGCGATCAGCGGCGGCAACGCACCGCCAAAAACCCCGGCGAGGTTGATCGCCAATGCCGATCCGCTGTAGCGGTAGCGGGTGGCGAACAGCTCAGGAATGAAGGCTCCCGTGGGCCCGGAGCCGACCGCGCCGACCGCGCACATGCCGACAATGGCCACCGCGTAGAGCACCGGTTTGCCGGTGTCGATCAACGGAATCACCACCAGCGCCCAGGGCACGCACCCCGCCCAACCGATCAACATGATGCGACGACGTCCGAATCGATCGCACAGCGTGGCCGAGAGCGCGACGAACGTGATGCTGACCAATCCGCCCAGCGCACCGACAGCCCAGATGAAGCTCCGGGTGTACCCCAGATCGGAGTGGGCGTATCTGGTCAGGTAGGTGTTCGCCATGTAGACGAAGCCCATACCGCCCAGGATGCTGCCACCAGCCAGGAAGATCTCGCGGCGCTGCAGGCGCAGCAACTCCGCGATCGGGGCTCTGGGGATGCAGGTTTCGGGCCTTCTCCTCGACGAACACCGGGGTCTCGTCGATCCGCAGCCGCACATACAGCGCGATGGCGATCAGGCCCGCGCTGATCAGGAACGGTATCCGCCACCCCCATTGCATGAACGCGGGGCTGTTTTCGCCGATGGTGAAGTTCACGCCCAGAAACGTCAGGCTCGACAACACCGCCGCGGTTCCGCCGCCGAGCAGGGTGAACATCCCGTACCGGCCGCGTTTGCCCTCGGGGGCGTATTCGGCGCTCAGCAAGGCCGAGCCCGCCCATTCCCCGCCGACGGCAAAACCTTGCAGCAGCCGCAGCGCAACCAGGATCAATGGGGCTGCCACACCGATGGTCGCCGTGCTGGGCACCGCGCCCACGGACATGGTTGCAATGGCCATGATCAGCAGCGTGGCGATCAGCGTCTTCTTACGACCCAGCCGATCCCCGAAGTAGCCGAAGGTGGCCCCGCCGATCGGCCGGGCCACGAACGCGCTGGCGAAGGTGCCCATCGAGGCAAGGGTGGCCAGCGCCGGGCTGAGATGCGGGAAGAACACGGTCGGAAACACCAGCGCCGCCGCGGTGCCATAAATCAGGAAGTCGTAGAACTCGATCGCCGAGCCGACCAGGCACGAGGCGGCAACCCGTCTCATCGGTGTGACGGGGGCGGCCGCAGCTGTTACAGCAGAGGCCGAAGTGGCCGCTGTGGTTCTGCTGCTTCGGTACACGGCAACCACGGTAGGTGATGATCTGCCGGCTGGCTCGTATCTGACGCTGACGTTTGCAGTGCAGATCGGGGCGCCGTTGACCCTCAGCCCCGTGTCAGCAGTTCCTTCTTGAGTACCTTGCCCATCGCGTTGCGTGGCAGCTCATCGACGATCCGGACCTCACGAGGCCGTTTGTGCACTGAAAGCTGTTGGGCCACATAGTCGATCAGATCCTGCGGCTCGGCGTCACCAACGATGAACGCGACGATACGCTGGCCCAGGTCTTCATCGGGCAGCCCGACCACCGCCGCCTCGGCCACGCCCGGATGCCCGAGCAACACCGTCTCGATTTCGCCGGCCCCGACCCGGTAGCCACCCGACTTGATCAGGTCTACCGACTCGCGGCCGACGATGCGATGCATACCCTCGCCGTCGATCACCGCGGCATCGCCGGTGCGATACCAGCCGTCGGCGTCGAACGCCTCCGCGTTGGCGTCCGGCCGGTTCAGGTAGCCGTTGAACAGAGTGGGGCCGCGAACCTGCAGTCGCCCAATCGTTTCCGCGTCGTGCGACACCGGGCTGCCTTCGTCGTCGACCAACCGGGTCTGGATGCCGGCCAGCGGCAGGCCGACCCAGCCGGGACGGCGCTCACCGTCGGCACGGGTAGACAGCGTGATCAACGATTCGGTGGCACCGTAGCGCTCGACGGGTGCATGCCCGGTGAGCCGGACCAACTGGTCGAACACCGGCACCGGCAGGCCGGCACTCCCGGACACCAGCAGCCGCGCCGGCCGCAGCGCCTCAGCGGCCGCCGCGTCACCCACCAACCGCGACCACACTGTCGGGACGCCGAAATACAGCGTGCCGTGAGCCGCCGCGTACGCCTCGGGCGATGGTTTTCCGGTGTGCACGAAGCGGTTTCCGACTCGCAGCGACCCGAGCAGGCCCAACACCAGGCCGTGCACGTGAAACAACGGCAAGCCGTGCACCAGGGTGTCGTCGGCAGTCCACTGCCAGGCCTCGGCAAGCGCGTCCAGGTCGGCCGCGATCGCCTGACCGCTCAGCTGCACACCTTTGGGCGGGCCGGTGGTGCCTGAGGTGTAGATGATCAGCGCGGTGTCCTGCGGGGACGGCTCGGGTAGGCGGTGCCAGGAACGGGCGTGCATCCGCACCGGGATGTGTGGCAGCCCTTCCGGGTGGTCGGGCACCGGGCCCAGCCAGGCCTGTGCCCCGGAGTCGGTGAGGATGTGGCGACGCTCGGCCTCCCCGACGTCGGCGGGCACCGGGACCACCGGCACGCCGGCGATCAGGCATCCGGCGATGGCCAGCGCGGTCGGCGCGGTCGGCGTGGCCAGCACCGCGATCCGGTCCGCACCGCCGACCCGTTCGGCCACCGAGGTGGCGGCCCCGATGACGTCGCTGCGGCTGAGCGTGACGTCGCCGAAGCGGACGGCGTCGCCGAGATCGTGGCCGCCGGCGACCACGGCGGGATTCAGCGAGGTCAGCAGCACGTGAGCAGGCTAGCTCATCACCCGTTCGCCGATCACCCGGTCGCGGCGCAGGGCATCCAGCTCATAGCGGGATAGTCCAAGGCCGCCCAGGATCTCGTCGTTGTGCTGGCCGAGAGTGGGCGGGGCGAAGCGGTGATGACGAGCCGGGCCGGGAGTGATGCGGAACGGCCAGCCGGGATAGCGATGCCTGCCGGTGACCGCATGCTCGAAATCCTCGTAGTAGCCGCGGGCATCGAGGCCCGGCAGGTCATACATCTGCTCGGGTGCGATGACCTCCTCGACGGGGATGTTGCGTTCCCGAAGGGCGGCGACGATATCGGCGGTCGCCCGCGTTCGAGTCCAGGCCGCGACGACCCCATCGAAGACGTCGTGGGCGGCCTCGCGACCATGGGCTGTCGCCAATCGGTCGTCCTCGAGCAGGCCGGGACGCCCCATCGCTTCGACCAACTGCGACCAGTCGGTGTCGTCGCGCACTGACAGCGCCACCCACGCGTCGTCGGTGTCGGTCGGGTAGACGCCCTGGCAGCAGCCCCGCTGCCGGTTGCCGTCGCGCGGCCGGACGATCCCGTTCATCGAATACTCGATCACCGGTTCGGCGGTGACGGCGGCACCGACTTCAATCTGCGCGACCTCGATCAACTGGCCTTCGCCGGTGCGGCGGCGATGGTCGAGCGCGGCGAGCAGCGCCACCCCGGCGTGCACACCGACGATGGGGTCGGCGGGGCCCTGCACGTTGCACGGCGGACCGTCGGCGTAGCCGGTCACCGCTGACATGCCCGAGACCTGTTCGATGTTCAGCGCCCAGCCGACGTACTCTCGCCACGGGCCGTCGAGGCCGAATCCTGGCATCCGGATTGCGATTACGTCGGGGCGCAGCGCAACAAGCGATTGGTAGTCCAGCCCGAACTGCTCTACCACCCGCGGAGAAAAGTTCTCCACGACGACATCAGCCTGCGCGGCAAGCCGATACGCGAGGTCGCGGCCGGCCTGCGATGTCAAATCCAAGGTGATATCTCGCTTGTTGAGGTTGGTGGCCTGCCACAGCGCGCTGCGCTCGTACCAGTCCTCGCCCTCATGCGGGTACGCCGCCGAATAGCGGAAACCGTCCGGTCGCTGGATCGACTCGAGCTTGACGACGTCGGCACCGAAGGCGCCGAGGTAGCAGGTGAGATATCCGCCCGCCCAAAATGTGCTCAGATCAAGGACTTTCAGTCCGGCGAACGGCAAGGATAGATCCTTTGCCGAAACGGTCCGTGGTCTTCTTGGCGACGGCTGACCGTGCGTGGCGATCGCGGGGGTTTTCGAGAGCCGGAACGACGGGCCCGGCTGGCGAAACGACCAGCCCTCCGCGCCGGCGTCGACGAAGAAGTCCCTCTTGACGTACTGGGGACATTGGAGTGCGTCGGCGCCGTCGGCGACCGGTGCCGCGGGGATGCGCAGTGCCTGGCTGAGTTCGACGATGTCGGCGACGGTTCGATCGCTCAGCCACGGCTGGGCGGCGGCGAAGAATTCGGCGCGCTCGGGGCCGCCCATCATGATCGCGTACTGCTGCTCGCCGAACTCCGGCAGTTCGAGCATCGCGCACACGTCGAGCCAGTGCTGTCCGGTGAGGCAGTTGATGCCGACCCAGCCATCGGCGGCCCGGACCACACCCAGCATCGGGGCCTGACGGATATTGGACGGCAAGCCCAGCGCGCGCATGCGTTCGGCCATCAGCATCGGGTACGGCAGCGTCGACAGCAGTGCCTCCAATACCGAGACATCGACCTCAGTCACCTGATTGGCGGGTGCGATGCGCAGCGCGGTCAGCGCGCCCAGCGCCGCATACGCGCCCGCGACATATTCGGCGATCCGGGCGCCTGCCTGCACCGGCGGTCGGTCGGGATCACGTGCGCTGATCCAGCCCGATGCTGCCTGCATGGTCAGCGGCGTCGCCGCCCGGTCGCGAAACGGGCTGTGCCGTCCGAAGTTTGAGATGTGCACGACCACCAACCCGGGGTTAAGCTGTGGCAGAGCCACGGTGCCCGCTGAGATCAGCACATCGGCGTCGGCGATGAGTCGACGGGCGGCAGCCCCGCCGTCGTCACTCGTGAGGTCGAGGACCGTGCCGCGTTTTCCGGAATTGAGGTACTCGAACAGCCCGGCGCGGTCCGGGTTTGGCTCACCGCCGGGAAAAGGGCCATAGCGTCGCAACGAATCTCGTTCTGGCGTCTCGATTTTCGTCACCTCGGCGCCGAGGTCGGCGAGCAGCTTGCCGCAGTACGGCCCGGAGATCTCGTCAGCGATCTCGACCACGTGAAGCCCTCCGAGGGCCCCTGTCACGTGCGCCGTGCGTGTCACGCCGGCAGACCCATGGCCTTCGGCTCCATGTACTGGCGAATTCCGATGATCCCGCCGCTCTCCCGGCCGAACCCGCTCTGATTGAACCCGCCGAACGGCGCACCGCCGGGGCCGAAGCCGTTGACCGCGATCTGCCCGGTGCGAACGCGGCGGGCAACGGCGAGCGCACGCTCCACGTCGGTGCCCCACACCGCACCGGAAAGTCCGTACTGAGAGTTGTTCGCGATCCGCACCGCGTCGTCGTCGTCGCTGTAGCGCAGCACCGACAACACCGGGCCGAATACCTCTTCCTGGGCGATGGTCGCATTCGGCGTGACCTCGGTGAGGATCGTCGGCTCGAAGTAGAAGCCTTTCTCCAGACCGGGAGGACTGCCACCCCCGGTTACCAGCTTGGCGCCGTCGTCGAGAGCCCGATCCACATGTGCCTGAACGCGTTTGCACTGCGTGTCACTGATCAGCGGACCCATCTGTACCTCCGGATCGGTCGGGTCGCCGACCTTCACCGCCTGGGCCAACGCGACCAGCCGATCGACGACCTGGTCGTGGATCGCATCGGGAAGCAGCAGCCGACTGTGCAGAATGCAGGCCTGCCCGGCGTGGAACGAACAGGACTCGAACAGCATCCGCTGCAGCAGCTCGTCATCCAGCGTGACGTCATCGAGCACGATGCTGGCCGACTTGCCTCCGCATTCGAGCAACAGCCGTTTCATGGTCCCGCCGGCCGCGGCCATGACTTCGCGACCGACAACCGAACTCCCGGTGAAGCTCACCATGTCGATTCGCGGGTCGACGGTCAGCAGCTTGCTGGATTCGATGTCGGTTGGCGTGACGACGTTGACCACACCCGGCGGAATATCGGTGTGCTCCTGGATGATCCGGGCCAGCGCCAGACCAGCCAGCGGCGCCAGCGGCGACGGCTTGAGCACGACGGTGTTGCCCGCGGCCAGCGCGGCGCAGACCTTCATCACGTTGAGGGTGTGCGGGAAGTTCCACGGCGTCAGGATCGACACCACGCCGAGCGGCTCATAGCGCAGCAGCGTGGTGCCCGCGGCGCCGTACGCCTCGATCTGCTCCTCGACGGGATGGGTGGCGAGTTCTGCGGCATTCAGCGCAACGAATGCCGGCCCGTCGACGTGGATCACCCGCTCGTTGGCCGTGCATCCCCACTCCAGTTGAGCCAACCCGAAGAACTCGTCGGCGTGCGCCAGCAGCGCCTCACCGAGTTGGTTGAGAACCGCGGCCCGCTGCTCGGCTCCGGCGTCGGCCCACGCTCCCGAGTCGAATGCGCTCCTGGCGGCCGCGATCGCGCTGTCGACCTGAGCGCGGCTCGGGTCGGGAGCCGACGCGATCACCGCCTCGGTGGCCGGACAGATGTCGTCGTAGCGGCCGTTATCGGGGTCGACCCAGTGGCCATCGATGTAGACCGGGTAGGTGTCGATCAGTGAGCATGGGTCAGCCATGTTGATTCCTTTGGACGGTCTGGCGGCTCAACGTTCGGTCTACACCTGTCGGGCCGCTGTCGTCAATGCTCGACATCGCACTATCAACGGCATTGCGCCAATTTCAGTTCAACCACAAGCATATTGACATCATCGATGCCCTCGGAGTAGACAGAGTGCACCGGACAGATCAGGTGTAAATGTACGATCATGATCGTCGAGGGAGGCCAGGGTGTACGTGAAGTCCTGCTCGACGGTCCCGCTGCATTCCCCGGACTTCTACGCCGGCGATCCCTATCCCGCATACCGCGAGCTGCGCGCGACGGCGCCGGTGTGCTGGAACGACGTCACCAACTTTTGGGCGCTGCTCCGCTACGAAGACATCCGCTTGGTGTCGAGCAGCCCGGCCACGTTCAGTTCGACCAAGGGCATTTCCATCCCGGACCCGGCGATGCCGAACCCGGTGCAACCCGGGAGCCTCATCTTCACCGATCCACCCCGGCATCGGCAGATGCGCAAGCTGATCAACTCCGGCTTCACCCGGCGTCGTGTTGCCGTGCTGGAGCCGAAGATCCGCGAGATCGTGCGAGGCATCCTCGACGGTCTGGAACCGGGTTCCGTGCACGAGTTCGCCGAAGAGATCGCCGCTCCCCTGCCCACCCGGATGATCGCCGAGCTGATCGGCGCGCCGCCTGACGACTGGGAGCAGTTCCGGGCCTGGTCGGACGCGGCCACCGGAACCGCGGACCCGGAGATCGATCTCGATCCGCTGGTGGCCCTTGGCCAGCTCTTCGAGTATTTCCAAAAGCTGATCGGGGCAAGGCGGATCGAACCGCGCGACGACTTGCTTTCGGTGCTCGCCGGTGCCGAGATCGACGGCGACCGGCTCACCGACGAAGACCTGCTCAACTTCGCGTTTCTGTTGCTGGTGGCCGGCAACGAGACCACCCGCAATCTGATCGCGCTGGGCACGTTGGCGCTGATCACCCATCCCGACCAGCTCCGCCTGCTGGTCGGAGATCCTTCGCTGATCCCCGGGGCCGTCGAAGAGATGTTGCGGTGGAACAGCCCGGTGGTTCACATGGCCCGCACCGCCAACGTCGACGTCGAGATCCGCGGCCAGCGAATCGCCGAAGGCGACGTGGTAGTGATGCTGTACCAATCGGCCAACCGTGACGAGGACGTCTTCGGCACCGACTCAGAAGAGTTCAAGGTGACTCGTCACCCGAACCCGCACATCGCATTCGGGTGCGGTGAGCATTCCTGTGTCGGCGCACAACTGGCGCGCCTGGAGGCAACGGTGATGTTCGAGGAGCTGTTGCGCCGGTTCCCCGGACTCGAGTTGGTCGGCCAGGTCGACCGGATGCGGGCCACCATGGTGCCAGGGGTCAAGCGGATGCCGGTACGGCTGGGGGCCTAACCGATGCGACTGGACTACACCCCCGAGCAAGAACAGCTGCGCGACGAGATCCGCGCAACGATGGAACAGGTGATGACGCCCGAACGGCAGGCCGCCGTCAGCGAACGCATGGAGGGCGGCCCGGCGGTACTCGAATGCGTGCGCGCTCTGGCAGCCGCCGACCTGCTCGGTGTCGGTTGGCCCAAAGAATTTGGTGGGCGGGGTTTCTCGGCTATCGAACAGTTCATCTTCGCCGAAGAGGCCAGAAGGGTCAACGCGCCGATCCCGCTGGTGACCCTCAACACCGTCGGGCCGACCCTGATGCACTACGGCACCGAGGAGCAAAAGCAGACGTTCCTGCCGGCAATCCTGCAGGGCAGCGTCGAGTTCGCCATCGGCTACTCCGAGCCGGAGGCGGGCAGCGACCTGGCATCGCTGCGCACCACCGCGGTCCGCGACGGCGACGAGTACGTGATCAACGGCCAGAAGATGTTCACCAGCGGCGCCGCATATGCCGACTACATCTGGCTGGCCGCGCGCACCGATCCGAATGCCAAGAAGCACAAAGGTATTTCGATCTTCATCGTGCCCACCTCGTCGCCCGGATTCTCCTGGCAGCCGCTGCACACCATGCCGGGCGTCTCGACCTTCTACACCTTCTACGACAACGTGCGGGTGCCGGCGAGCGCGATCGTGGCGGGCGAAAACCAGGGCTGGCAGCTGATCACCACCCAGTTGAACTTCGAACGCGCCGCCCTGGGCAATCTCGGTGCGCTCGAGCCGCTGTTCGAGCGAACGCTGCAATGGGCGCGCGACACCGAACTCGACGGCGGCCGCGTCATCGACAAACCCTGGGTGCAGCTGGCGCTAGCCCGGGTCGAGGCGCAGGTCGCGGCATACAAACTGATCAACCTTCGGGTCAACGCCGCGATGACCAAAGGCACACTCAACATGGGCGAAGCCTCGGCGGCGAAGGTCTTTGGTACCGAACTGGCCCCGCAGGTCGCCCGCGAACTACTGGAAGTACTTGACCACAACGGGTTACGGCGTGGCGCCGACGCGCCGCTGCGCGGTGCGCTGGAATCGGCCTACCGGGTCGCCGTCATCAGCACATTCGGCGGCGGCGCGAACGAAATCCAACGAGACATCATCGCGATGGCCGGATTGGGCATGCCGCGGGCACCACGTGACCTTCGCGCCCCGGACAAGTCAGGAGGATCAACCCAGTGACCGACTCAGACACCGAGTTGCACAGCAAGCTGAGGACACTCGTCGGCCAGCACACCGGCGGCAGCGAAAAGCCCTCGGTGGCGCCCGATCCGGTCAATCAGCCGATGATCCGGCACTGGGCGCACGCACTCGACGACATGAACCCGGTCTACCTCGACCCGGAGTTCGCGGCACAGTCCCGGTTCGGCGGCATCGTGTCGCCGCCGGTGATGCTGCAGACCTGGACGATGCCAGCGCCGAAACTGGAAGGCATCGGCGAACGCGGCGGTTCACCCGTCGAGATCACCAGCAATCCCACGGCGTTCCTGGACGAGGCCGGCTACACCAGCATCGTGGCGACCAATTCGGAGTTCGAGATCGAGCGCTATCCCCGGCTTGGCGATGTCATCAGCGCGACGTCGGTGTACGAGGAGATCTCCGACGAGAAGAAGACGGCGCTGGGCACCGGTTTCTTCCTGACCTGGGTGCTCACCTACACCGACCAGACCGGTGAAGTCCTCGGGCGCCAACGCTTTCGGGTCCTGCGATTCAAGCCGGCACGTTGATGACGACGCGATTGGCACCGACGATCAGCCCGGACACCGAGTTTTTCTGGCATGGGCTGCGCGAGCACAAGCTACTGATCCAGCGCTGCGGCGGATGCGGGACCTTGCGCAATCCACCGCAGCCGATGTGCCCGAAATGCCGCTCGCTGGACTGGGAAGCGATCGAGTCGTCCGGCCGCGGCTCGGTCTACAGCTACGTGATGCCGCACCAGCCCAAGTTCCCGTTCTTCGACTATCCCTACATCGTCGTTCTGATAGAGCTTGCCGAGGGCGTTCGGCTGGTCTCCAACCTGACTGACATCGATCCGGGCGACGTTCAGGTCGGGATGCCGGTCGAGGTCTATTACCAGGAGTTCGATGGAGACCTCGTGCTGCACCAGTTCCGGCTGGCTGGGTGACATGGACTTCACTTTTACCGAAGAGCAGGAGACCACCAGCAAGCTGGCCCGCGACGTGTTGGAGCGGCGGGCCACCCCCGAGCGTCTGACTGAGCTGGAGGCCGGCGAAGCCCACTACGACGCCGGGTTGTGGAAAGAACTGGCCCGCGCCGACCTGCTCGGTACCGCGCTACCGGAGTCGTTGGGCGGCAACGGCGGCGGCTTCGTCGAACTCGGAGTGCTGCTGGCCGAGGTGGGAGCCACCGTGGCGCCGGTTCCGGTCTATCCGACGCTGCTGCTCGGCGCCGACCCGATCGCCCGACACGGCAGTCCTGAGCAACAGCAGCGCTTTCTGCCCGGCGTGATCGACGGAACCCGCATCCTGTCGGCGGGTCTGCAGGAACCCGGCAGCTCCGACCCGACCATTCCGGTAACCACTGCCCGCCGCGACGGAGACACCTGGCGACTGGACGGCGTCAAAGAACTGGTGCCGGCCGGCCACATCGCCGACACCGTGCTGATTCCGGCACGCATCGACGACGAGCAGGTCGGACTGTTCCTGCTGGCGACCGATGCCCCCGGCGTCGACGTCCGGCCGGTGTCCACCACCAACCGTGAACCGCACGCCGACGTATTTCTCGACGGTGCAACCGTTTCGTCCGCCGACCGGCTCGAGGGGCCCGACGATCTGGTGGCGGCGCTGCACACCCGCGCGCTGGTCGGCCTGTGCGCGATCCAGATCGGTGTGTCCGACCGCGCACTGCGATTGGCCGCCGAATACACAAGCGGACGTGAGCAATTCGGCCGCCCGATCGGTAGCTTCCAGGCGGTGCAGCAGCGGATGGCCGACGGATTCATCGACTTGGAGGCGATCCGCTGGACCACCTGGCACGCGGCGTGGCTGATCGCCGAAGGACGGCCGGCCGCCCGGGCGGCCGGCATCGCGAAGTTCTGGGCCGCCGAGGCCGGTGCCCGCATCGCCGCCACCGCCCAACACGTGCACGGCGGGATCGGGATCGACACCACCTATCCCCTGCACCGCTACTTCCTGTGGGCCAAAAACAACGAGCTCACGTTGGGCTCGGCCGCACAGCAACTGGCTCACCTCGGCAGCACATACCCGGAAGGACGGCTATGACGACCGCCAAATCCCGTACGACAACCTTGCATTGGGGCGATATCGACGTTGGCGATGAGGTGACCCCGCTGGAGATCCCGGTCACCACCACGATGATCGTCGCCGGCGCGATCGCGTCGCGCGACTTCATGCCGGTACATCACGACCGTGACTACGCCAACAATCAGGGCTCGCCGAACCTATTCATGAATATCCTGACCTCAAATGGCTACTGCGTGCGGTTCCTGACCGACTGGGCCGGACCCGAGGCAATGGTCACCAAACTCTCGATTCGCCTTGGCGTGCCCTCTTTTCCTGACGACCCCCTGCGCTTCATCGGCAGCGTGACCGGCAAAACGCAAGGCTCCGGCGGCGAGAATTTCGTCGAGGTGACCTTCAAGGCGTCCAACAGCCTCGGCGATCACGTCTCGGGCACGGCGGTCATCAGCCTGCTTGACGGGTCCCGGGCGTGAGCGCTTCGCTGCTGGCCGGCAACACCGCCATCGCCGGCATCGGCCAGACCGAGTTCTCCAAGGAATCCCGCCGCAGCGAACTGCAATTGGCGTGCGAAGCGGTCAGCGCCGCACTAGACGACGCCGGCCTGTCCCCCAGTGACGTCGACGGCATGGTCACGTTCACCATGGATTCCAGCGACGAGATCGACGTCGCACGCAACGTCGGTATCGGCGATCTGACCTTCTTTTCCCGAGTGCCGCACGGCGGAGGGGCGGCGGCCGGCACCGTTGCCCACGCAGCGATGGCGGTGGCCGCCGGGGTCGCCGATGTGGTGGTGTGCTGGCGCGCCTTCAACGAGCGTTCGGGCTTCCGGTTCGGTGGCAGCGGACGCACCAGCGCCGAGACCCCGTTGTTCATGGCGCACTATGCCCCGTTCGGATTGCTCACTCCTGCAGCGTGGGTCGCGCTGCACGCCCAGCGGTACATGTCGACGTACGGGGTGACCAACGAGGACTTCGGCCGCATCGCTGTCATCGACCGCAAGCATGCGGCAACCAACCCCGATGCATGGTTCTATCAGCGTCCTATCACGCTGGAAGACCACCAGAATTCGCGGTGGATCGTCGAACCGGTTCTGCGGCTGCTGGATTGCTGCCAGGAAAGCGACGGCGGCGTCGCGCTGGTGGTCACCAGCGCCGAGCGTGCCCGCGATCTACGGCAGCCGCCGGCGGTGCTCGCCGCGGCCGCCCAAGGTGCGGCCTACAACGGCGAGATGATGACCAGCTACTACCGCGAGGACATCACCGGGCTGCCCGAGATGGGCGTGGTCGCCGAAAAGCTCTGGCGTGACTCCGGACTCAAGCCGCAAGATATCCAGACGGCGTTCATCTACGACCACTTCACGCCGTTCGTGTTCACCCAGTTCGAGGAACTCGGATTCTGCGGACACGGCGAGGCCAAAGACTTCGCCACCGTCGAGCGGCTGTCGCTGGGCGGAGAGCTGCCGATCAACACCAACGGCGGCCTGCTCGGCGAGGCTTACATCCACGGCATGAACGGCATCACCGAGGGTGTCCGCCAAATACGGGGAACGTCTCACAATCAGGTCGACAACGTCGAGCACGTCCTGGTCACGTCGGGCACCGGGGTGCCGACCAGCGGACTTATTCTCGCGTCGGACCTGTAGGCAAGAGCACGCCGATGACGCACATTTCTGCGTTGACCCAGTTGTCTGACACCCGCGAGCTGATCGTGGAGTCCGCGTATGCCTGTTTCCGCAAACAAGGGCTGCAGAAAGCGACGATTGTCGACATCGCCAAGGCGGCCGGCGTCTCCCGCAGCACGATCTACGAGTACTTCCGCGACAAGGCCGCAATTATCGAGGCGTGCGCCGAACACGCGTCGGAGTGGTTCTATCGCGAAATGTCGGATGCCATGGACCGGGGCGGCTCGCTGGAGGACAAGCTGAGCCGCGCAGCGGTATTCGTCACCCAGGCGCGACGGGCCATCGCCTCGGAGAAGTACTTCGACGTCGACGCGATCAGTCTGCTGCTCACCAAGGACGCCGCCGTCTTGCTGCGCGAATGTGTCGACTTCATCGCGCCGCACCTGGCCGCGGCCAAGCTGACCGGCGAGGTGCGCAAAGACCTCGACATCCAGGCCGCCGGAGAATGGTTCGCACGAATCCTCTTCTCGCTGTTCAGCACACCGTCATCGACCCTGGACATGGACAACCCCAACGTCGTCGCCGATTTCGTGCGCGCACATGTGGTCCGGGGGTTCGCCAACGAAAGGCCACGGCCACGGCGCGCCGTCAACCCCTAGGGCTGCAGAATGATCTTTACTGCGCCGTCCTCCTTCTTCTGGAAAATCTCGTAGGCGTAAGGAGCCTGGTCCAGAGGCAGCACATGCGTGGCGAAGGTGTCGACGCCGAGCGGGTCGTCATCAACCAGCAGGGGCATGATGTCGTCGACCCATCTCTTCACGTTGGCCTGGCCCATCCGAAGAGTCACCTGCTTGTCGAACAACGTGAGCATCGGCAACGGATCGGCCATCCCGCCGTAAACGCCGATCAACGAAATTGTTCCGCCGCGCCGCACAATGTCGATAGCGGAGTACAGCGCGCTGAGCCGGTCCACGCCTGCGGTCTGCATCAGCGGCTTGGCAGCCGCGTCCGGCAACAGCCCGGTGACCTGCTGGGCCAGCCGCGTTACTGGAGAACCATGCGCCTCCATGCCCACCGCGTCGATCACCGAGTCCGGCCCCCGCCCATCGGTGAGATCCCGGATCACCTCGCCGACAGAGGAATCGATTTTTCCGAGATCCACCGTGTGGATACCGCGCTGAGCGGCGCGGGCCAGTCGCTCGGGCACCAGGTCGACAGCGATCACGCGGTACCCGAGATGGTCGGCGATGCGCGCGGCCATGTCCCCGATGGGGCCCAGGCCGAGCACGGCTACGGTCCCGCCGTCGGGGATGTCCGCATAGACGACCGCCTGCCAGGCCGTCGGCAGCACGTCGGAGAGATAGACATACCGGGAATCTGGTTGCTCGTGCGGAACTTTGATGTGAGTGAATTGGGCCTGCGGGACCCGCAACAGTTCCGCTTGGCCACCGGGAACTTCGCCGTACAGTTCCGAGTAGCCGAACAGCGCCGCCCCCATGCCCTGGTCGCGCACCTGAGTGGTCTCACACTGTGTGTAGAGCTGCTTGTCGCACATGTAGCAACTGCCGCATGAGATCTGGAATGGTATGACAACGCGGTCGCCGACCTTCAGGTCGCCCGTTGCATCGCCGACCTCGCGCACAATACCCATGGGTTCGTGCCCGAGGATATCCCCCGGTTTCATGAACGCACCAAGCACCTCGTACAAATGCAAGTCAGATCCGCAGATGTTCGTCGAGGTTATCTCGACGATGGCATCGGTGGGCTCTTCGATCTTCGGATCAGGCACCGACTCGACGCGTACGTCGCGTTTGCCCTGCCATATGACAGCCTTCATCCAAGGGGCGTACCCGTCTCACACGTGCCGAAACGCCGCGGCCACGGCGCATTCAGTGACCGCGCTGCGCAAGCGCCCGCATGAAGAACGTCAGGTTGGCCGGTCGCTCGGCCAGCCGCCGCATGAAGTACCCGTACCACTGAGTGCCGAAGGGAACATACACCCGAACGTGGTTGCCGGCGGACGCCAGTCGTAGCTGCTCAGGGTCGCGGATGCCGTACAGCATCTGATATTCGAAATCCCGAGCACCTCGGCCTGATTTGCGTGCCAACGCGGGCACCGCGTCGATGACCACGGGGTCGTGTGAAGCGACCATCGGGTACCCCGACCCTGCCATCAGCACCGCAAGGCAGCGCAGATACGACTCGGTCACCGCAGCGGGGTCCCGGTAGGCCACCGACGCAGGTTCGTCGTAGGCGCCTTTGCACAGCCGGACCCTGGCCCCGGGCCCGGCGAACTGTTCGCAGTCGCCCTGCGTGCGCCGCAGGTAGGCCTGCAAGACCACACCCAGCCACGGAAAATCGGTCCGCAGGTCAGCGGCGACCGACAGCGTCGAATCCGTGGTGGTGTGGTCCTCGGCATCCACGGTCACCCACGCACCGATCTGTTCGGCCCGCTCGCAGATGATGTGCGCGTACGCCAAGGCGATCTTTTCGCCGTCGCGACCCAGCGCCTGTCCCAACGCCGACAGTTTCAGCGACACCTCCAGTGGTCGCACGCAGGAGTGGTTGGCATCGGGCCGCCGGCCCAGCGCGTCGAGAAGCTGCAAGTAGGCCCGCACGGTGGCATTCGCGCCGTCGACGTCGGTGACATCCTCGCCCAGATAGTCGATGCTGACGAGACGTCTCGAATCCCGCAGTACGGCAACGCTGTCCAGCACACGATCGAGCGTCGCGCCCGGCACGAACCGGTGCACCACCTTACGAGTGACCGGCAACCGTTCGGCGGTGCGCCGCAGCCCGTCGGACCGGCTGGCCGAAAGAATCGCCGGGCGAAGTGTTTTGGCGAACAAGCCAAGTCCGATGGGGACGACCCGCTGCGCCCGGCTTCCCCGCGCTGGCGATCGCCACCATCCGATGGGGACGACCCGCTGCGCCCGGCTTCCCCGCGCTGGCGATCGCCCCACCATCACCGCGCCGCCATGTGCGGATAGTTGTGATCGGTGGCCGGGACGAATGTCTCCTTGATCGAGCGGGCCGACGTCCAGCGCAACAGGTTCAGTGCCGAACCGGCCTTATCGTTGGTTCCCGATCCGCGGGAGCCCCCGAACGGCTGGCGACCCACCACCGCTCCGGTCGGCTTGTCGTTGACGTAGAAATTGCCCGCCGCGAACCGCAACCGGTTCTGGGCGGCCAGCACCGCGTCGCGGTCGTCGGCGATCACCGCCCCGGTCAACGCGTAGCGCGATCCGGTGTCGATGACGTCGAGGACCCGCTCGAACTGGTCGTCGGGGTAGACGTACACCGATAGCAGCGGACCGAAGTACTCCGTTGCAAAGGCCTCGTCGGTCGGGTCGTCGGACAGCAATACCGTCGGACGTACGAAATAGCCTTCGCTGTCGTCATATTCGCCGCCCACGGCGATCGTGACACCGGCTGTACTTTTCGCGCGTTCGATGGCGTTGACGTTCTTGGCAAAAGCCCGCTGGTCGATCAACGCGCCGCCGTAGTTGGTCATATCGGTGATGTCGCCGAACGGCAACTCGGCGGTGGCGGCCAGGAAGTCGTCACCCATCTGCTGCCACACCGAGTTGGCGATGAATGCCCGCGACGCCGCCGAGCACTTCTGGCCCTGGTAATCGAACGCGCCGCGGATGAGTGCCGTGCGCACCACATCCGGCCGCGCCGAACCGTGGGCGAGCACGAAGTCTTTGCCGCCGGTCTCCCCCACCAGTCGCGGATAGCTGTCGTAGTGCTCGATGTTGACGCCGACCTGTTGCCACAGCCGCTGGAAGGTCGCCGTCGATCCGGTGAAGTGAATGCCGGCCAGCCGCGGATCGGTCAGCGCCACATCTGACACCGCGTAACCGTCGCCGGTGACCAGGTTCACCACACCCGGCGGCAACCCGGCCGCCTCCAGCAGTTGCATGGTCAGGTATGCAGACAATGTCTGGGTGATCGAGGGCTTCCAGACCACGGTGTTTCCCATCAGCGCCGGCGCGGTGGGCAGATTCGCCGCGATCGACGTGAAGTTGAATGGCGTGATCGCATAGACGAATCCATCCAGTGGGCGATAGTCGGTGCGATTCCACTCACCGCGTGCGCTCAGCGGCTGCTGCGCCAGGATCTGACGCGCGAAATCGACGTTGAACCGCCAGAAATCAACCATTTCGCAGGGCGCGTCGATCTCGGCCTGATAGGCGGTTTTGGATTGACCCAACATGGTCGCGGCCGCGATCTTCTCCCGCCACGGGCCGGCGAGTAGCTCGGCTGCGCGCAGGAAGATCGCAGCTCGTTCATCGAACGGTGTTGCCGCCCAGTGCTTTCGGGCCGCCATCGCGGCATCCACGGCGGCGGCGGCATCGGCGGCTTGGGCGTTGGTCAGTGTGCCGAGTGTCGCCGCGTGCCGATGCGGCTGCACGACGTCGATCCGCTCACCGTCGCCCATGCGATGGGTGCCGCCGATGACGTGCGGCAGGTCGATCGGGTTATCGGCCAGTGAGGCCAGCTCGATCTGCAGTCGGGCACGCTCGGGGGAATCCGGTGCGTAGTCGTGGATTGGTTCGTTGGCGGGAAGCGGAACATCGGTAATCGCGTCCATATCTCAGGATCGCAGTGACGACGCCCCGTCGGCTTGGCCGATCGGACAAGACATGATCGATTGCCTAGTAGAATCGGACAATATGCGCGCTGACAGTGTCGGACTCGGCCAACTGCTGTTGGCCCTGGATACCACTGTGGCGAGCCTGGTCGAGGCGCCTCGCGGCCTGGACCTGCCGGTGGCGTCGGCGGCGCTGATCGATTCCGACGATGTGCGGCTGGGCCTGGCGACGGGCGCGGATTCGGCCGATGTCTTCTTTCTGCTCGGCGTCGTCGATAAAGAGGCTCAGGAGTGGATCGACAGCGGTCCGGCTGGGCGCGCGCCGGTGGCCATCTTCGCCAAGCAACCCTCCGATGCGCTGGTCGCGCGGGCCGTCGCGCTGGGGATAGCGGTGGTGGCTGTGGAACCGCGGGCCCGCTGGGAACGGCTCTACCGCCTGGTCAATCACGTCCTGGAACACCATGGTGACCGGGCCGATCCGCGCCACGACTCCGGCACCGACTTGTTCGGCCTGGCGCAGTCGCTGGCCGACCGGATCCACGGCATGGTCAGCATCGAAGACGGGCAGTCCCACGTGTTGGCCTATTCGGCATCCAACGACGAAGCCGACGATTTGCGGCGGCTGTCGATCCTGGGTCGCGCCGGCCCGCCCGAGCACCTGAAGTGGATCGGCCAATGGGGCATCTTCGACGCGCTGCGGGCCGGCGGCGACGTCATCCGTGTCGCCGAGCGGCCCGAGTTGGGCCTACGACCGCGGTTGGCGGTCGGCATTCATCAGCAGGGCTTTGACGCCCGCCGGGCGCCGGGTTTCGCCGGAACCATCTGGGTGCAGCAGGGCTCCCGGCCGCTGGCGGACGACGCCGAGGAGGTGCTGCGTGGAGCCGCGGTGCTGGCGGCCCGCATCATGTCCCGGCTGGCGGCCAAGCCGTCGACGCACGCGCTACGGGCCCAGCAGCTACTGGGCCTGGCCGAGCTCGGATCGGTCGACGTGGACGCCATCACGCGAGAATTGGGCATCGTCGCCGACGGCAACGCCGCGTTGATCGGCTTCCACAGCCCAGGTCGTCATGACCGGCTGGCCGATGTTCTAGCATTGAGCGCCAACGCTTTTCGCTCTGACGCCCAGATCGGGTCGCGTGGCTCGCGGGTATATGTGCTGCTTCCTCATACAACGAAGCGGTCGTCACTGCACTCCTGGATTCGCGGCACCATCAGCGCTTTGCACACCGAGCTGGGACTGCAGTTGCGGGCAGTGGTGGCCGCTCCGCTGCCCGGACTGGCGGGCCTGGCAGCGGTGCGCGCAGAAGTGGACCGCGTGCTGGATAGCGCTGAGCGTCATCCGGATTCGTTCGGTAAGGTGACGTCGCTGGCCGAAGCCCGCACCACCGTGCTGCTCGAGGAGATCGTGACGATGGTCGGCGCTGACGAGCGGCTGGTGGACCCGCGGGTGCGCGACCTGCAAGCCCACGACCCGGTGCTGGTGCAGACGCTGCGGACTTATCTGGACAGTTTCGGTGATGTCGCGGCTGCGGCGCAGCAGCTGCACGTGCATCCCAATACCGTGCGCTACCGGGCTCGGCGGATCGAGAAGCTGTTGTCGACATCGCTGGCCGATCCCGATGTGCGGCTGCTTCTTTCACTGGGACTGCGGGTTCTGGAGCGACGCTAGCGAGATCGGCTGAGCCCTGGAGTTTACGGACACATCCATGCGAACGGTGGACACGGCCGGCGTCCTTGCGGCAGCAGAAACCGAATCCGCAACAGTTATGTTCAGTATGAGCGTAACTGCAAGTCGTGCAGCAAATTCCCTCGGTTAGGCTTCTTTGGTGAAAGATCGCCCGTCGGCATACCTGGTGCTGGCCTCCCAGCGCAGCGGCAGCACGCTGCTGGTCGAATCGCTACGCGCGACCGGCGTCGCCGGCGAACCGCAGGAATTCTTCCAGTATCTGCCCACCACGAGCCAGGCCCCGCAGCCGCGCGAGTGGTTCGCCGACGTCGAGGACGAGTCGATTCTGAGCCTGCTCGATCCGCTGGACGAGGGGAAGCCTGACCTCGCGCCAGCCGAGATCTGGCGCGACTACATCCGCACGGTCGGAAGAACACCGAACGGCGTGTGGGGCGGCAAGCTGATGTGGAACCAGACGCCGCTGCTGCTGAACCGCGCTCGCGACCTGCCGAATCGATCCGACCCGTCCGGCGACAGCCTGCTGGCGGCGATCCGCGATGTCGTCGGCGAGGAACCGATTCTTATCCACGTCTACCGGCCCGACGTGATATCGCAGGCGGTGTCGTTCTGGCGGGCGGTGCAGACCAGGGTGTGGCGCGGCAGGCCCGATCCCGTTCGCGATGCCCGTGCCACCTACCACGCCAGAGGCATCGCCCACGTCGTCACCATGCTGCGGGCCCAGGAGCAGGGCTGGCGAGACTGGTTCGCCAAGGAAGACGTCGAACCGATAGATATTCCGTATCCGGTGTTGTGGCGCAATCTGACTCAGGTGATCGGCACCATCCTCGAGTCGCTGGGTCTCGACCCGCAACTGGCACCCCAGCCGGTGCTGGAGCGGCAGGCCGACCAGCGTTCCGATGATTGGGTAGACCGCTACCGGGTAGACGCTGAGCGAGAGGGGCTGCCGACATGACCACAACCGAGTCGGCCGAGACAAAGCGAGTCGACGAACTGCGGCTGCTGGAGGCCGAAGCGGTGCACATCATCCGCGAAGTCGTCGCCGAGTTGGAGCGGCCGGTGCTGCTGTTTTCCGCCGGCAAGGACTCTATCGTGCTACTTCGGCTGGCGGAGAAAGCCTTTCGTCCCATACCGCTGCCATTTCCGGTGATGCACGTCGACACCGGTCACAACTTCGACGAGGTGATCGAGTTCCGGGACCGCAGGGTCACCGGCGAAGGGCACAAGCTGATCGTCGCATCGGTGCAGGAATCCATCGACACCGGGCGGGTGGCTGACCCCGGTCCCGGGGCATCGCGCAACCGTGCCCAGACCCGCACGCTGCTCGACGGGCTGGAAGCCGGTGGTTTCGACGCCGCCTTCGGCGGGGCCCGCCGCGACGAGGAGCGCGCCCGGGCTAAGGAACGGATCCTGAGTTTCCGCGACGAGTTCGGGCAGTGGGATCCCCGTGCCCAGCGCCCGGAGCCGTGGTCGCTCTACAACGGCCGGATCAAACAAGGCGAGCAGGTGCGGGTATTCCCGCTGAGCAACTGGACCGAGCTCGATGTATGGCGCTACATCGAGCTGGAGGACCTGGAAATACCGTCGATTTACTACGCCCACGAACGCGAGGTGTTCGAGCGCGACGGCATCCTGCTGGCGGTGTCGGAATACACGGAACCGCAAGACGGCGAAACCGCCGCCGTGGAGTGGGTGCGCTACCGCACCGTCGGCGACCTGACCATCACCGGGGCGGTGCGCTCGGAGGCCACCGAGATCAGCGGGGTCATCGACGAGATCTCAGCGGCGACGGTGTCCGAGCGCGGCGAGACCCGGGCTGACGACCGCACCTCGGCCGCCGCCATGGAAGACCGAAAGCGAGAGGGCTATTTCTGATGAGCGTCAGCGAAGAAGAACGAAAGGGCCTGAGCTGATGAGCGTCAGCGAAGAAGAACGAAAGGGCCTGAGCTGATGACCGCCACCGAGCAAAGCGAGAAATTCCAGCCTGCCGACGACATCACGCGTCAGCTGCTGCGGATTACCACCGCGGGTTCGGTCGACGACGGTAAGAGCACCCTGATCGGGCGGCTTCTGCACGACACCGACAGCTTGCCGCTGGACCACCTGGAAGCCGTCACCGACTCCGACGGCGTGGCCGACCTGGCGGCGCTTTCGGACGGTCTGCGCGCCGAACGCGAACAGGGCATCACCATCGACGTCGCCTACCGCTTCTTTTCCACCGCCACCCGCAGCTACATCCTGGCCGACACTCCTGGCCACGAGCGCTACACCCGCAATATGTTCACCGGCGCCTCCAACGCCCATGTGGCCATCCTGCTGGTCGACGCGCGCGCGGGGGTGCTGCGTCAGACCCGTAGGCATGCCCGAATCGCAAAGCTGTTGGGCATCAACCACTTTGTCGCGACGGTGAACAAGATCGACCTGGTCGACTTCGACCAGGGCCGGTTCACCGAGGTGGAAACCGAGCTACAGCAGTTGGGGAAGCGCCTCGGCGGCCTGGACATCAACGTGATCCCGATCGCGGCCAAGCACGGGGACAACGTCGTGCACCGCTCCGACCGCACCCCGTGGTACAGCGGCCCCACGCTGCTGGATTACCTGGAGGCCGTGGAACTGGGCGCGCCTCAGGCCGAGCCGGCCCGGCTGCGCCTGCCTGTGCAGTGGGTGTCGCGACCGACCTCGGACGTGCGCCGCCGCTACACCGGGCGGCTTGCGGCGGGCACCCTCAGTGTCGGCGATCCGGTGGTATCCCTGCCCGCCGGAACCGAGTCGACCGTCACCGCGTTGGACACCCTCGACGACGAACGCACGACAGGCGTTGCGCCACTGTCGGTTTCGATCGAGCTGGCCGATGACATCGACGTCGGTCGAGGCGACGTGCTGGTCAGCGGAGCCGACGACGCCGTTCGTCCGGTGCTGGCCCGCGAGCTCGATGTGACCGTCTGCTGGTTCGTCGATTCCCCGCTGCGGGCGGGCGGGCGGCTGGCTCTCAAACAAACCACCAACACGGTGCGGGCAACCGTGCAGGAGCTGCATTCGCGACTCGACCCAGAGACTCTTGGCGAGCTCGATCAGCCGGTTGAGCTGGCGCTCAACGACATCGGCACCGTGACACTGCGAACCAGCTCCATCGTCATCGCCGACAGCTATGCCGACAATCGCGACACCGGCGCGTTCATCCTGATCGACGAGAGCACCAACGACACCATCGGCGCTGGAACCATCATCGAGGCCAGGGAGGTCAACCCGGGCTCGCATCCGCGCACCGACATCCGTTGGCATCCGTCGGCCCTGGACCGCGGCCATCGCTCGCAGGCCACCGGCCAGGCGGGCGCGACCATCTGGTTCACCGGCCTGCCCGCATCCGGCAAGTCCACGATCGCGGTGGCGGTGGAGCGCGCGCTCGTCGAATCGGGACGGGCCGCCTACCTGCTCGACGGCGACAACCTGCGGCACGGCCTATCCGACGACCTGGGTTTCTCACCCGGCGACCGCACCGAAAACATCAGGCGGGTGGGCCATTTGACTCGGCTGCTGGCCGACGCCGGCGTGGTCGCCCTGGCGTCGCTGGTGTCGCCGCTCAAGTCGGATCGGGAGACTGCCCGTGCCCTCAACGAGGCCGCCAGACTACCTTTCATCGAGGTGCATGTCGCCACGTCACTTGCCGAATGCGAAAAGCGTGACCCCAAAGGCCTTTACGCGCGGGCGCGCAGCGGAGAGCTCAAAGGGCTGACCGGCGTAGACGCGCCCTACGAGCCGCCCGAGGACGCGGACCTCGTGCTGGACACCGCCGGCGCCAACACCGAGGATCTGGCTGCGCAGGTCATAGCTCTGCTCGACGAGCGCAGCCCACGTCCGCAGTCTAGCTACTTCGACCTGAAAAAGTCGGGGCGTGTCGAGCCTTTTGAGGGTCGCTGAACTGGGATGATGGCCTCGAACCCTTGGCGAGAAGGATTCGAGGCCATCATGTTTCGTACTGTAAACGATCAGCCGACGTTGTGGGATTCGATCCTGCCGGCGGAGTTGTTGGTGTTGCCCGTGGAGTTGGGTCGGGTGGATGCACTGCTGGAGGACCCGGTGTTCTTTGCACCGTTCGCGGTGCACTTCGATGCTCGGATCGGTCGTCCGTCGATCCCGATGGAGACCTATCTGCGGTTGATGTTTTTGAAGTTCCGCTACCGGCTGGGCTATGAGTCGTTGTGCCGGGAAGTATCGGATTCGATCTCCTGGCAGCGGTTTTGCCGGATTCCGTTCGGTACCAGGGCGCCGCACCCGACCACGTTGATGAAGATCACCCTCCGCTGCGGCGAGGACGCGGTCGCCGGGCTGAATGAGGCGCTGCTGGCCAAGGCGGCCGCGGCCAAGCTGCTGCGCACCGATAAGGTCCGTGCCGATACCACCGTCGTCCCGGCCGCGGTGGCTTATCCGACCGATTCGGGGCTGTTGGCCAAGGCGATCGGCGCCATGACGTGCACCGTGGCGCGGATCAAAGCCGCCGGCGGCGCCACGGGCACGCGGTCGCGGGACCGGCGCCGCTCGGCGGGGCGGCGAGCCCGCTCGATTGCTGCCAAGCTGCGATTGCGCGGTGCCCAGCAACGCGATGCGGCGCAGGGAGCGGTGCAACGCATCACCGGTGAACTGGCCGGGATCGCCCAGCACGCGATGCGCGAGGCCACCGCGGTGATCCGCAACGCCAAACGCGCGCTGCGCACGGCGACCGGGCAACGCAAAGGCAGGCTGCACCGGGTGATCAACACCCTGATCACCATCGTCGGTCGCACCGAACGCGTTGTCACTCAGGCTCGTTCGCGACTGTCGGGTGTGATGCCTGAATCGGCCACCCGGCTGGTCAGCCTGCACGATCCCGACGCGCGCCCGATCCGCAAAGGACGCCTGGGCAAGCCTGTCGAATTCGGATACAAAGCCCAGGTCGTCGACAACGCCGACGGGGTGATCCTCGACCACAACATTGAGAGGGGGAACCCGCCAGACGCCCCGCAGCTGGCTCCGGCGATCAAACGGATCACCCGCCGCACCGGGCGCACACCGCGCGCGATCACCGCCGACCGCGGCTACGGCGAGGCATCTGTTGAACGCGAACTGCACGAGCTAGGCGTGCGCCACGTGGCAATACCGCGCAAGAGCAAACCAGGAGCCGCGCGCCGCGAGTTTGAACACCGGCGAGCCTTCCGCGACAAGGTCAAATGGCGGACCGGATCGGAAGGACGGATCAACCACATCAAACGAAGCTGCGGTTGGAACAGAACCGAACTCACCAGCATCCACGGAGCCCGAACCTGGTGCGGACACGGTGTATTCGCCCATAACCTCGTCAAGATCGGCGCGCTCGCGGCATGAGAACCCGACACCGGGCAACTCCAGCGACAGCCGACCGCCGCTCGCCAACCCGTACTCGCAACGTCAATCGTTTTTCAGGTCGAAGTAGCTAGACCGAAACCTGACTCTTTGCGTAGATCTCGGCAAGAAATTGCTCGACCGCCACCGCCGCATGGGCGGCCCGCGCGGACCCGAAGATGTCAAAGGCGTGCTGCGCGAACGGCAACTCGGCGTAGACAACCGGCTGGCGGCTCACATCACGCAGCCGCGCGCTGAACGCGCGGGCCTGTTCGACCGGGATCAGCGAGTCATTGGTCCCGTGCAGCACGAAAAACGGTGGTGCATCGGCAGATACATACGAGATCGGCGATGCTACGCGGAATGCATCGGCAATTTCGGCGCGGGTTCGTTTGAACACGTACTTGCCCAACATCGGCGCCATCAGCGGGTGGATCGCGCTGTCGGTCCCGGTGAAGTCGTATAGGCCGTAGAACGGAACCGCCGCTCGCACACTGGTGTCGGCGCTTTCGAAACCGGGCTGAAACGCAGGGTCGTTCGCGGTGAGCGCGGCTAACGCCGACAGGTGCCCGCCGGCCGAGCCGCCGGTGATCGCGATCCAGTCCGGGTCGCCGCCATACTCGGCGATGTGCTCCTTGGTCCACGCCAGTGCGCGTTTGACGTCGACGATGTGGTCGGGCCAGGTGGAGCGCGGGCTGAGCCGGTAGTTGATCGCCACGCACACCCAGCCGAGCTCGGCCAGATGACTCATCAACGGATACGCCTGTTGGCGTTTGCTTCCCACCATCCAGGCGCCGCCGGGCACCTGTAGCAGCACCGGCGCCCGTCCGCCGCGGTCCAGATCGGGCCGTCGCCAGATGTCGAGGTGGTTGCGGGAGCCGTGCTCGCCGTAACTGATGTCGGTGTCGTGCGCGTAGTCGCCGTAGATCCGCAGCATGCGGACCACACCGGGAGATTTGGCCGTGCCCTCGCCGGCCGGCCGCTTCCACAGATCCCCCGACTCGGTGCGACGATCGGGGCCCAACCCCGCGTCGAGCGCGGCGGTGAGCGGCACGTTGGCCCGTCGGCCGATGCGGTGCAGGCCCCACAGTCCCAACCACGACAGCGCCGACACCAGCCAGCTGAACCGGCGCAACTGCGGCGAGAGCTTGCGGGTCACCGCGGCCAGCAGCGCAAATTGCCCGGCAATCAGCTGCAGCGGCAGCTCCGATGCGAACACCCCGAAGCTGAACGCGTAGATCGAGAGATAACCGCGCTTACTCAGCGGCCGGTAGCCGTCGGCGGTGACCGCGAGTCCGGCCAGCGAAGCCAGCGCAGCTGACAGTTCCTTCACGGGCACCACTTAACCACAGACTTTTCCGGCCACTGAAATCACTTGCGTCACTGTAGTTTTGCCTGTGGATAGCCGCGGCAGATTGTCGGACCATTTGGCTATCATTCGAACATGCGTTCTAGTTGCCGGGAAGACATCGTCGAGACATTCGACGATCTCGAGGCCGACTTCAAGCGCGCCCTGGACCTGTCGTTCGATGTGCTGACCACCCCCGAGCGGCTGGCGCTGTTGCAGTGCTGCGAGAAAATCCGCCGTCAGCTGCCAGCCATCGAACACCCCTTGATCAACCAGGTCGGTGAGCAGGCCGACGCGACCGAACTGGGCGGCACACTGCCCTCGGCGTTGGCCAATCGGCTGCTGATCACCCGCGGAGAAGCATCGCGGCGCATTCACGAGGCCGCTGACCTGGGGCCACGGCGCGCTCTGACCGGCGAACCCTTGGAGCCGATTTTGCCGGCCACCGCGCAAGCACAGCGAAACGGGGACGTCGGAGCCGGCCACGTGGCGGTCATCCGCAGCTTCTGGCACGGGTTGCCGAACGTCGTCGACGTCGAAACCCGCCAGAAAGCCGAAGCACAACTGGCCCGGTTGGGCACCGTGCATCGCCCCGACGAGTTGAGCAAGCTGGCCGACAAACTCACCGACTGCCTCAACCCCGACGGCATTTACACCGACGACGATCGCGCTGCGCGGCGCGGCATCACCATCGGTAAACAAGACGTCGATGGGATGTCGCCGATCAGCGGGTATTTGACTCCCGAAGCCCGTGCCGGCTGGGATGCGGTACTCACCAAGCTGGCGGCACCGGGAATGTGCAACCCCGCCGACCTCAGCCCGTGCGTCAGTGGCACCCCATCGCAGGCAGCCATCGACAACGACACCCGCAGCGCCGGCCAGCGCAACCACGACGCATTGACGGCGCTGACGCGCGCCGCGTTGGCCTCCGGTGATTTGGGCCAACACAACGGGCTGCCCGCATCGATCATCGTGACGACCACGCTCAGGGAACTGGAGGCCGGGGTCGGCGCAGCGCTCACCGGCGGCGGCACGCTGTTACCGATGTCCGATGTGATCCGGCTAGCTTCCCACGCCCATCACTACCTCGCCATCTTCGACAAAGGCCAGGCGATCGGGCTCTATCACACCAAGCGCCTGGCCTCACCCGGACAGCGAATAGTGCTCTACGCCAAAGACCGCGGCTGCACAGCGCCGGGCTGTGACGTGCCCGGCTATCTCACCGAAGTCCACCATGTCACCGGCTGGGCCAAAACCCACACCACCGATATAAACGACTTGGCCCTAACCTGCGGCCCGCACCACAACCTCACCGAACAAGGCTGGACCACCCGCACCCGTGCGGACGGCGTCACCCAATGGATTCCGCCACCGCACCTGGATCACGGCCAACCCCGAACCAACAGCTACCACCACCCCGAAAAACTCCTCTGCGACGACGACGAGGATCCGTGACCTTGCGGGTTACCCAGGAGCCGCTTCAACGCGGTAGCGCTCGGCCAGTTCGGGGCTTTGCGCCCCGAAGGCGGCGAGGTCTGCTTGAAAGACCGCGTCCAGCAGGCTCGCGTTCTCGACGCCGGGAGTGCAGACGGTCTCGCCCAACTCCAAACCGCGCAAGCTGGCCGTGACGACGTCGTCGGCGCTCATCCTGGGCACCGCGCTGAGGTCCAGGCCCTGGCGCTCGTGGAACTCGGTGGCCCCCACGCCGGGGCACACGACTTGCACGACAACTCCGGTTCCTTCCAGTTCCGCGCTGAGGGTCTGAGACATCGCGACGAGGTAGGCCAGACTGCCTGTGTAGACGACGCGACGGGGCGTCTGGGAGTGCGGGGCGGGCCCGCGAAGGCGATCATGCCTGCCACGTTGATGATCGTCCCTGCGCCGCGCTCCTGCATCCCGCCCACTGCGGCGCGAGCCAGCATCGTGGGCGCGAGGACCTTCACGTTCACCAGTTCCACCGCTTTGCCTGCCGGCAAGTCGGCCAGCGGCATGTAGTGCGCGACCCCAGCGTCGTTCACCAGCACGGTCAGCGGCTCAGTGGCACAGATCTCGGCGACCCGGTCGACGCCCTCGCTGGTGGAAAGGTCCGCGACCACCGTTCGGACCTTCACTTCGCGGTGGGTGTCGGCAAACGCCGCCAATCGGTCCTCCCGCCTGCCCACGACCACCACGTCGCAGCCGTCGGCGGCCAGGCGTTCGGCGTATGCCCTGCCGATTCCCGAGGTGGCTCCGGTGATGAGCGCGAGCTTGCCCATGTTGTTTCTTTTCAGACGCCGACCTTGGCGCGCAACGGCGGGCGAACCCTTGCCGCGGCGGTTTCGGCGAGCATAGGGTCCTCGCATGACCGCCACGGCCGGAAGGCGGGACCCACGGATCGTCATCGTCGGCGCGGGCATGGCGGGAATCGCCGTCGCTCATGTGTTGAAGCAAGCCGGCTTCACCGATTTCACCATCTTGGAAAAGGGTTCCGACGTCGGCGGCGTCTGGCATTGGAACCGCTACCCGGGCCTGCGGTGCGACGTGCCTTCCTACGGCTACCAATTCGCGTTCGCACCGAAACCCGACTGGAGCCACGTGTGGGCCACCGGTGACGAGATCCAGCGGTACCACCGCGACCTCATCGGCGCTCTTCAGCTCGAATCGCATCTGCGACTTGGCTGCGAAGTCACCTCGGCGGTGCTCGCCGGGAACCGCTGGCGGATATCCATTGCCGGCGGCGACGAGATCGACGCGGACTTCGTCATCGCCGCCACCGGCGTGCTGCACCACCCCTTCATGCCGGACATTGCCGGGCTCGACTCGTTCAACGGACCGGTGGTGCACACCGCGCGCTGGACCGACATCGATACACGCGGTAAGCGCGTCGCGATCATCGGTGCCGGATCAACTGGGGTGCAAGTCTTTTCAGCACTACAGCCCGATGCGGCGCACATCACCCACTTTGCCCGTACACCGCAGTGGGTGATGTGGATGCCGATGAGCATGCGGCAACCACGCATCGTCAGCCGGATGCTACGGAAGTTGCCGAAACAGGAGAAGACGGTGAGGTTCTCGCAGCTCGTTGGCTCCGACTACCTGGTCGACTTGGTCATCCGGCCGACCTGGCGACGCCGGCTGGCCCAGCGCTACGGATGGATGTGCTTGCGAACACTGGTGCGGGACAAGGATCTTCGCGCGAAATTAACCCCCGACTACCAACCGTTCTGTAAACGGCAGGTGCTCTCGGGCGACTACTACCGGCGGATCTCTGCGCCCAATGCCAGCTTCGTCAGCGAGCCGATTGCCGAGATCACCAAGACCGGGCTGCGAACCACCGACGGCGTCCACCACGATCTGGATGCGATCGTGCTCGCCACCGGCTTTGCGGCCCACAACTACATGCGCCCGATGGCGCTCCGGGGCAGGGACGGACTGTCGATCGACGACGCCTGGGCGAAAGGCCCTCGGGCCTGGGGAATGACCGCGATCCCCGGATTTCCCAACCTGTTCATGGTCTTGGGCCCGAACTCGCCCACCGGGTCGATGTCGCTGCAACATGTCGCCGAACTGACCGCGCGCTATATCACCGGCTGGCTGCGGCGATTCCGCGACGGCGAGATAACTACCGTCGAAGTCACCGAGGAAGCCACCAACCGCTTCGCTGACGACGTTGCCGAGGCGATGGTCCCGACCGTGTGGAACACCGGTTGCAACTCGTGGTACTTCGCCGACGACAGTCACATCGATCTGTGGCCGTTCGACCGAAAGCGGCTGACCCGCATGCTCGGCCAGCCCCGCGACGACGACTACATCCTCACCCGGTGACCGGAGTTACGAGCGCCGCTCCTCCGCATCGCTTCGCTCTGCATCGTCGCCGGCGCGGTCACGAGCGCCGCTCCTCCGCATCGCTTCGCTCTGCATCGTCGCCGGCGCAGGCCGCGGCGATCTCTGCGGCCAGCCGGGCGTTGGACAGCACCAGCGCGACGTTGGCCAACAGCGATGCGCCGCGCGTCTCGCGGTGGAAGAAGTCGAGCAGGAACGGGGTGACGTCCTTGCCTCGCACACCGTGGGTTTCAGCGGCCGCCAGGCCGGCGGCAAGCACCCGGTCGTGCAGCGCGCGGTCGATCTCGTCACCGGCTGCGATCGGGTTGGCCAACACCAGCCCGTACCCGTCGGTGCCCAGACGTCGTCGGGCCCGCAGCACGTCGGCGACCTGCTGCGCTGTCTCCACCCGCCAGCCCACCGGGTGACCGGAATCGGCCAGGTAGAAGCCGGGAAACCGGTCGGTGCGGTAGCCGATCACCCCGACGTTGAGGGACTCCAGCCGTTCGAGGGTGGCTCCGACGTCCAGGATCGACTTGACGCCCGCGCAGACCACGAGCACGCCGGTCCGCGAGAGAGTCATCAGGTCCGCCGACTCGTCCCAGCTGTCACGCGCACCGCGATGAACGCCGCCCAGCCCTCCGGTGGCGAACACCGTGATGCCCACCGCCGCCGCCAGGTGGGCGGTCGAGGCGACGGTCGTCGCGCCGTCCCCGCCCCTCGCGGCGAGCACCGCGACGTCGCGGACACTCACCTTGATCACCGTGTCGCCTTCGGCGATCCGCCGCAGCGCCGCGTCGTCCAGCCCGATGTGCGGCTCGCCGCCGATGATCGCGATCGTGGCCGGCACCGCTCCGCCGGACCGCACCGCCTCCTCGATCTCGCGTGCGATGCGCAGGTTGTCCGGACGCGGCAGACCATGACTGATGATCGTGCTCTCCAGGGCGACGACGGGCCGGCCGGCGGCCAGCGCGTCGGAGACCTCGGGATGGAGTTGCACCGGCTACGACTCCTCCGGTCGCTCGATCACCTCGTAGGACGGGTCGAGCATCGACGCCTGTCCGGTGCCGCTCTGCTGCACCTTCCCGGTGATCCGCAGCACCTGCCCGGGCTGGACGTCGTCGCCGCATTGCCCGGGCCGGAAGGTGACGCGGATTTCCCCGGTCTCGTCGCCGACCACGATCGAGCGGGACGTCTGTCCACGTTTGGTGATCTCCTCGACTTGGTTGACGCGCCCTTCGACGGTCGCACGGCGTCCCGGGATCACGCTGTCCACCGCTATCACTGTCGCCGGCCGTTTCGGGTGTTCGTAGGCGTCCGCGGGCTTGTCCTCGCCGTGCATGATCCGCACTTCGAGCCTCTCGAACTCTCGCGCGATCCGTTGTTCGACAGTGTCCGGGAAGGCTTCGCGGATCCGGGACTGCACGTCGTAGGGGACGATGGTGGCGGCCGCATCCGGGACCCGGCTGACGGCTCGGGCGATCTTGTCCGCGGTCCGGTCGTGGAGCAGTCGTCCCAGCAGCGGCGCATACGTTCGACGCGGCAGCAACACCGTCACGTTGGTGTGCGGATGTTCGTTTCGCGCCCCGGCGACCAACACTTGCGCTGCCCGGTTGAGCCGCCGGTCCGGGCAGTCCACCACCCGGAGCCTGGTATCGAGATCGAAGTCGTCCCAACGGTTTCGGAGCTGCTTGGCGTGCGCGGCGTCGACCATGAAATGCACCGCGACCAGCTCGTCGGCGCGCAATCCCTTCCCGTAGCGCAGCGCTTCGAGCACCGCCAGGTCGAGCGCGTTGACCAGGACGAACACCTGATGTCGCGCGTACTTCACCAACTCGGGGCGATCCTTGCGGAATGCCTGCAGGATCGCCGACTCGGCGCGATACTCCCGGTTGAGCCGGATCAGCCCGAAGACCAGTATCGGGAAGACCACGACGACCAGCCACGCGCCTTCGGTGAATTTGGCTACCGCGAAAATCCCCACCACGATCGTCGACAGAACCGCCGCAGAGAAGTTGATCGCCAACCTGTGCCGCCATCCTGGTTCGCGTTCGGTCAGGTGGTACTTGCTCATCCCGTAGCCCGCCATCGAGAAGCCGGTGAACACCCCGATCGCGTAGAACGGCACCAACGCGTTGACCGATCCGCCGGTGAAGACCAGCAGCGCCACCGACAGCGCCGTGAGCGTGAGGATGCCGTTGGAGAACACCAGCCGGTACCCGCGTTGCATGAGCTGGCGCGGCAGGAAGCGGTCCTCGGCAACGAAACTCGCCAGCGCGGGAAAGCCGTTGAAGCTGGTGTTGGCGCCGGTGTAGAGGATGGCCGCGGTCGATATCTGGACCAGGACGTACATAGTGTTGCCGATCACCCCATGGCCGAAAACCACGCGGGCGACCTGGGACAGCACCGACGGGTACTCGTCGAGATAGGGCGCGGCATGAGTCGCGTAAGTGAGATAGCCGACGCCTGCCAGCAAGAAGCCCAGAATGCAGGCCATGGCGGTCAGGACCCGCCGCGCGTTGATGCTCTGCGGTTTGCGGAAGACCTGGACGGTGTTGGAGATGGCCTCGACGCCGGTCAGCGACGAACCACCGTTGGCGAACGCCCGCAGCAACACCAGGATCGTCGCGCCCATCACCAGACCGCTGCCCTGATGAACCGGAACCGCTCCGGCGGCATGGCCGGGATCGTATTGCGGTAAGCCCCAGACGATGTGGCGTACGACGCCGGTGACAATCATCGCCGCGACCATCACCACGAAGGCGTAGGTGGCAATCGCGAACGGCGGACCGGCTTCGCGCAACCCGCGCAGGTTCGCATAGCAGATCAGGATCACCACCGCGACGGTGATCTCCAGGCTGTAGGGCCCGAGCGACGGTATCGCGGAGGCCACCGCCACCGTGCCCGCTGCCGACTGCACCGCGACCGTCACGACGTAGTCGATCAGCAGTGCCGCCGCGGCCACCTGCGCCACCCGGGGCCCGAAGTTCTCCCGCGCGACGATGTAGGAACCACCGGCTCGGGTATAGGTCATCACGACCTGCCGATACGACGCGGCCACCAGCACCAGGATCAACAAGATGACGCCCATGATGGGCAGCAACAAGACGAATGCTGCCAGGCCGGCATGCGGGAGCAATTCCGTCAGGATCTGCTCGGGCCCGTAGGCCGTCGAGGAGATCGCATCGGGCGAAAGCGCGCCCAGCGCAACGGGGTTCGATAAATTCTCGCCGGCCAACTCCTCGGTGATCATTGGTTTCCCGAGAAAGACGCGCTTCAACACGTCCGAAAAGGACACCGGGATGTCTTGCTCGTCGGCTTCTGCTGTCACAACCACCCCATCCGAGATTCAGAGTCCACGGAAGTCTAGGCGCGCGCGGCAGCCGTCGTTCGATGATGGGTGGATCTGCGTTGGCCGGCTTTAGCCGGTGCACACCTCGGCCGGTGTCAGGCCCGAGCGGCTCGAGCCAACGCGTCGGAGATCCACCCGTGCGATCCGGGACTCGACGTCGTAGGGCACGATGATCGCGGTAGCACCTTGGATCCGGCTGACAGCCCTGGCCATCTTGTCGGCGGTGCGGTCATGGAGCAGCCGACCGAGCATGGCGGAATACGTTCGACGCGGCAACAGCACCGTGACCTTGGTGTCCGGATGTTCGGCTTTCACCCGCAGGACGAGTTCCTGTGCGACCCGGCCCAAGTTGCGATCCGGGCAGTCGATCACCCGAAGCTGGGTGTCGTGCTCGAAGTGCTGCCAGCGCTCCTGCAACTGAGCGGAATGGTCGCCGTCGACCACGAAGTGGACTGCGAGCAACTCGTCGGCATGCAGGCCCTTTCCGTAGCGCAGCGCCTCGACCTCGGCGAGGTCGACCGAATCCACGAAGACGAACACCCGCAGCCGCGCGTACTTCGCCAAATCAGGACGCTCGGTGCGCGACATCTCGAGGACGGAAGCCTCGGCCCGGTACTGCCGGTTCAGCCGTATCAAGCCGTACACGAGGATGGGGAAGACCACGACGACCAACCAGGCGCCCTCGGTGAACTTAGCCACCACGAAGATGCCCACCACGATCGTCGACATCACCCCCGCCGAGAAGTTGACCACCACTTTGCGACGCCAGCCGTGCTCACGGCGGGTGAGATGGTGTTTGGTCATACCGAAGCCGGCCATCGCGAACGCGGTGAACACACCGATCGCGAAGAACGGCACCAAAGCATTGACCGAAGCGCGGGTCACCAGCAGCAGCGCCACCGCGAGCGCCGTCAACGTGATGATCCCGTTGGAGAACACCAGCCGGTGACCGCGTTTGGTCAGCGGCCGCGGCAAAAAGCGGTCCTCGGCAACAAAACTCGCAAGTGCGGGGAAGCCGTTGAACCCGGTGTTGGCACCGGTGAAAAGGATTGCGGCGCTGGACGCCTGAACCAAAAAGTACAAGATGTTCCCGGTCAGCCCCTTGCCGAAAACCGCACGGGCGATCTCCGAAAGCATCGACGGGTATTCATCCAGATAGGGGGTGGCGTGGGTGACGAAAGCAAGCCAGGCGACACCGGCCAACAAGAATCCCAGGATGCACGCCATAAGGGTCAGCACCCGGCGGGCGTTGACGCCTTGCGGCTCACGAAAGACGTTGACGGTGTTCGAAATCGCCTCGACCCCGGTCAGCGACGTACCGCCGTTGGCGAACGCGCGCAGCAATACCAGGACCGTGGCGCCCATCACCAGCCCGTTGCCCTGATGGACCGGTACCGCGCCGACAATGTGCGCCGGATCGTATTTCGGTAAACCCCAGAAGATTTCACGAATCAGGCCGGTCAGGATCGTCAGCGTGATCATTGCCACGAACGAGTACGTCGTGATCGCGAATATTCGGCCCGACTGCCGCAATCCCCGCAGGTTGGCAACACAGATCAACAGCAGCACACCGATGGTGATTTCCAAGTGGTAAGGATGCAGCGCAGGTATCGCCGAGCAGAGCGCCACTGTCCCGGCCGCGGGCTGCACTGCGGCGGTGACCACGTAGTCGATCAACAACGCTGCGGCAGCGATCTGCGCCATCCGAGGCCCAAAGTTGTCCCGCGCCACCATGTATGCCCCGCCGGCCCGGGTGTAGGTCGCGACAACCCCACGGTATGACGCGGAAACCAACAACAAAATGAACAGGACGACGCCGATGATCGGCAGCAGCAATACGAACGAAGCCATCCCCGCGCGCGGCAGCAGTTCGATCATGACCTGCTCGGGTCCGTAAGCGGTGGACGAGATCGCATCCGGTGAAAGCGCGCCAAGCGCAACCGGATTCGCCAACCGTTCCGATTCAAGCTGCTCGCTCGTCAGCGGCTTGCCGAGAAAAGTGCGCTTCCAGCCGTCGCCGAAAGACGGCGGGATGCTCGAGTTACGCTCCGATGTTGTCACCACGTAATCACTTTCCTCCGGATTCGACGACCTGTGGAATTAAACCCTCCACGGGGGCCTGCTGCGATTCGGGCACGTCCATCCGACTATCCGCATGACTCGACAGGGGTGAAGATCCGTCTGCGGCCGACGTCGCTTGTGCGATCCGAGTCGCTATGTCGTAGGCCACAATCTGCGCGCTTGCGTCGGGGATCCGGCTGACTATCCGGGCGATCTTGTCTGCGGTGCGGTCATGTAGCAGCCGGCCCAATAGCTGCGAATACTCCCGGCGCGGCAACAGCACCGTCACCTTGGTGTCTGCATGCTCGTCCATAACCTGCAGGACCAGATCTTGCGCGGCCCTGCTCAAGTTGCGATCCAGGCACTCGACCGTTCGCAACTCGGTGATATGCCCGAAGTGCTCCCATCGCTGTTGTAATCGCGCCGCATGAGCCGAGTCCAGGACGAAGTGCACCGCGGTCAGCTCGTCGGCCTGCAGCCCCTTGGCGTAGCGCAGCGCCTCGACCTCGGCCAGGTCGACCGAATCGACAAAGACCAGCACCCGGTGCCGCGCATACTTGTCCAGCTCGGGGGCGTCGACGAGGGACGTCTCCAACACCGACGCCTCGGCGCGATACTGCCGGTTGAGCCGCATCAACGCGAAGACCAGAATCGGGAAGACAATGACGACGAGCCAGGCCCCTTCGGTGAACTTGGCGACCGCGAAAATGCCCACTACCACCGTGGACAGCAGGCCCGCGGACAGGTTGATCACCAGCTTGGATCGCCAGCCGGGCCCGCGATGGGTCAGCCAGTGTTTGGTCATGCCGTAGCCGGCCATCGAGAAGCCGGTGAACACCCCGATCGCGTAAAACGGCACCAGCGCGTTGAGCGATCCGCCCGTCCCGATCAGCAGTGCCACCGCCAGCACGGTCAGCGCGATGATGCCGTTGGAGAACACCAGCCGATGCCCCCGTTTCATCAACGGCCGCGGAAGGAAGCTGTCCTCGGCAACGAAACTCGCCAGCGCGGGAAAGCCGTTGAAGCTGGTGTTGCCACCGGTGTAGAGGATCAGGGCGGTCGCTGCCTGAACGAGAAAGTACAGCGCCTTGCCGATCGGCCCGTTGCCGAAAACCGCCCGGGCAATCTCGGACAGCATCGACGGATACCCGTTGGCATAGGGAAAGGCGTGGGTGATGTGCGCAAGCCAGGCGACACCGGCTAACAAAAAAGCGAGAACGCACGCCATGACGGTGAGGACCTTGCGGGCATTGATACCTTCGGGCTTGCGGAAGCTGTTGACCGTGTTCGAAATCGCCTCTACGCCGGTCAGCGACGAGCCGCCATTGGCGAATGCGCGTAGCACGATGAGGATCGTCGCGCCCATGATCAGACCGCTGCCGTGTTGCACCGCCACCGCTCCATCGGTGTGCGCCGGATCGTAGAGCGGTAGGCCCCCGAAGAATTCCCGAACGACTCCGACGACGATTGTCAACGAGACCATCCCGACAAATAAATAGGTCGGCAGCGCAAAGGGAAGCCCGGCTTCCCGCAATCCACGCAGGTTGGCGAAGCACATGATGAGGACGACGCCGACGGTGATTTCCAAGCTGTAGGGACCGAGAGCGGGTAGCGCCGACACCACCGCCACGGTCCCGGCAGCGCACTGCACCGCGACGGTGACGACGTAGTCGATCAGCAGCGATGCCGCGGCGATCTGCGCGATCTTGGGTCCGAAGTTCTCCCGTGCGACCACGTAAGAGCCGCCGGACCGGGTGTAGACCATCACCACCTGGCGATACGACGCGGCCACCAACACCAGGATGAGCAAGATGACACCGGTGACAGGAAGTAACAATGCGAACGCGGCCATTCCGGCCGCCGGGAGCAGCTCGATCATGACCTGCTCGGAACCGTAGGCGGTCGATGAGATTGCGTCTGGCGAAAGCACGCCGAGTGCAATGGGGTTAGCCAAACGCTCGTGCTGGAGTTGGTCGTTGATCATCGGCCTTCCGAGGAAGGCCCTCTTACAGCGGTCGGAGAACGACAGCGATATGCGCTGCTCGCCGGCCAGTTGTGTCATAACACATTCCTTACGCAATCTTGCCGATTTTTACAAAACCATGTCGGACCCCGCCAAAGCCTACGGTCGTCGGGTCAATCACGCTCGCTGGGACCCGTGTCCACAGCTGCCTCGAAACCTTCTTTACGGAATCTTGATGCATTCGGGCCCGCGCCGTCCATTTGCGTCGATCCGGCGCTGTGGAACACCGGCCTAACCGACCGCGTCGGGGTGGTCAGTCACCCACCAGTGCTCCATCGGCGAGCTGGTCGAACCGCTCGATTCCCTCATCGACCTCGTCTTCGATACCACGAAGCGGCCCCCGCTCGGCGAGGTAGCGCCGCGCGTACAGCCGGGCCACCAGGGCCTTACGGTCCGTGCGTCCGGTCGCGTACTCCCACGCGGCCTGCTCGGTGAGCAGAGCACCGGCGTAGACGTCGCCCATGAATTGGGCCAGCGGGAACAGCCGCGCCTCGGCCACCTCGGCAGGCAATTTAGTCCAGGCGGTGATCGCCGCCTCCAGATCCTCGATGCGGCGCCGCACCAGCCGTGTCGTGTCGTCATCGTCGGACACCGAGACCGCGTCGTGCAGCCGCTCCAGCAGTGGCTGATGAGCCTGGATACGCTCGATACCCCGCCGCACGTCCAGACATAAGATGTTGTCGGCGCCCTCCCAGATCGTGTTGACCTGTGCGTCACGCAAAAGCCTTGCCACCGGCCAAGTTTCGATATAGCCGTTGCCGCCGTGGATCTCGATCGCGTCGGAGGCCATGGTGATGCCCAGTCGGCACACCTTGAGCTTGGTGACCGGCACGGCAATACGCTGCCGCACCGGCCGCCGCTGGCGGTGATTGGCGAAACCGACGCCGTCAAACACCAGCGCCTGAGCGGCCTCGACGTCGACGATCATCTCGGCGAGCTTGCGGCGCATCAACGGCTTGTCGATCAGCCTGTCGCCGAACGCCCGCCGCTGTCGGGCATAACAGAGCGATTCGACCAGTGCACGGCGCGCATTGCCCAGGGCGAACAGGGCGATGCCGAGCCGGGCGGCGTTGGTCAGTTCCATCATCCGGCCCAGCCCCTTGCCGTCGGCAGGCTGCGCGTCAGCTTTGTCGCTGCTCGGATCGCCGGACAGCAAGAAGGCTTCCGCATCGACGAGCTCCACCTCTCCGGATGCCACCGAGCGGGTGCCGAGCTTGTCTTTGAGTCGACGGATACGAATACCGTTACGCGTGCCGTCGCGACGGGTCCGCAGTACCAGGAAGGTCGCCACGCCGCGGCTGGAATCCGGCGCACCCTCGGGCTTGGCCAGCACGACGAACACCTGACCATCGCAGTTGGACGCAAACCACTTGAACCCATTAAGCAGCCAGGCGTCTCCGTTTCTGGTCGCCGTCGTCTCCAACGTTCCGAGGTCGGAGCCGCCGGCCCGCTCGGTCAGCAGCTGGGCGGTCTCGCCCTCCCACTCACCGGTCGCGAATTTGGCGAGGACATGCTCGCGCACGTCGGCCGGGGCATAGGCCGCAACCAGCGACTTGACCATCGCGCCGCCAGTTCCCAACGCGCAACCCATGCCGATGTCAGCCTGATTGAGCAGATAGTTGGCCGCGAACAACGGCAACGACGATTTGACGCCGGCATTCTGCGCGTCGTCTTTGAGTGCCTTCTGCGCGTTCAGCACCGCCCGTTTGGACTCGATGAACGACGCCGGCTGGACCACCCGACTGATGTCGTGGCCCCAGCGGTCGTAGCGTTCCAGCCGTGCCGGGCTGCGGTCGGTCTGCTCGGCCCACCGCGCCACCGGGCCGCCCATCAACTCACCGATGCTGCTCAGATGGGGTTCGACGACGGCCAACTCGTCGGGCTGCAGGTAGTAGGCCATCGTCAGCTGCAGGCTGGGGTCGGTGCGGTACCAGTTGAGGCCCACCGCTCCCCGATAGTTCTCGGTTCGGTATCGCTCAGATTTCTCTGGCGTGGCGAAGGGCAGCCGGTCCACCGCCTCGACGTCGTATTCCGGGTGGTGCGCAGTCATGGGCGCCGCTCCTCCTCATCGCTTCGCTCTGCATCGTCGACGGCGCAGTCATGGGCGCCGCTCCTCCTCATCGCTTCGCTCTGCATCGTCGACGGCGCAGTCATGGGCGATCTCCCTTCGAGTGGGAAGTTATTGCACGCCGAACGCGATTTCGCGTGTCGTAAGTGGCCACTCGACACTAGCCATAGGCGCCGCTCCTCCTCATCGCTTCGCTCTGCATCGTCGACGGCGCAGTCATGGGCGCCGCTCCTCCTCATCGCTTCGCTCTGCATCGTCGACGGCGCAGTCATGGGCGCCGCTCCTCCTCATCGCTTCGCTCTGCATCGTCGACGGCGCTAGCCAAGGCCAAGTCGGTCAACGGCGGCGGCGACGCGCTCGTCGGTGGCGGTCAACGCCACCCGGACATGCCGGGCACCACGTGGGCCGTAGAACTCACCGGGCGCGGCCAGAATGCCGCGCTGCGCCAGCCACGCAACGGTGTCGCGGCATGCCTCGCCGCGGGTGACCCACAGATACAGCCCGGCCTCGGAATGGTCGACGGTGAAGCCGGCCGACCGGAACGCCGGCAACAACGCATCCCGGCGCCGGCGGTAGCGATCGCGCTGCTCGCGCTCGTGGTCGTCGTCGTCCAGGGCGGCGACCATGGCTGCCTGCACGGGTCTGGGCACCATCATGCCGGCGTGTTTGCGCACCGCCAGCAGCTCACCGACCACGGCGGCGTCCCCGGCGACGAAACCTGCCCGGTACCCGGCCAGCGAGGAACTCTTGGACAGCGAGTGCACCGCCAGCAGACCGGTGTGGTCGCCGTCGCACACCGACGGATGCAATACCGACACCGGCTCGGCGTCCCAGACCAAGCCCAGGTAGCACTCGTCGGATGCCACCACCGCGCCGCGTTCCCGGGCCCAGCCGACGAGCTTGCGCAGATGATCGACACCGAGCACCTGCCCGGTCGGATTGCTCGGGGAGTTCACGTACACCAATGCCGGCGCCTGGGGACCAAGCTGGGTGAGCGAATCGGCGAAGAGTATCCGGGTTCGGGCCAGTCGGGCGCCGACGTCGTATGTCGGATAGGCCAGCTCGGGCACCACGACCAGATCCTCTGCGCCAAGACCGAGCAAGGTCGGCAACCAAGCGATGAGCTCTTTGGTGCCGATGACCGGTAGCACGGCCGCCTCGGTCAATTCGGTGATGCCGTAACGGCGACCCAGCGCGGCCACCATCGACTCGCGAAGCTCCGGCGTGCCCGCGGTGGTGGGGTATCCCGGTGCGGCGCTCGCTGAGGCGAGTGCTTCGCGGATCAGCGGTGCCACCGGGTCGACGGGCGTGCCCACCGACAGGTCGACGATGCCGTCGGGGTGCGCCTTAGCCAGCGCGGTCGCATCGGCCAGGGTATCCCAGGGGAACTCCGGCAACGACGCCGAAATGCGCCGGCGATCCACCAGGCGGCTCAGTCGCCCTCACCCTGAGGAGGGAGATCCTTCACGACCTGTGGGTCGTTTTCGGTCAAGCCGACCTTCGCTGCACCACCCGGGGAACCGAGTTCAACGAAGAAGTCCGCGTTGATCTGCGTGTATTGGTTCCACTGCTCGGGCACATCGTCCTCGTAGTAGATCGCCTCGACCGGGCAGACCGGTTCACAGGCACCGCAGTCGACGCATTCGTCGGGGTGTATGTACAGCATCCGAGCGCCCTCGTATATGCAGTCGACCGGGCATTCTTCGATGCATGCCTTGTCTTTGATGTCGACGCAGGGTTCGGCGATCGTGTACGTCACAGACGTCTCCTCACGGTCTCCAGGTGGCTGTTCTTGCTATGCCGGTGGGCGAAAGCCTGCCTCAGTCTGCACGAGCGTTTCGCTTTCCGGCGATGCGGATCCCTGGTTACTGATACTAGACGTTGCATATACAACGCAAGCACCTGGCCGCTATGCGCGTAAGTGCAGTGCAACTAGTTGCATAGCGCAGGCCGCCCTTCTTATGCTGCGCTCGTGACACTCCCCCACGCGATCTTGGTGTCGCTGTGCGAACAGTCCGGCTCGGGCTATGAGCTGGCACACCGGTTCGACCGCTCGATCGGGTATTTCTGGAGCGCCTCCCACCAGCAGATCTACCGCACCCTGCGGACGATGGAACACGACGGCTGGGTGTCGGCGAGGGTGGTCGTTCAGCGCGGGCGGCCGGACAAAAAGGTCTACACCGTCTCCGAGGCCGGCCGCGCCGAATTGTCCCGCTGGATCGCCGCGCCCCTCGGGCCTGGCGGGTCCGGCTCCGGTGGTTCCGGAAGGGGCGGTGCGCTCAGCGACACCCGCACCCGTGAGGTGGCCGTCAAGCTGCGCGGCGCCGCCTACGGCGACACCGCAGCGCTGCACGCACAGATAACCGCCCTGCGCGCCGAACGTGCCCAACTGCTGGACACCTACCGCGGATTCGAGAAGCGACAGTTCCCCGATCCGGCGGCGCTGAACGGCAGCGCCCTACATCAGTATTTGGTCCTGCGCGGTGGAATCCGCGCCGAGGAAAGCACAATCGACTGGCTCGACGAAGTGACCAGGGCGCTGCAGGACGCAAAGCAGGAGAAGTGATGAACTATCCAAACCTGTTGTCCCCGTTGGATCTCGGGTTCACCACGCTGCGTAACCGGGTGATCATGGGTTCTATGCACACCGGCCTGGAGGACCGTGCCCGCCATATCGACCGGCTTGCCGAGTATTTCGCCGAACGCGCCCAAGGCGGTGTCGGCTTGATCATCACCGGCGGCTACTCGCCCAATCGAACCGGCTGGTTGCTGCCGCTGGCCTCGGAGTTAGTCTCCTCCGCGCAGGCGCGCCGACACCGCCGGATCACCAAGGCGGTCCACGATGCGGGCGGCAAGATCTTGCTGCAGATCCTGCACGCCGGACGCTATGCGTACCATCCACTTTCGGTCAGCGCGTCGTCGATCAAGGCGCCGATCAACCCGTTTCGTCCGCGACGGCTGTCCGCCAGCGGTGTGCAGAGCACCATCGACGACTTCGCGCGCTGCGCACAGCTGGCCCGCGAGGCCGGCTACGACGGCGTCGAAATCATGGGCAGCGAAGGGTATTTGATCAACCAGTTCCTGGCGTCGCGCACCAACAAACGCAAAGACGCCTGGGGCGGCACCGCGCAGAAGCGCCGCCGCTTCCCGGTCGAGATCGTGCGCCGCGCGCGTGCGGCAGCCGGCACCGATTTCATCATCTGCTATCGAATGTCGATGGCCGACTACGTCGAGGGCGGTCAGAGCTGGGACGAAATCCTTGCGCTGGCAAGCGAAGTAGAAGCTGCGGGCGCAACCATGATCAACTCCGGCTTCGGCTGGCACGAATCGCGGGTGCCAACCATCGTCACCTCGGTGCCCAACAGCGCCTTTGTCGACATCAGCCATGCCGTCGCCGGACACGTCAATATCCCGGTGGTCGCCTCCAATCGAATCAACATGCCGCAGGCGGCCGAACAAATCCTGGCCGACACCCACGTGCAGCTGATCTCCATGGCGCGGCCACTGCTGGCCGACCCGGAGTGGGTGCTCAAGGCGCAGGCCGCACGCGACGACGAGATCAACACCTGCATCGCCTGTAATCAGGCCTGCCTGGACCACGCGTTCGTGAAGAAGACGGTGTCGTGTCTGCTGAATCCACGGGCCGGCCACGAAACGCAACTGGTGCTGTCGCCGACCAGGCGCACTCGCTCGATCGCGGTCGTCGGGGCCGGCCCGGCCGGGCTGGCAGCCGCGGTCAATGCCGCTGCCCGCGGGCACCACGTCACGCTGTTCGAGGCCAACGACGTCATCGGCGGCCAGTTCGACATGGCACGCCGAATCCCCGGTAAAGAGGAATTCAACGAAACCATCCGGTATTTCACGACGATGCTGCAGACCCAGGGCGTGGTGGTAAGGCTGAGCACTCGGGTGTCGGCCGCCGAACTGGCCGGCTACGACGATGTCGTGCTGGCCACCGGTGTGTCACCGCGGATTCCGGCCATTCCCGGAATCGATCATCCGATGGTGCTGACCTATGCCGAGGCCGTCACCGGCCGCAAACCGGTCGGGAACAGCGTCGCTGTGATCGGAGCCGGCGGCATCGGCTTCGACGTCAGCGAGTTCCTGGTCACCGACCCCTCGCCAACGCATGAACCGCAAGGCCTAAAAGAGTGGAAGGCCGAGTGGGGCGCGGCCGATCCGTGGGAAGCACCGGGCGCACTGACCACGCCGATTCCCGCGGCGGCGGCACGGTCGGTCTACTTGCTGCAGCGCACGAACGGAACGCAAGGAAAGCGGCTGGGCAAAACCAGCGGGTGGGTGCATCGGGCTTCGTTGAAGGCCAAAGGCGTTCAACAGCTTTCCGGAGTCAACTACGAACGGGTTAGTGACGACGGGCTGCACATCAGTTTCGGCCCGAAGCGAGAGCGACCGCAGCTGCTGGCGGTGGACAACATCGTCGTCTGCGCCGGTCAGGAGCCGGTGCGTGACCTGGAAGATGCACTGCGGCGGCGCGGTATCGACCCGCACATCATCGGCGGCGCCGCATTCGCCGTGGAGCTGGACGCCAAGCGCGCCATCAAACAGGGCACCGAGCTGGCGGCCCGGCTGTAGCAGCGGTCACCTCAGGCCGCGAGCGGGCTGTACGTGGTGGTGCGCTGGCGGGCTGGACGCCCGATACCCTCGGCGATCGCCGTCAACTCCGAGACGGTTTTGGCCGAACCGAATTCGGAGCCGGCCATCCGCGAGATGGTCTCCTCCATCAACGTGCCACCCAGGTCGTTGGCACCACCGTTGAGCATCACCTGGGTGCGCTCGACGCCAAGCTTGACCCAACTGGTCTGGATATGAGAGATGCGGCCGTGCAACATGATCCGTGCCAACGCGTGCACGGCGCGGTTGTCGCGGTGGGTGGGCCCCGGCCGCGCCGCACCGGCGAGGTACAGCGGCGAGTTCTGATGCACGAACGGCAGCGGCACGAACTCGGTGAAACCTCCGGTGCGGTCTTGGATGTCACGCAACACATTGAGGTGGCCGACCCAATGCCGCGGGTCGTCGACGTGGCCGTACATCATCGTCGAGGACGACCGCAGGCCCACCTCGTGGGCAGTCGTCACGATCTCGATCCACATCGAGGTGGGCAGCTTGCCCTTGGTCAGCACCCAACGGACTTCGTCGTCGAGGATCTCCGCGGCGGTGCCGGGGATGGTGTCCAGGCCCGCCTCACGCAGACTGGTCAGCCACTCGCGAACGCTCAAGCCACTCTTGGTCACACCGTTGGCGATCTCCATCGGCGAAAACGCGTGCACGTGCATCGACGGCACCCGTGCCTTGACCGCGCGCACCAGGTCGGCGTAGCCGGTGACCGGTAACTCCGGGTCGATGCCGCCCTGCATGCAGACCTCGGTGGCACCGACGACGTGAGCCTCCCATGCACGTTGGGCGACCTCGTCCGCGGACAGCGAATAGGCGTCGGCGTCATCCTTGCGTTGCGCGAAGGCGCAAAACCGGCAGCCCGTGTAGCAGATGTTGGTGAAGTTGATGTTGCGGTTCACCACGAACGTCACGTCATCGCCGACCACGTCGCGGCGCAGCGAATCCGCCAGTGCGGCAACAGCCTCCAGCGCCGGTCCGTCAGCGGTCGCCAACGCCAGATACTCCGCGTCGGTGCACTCGGCCGGGTCACGTTCCGCCGAGCGCAGCGCGGCAAGCACATCGGTGTCGATGCGTTCGGGTGCGTGGGCGGCCAGGTCATGCACCTGCGCACGGATGGAATCCCAGTCCCCGAAAGCGCTGTCCAGATCGCTGCGGGCCTCGGTCCTGCGGCCTTCGGTGTCGATCGCGGCGTTCAGATCCACCCGGCCCGAGGATGCCACGTCGTCGGGCTCCTGCCACGGCATGCCCACCGGATGCACGTCGCGGGCCAGTCCGGTGGCCGGATCGGCCAGCGCCGCAACGTGACCGCGGACCCGCGGGTCGATCCACGCCGCCCCCGCCTGCACGTACTTGGGCTGAGCGGTGAGCCGCTGCACCAAATCGAATCCCGCCGCAGCGGTGACGGCGGCGAGATCGTCGAGAGCGGGCCACGGCCGCTCGGGGTTGACGTGATCGGGGGTGAGGGGCGAAACGCCACCCCAATCGTCGACACCCGCGGCGATCAGCGCCAGGCACTCTTGCGCCGACACCAGGTTCGGTGGCGCCTGGATGCGCATCGCCGGGCCGAGGACCAACCGCGCCACCGCCACCGTGGCCAGAAAGTCGTCGATGCCGGCGTCGGGCGTCGAGGCCATCGCGGTGTGTTGTTTGGCGCGGAAGTTCTGCACGATTACTTCTTGGACGTGGCCGAACGCCTTGTGTGACTTACGAATTGCGTGCAACGTCTCGGCGCGCTCGGTGAGCGTCTCACCGATGCCGACCAATAATCCGGTGGTGAACGGAATGGACAGCCGGCCCGCATCGGTCAACGTCCGCAGGCGGATCTCGGGATCCTTGTCCGGGCTGCCATAGTGCGCAAGCCCTTTCGTCTCGAACAGCCGCCGAGACGTGGTCTCCAGCATCATGCCCATCGACGGCGCCACCGGCTTCAACCGCGACAGCTCCGACCACGTCATCACGCCGGGGTTCAGGTGGGGCAACAGCCCGGTTTCCTCCAGCACCCGGATCGCCATCGCTCGCAGATACGACAACGTTGAGTCGTAGCCGCGTTCGTCCAGCCACTCGCGGGCCTCGGGCCACCGTTCTTCGGGGCGGTCGCCGAGGGTGAATAACGCTTCCTTGCAACCTAGTTCAGCGCCGCGACGGGCGATATCGAGTATTTCGTCGGGTTCTAAAAACATGCCGAGGCCCTGGGCGCGCAGCTTGCCGGGCACGGTGACGAATGTGCAGTAGTTGCAGCTGTCGCGGCACAGATGGGTAACCGGGATGAAGACCTTGCGCGAGTAGCTGACCGGCAGCCGCCCACCGGCACCACGACGTCCGGCTGATTCCAGACCGGCGTCGCGCACCCGTGCGGCGCTGCGACACAGGTCAGCGAGATCCTCGCCGCGTGCGGTCATCGCGACCGCCGCCTCATCGACGTTCAGCGCCACCCCATCGCGGGCCCGGCGCAGCACTCGCCGCATCGCGGATCCGTTAAATGGTGGGGGCACCGACGGGCTGGGCAGCAGGGTCGGCTCTTCGCCCGGAGTCAGTGGCACGTTGGTGTAACTTCCGGCCATCCAGATTTCATCCGCACACCCCAACTATTTGCGACCTGACGCGTGCCATGAGCGACAACCCTAGCGTCCAGCTGTGCGATAGCGGGTCCCTGCCTCTCGGTGCGGAAATGCCTGATCGTGCACATCGTCAGCGGGCGGCCCGACGCCGCAGAAGCACCCAGTAGGGTGGCACCGAACCCATCACGAGCAGCAGCAATGGGCTGTAAGCCATCACTCCGCGCCCGCCGAAGATGACGTCGTGACCCGGACCGCCCAGGCACATCCCGAGCACCGTCAACAGCCAGGTCCACAGCGGCAGCGCGGCCAGCCGCGTCGATGTGGTCCATCGTCCGGCTGCCCAGACCAAGGCCGCGTTGAGCAGGCCACTGACCAACGCGCTGATGGGAAATGGGACCGACCCGACATAGCTGGGTAGCAGCAGGGCGCCGCCGACTGCCGATATGACCCCGTCGACCGCCAACAACGTCAGAAAGACGATCCGAATTGCCGGGTCCGGCGCGCCGGTCTCGTCGATCTGCCTGGCGCGCGGCTTAATGGCAGTCAGGTCGGGACGCTGTCCAACTGCGAAACGATGGACATGAGTTCCCACTGGAAGCTGTCCAGTCGGTCCTGCCAGTGTTGCTGGTTCTGGTCCAGATCCGGATCCATGGGACTCCTTCCGTGGCGGCCTGGTCGGTAGCCTACCGCGTGACAGGCCCGGCGAGGTTGAGTCCGGCGAGCAAATCGGTCTCCCAACCGCGCTCGTCACGATCTCCTGCGGCGCCTGCGGCCAAGACATAATGCTCCTGCGTCACGACGGGCAGCGCCAAGTTGTTCGACAACGCGAGAGCCCGGCCGGTGGGTCCGACGGTGAGCTGGGTGGCGTGCGCGGCGAGCGCCGCCTTCTTGGCCGGTAGCGCCTCCGGCGCATCGATGACGGCGTCGATCTCGTCGTCGGGGTAGCCGAGTTCCTGGAAAGCCGAGTAGTCGCCATCGGCCGGCGGTATCACCCACCCGGCCCGCAAATCGCCCGGGCCCAGCGCCTCCCAACCCGCCGTGAACGCGCTGCGGGCGATCACCGTCCAATAGAGCTTCGGCACTGACCACGGCGTGCCCGGGTAATCGTCGGTGCCGGCCGCGGCCACCGCCGCCTTGGTGACCACATGGGTTTGGATGTGATCGGGATGCCCGTATCCGCCGTTGGCGTCGTAGGTCACCACGACGTGCGGACGCAACGAGCGAATGACGGCGACCAGCGCGCCGACGGCTTCGCGTTCCTCGGCGTCGACGAACCGTCGCCGGCCGTGCGGATCGGTGCCCGCCATGCCCGAATCCCGCCAGCGGCCCGGGCCGCCGAGGAAGAGCGGCGCGCTGACCCCCAGGGCATGCAGCGCCGCGGTCAGTTCGCCGATGCGGTAACCACCGAGTTGGTCGGCGTGGTCGACGGCCAGCTGCGCCCATTGGTCGCCGATGACCTCGCCCTCCTCGCCGAGTGTGCAGGTGACAACCTGCACCTGCGCCCCGCGAGCGACGTAATGGGCGATGGTGACGCCGTTGGTGATGGTCTCGTCATCGGGATGGGCATGCACGAACAACAGCCGCGGGGTCTCCTGCATGGACGCACCATACCGGTGTGCTGCGCGGCAAAGGGTTTCGCGGCCCTAAACCACCGAGCCGCAGCGATAGTCAGCAACTCGGCAAACTCGACGCGCCCGAAGAAACGCTGGTGGCTACTATCATCGCATGGCACAGCAGACGGCAACATTCCGCACCCGCCGCCGGGGCAAGCAGCTCGAGGACGCCCTTTACGACGCGGCGCTGGCCGAATTGGCTGTTGCCGGTTACGGCGGACTGACCATGGAAGGGATCGCCGCGCGGGCCCGCACCGGCAAAGCCGCGTTGTACCGGCGTTGGTCCAGCAAGCACGACCTGGTGCAGGCGGCGTTGCTCTACGCACTTCCGCCGCTGCCCGAGCCCCGATCGGACCGATCGGCGCGGGAGAACCTGCTGGCCATCTTCACCGCACATGGCGACGTCGTTGCCGGCAAGACCGCCTTCCCCGGCCTGAGGATCTTGAACCAGCTCCTACACGAGCCGGAGTTGCGCGCCATCTTCGCCGACGCCGTAGTCGGGCCCCGATTGCGGATCATCGAATCGATCTTGCAGGCCGGCGCGGCCAACGGCGAGATCGACGCGGCCACGCTGACGCCGTACACGGCGCGAGTCGGCACTGCGCTGATCAATCAGCAGGTATTGCTTACCGACGCGCCGCCGAACAAGCGTCAGCTCGCGCAGATCGTCGACACCGTGGTCGCCCGCCCAGCGTCGGTGCGCGCCGGCGGACGCCAATCCAGGGTCGCGCCGTAACCGTCCAGATCACAAGTGGCCCAACGGTTTTAGGCATTGGGGTCCGTCAGTAACTGCCTGAAAAAACCAAAGGCGGGCCGCCCCCTGGTCGGTCCGCCTTTGGCGTATGGGTGGTCGAAGGCCTGCGCTCCTTGGAAAGAGCCTTCGATCAGAAGATCGTGTTGAGGAATATCCGGCCGCGCTGCATCGCGGACGACCCCGAGTTGATGGTGGAAGGCCCCGGCTGCGTCCATGAACCGGTTCACCGAACGCTACCTGAGAGCAACCTTAAAAATAGGCATTTGCTGACTTTTGTCTCACAGATACCGAATCGTTACAGAAAGGCAGGCCGCTGCTGATGCGCCACTCCTCATCATCGCTTCGCTCTGCATCGTCGCCGGCGGCGCTCACGGCCCGGACTTCACCCACTGCCCTGCGTCACCGACGATGCCGACCGGCACCGCCCCGGAGAGGCTGACATTCTGCACACTCGGGCCGGCCCCGACAATCGTGGTGTCCTGCAGAATCGGCAGCACCGTCCCCATGTCCCACAGCCGAGGCTCCACGGCATTGACCACTTCATTGAAGTCCTTCGTGCCGCTGAGAGCGGCATCGATGTTCGCCTGAATGCTGTGGTCGCAGATGCCGGTGAGGTTCGACGGCGCCTGCACCAATGCGCCGGGCTCCTGCGCGCGGGCAGCCGGCGTCGAGGTGGGAGTCGCCGACGTGGTGCCCGGGCTCGGCCTGGGCCGCACGGACGGGTCCGATGAAGCCGGGGGCTCCAAGTTTGGGGTGGCCGTAGACACTGCCGTCGCCTCCAACGCCGGGCAGCTATAGCGCGAGGCCAACAGTGTCGCCAAGTTCCCGCCGGCCTCGCGCCAACCCACCAGGGCGTCCACCCGGTTGTTGACCAGCGCATCGCGGTACATCGCCACCGGGTCAAGCGCCAACACGGTCGCGGCAATGCCGACATTGCGCAACTGGTCGGCGGCGGTGTTCGCCACTGCCACCGACGTCGGGTCGTTGGCCGCGACGCCGATGATCAGCGACAGCTGCTTGCCGTCCTTGCTGACGCGGCCCCGGGTGATCTCCGGCAGCCCGTTACCAGGCGGCGGCGCTGCCGAAACCGCCGGGGATGGCGGAGTGACCGACGCCGAGGTGTCGTTGTCGATCTGGTAGCCAGCCGACTCCAGCAACCCCAAAGCGGCTGTTCGGGTCAGCGCCGGGGGCGCGGTCGGCACGTAGCCCGGATCGCTGGGCGAGCGGATCTGCGCCTGGTCCAAGCTGACGGTGTTGTCGCTGCCCGCGCCCACGGCGGCGAGCAAGTCCACGTCGAGCAATCCCAGGATTGCCTTGCGCACCTGCCCATCGGCAAGCTTGGACTCGTTGGCGCGCAGCGTGAGCTGCATGACCCGCGGCGTCATGATCCGGGCGGTCCGCACGTCCGGGATCGCCGACAGTTGTGCGAAAACCGCTGAGCCACCGTGTACCTGGGCCACCTGAGTATCGCCGTTGCGAACCGAATCGGCCAGCGCGGCAGGCGCCCCCGCCCGACGGAACAGGATCAGATCCGGCTTGGCCGGCGGTCCCCAGTAACGGTCGTTGCGGGCAAGCAGGATTTCGTCGCGCTGCGGATCGATGGATTCCACCCGGAACTGTCCGCCGGTGACCGGCAGGGCGCGGGCCAGCCCGGCCGGGAAGCCGCCCGGCACGTCTTTGACGATGTGCGCCGGAACGATGTTGCTGAACAACTCGCGCCACGCCGGGTAGGGCCGGGCGAAGGTGACCACCGCCTGCTTACCGCCGTCGATCGACTGCACCCCGGTGATCAGGTCATAACCGGCCGGATCGACCACACCGGGTTGGCCGACCATCTGCCGCCACAGATACCAGAAGTCGTCGGCGGCAATCGGGGCGTTGTCGGTCCACTGCGCCTCTGGCCGGATCTTGTACGTGATCGTGAACGGGTTTTCTCCTGTCACCTCGGCGGACAGCAGCAGCGTGGGGTCCATCTCCCACCGAGATCCCGTCGGTGTGCCCGGATCGGCCACCGGGCGAAAGGCGCTGGGCAGTACCAGCGCACTGATCGCGGCGTTGACCGCGGACAGGTCGGACAACAGATGCGGGTTGAACCCGGCGCCGATCGAGTCGATGCCCATGATGATCTGCGTCTTGCGCTGCGGCGGCGGCGCCGTGCTGCGCGGGGTCTCGGTGCTCTGCGGCGCCGGAGGCGGACTGACGGTACAGCCGACGAACGCCAGCAACGAAACCAGCAGTCCAGCGGTCACTTGGACGCGGCGGGCTCGTTTCGGCACGCCCAACAGGGTATCGGTGCCCGGCTGCCCCAACCTCACGAGTGCAGCTAGCCGCGGGCTTTGGCCCGAGCCTTGCTGCGCGCACGGGTGGTGGCGTCGAGGTCGTTCTTGCGGACTCGGACGATCTCCGGCGTCACCTCGACGCATTCGTCGTTGGCACAGAATTCCATCGCCTGCTCCAGGTCGAGCTGAAGCGGCTTGGCCAACGTCTCGAAGACGTCCGCTGTCGACGACCGCATGTTGGTCAGCTTCTTCTCGCGGGTGACGTTCACGTCCAAGTCTTCGGCGCGCGGGTTGATCCCGACGACCTGGCCCTCGTAGGTGTCATCCCCTGGCTCGACGAAGAACTGCCCCCGATCGGAGAGCTGGATCATCGCGAACGGCGTGACCGAACCGGTCCGGTCGGACACCAGCGACCCGGTGTGGCGGGCCCGGATCTCGCCGGCCCACGGCCGGTAGCCGTCGAACACGGCGTTGGCGATGCCGGTGCCGCGGGTGAGGGTGAGGAAGTCGGTGCGGAAGCCGATCAGGCCGCGGCTGGGCACGATGAAGTCCATCCGGACCCAACCCGCGGCGTGGTTGGCCATCTCCTCCATGCGGCCCTTGCGGCCGGCCATCAACTGGGTGATCGCCCCGACGAACTCTTCGGGACAGTCGATGGTCATCGCCTCGAACGGCTCATGCAGCTTGCCGTCGATCGTCCTGGTGACCACCTGTGGCTTGCCGACCGTGAGCTCGAAACCCTCCCGGCGCATCTGTTCGACCAACACTGCCAGCGCGAGCTCGCCGCGGCCCTGCACCTCCCACGCGTCGGGCCGGTCGATGTCGAGCACCCGAATGGACACGTTGCCGACCAACTCGGTGTCCAGTCGGTTCTTCACCATGCGCGCGGTCAGCTTGTGCCCGCTGACCTTGCCGGCCAGCGGCGAGGTGTTGGTGCCGATGGTCACCGAGATCGCGGGCTCGTCGACCGTGATGCGCGGCAGCGCGTGGGCGTGCTCGGTGTCGGCCAACGTGTCGCCGATCATGATCTCCGGAATGCCCGCGACGGCGACAATGTCGCCCGCGATCGCCTCGTCGGTGGATGAACGTTCGACACCCTCGGTGACGAGCAATTCGGTGATCTTGGCATTCGTGATGACGGGATGGCCGTCCACCTCGCGCATCCACGCCACCTGATGGCCCTTGCGCAGCTTGCCTTTATAGATGCGGACCAGGGCGAGCCGGCCGAGGAAGGCCGATGCGTCGAGGTTGGTCACCAGCGCCTGCAGTGGGGCCTCGGGGTCACCCTGCGGCGGCGGGATGTTCTCGAGCAGCACGTCGAACAGCGGGTCGAGGTTCTCGCCGTCGGGGTTTTCGCCGTTGGCCGGCTCGATGGTGCTGGCGATGCCTGCGCGGCCGGAGGCGTACAGCGTCGGCAGCCCGAGCGCGTCTTCGGCGGCCTTTTGCGCCTCGGGGTCGAGGTCGGAGGCGACATCGAGCAGCAGGTCGTGACTCTCCGACACCACCTCGGCGATGCGCGCGTCGGGCCGGTCGGTCTTGTTTACGACGAGGATCACCGGCAAGTGCGCACCCAGCGCCTTGCGCAGCACGAACCGGGTTTGCGGCAGCGGGCCTTCCGAGGCATCCACCAACAACAGCACTCCGTCGACCATGGATAGCCCGCGCTCGACTTCGCCGCCGAAGTCGGCGTGCCCGGGCGTGTCGATCACGTTGATGACGGTCATCGAGCCGTCTGGATGCTGACGGTGCACCGCGGTGTTCTTGGCCAGGATGGTGATGCCCTTTTCTTTCTCCAGGTCACCGGAGTCCATCAGGCGCTCGATGGCGTCGTCGCCGCGGTGGCTCAGCGCACCGGACTGCCGCAGCATGGCGTCGACCAGCGTCGTTTTACCGTGATCGACGTGAGCGACGATGGCGACATTGCGAAAATCCACGCCGGTGATTCTGACAGTGCGGGCTGTGGATAGCGAACTGAGCGCGGCGCTCGGCCCGCTTATAGGGCTCGGCTCAGCGCAGCGAGGAAGCCCCGGTCGGCGGGCACCCAGTCGACTTCGTGCAGTTCAGCCGAGGACACCCAGCGCAACGCGGCGTGATCGTGCGGATGCGGTTCGCCGCGGACCAGGCTGACTTGGTAGGCGCGCAGCGTCGTCGTCTCGCTGAGCGCAATGTCGTCGCCCAGCCGTTGGCCGACCGCGACCTCGACGCCGAGTTCCTCGGCCAGTTCGCGGGTCAGCGCCTCGGGCTCGGTCTCTCCGGCGGCGACCTTCCCGCCCGGCAGTTCCCAGCGCCCGGCCAGTTCTGGCGGCCGAACGCGTTGTGCGACCAGCACCATCGATCCGGCAATGACCGCTCCGGCGACCACGATCTGGTTCGGCATCGCGGTGACGGTATACGGTCGAGACATGGCTGTGTTAACGGATGAACAAGTCGACGCCGCACTGCCTGACCTCAACGGGTGGGAACGGGAGCAGGGTGCCCTGCGCCGATCGGTCAAGTTTCCGTCTTTCCTTGCCGGTATCGACACCGTGCGTCGGGTAGGCGAACACGCCGAAGCCGAAGACCATCATCCCGACATCGATATCCGTTGGCGAACAGTGACTTTCGCACTGGTGACACATTCCGAGGGTGGCATCACCGAAAAGGACTTGGCGATGGCGCACGACATCGACCGGATAGTCGGCGTCTAGCGGCTTTCCAGGACCCGCCGAATCTGTATTCTGACGTCCACCCTGCGTCCAGCGCGTGGCCAAGGCGCTGTTCGGCGCGCTCAGCGCAGGCTCGCTCGCCTGAGTTTGGCTACTGCCGCGCCTCTCCTGGCGCTGGCCTAAACGGCGGATACGGCAAGGTGGCCCCGCATCGACGGCACCGAACACCCGCTGAGGACCAGATAGAACGCCCTCGTCCGCGGCCTGGTCGACATCAGCGCCCTAGGCCATTGAACCGGGCGCCGGAGCACGACCGCCAGACCACAGACTCCGGGTCAGACCACTGTTTCAGGGGAGCGGACGCTTACACGAGCTCGCCCAGGCGAGCATGTCATCTGCGGAAACGTAAAAAACTCAGTTTTTTATCAGTTTCCTATCACCTTCTGCTTCTACTTAGCTTAAGCTCAGGTTGCTTGCGATCCCGTGAGCCCCGTCACTTTCGAGAATGGAGTCAGATGAACACCCGCCGTATCACGCTCGCTCTGGGTGCCGCAGCCGGGGGGTTGCTGGCAGCCGCGTACCTGCCAATGGCCATCGCCAACGCCGACGGCGCCGTCACCGACGTCACCTCCGACATCATCGGGCGCGGCCCAGCTCCCGACGTCTTCGGGTTTTCGCCCGATTCCTCGGAAACCGTCCTCACGGTTTCCGGGCTTCCGCCGCTTTACCAGCAAGTCGAGGGGTATCAAACGTTCGAGTACTACGTCACCCCGACTGGCGACACGAGCCCGGTCGACGTCGGATCCTTCAACGCTGACGTGAGCACCTTGACGACCCCGGGCTTTGAAAACACCGAATACCTCGTCGACCGGTGCGACCAAAGCCTCCAATATGACTGATCGCGACGGAACGGCTTTCCGACAGACCGGCTCGGTGTACGACATCGCCAACTTCGGTGACGGCTTCTCCAACGACTACTCCGACGTCGCCGCGGCACCCACTCAGTTTGCAAACGCAACGACAGACGCGTTGTCGGGAACCGGTACGGCAGCGACAGGCACAATCACGGACACATTCGTGACCCCCTTTGGGAACATTGACCTCACCCCGTTGGTCGATGGCTTCTCCACGTTGGTGCACGGCGGTGACTTCCTGACCGCCATCGACCCGAGTTCGATTGATTATGTCGATTTGGGGTCGATACTCGGCTCTTCGACTTCTTAGAGCTGACCTACCAGCAGGACCCCAGCGCCACCAGTTAACGGCCTGGGTTTGCCATAGTCGGTTTGGTTGCCCATCGCGGGGTGGCCAACCATAGGACAGGGGGGCGAATAACCCCACTCGGCGGTCACCGCCCCGAGTGGGGTTATTTCGTTATCCAGCCGCGCCGGCGGTGGCGCGTCGGCGCTGATCGCCGGAAGCGGCGATCCAGGCCAAGGTCGCCAATGTCGCCACGATGTAGACCAGTCCGCCCCAGGCTTGATACCACGGCCTGCCGTTCTGCCAGATGGTCGGCTGAGCAAAGCTCAGCAGCCACGGCACGCCGATGATGGTCAGCACCAACCAGGTCCAGCCGAGAATCCGCGCGCCACGACGCGTCCGATAGCGGTCCGTGCAGCAGCCAAATCATCAACGGCACCAGCCACACCCAGTGGTGGGTCCAGGAAATCGGCGACAGCAGCAGCCCGAACAACTCGACCACCAGCAGCCTGCCCAGCCGGTCCGGGGCGTCGACGCCGTTGCCCAGCGCGCGCCAGGCCAGGACGGAAAGTATTGCGGTGACGGCGATCCCGGTCAGCACCAGCGGGCTGTAGCCGGCGTCGTGGCCGAAGATCCGACAGACACCGCCCCGCCAGGACTGGTTGAAAATCGTGCAGATCGGCCCGACCCGGTCGGTCTTGAAGATCAATTCGGTGAAGTAGTAACGGGTCTGATCGCCGACGACCAGCACCGACACCGCAACGGTGGCCAGGAAGACGACCGCGGAAAACGCCGCCGCACCCCACCGGCGGGCACCGACGAAATACAGCCCCGCGATCGCCGGGGTCAGCTTGATGCCCGCCGCGGTGCCGACCAGCAGTCCCGACCACCACCACCGGGTGGTGTAGACCGCCGCCAGTACGGCCAGCACTAAGAGCACGTTGATCTGGCCGTAGTCGAAGGTGCTGCGTAGCGGCTCGAGCCAGATTGCGACCGCCGTCCACAGCATCGCCAGCCGGTGGCCCTCGCCGGCCCCGACACCGAGCAGACGCTGGCTGATCCGGACGACCCCGTAGAGCGCGGCCATCGTGCCGACCTGCCAGCAGAAGGCGACAAGCCCGAACGGCAGCAGGTGCAGCGGATAGAAGATGACCGCGGCGAACGGCGGATAGGTGAACGGCAGCGGGAAATCCGGCGTCTGGTCGGCGTAGACGTAGCGGTACAGACTTCCCGGGTGGTCGATGGTGGCCGCACCGCCGATGTAGACGTGCAGGTCGACGAAGTTGGCCCCGTTGGGCGCCAGATAAGTCCAGGCCAGCCGGGCGGCAACACTCACGACGAAAAGCACCGGCCCGAGTGTGTTCACCGAAATCACGCGCCGACGGTTGGTAGCTGCCGCCGGGGCGGCCGAGGTGGTGTCTATCCGCACGACTCTAACGGGGTCCCCGCGGGCCCGGCGGTCCCCGTCACAACCCGCCCGGTAACCGTCGTCACTCGTATCCGTAACAATCGAATAAATGCCACACGTGTCACTTGAGTCACTTTTGTTTCAGGCGCACTGTCAGCGACGACGCCCGTCATCGAAATTCAGGAGAGTCATGTCAACAGTTCGAATGTTGTTACGCGCCACCACCGTCGTGGTGGGCTCATCGGCAGCGTTACTCATAGGCGGTCTGATGGGCACAGCCCACGCCGACCCGGCGCCGCTGCCCACACCCAACATCGGGGAGCAGCTGGTCAGTTCGGCAGCCAGCGCACCCCAGTTACTGCAAGGCCTTCTAGGCGGACAGCCGGCCCCGCCGCCGCCGCTGGCCAGTGCTTCGATCAAGGTTCCGCAGGCGGCAGGCACCGGCCTGCCCGGGACCGGCTCCGCCCTGCCGGGAGCGTCGTCGCTCATTCCCGGCGCCACCAGCGCGGCTCCGGCGGCGACTTCTGCACCCACGCTGGGGATCCCAGGGCTGACCCAGCCGGCTCAGGCCGCGACGGCACCCACCCTCGGCCTGCCAGGGTTCACCCAGCCGACTCCGGCCGCGACAGCGCCCGGGCTTGGGATTCCAGGGCTGACGTCGACGGTTCCGGCTGCGGCCACACCGGCGACCGGACCCGCGGGAATGCTGCCCCAGGCGCAGCTCAACATCCCGCAGATACCGGGGCTGCCGTTCCCGCTGCCGTCGCAGGTGTCGCTGCCCGGCGACCTGACCTCGCTGATCGGTGGCGGATCTCCACTCGGCAACGGGCTCGCCACAGCGGCGTCCCTGCCGGTTGCTGCCGCACCGGCGGCGCCCGTTGCGGCGCCAAACCCGTTGCTGTTCCCTGTGTCCGCTCTGCCCTGACACCGCACCCTGGCCGGCTAGCGCCGCAGTGCGCTAGCCGGCCACCAACGCCAACGACCGGGAGGACATCATGTACATCGCAAGAAATCTGATCAGCACTTTCGCCGCCGCGGCTATCGCGTCCAGCGCCGCAGTGGCGCTGTCCCCCACTGCGTCTGCCGACCCGGCGCCGCCCGCGCCGATCCCCGCTCAACAGGTGCCGGGGCTGCCGGCGCTGACCGAGTTGAGCCCCATCATTCAGCAGGCCGCCAGTAACCCCGAGCAAGCAACGCAGTTGCTGATGGCCGCGGCGTCGGCATTCGCTTCCAGTCCAACAGCTTCCGATCAATCGAAAAGCGTTGCGTCGTCAGTGAACCAGTTCGTTCAAACGCCGGACGCAACCTCGACGGCGCACACCGTTCCGCCGGGTGTGGAACCGGGCGCTCAGGCGCACCTGCCGACAGGCATCGACCCGGTGCACGCGGCGGGCCCGGCGCCCGAAGCCGCGCCGACCCCCGCGAACGCCGTCCCGGTGGCCGCATCCGCGCCACCCGCCGCACCCGTTCCGGCGGCCGCCGCGCCCGCACCGGCGCCTGCGCCCGGGGCCGCGGCCCCGGGATTCAGCCCGGACGCGCCGCCCACGCAGGACTTCATGTATCCATCGATCAGCAACACCTGCTTGGCCGACGGCGGTAACGTGCTGGCTCCAGCTCTGTCGGTGGCCGGGCCCGCGAAGATCCCGGCCCCGGGGCCGAAAGCCGGCCAGACGGCCTACGTGTTCACCGCCATGGGCACTCCGGGACCGGCCGACGTGCAGAAGCTGCCGTTGAATGTCACCTGGGTGAATCTGACCTCCGGCAAGTCGGGCAGCGCGACGCTCAAACCGTCCCCGGACATCAACCCGCAGGGGCCGACCACGTTGAGCGCGATCGTCGACACCGGTTCGGGCAGCATCATGTCGACGATCTTCGGGCAGGTCACCACCAAGGACAAGCAGTGCCAGTTCATGCCCACCATCGGTTCGACGGTGGTGCCCTGAGCCCGGTTACTTCCGCCGACCCGCACCCATCGCAGTGTGCGTGTCGGCGGATCGGCCGTCAGTAGGCCATGAAAAGAATGGCGTCCCGGTCGTACTCCAAGCCCGGATGGGCGCTGGCCAGGTGCGCCTGGGTCTGCTCGACCAACTCGTCTTCGTCCTTGCCGGTGATCGCCTCACCACACGGACAGTTCAGGTGCGTCTTCACGTTGCCGCCTTTCCGTTAGCCTTCTTGGCTGCCTTCATCTCTTTCTTGTACGACCGGACCTTCTCGAGCGAACGGGCGTCGGCGATGTCGGCGACCGACAGGTGAGTGCCGGCTTTGCCGAATTCACCGGCAGCGGCGCGCCAACCCTTCGGAGTCACCGCGTACTGCTTGCCGAGCAGGGCCAGAAATATGCGTGCCTTCTGTTCGCCGAAGCCGGGTAGGTCCTTGAGCCGTCGCAGCAATTCGGGTCCACCGGGGTCGCCGGCGGTCCACAATGCGGCCGCGTCGCCGTCATAACGGTCCACGACAATCTGGGCCAGCGTCTGGATCCGCTTCGCCATCGACCCCGGAAAGCGGTGTATCGCAGGTCTTTCCGAACATAATGCGGCGAACTTGTCCGGGTCGTAGTCGGCGATCTCGGCCGCGTCGAGACCACCCATCCGGTCGGCGATCTTCTTGGGTCCGGCGAATGCGGTCTCCATCGGCACCTGCTGGTCGAGCAGCATCCCGACCAGCAGAGCGAACGGGTTCTCGGACAGCAGTTTGTCCGCGTCAGGCTCTTGCGCCAGGCAGAGCTTCACCGTCCGGCCCATGTTAGGTAGCCAACCACAAAGCCCTGGAGACCGTGAAGGCCCCCGGGCTTATCGTTTTCGCGTTTACCGTGTCACTCCAGAACGAAGACGGGGATCTTCCTGTCCGTGAGCGATTGCAGCTGGATGTAAGTGGGGTAGGCCTCGATCGCCGCCTGCCACCACTCGTCGCGCTCGGCCCCGTGGACCTCGCGTGCCGTCATCTCGAAGACCTTGTCCCCATCTTGCACGGTCACATTCGGGTTGGCCTTCACGTTGTGGTACCAGGTTGGGTGCTTTGGGGCTCCTCCGATGGAGCCGACCATCGCGTAGCGCCCGTCCTTTTCCACGCGCATCAGTGGCACGTACCGCTTGAGGCCACTCTTCGCGCCGATCACCGTGAACAGGACGATGGGCCGGTCCGAGACCTGGACGCCGTCCGTTGTCCCTTGTTCCAGTATTTGTTCAGTCTGCTCTCGCACCCAATCGGTGGTGCTGAGCTGTACTTGATCCGTCATGCCCGGCTAAACATCTCGGCATCCCAAGCCATTCCCACGGACCTCGTTCGGCATGGCGAAGCAGTTCCAACTCTCAGCGCACAAGGTCGAGCGCAGCTCTCACAGCGGGGTCGTCGTATCTGGAAGACACGGCGAAGTAGGCGGCCCAGAGGCTACGGTGGCGGAATGGTCGGCACACCTGTCCTCACCGGCCGCCACTTGCGGAACCTGGCCGGGTTCACCGGACTGTCCTGCATCGCGATCGGCATTTACCATTTCGCGCTCGGCGCGGCTTCGGTGCCGGGTGCGACGGACGCCAATGCGACGGTCGATTCGCGCGAGCGGTTCTATTCCGCCTATTTCGCCGGCTACGGCGTGGCCTGGCTGCGGGCGGCCCGCAAATCCCCCATCCGCGCCGGCGACGTGCGCCTGCTGGCAGGGCTCATGCTGATCAGCGGCATCGGGCGGTTGATTTCACTGGTTCACAACGGGCGACCGCACTGGTTCCAGGAGGTGCTGACGGCGATCGAATTCATCATTCCCGCAGCGTTTTTCGGGATAGCCGAGGCGGACGAGAAAGCCTCCGCCGGGTAGGTGATCAGCCGCTCTTGCGGCGAAATTCCCGGCGGTTCTCCACCGGGCCGTGTGCGCGCGGCTTCTTGGCGCCGCCGTCCTTGTGGTCGCCGCCACCAGAAGATTTCGCGTTCTTGCGCTCGAGGGCTTCGCGGAATTTGCGTTTGGCGTCGTCTTCCGGCGCTGAAGACTCGGCCCCCGACTTGGATTCAGTCATCCCCGCAGCGTAGCGTGCCCGCGGACCTTCAGCGTGATTCGCGGTCACCGTACGCCGGGTGGCATGCCGTAGACGTGCGAAATCGGCAGGGTCAGCACGACACGACGGTCGGTGACCATGGCCTGACGGTAGTCGTCCCAGTCCGGGTGTTCGCCGGCGATGTTGCGGTACAACGTGATCAGCGTCTCGACGGTGTCGTCGTCGGGTGCTGCAGCCGGCGGGGTCAGCTTCGAGGTGCCTTCGGCAACGGCATACGACCAGCCGTCGTCGGAGCTGACCAGCAACGAAGCCCGCGGGTCGCGACGCAGGTTGCGTGTCTTGGCTCGCGGCTCGGTGACCGACACCTGAACGGCGGCATTGCGGGCGTCGAAGTAGTACGTCACATTGGACAGCTGCGGGCGCCCGTCACGCTTGAGAGTGGCCAGCACGCCGAGGGAGTTGTCCGCGATCACGGCCAGCAGCTTGTCGTCGAACACTTGGCGACTCATGGCGAAAGCGTACTCGCCACGCAGGCACCACCCGATTCAACGGCGGCGTGGCTACCATCAGGCGATGACGCAGTACGCGGCATTCCTGCGGGGCGTCAACGTCGGCGGCGTCAACCTGAAGATGGCCGATGTGGCGAAGGCGTTGACAGACGCGGGGCTCGCTGATGTCCGCACCATTCTGGCGACCGGCAACGTCACGCTGGGTTCGCCCGAGGGCGCCGACGCGGTTCGCGCGACGGCCGAGAAGGCACTGCGCAAGCAATTCGGCTACGACGCGTGGGTGCTGGTCTATCCCATCAAGAAGGTGCGGGCCATCGTCGACGGCTATCCGTTCGAGCCCGAGGTGGACGGATACCAGTCTTACGTCACGTTTGTCAGCGACGCCGACGTGCTCGACGAACTCGCCGCGCTGGCCGACGAGGCGGAGGCCGACGAGAAGATTGCCCGCGGGCCCAAGTCCGCGGGCGTGATCTATTGGCAGGTGCCCAAGAATCAGACGTTGGACAGCACCATCGGCAAAACGATGGGCAAGAAGCGGTACAAGTCATCGACCACTACCCGCAACTTGCGCACGCTGGTCAAAGTTCTGCGGACCTAGTCGTCGGGGGAAGCCTCGAGATAGCGCAGCGCCTCGTCCTTGCCGAGTCCGAGTCCGCGCGCGACATCCAGATAGGCGCGTGCCGCGGACGCCATCGCGATATCCGAAGGATCGGCCCGAGCAACGAATGTGCCGAACCGCCCGCGGGTTTCGACGATGCCGGCGATCTCCAACTCACGGTATGCCCGCGCCACGGTGTTGACGGCCAGGCCCAATTCACCGGCCAGTTCACGCACCGTGGGCAGCCGGGCCCCGGGCGGCAAGGTACCGGCCCGAATTGCCTCGATGATCTGATTGCGGAGTTGGTCGAACAGCGGTCGACCCGCTTGTGCGTCAACCCGCAGCCACTCCCCCGACTCCACCTGCTCAGTATCCCGCAGTCCCGCTATCTTGGTGGGGTGCGTATAACGGTGCTGTCCGGGGCGGGAATCTCCGCGGAGAGCGGCGTGCCGACGTTCCGAGACGACAAGAACGGGCTGTGGGCCCGGTTCGACCCCTACGAGTTGTCCAGCGTTCAAGGTTGGTTACGCAATCCCGAACGCGTTTGGGGATGGTATCTCTGGCGGCACTATCTGGTCGGCAAAGTCGAACCCAACGCCGGCCACCGCGCTGTCGCCGCCTGGCAGGACCACGCGGAGGTCAGCGTCGTGACGCAGAACGTCGACGACCTGCATGAGCGCGCGGGTAGCTCACCGGTGCATCACCTGCACGGCAGCTTGTTCGACTTCCGTTGTGCCACTTGTGGTTTGCCCTATACCGGCGACCTTCCCGAGATGCCGGAGCCTGCCCTGGAAGTCGAGCCACCGACGTGTGATTGCGGCGGTTTGATCCGGCCCGACATCGTGTGGTTCGGCGAGGCGCTGCCCGAGGAGCCCTGGCAGCATGCGGTGGAGGCGACAACCAACGCCGATGTGCTGGTGGTGGTGGGAACCTCTGGCATCGTCTACCCCGCAGCGGGACTGCCCGATTTGGCGCTGGCGCGTGGCGCGGTCGTCATCGAGGTCAATCCGGAGCCGACGCCGCTGTCGAGCAGTGCCACGATCACCGTGCGGGAATCGGCCAGCACGGCGCTTCCGGCACTGCTGCAGCGGCTACCCGCCCTACTGAATTAGGCGGGGCGCCGCGCCCGGCCCAGCACGAACTCCGACACCGGCATCGGCACCCACGCCGGCAGAACCCGCTCGGTCCGGGCGTTGTCGACCTCGAATCCTGCAGCGCGAATCGAGCTCTCGGTGCGGCGGTGCGTGTGACAATTACCCGCCAGCCTCGGCCATATCGTGGCGTCGACAAACTGCTGGATCCGGCCCCGGATTCCCCCGCTGGCCACATGCTCCAGATACCGCAGCTCGCCGCCAGGCCTTAACAGCGAAAGCAGTTGCCGCAGAACCGAATCAGGATCGCCCACCGAGCACAGCACCAGCGAGCACACGACCGCGTCGAAAGGGTCGGTGTCCGAGAAACTCTCGACCGTCCTATTCGTGACGACGATCGGAACGTGTACGCCTGCGGCCGCATCCCGCGCCCGTCCGGCCAGCCGCTGCTCAGGCTCGACGGCGACGACTTGCACGACGGAATCCGGGTAAAGCGCGAAGTTGGTCCCGGTGCCCGCACCCACCTCGAGAACCCGTCCCGACAACCCGGCCAGATTCTCCCGGCGGAATTCACGCATCTGCCCGGTCTCATGTGCGGCGATGGTGGGCCAGATCCGGGCGAAGAACGGATGGTCGACGGTTGTCATGGGCGATGCCGTCATGCCTAGCAGCCTTTCGACCGATGCTCCGAAGACCCAAGTGCCGTCAGCCGTTCCACGACCTGCTGGGGGGTGGCGTCGGGACCGACCAGTCCGGCAACCATAATCCCGGAAAAGACCGCGCGCAGCACCCGGTCGGTGAACGCTTCTGCGTCACCGAAAGGCAGGTGCGGCTTGGCGATCAGCAACGAGGCCACGCCGTGCGCGGCGCACCACAGTTCCAGCGCGACGATAGCCGCATCGCCGCGCGGGACGGTGCCCTCGTCCATCAGCGCCCGCACGGTGGCGCACATATGCTCGAAGGCCGAACTGGCCAACGCGGCGTCGACGCTGCTGTCGGACCGCCACTCGCCCATCGTCGCGATCCGGTAGAGCTCCGGGGTTGTGGTGGCGAACCGGACATAGGCCAACCCCTGGGCTTGCAGCACTTCCACGGTGGACGACTGCCCCGCGGACACTCGCCGCATTTCCTCCTCCAGCTTCTCGAAGTAGCGCGCGCATACCGCGTCGAGCAGTGCGTCTTTGTCTTGGAAATGCAGGTAGATCGATGGTGGTGTCACACCCACGCGTTCTGCCACCGAGCGGATCGATACCGCCTTGGCGTGCCCGGTGTCCAGCAGGAGTGCGGTTGCGGCGTCGAGGATTTCGTCGCGCAGCAGATCACCTGACCCGCGTGGGGCACGCCGGCGGCGAAGATTGTCAGTTGACGGGCTAAGCACGGTGGCTGACCGTTGCGGCGGTGCGTGTGCTCCGATCGCCGTTGAATCCGGCGGGCGCCGCCGGATGCTCGTCGGCCCGGCGGTGCCGCCCGGCCGGAGGGTCGACAGCTACTGGCAGCGGCTCCGCGGCGCCGGCCTCACTGATCCCGAACCGCTCGTGCAGCGACGCCAGCGATTTGGGCGCCCACCAATTCCACCGGCCGAGCACGTGCATGAACGCCGGCACCAGCACCGTCCGCACTAAGGTGGCGTCGGCCAGCACGGCCAGGGTCAGGCCGAGACCGAACATCCGCATAAACGACACCTGGGCGGCGATCAGCGCGGCGAATGTTATCGACATCACCAGGGCAGCGGCGGTGATCACCCGGCCGGTGCGGGCCAACCCGAGCGCCACACTCTCGTCAATAGCGGCACGGGCTGCCGCTGGGGTCGGTGTCGCCGGCCGGCCGGCGGCGGAGGCCAGCCAGTACTCGCGGATCCTCGAGACCAGAAACACCTCGTAGTCCATTGACAGCCCAAATGCGATGCAGAACAACAACACCGGGATGTTCGCCACTAAGGTCCCGCTGGGAGTTGTCCCTAGCGCGCCAAGATGGCCGTCCTGGAAGATCCACACCAACGCGCCGAACGCCGCCGTCAGCGAGAGCACATTGAGCACCAGCGCCTTGAGCGGCAGCACGACGCTGCCGGTCAGCAGGAACAGCAGCACGAAGGTAATGACCGCGATCAGTCCCAGCACCAGCGGCAATCGCGTCACGATGCCCTCGACGCTGTCCCGGTTGATCTGTGCCATTCCGGCCACCTGGACGGATCGCCCTGCCGGTCCCGGCACGTCGTGCAATCGGTCGAGTTGAACGTTAGACGCTTGCGAGAACAGCGGCGCAGTGGTGGACACGGTGAGAAATGCGCTGCCGTCGGCCAGCCCGGTGGCCGCGGCGGGTGGTCCGATCCGGTTGCCGGCCACGTACGTTCCGCTCGGGGCGGTCACCCCGGACACGCCGGGTACCCGCGACAGATCGGCGGCGTAGCGACTGAGGTCGCCCGGACGCACCCCGCGGACGTCCGGGACGACAACAGGCACAGCCGTCGCCGAGTCATCGGTGAAGTCGCGGCGCAGTTGGTCACCGACCGCATGCGATGAGGCCGACTTCGGCAGCACGCGGTCGTCGGGCATACCCCACTTCACCCCGAGGAACGGAGCCCCGAGCAGCAGCAGTAGCGCGACCACGGCCAGACCGACGGGCACGGCGCGGCGCATCACGAACTTGGTCGACCGGTACCAGAACAGCTGCTCAACTGGTTTGTGCACCGGATCGGGGCGGCGCAGCGCCCGGCGCGCCAGCCGTCGCACGTCCAGCGAGTCCAGCCGTGGCCCCAGCAGGACGATCGCGGCCGGTGTCACCGCGATCGCCGCGAACGCGACAAATCCCACGGTGGCGATGCCGGCATAGGCAAACGACTTCAAGAAGTACATCGGGAACAGCACCATCACCGACATCGACAAGGAGACGGTCGCCGCGGCGAACAATACCGAGCGACCGGCGGTGGCCATGGTGCGGATGAGCGCCTGGTCGCGGTCGGCACCGTCGGCAAGCTCGTCGCGGTAGCGGCTGATGATCAGCAGCGTGTAGTCGATCGCCAGCGCCAGGCCCAACGCGGTGGTCAGGTTCAGCGAGTACGCCGACACATCGGTGGTAAACGAAATCAGCCGCAGCACCGACATCGATCCGACGATTGCCAACCCGCCCAGCATCAACGGCAGTGCCGCTGCCAGCAACCCACCGAACACCCACACCAGCACCACGAAACTCAGCGGAATCGCCAGGGATTCCATCAGCAGCAGGTCGCGTTCGTTCTGCTGGTTGATCTGGTCGTAGACCATCGCGACGCCGCCGGCGCGCACCGTCACGCCGTCCCGGTCGTGCACAACTTGGGCAGCCAGCGTCTTGGCGTATTTCTGCGCGTTGTTTTCGCCACCCTTGAGGTTCGCGACGATCAGTCCCGACTTACCGTCCTTGCTCACCAGATCCGCGGCGGCCTGCGGCGGCGACGTCCACGCCGAGGACACGTTGAAGACCGAGGGCGACCCTTTCAGCTGGTCGACGATGTCGGTGGCGGTCTGGCGCGCCTGGAGGCTCCGGGCACCGGCGGGTGCGGTCACTACAATCAACATCTGCTGATCGCTTTGCCCGAACTTGTCGGTCAACAGCTGAAGAGCGTGGGCAGATTGCGACGTCGGGTCTTGGAAGCCGCCGACGGACAGATTTTTAGCGACCGGGATACCGAAGACCGCGGCTCCCACCATGACCAGGGCGGCTACACCGATGATTCGTCGCGGCGCGGCGATGGCGAGGCGGGCGATCTGCTGCAGCATGGGTCTCCTTCCGCCGGTATAGTCGCGCTAACTTATCGGTGGTAAGTTAGCGGCGCGCGAGGCGCGAGCGCGTCGTCGACGCCCTACCGATAGATACGACCCAGGTACCCGCGATGGTTCAACGCAACGCGAAATTACCGGGACATTTCCCCGAGCTTATGCGGTTACACGCCTGCCCAATAGGCCAGTTCCAACCATCCGGACGCGGCGTCCACGCGCTAAAACCCTACCGAGCGGTAATATTGCCAACGTTTTCCGAATCGTGACTCAAAGATTCCTTAAACGTGGCTCATAAGCTCACCTACATGTGGATCGATGACTCCAGTGCCGACGTGATCAAAGCTGATTTCGAGGCTCTCTACCACGGCGACGTGTTGGTAGAGGGCGAGTGCTCGGAGCAGCTCGACGATTGGCACCCACTCCCTACCGCCAGCTGATCTGCGCGGAGCGCGCCTGCCCAGGTGGGCGCGCCGGTGATGAGGTGAGCGTGCGCCTCGATTGCACCTTCGGCGTTGTCCGTTTAGGTCACATTGGTTCAGCCCCCGCCATGGCGGGGGTTTTTTTCTCGGCTGGTTAGCGCGGCGCCATCCGGATCGCGCCATCAAGTCGGATGACCTCGCCGTTGAGCATCGGGTTCTCGACGATGTGCAACGCCAGCGCGCCGTACTCGTCAGGTTTGCCCAGCCGGCTGGGGTGCGGCACCTGCTTGCCGAGCGACTCCCTGGCCGGCTCGGGCAGGCCGGCTAGCAGCGGGGTGTCGAACAGGCCGGGGGCGATCGTCACGACCCGGATGCCTTTGCTGGCCAGGTCGCGCGCGATCGGCAACGTCATCCCGACAACGCCACCCTTTGACGCCGAGTACGCGGCCTGACCGATCTGGCCGTCGAAGGCCGCCACCGACGCGGTGTTGATGATGACGCCGCGCTCCTCACCGATGGGCTCGGTCGCGGCGATCCGCTCGGCGCCCAGCCGCAACACGTTGAAGGTACCGATCAGGTTGATCTCCACGACCTTGCGGAACGCGTCCAACGGGAAGACGCCGTTTTTGCTCAGCACCCGGACCGCGTTACCGGTGCCGGCGCAATTGACCACTATGCGCAGCGGCCCCAGCGACTCCGCGATATCCAGAGCCGCCGTCACCGCGTTCTCGTCGGTGACGTCGGCAGGCGCGAAACGCGCACGATCACCCAGCTCGCGGACCACCTCCTCACCTCTGAGGTCGAGCACCACCACCTGGGCGCCGGCATCGAGCAGGCGCTTGGTGGTGGCCAGGCCCAGTCCGGACGCCCCGCCGGTAACGAGCGCTACGGCATCTGTGATCTCCACAAATGTTCCTAATCGTTTAGTAGGGATGGGGTTAGCGGTCGTTGACCGAGGTTCTGTTCCTGACGGGTCTGCCGCCAGGGTGATGCCTGTGTGTTCCTGTCGTTCGACGACTTTCGAAAGAACGGCGCGCCTGGCGGCAGATCACGTGGTGTGGTGGTGGGATGCCGTTGCCCGAGCTCACCGCAGGGTTGACTTCTCGGTAGTTGTTCTCGAGCTTTGAGCTCTTCGACAGAACGAGGTCCTGCGGTGTGCTGGAGTCACGGACGGCTAGTGAGATGACGGACCTTTGAGTCCTGCGATTAGGGCGCCGCGTGAGTCCACCGGAAACAACAGAACGAGTGATCGAAGGAGTGATGACACCTTGGGCTTGTATTGCGGAATCGATTGGGCCAGCGCCCATCATGACGTCGCGGTGGTCGACGGCGACGGTCGGGTGGTGGCGCGCGGGCGGGTCGGCAACGACGCGGCCGGGTTCGCGCAGTTGTTGACACTGTTGGCCCAGGCCGGCGACACCGCGAAGCATCCGATCCCGGTGGGCATCGAAACCGACCGCGGGTTGTGGGTGGCCGCGCTGCGCGAAACCGGCCGGGTGATCTATCCGATCAACCCGCTGGCGGCCTCGCGGTATCGGGCACGGTATGCGGTGTCGGGGGCCAAATCCGATGCCACCGACGCGGTCCTGTTGGCCAACATCATCCGCACCGACCCCGATGCGCACCGGCCTTTGCCCGCCGACACCGAGCCGGCCCAGGTGATCCGGGTGTTGGCCCGCGCCCAGCAAGACGCGGTATGGGCGCGCCAACAGATCGGCAACCAGATCCGCGACTTGCTCAAAGACTTCTACCCGGCCGCCCTCGTAGCGTTCGCCGAGCTGCCCAGCGGCGGGTTGGCCCGCGCCGATGCGCGCACCATCTTGGCCGCCGCACCGACCCCCGCGCAGGCCGCCAAACTGACTCCCGCCCGGCTGCGCCGATTGCTGATCACCGCCGGGCGCCGACGCGACCTCGACCGTGACGTCGAGCGGCTGCGCGCCGTGTTCACCGACACCTACCTGCACCAACCACCACAAGTCGAAAACGCGATGGGCATCCACCTGAGCGCGCTGCTGCGCCAATTCGACGCCGCCTGTGCTGCCGCCGACGAGCTGGCCGAGGCGGCGATCGCCCATTTTGAGCAACACCCGGACGCCGCGATCATCACCAGCTTCCCCGGCCTGGGGAACCTGGCCGGCGCCCGGGTCTTGGCCGAGATCGGCGATGACCGCTCCCGCTTCGCTGACGCCCGCGGGCTCAAAGCCTTCGCCGGCTCCGCCCCCATCACCCGGGCCAGCGGCAAGAAAACCATTGTGCTGCACCGCCACATCAAAAACAGGCGCCTCGCTGCCGTCGGACCGATCTGGGCACTGGCATCCCTGCGCGCCTCGCCGGGCGCACGCCGCCACTACGACGCCCGCCGCGCCGCCGGAGACTGGAACCACCAAGCCCAACGACACCTGTTCAACAAATTCCTCGGCCAACTCCACCACTGCCTGCACACCAGCCAGCTCTACGACGAACACCTGGCGATTCCACCTCCTCTCCCGCTCGCGGCTTGACTTTTAACTTCGTGAGATGTCTTTCGATCGGGTCGGGCCTCGTCCCAAGAAGAGCCGACCCACTGGTTGGTCGGGACTATACCCAGTCGTTGAGGACGGCGTCGGTATCGGCTCCCGGCCGCCCCGGCGGGCGCGGTTCGCCCGGGGCGGTGCGGGAGAACCGAGGCGCCGGCAACGGCTGCAGCCCGCTGCCGGCTCGGTAGAAGGTGTTCCGCTGGGTGACGTGCGGCTCGGTCTCGACCTCACCAAAAGCCAGTACCGGCGTGACGCACGCGTCGGAATCGGCGAACACCTTGGCCCAGTGGTCGCGGTCCCGGCTGGCGAACACCTCGGTCAACCGGGCCCGCAACTCAGGCCAGCGGGCACGGTCGTTCTGATCCGGCAAATCCGCGGCGTCCAGGCCCAGCCCGGCCAACATCGCCGTGTAGAACTGCGACTCGATGGCGCCCACCGCGACGTATCGGCCATCGGAGCATTCGTAGGTGTCGTAGTAGGGCGCTCCGCCGTCGAGCATGTTGGTGCCACGCTCGTCGGTCCACATGCCCATGTCGCGCATCCCCCACATCATCTGCACCAGCACGGAGGACCCGTCGATCATCGCCGCGTCGACGACCTGGCCTTTGCCGGAGGTCTGCCGCTCCCATAGCGCAGCCAGGATGCCGACCAGCAGGAACATCGACCCGCCGCCGAAGTCGCCGACCAGGTTCAGCGGCGGTACCGGCCGCTCGTTGACTCGGCCGATGGAGTGCAGCACGCCGTTCAGCGAGATGTAGTTGATGTCGTGACCGGCCTGCTGACTGCGTGGGCCGGTCTGACCCCAGCCGGTCATCCGGGCGTAGACGAGCCGGTCGTTGACCTTGGCGCAGTCGTCGGGACCCAGCCCCAGGCGTTCGGTGACGCCCGGCCGGTAGCCCTCGATCAGCACGTCGGCCTTGGCGACGAGCGTGAGCACCAACTCGCGGCCCTGCTCGGACTTCAGGTCAGCGATGACGAATCGGCGGTTGCGCAGCATGGCGTCGCTGCCGCTGGCGCCGGGCCGGTCGATTCGCACGACGTCGGCACCGAGGTCGCCGAGGATCATCGCGGCGTGCGGGCCCGGCCCGATTCCGGCGAGTTCGACGACTCGCAACCCTGTCAGTGGTCCCGCCATCTCTACCGACCTCTCTGTCGACACCAGCCGTGGCGATCGCCACGCCAATCGACCCAGGGGCATCTTCGCAGCCGCCGCCGACTGCCCTGCAGCCCGGTCACGGAACGTGGCTTAAAGTCGAACCCATGACCGCCATCGATTCCGGAATCGACGCTCTCGCACCCGTCACCGGCCTTGCCGTCAACCTCGCCGACGGAGTGCTCTCGGTGACGATCGATCGTGCCGAGAGCCTGAACTCGCTGACGCTGCCGGTGTTCGGGGGAATCGCCGATGCGATGGAGCAGGCGGCCCACGATCCACGGGTGAAAGTCGTGCGCCTCGGCGGTGCCGGCCGCGGCTTCTGTTCCGGAGCCGGGATGAGCGCCGAGGACGTGGCGGGCGCCGGCCCCGGCGACGAGCTGATTCTGGCGGCCAACCGCGTGGTGCGGGCGATCACGGCGCTGCCGCGCCCGGTCGTCGCAGTCGTTCAGGGGCCGGCGGCCGGCGTCGGCGTGTCCATGGCGTTGGCGTGCGACCTGGTATTGGCCTCGGACAAGGCATTTTTCATGCTTGCGTTCACCAAGATCGGCCTGATGCCCGACGGTGGCGCGTCGGCGCTGATCGCCGCGGCGATCGGCCGGATCGGTGCGATGCGAATGGCGTTGCTGGCCGAGCGGCTGCCCGCCGTCGATGCCCTGGCTAGCGGCCTGATCACCGCGGTGTATCCGGACGACGACTTCAAGGCCGAAGTGGACAAGGTGGTGTCGGGACTGCTGACCGGCCCGGCCGTGGCATTCGCCAAGACCAAGCACGCCATCAACGCCGCCACGCTCACTGAGTTGGGGGCTGCACTGCAGCGTGAATTGGAGGGTCAGTCCGTCCTGCTGAAATCGCATGACTTCCGCGAGGGCGCAACGGCTTTCCAGCAGCGTCGGCCACCGAACTTCACCGACAGCTGACCATCGAACTCACAAACCGAACAGCGGGGGCAACGCAAGCAGCACGACCAGGGTCCACACGAAGTGGGTCAGGATCGGCGCCAGCACCCCGCCGGTGGCGCGGCGCTCGAGTGCGCACACGGTTCCCAGGAAGATCGCGGCGAAGCCAAGCATCAGATTCCCGCTGGCCAACGTCGCGGCCACGTACACCACGGTCGAGATCAGCAACGGATGGCGTGGGCCCAGCGCGGTGTACAGCGCGCCGCGGTAGAACAGTTCCTCGGTGATGCCGCCCAGCAATGCGACGGCCATGGTCAGCCGCCACGATCCCTGGTCGGTGTAGTGCAGCACGCGAGTGATCAACTCCGCGACCGCCGGGATCTCCCTGGCGATCAACCCGCCGACCACGAAGACACCGCCGAGCAGCAGACCGATGACGGTGCCGCTGATCACCGGGCGCTGATTGCGACCGCGCCAGCGGGCGCCACCCAGATGCAGCGGTCCGGACGCGAAAGCGCCGAGCGCCCACACGCCCGCCAGCGCGAGCGACCACCAGTAGAAGCTCGGCTCACCAGGATGGCTTCGAAGCGCGAAACTCAGCGCCAGGGCGCCCAGCACCAGCACGATCGCGACGACGATCCGTCTGCGGCGCACGACGGAAGGTGGCTCATTGTGCGGCACAGCGACATTGACGATTCCGCGACGGATCTCGTCCACAGCACTGGTCTTGGGATGACTGATTTCAGTCACTTGCGCCGCTCCTCCTCATCGCTTCGCTCTGCATCGTCGCCGGCGGGAACTTGCGCCGCTCCTCCTCATCGCTTCGCTCTGCATCGTCGCCGGCGGTCACAATTCATTCGAAATGCACCTTCGGTGTGAGGGTGATCAGGATGTCCAGGCCGGTCCGCAGCGCACCGGCGATGGGGCCGGGCACAACATCTACCAAGCCGAGGCCGGGCCGCGCGATCGACGGGGTGACGGTTCGCGCGAACCGCCACAGCCGCAGAGCATCGCCGCCGGCCCACGGCGGATCGCTGTCGGCAAGGTGGTGCGGATCAGCCAGCCCGTCGACCGGGCGCGGCCGGCGGCTGGATAGCGCGCGGGTTATCGCGTCCTGGATCGGAAGCAGGCCGCCCGGCGGATCGGGAACCAGGTCGCGCAGGCCGGTTCCGCTGGCCCGCATCGGGTGATCCAGCGACTCGACCAGATCCGCAGCCAACCGGTCGGGCACCGGCAGCGCAACCGCGGTAACCCATGACGCCAGCGTGGTGCCCAGCCCGCGCACCGGCAGGCCGGTGTGCCACTGGCCGGAAATCCGGGCATAGGTTTTCAGCAGCGCGTGGTATGACGTCGTGTCCGGGCCGGCGATGTCGTAGGCACCCGCCGGAACGTGTTCGGCGTCAGCGGCTGCGACAAGGTAGTGCAGTACGTCGCGGATGGAAATCGGGTCGATCGGATGGTCCATCCACTTCGGGATCGGAATCACCGGGAAGCGGTCACCGACATAACGCAACATCTCGAACGATGTTGAGCCTGCGCCGAAGATCAACGCCGCGCCGAGCCAGACCACTTCCGGACCGCCCTCGACCGTCAGCGCCTCGGCCACCTCCGCCCGACTGGTCAGGTGCTCGGACAGTTCTCCGTTATGGGGGTCTTCGGGAACGAAGCCGCCCAGGTAGACAATCCGACGCACGCCGGCGTCCTTGGCAGCGGCGGCGACATTGCCGGCCGCGGCGCGGTCGGCGTCGCGGAAGCCAAGCTGACCGATGGCGTGGACCAGGTAGTAGAGGACGTCGATCGGGCCGGCACCGTCCAACGCCGCACGAACCGCGTCGGCATCGGAGGCATCCAGCGTGACCGCTGTGACGTCGTCAAACCACCCCATCCGGGCAAGCCGTGCGGGATCGCGAGTGGCGGCCAGCACCTCGTGGCCCGCCGCGAGCAGCGCCGTGACAAGCCGCGAGCCGACGTAGCCGGTCGCACCGGTTACCAAAATCCGCACAACTTCAACCTACCGGCGACGACGCGAGCCGAAATCTCGAGGGGGAACGGGCCAATCCAACCAGCCCGGCGACGATGCGACCACTCCAGGAGGAGCCATTGAACCGATTGCGGGGCAGCAACGTAACCCCAGCATGGACTCCGAGACTCATTCGACGCTGTGCGCCGTTGATCCAGCCATGCCCGACACGACCGACGCGCCTTCCGTCGCCGGTGTGGCTATGGCCTTTCCGCCGCATTTGCACACCCAACAAGAACTGTCGTCCACTTTGGTCGATGTCGCGGGCCCTGAATTCCAGCGCTTCGCCGCCAGCAGCGGGGTCTCGACTCGCCACCTTGCGCTCCCGCTGTCGCGATACGGCGAGCTGAGCGGCTTCACGGAGGCCAACGACACTTACCTTGACATCGCTTTGGAGCTTGGCGAGCGGGCACTGGTCTCCGCACTGGCGAAAGCCGGAGTCGAACCGTCCGACGTCGATGTCATCTTTTCGACCACGGTCACCGGGCTCACTGTGCCGTCGCTGGAGGCGCGGCTGATCTCTCGCGTGGGGCTACGACCCGATGTCAAACGGGTCCCGCTGTTCGGGCTGGGCTGTGTCGCCGGTGCCGCCGGATTGGCGCGGGTGTATGACTACCTGCGCGCTTACCCGGATCAGGTGGCCGCACTGCTCGCCGTTGAGCTGTGCTCGCTGACAATTCAGCGCGAGGACAATTCAATAGCGAACCTCGTCGCCTCCAGCCTCTTCGGTGACGGCGCGGGCGCGCTGATCGCGACGGGGGCCGACCGCACCCCGGCGGGGCCCAAAGTGTTGGCCACCCGCAGCCGTACCTACCCCGACACCGAAAATGCGCTGGGCTGGAAAATCGGCAGTGACGGTTTCGGGATCGTGTTGTCCGCCGAGATCGCGACGATCGTCGAGAAATACCTGGGTGACGACGTCCGCAAGTTTCTGGCCGCGCACGGACTGAGTACCGCAGACATATCAACGTGGGTGTTGCACGCCGCCGGCCCGAAGGTGATCGACACGTTCGAAAGTGTGCTCGAGCTGCACCCTGACGCCCTCGACCGCACGCGAAAGTCACTGCGCGACAACGGTAACCTATCGTCGGTGTCGGTTCTGGATATTCTTCGGGACACCATGGTCGCTCCACCCTCACCGGGGTCGATTGGGCTGATGGTCGCCATGGGACCGGGTTTCTCCTCCGAACTCGTGCTGTTGGGCTGGTAAGGGAGTGTATTACCTGCTGATCCTGGCTGTCGGTATCGAACGGCTCGTCGAACTGCTGGTCGCCAAACGGAATGCCCGCTGGGCTCTAGCCCACGGCGGCAAGGAGTTTGGCCACAACCACTATCCCGTCATGGTCGTCCTCCATACCGCCCTGCTTCTGGGCTGCGTCATCGAAGTGTGGGCGTTGCACCGGCCCTTCCTGCCATGGATCGGCTGGCCCATGCTGGTCGTGGTAGCCGTAAGCCAGATCTTGCGCTGGTGGTGCGTGACGACGCTGGGCCGACGCTGGAACACCCGAGTGATCGTGTTGCCGGAATCGCAGCTGGTGCAATCAGGTCCGTACCGCTGGATACACCATCCCAACTACGTGGCCGTCGTCGCCGAAGGGGTCGCGCTGCCTCTGGTGCACGGGGCATGGCTGACCGCAATCGGTTTCACCGTGGCCAACGCGCTGCTGCTGACGGTGCGGATCAAAGTCGAGAACTCGGCATTGGGCTACGCATGACGGCCTACGACGCAGACCTCCTCATCGCCGGCGGCGGTCCGGGCGGTCTTGCCACAGCATTACACGCTCGCCGCCAAGGTCTTTCGGTGATCGTTGCTGAACCGCGCGAGAATCCCATCGACAAGGCCTGCGGCGAGGGGCTGATGCCCGGCGGCCTCTCCCAACTCGCATTGCTGGACGTGGACCCGGCCGGGATGCCGTTACGGGGTATCGCCTACGTGAGCGAAAACCACCGCGCAGAGGCGACGTTCGGCGACGCCCCGGGCCGGGGTGTGCGGCGCACCACACTGCATGCCGCGCTCGCGTCCCGAGCCAAAGAGCAAGACACCGACTGGATCTCCACGCGGATCACCAGTGTCGACCAAGATGCCCACGGCGTGACGGCTGCGGGTGTCCGGGCGAAATGGTTGGTCGCCGCCGATGGACTGCACTCGGCGGTTCGCCGCGCCGTGGGCATCAACGCCGTCGCCGGAACGCCACGCCGGTATGGGGTGCGCTGGCACTACCAGGTACCCGCATGGTCGGAGTTTGTCGAAGTGCACTGGTCACGGTGGGGTGAGGCTTATGTGACACCCGTTGAGCCGGACTTGGTCGGCGTCGCGATCCTGTCCCGCGAGCGCCCGGAACTCGCCTGGTTCCCGCGGCTGGCAAACCATTTGGAGGGCGCCAGCCGCGGGCAGGCGCGGGGCTGCGGGCCGATGCGACAAGTGGTTTCCCGCCGGGTCGCGGGGCGGGTGCTGTTGGTAGGGGACGCGGCCGGATACGAAGATGCCCTCACCGGCGAGGGCGTCAGCCTGGCCGTCAAGCAAGCCGCCGCAGCTGTGAGCGCCATCGCCGCCGGTGAACCGTCGTCATATGAAGCCGCCTGGCATCGAATCACCCGCGACTACCGGCTACTCACCCGCGGGCTGGTGCTGGCCACCGCACCGCGCGCGGTCCGCCCCGCCCTCGTACCGGCGTGCACCGTTTTACCAGGCGTCTTCAAGCGGGCGGTGCACATCTTGGCGCGTTGAATGATCACGCGACGCCGGGAAAACTGGCCACCCAGGAATAATTGGACTGACGTTTAGTTACTTCGTTAAACTGATGTTGAACACACAGTGAGGTTGAACCATGAAGCCGCCGTCTGGTACCCCGCCGCACATCGATACGATCGCAAGATGCGCCCTGTGAGCCCGGGCCCGCAGACATCCGACGCCGACGCCTCACCGACTCCGTCTGTCGCGGCAGTAGCGGTCGAGTTCCCGCGGTATCAGGTTGACCAGCAGGAAGCGCTGTCGGGCCTGACCGGATTCGGTGGCCCGCAATTTGACCGATTCGCGGCCAGCGCCGGCGTCCAGAAGCGCCGGATCGCTTTACCACTGCCGCAATACGGCAAGTTGAGCAGCTTCACCGAAGCCAACGACATATTTATCGCCACCGCCATAGACCTCGGCGAGCGCGCGTTGCGCGCCGCTCTGGACGCCGCCAAGGTCAAGCCGGCCGAGGTCGACATCGTCTTCTCGACGACGGTCACCGGGCTGGCGGTGCCCACATTGGAAGCCCGATTGGCAGCGCGCGTCGGGTTTCGGCAGGATGTCAAGCGGGTGCCGCTGTTCGGACTCGGCTGCGTCGCCGGCGCCGCCGGGGTGGCCCGCATGCATGACTATCTGCTCGCGTTCCCTGATCACGTCTCGGTGCTGCTCGCCGTCGAACTGTGTTCATTGACGCTGCAGCGCGACGACTACTCGATCGCCAATCTCGTGGCCGCCAGCCTGTTTGGTGACGGCGCCGCAGCCGTCGTCGCCAAGGGGTCCGCCAATGCACCCGCCGGGCCCAGGGTGCTGGCCACCCGCAGTCGGCTCTACCCCGACTCCGAAGACGTGATGGGCTGGGATATCGGCAGTAGCGGGTTCAAGATCAAGTTGTCGACAGAGGTGGCGACCGTCGCCGAAAAGTACTTAGGCGAGGACGTTCGCAACTTCCTGAGCGACCATGGCCTGACCCCAGCGGACATCGCGACATGGGTCTGCCACCCCGGCGGCCCGAAGGTGATCGAAGCCGTCGAGAACACGCTGGATCTTCCGGCAGACGCTCTGGAACACACCCGCAACTCGTTGCGCGACAACGCAAATCTGTCGTCGGTGTCGGTACTGGATGTCCTTCGGGCGAACATGGCCGACCCGCCGCCGCCGGGCTCGTTTGGGCTGATGATCGCCATGGGGCCGGGGTTCTGCTCGGAACTCGTGCTGCTCGGCTGGTAGGTCGTGTACTACCTGCTGATCCTGGCGATCGGCATTGAGCGGCTGGCGGAGCTGATCGTCTCCAAACGCAACGCTCGATGGGCTTTTGCCCACGGCGGCAAGGAATTCGGCCATAACCACTATCCGGTGATGGTCACGATTCACATCGCATTCCTGCTCGGGTGCGTTGTCGAGGTTTGGGCGTTGCACCGACCGTTCATCCCATGGCTCGGCTGGCCGATGCTCACACTGGTCGCACTGAGTCAGGCGCTGCGTTGGTGGTGCGTGACAACGCTGGGCAGTCGGTGGAACACCATGGTGATCGTGGTCCCGCAGGCGCCGTTGATACGGCGGGGTCCCTACCGATGGCTGCATCACCCCAACTATGTAGCCGTCGTCGTCGAGGGTGTCGCACTACCGCTGGTACACACGGCGTGGCTGACCGCGGCCTGCTTCACGCTGGCCAACGCGCTGTTGCTTGCGGTGCGGATCAGGGTGGAGAACACAGCGCTGGGCTACACATGACGTATGACGCTGGCCTGCTGATCGTCGGTGGCGGTCCCGGCAACGGGTTTTTCCGCCGCTCCCACGTATTCGCCCAAATACCGGCCGCCGAGCCAGCTTCGGGCCTCCGTCAGCACGATCGTGATGCCGGAAAGGTCGTGTTTGCGAAAGGCGCGGCCCGTGGCAAACGGGTTCAGCTTGTCCGTGTATTCAAGCCCGGCGATGGCCGGCCACTGGGACGCCCCATGCCTCTCTAATGGCCGGTAACCGAGATCTTCGAGGAGTCTGGAGAGTTCGGCGGGTCTTGCGAACCGGCGAAAGTCGTGAATCGACTTGTACAGGCCCGATACAAACAACGGGCCGATGGTGACGAAGGCCAGCCAGGTGTACAGGTTCCGGTCCGGTGCCACATAAAACACCCGCCCGCCGGGTTTCAGCGCGCGATAGACATTCGCCAGTACCGCGCGGTGCTCGCCACAGTGATCGAGTATTCCGTGCATGTAGACCACGTCGAATTGATTGCTGGGCAGCACGTTCTGATTGCGGATGTCCCCAACATGGAATTGAACACTTGCGTTGCCGGCAAAAGACCGCCTCGCTGCCCCGATGGCTTTGTAGTCGACGTCGAAGCCATCGATTTCCCAGTGCCGAAGCTCGGGCTGCAACTCAAGCAGACCACGGATCGCGGTACCGCCGCCGCAGCCGACCACAGCCATCCGCGAATGCTCGGTTCCCGCTGACTCGGGTAAGTAATCCCGCAGGAATTGCCAAGCGGCGTAGTCGATTTTGCTGACAAGCTGTTCGGTGAACCGCCAGTGCGCGCTGGCCTGGGCCTGGGCGAAGTAGCGCACACCGCGTTCGGTCGTGCCGTTGTGGATTCTCGTGAGGAGCTTGTCCAGCCAGGAGTAGCGGTAATCCGACTCGCCGCTGGCCTCGTTGCGCCGCTCACGGTGAAGGAAATCGAAGAACGTCTGCTCTTCGACGTCGAGCGGCGTCCTCCACGAACGCGCTCGACCTAAGACGCGCTCACGGATCCATGAGTCGACAACCCGGCTATACAGGTCGGTTTCGAAGAGCATGAGCTGGTGTCCACCGCCGGGCATCACAAACAGGTCTTTTGGCCCGCCGATCCGCTCGAAGCAGGCCCGGGCATGATTTGGATCGACGATCTCGTCGTTCTCGCCGCAGGCGACCAGGACGGGCTTCGTATTCGCCGCGGCGGGCTGATCCGGCTTGTAGTTGAAGACAGAGTGGTAGCTTCCGAAGCCGTAGGACCAGACGTTGAGCGGGTCAGTCAGCTTCTCGGGCAACAAATTCGGGTCTTCCTGGTAGGCGGCTTTGAAGTCGATGAACCGGCGTAGCGGTACCCGAACCCGGTCGCCTAGACCTCGGGCCACACGATCCATTGCCGCCGAACGCATTAACCGAATCGAGCGGTTCATCTGCAGCTCGTCGTTCAGCAGGATATTCATGCAGACGGCTCCGGCCACCCGCGGGCAACGGGCGAGCGCGTGGAACGCAATTTCGCCACCCTGACTGGCCCCATGGAGCACCACCGGAAGGCCGGTGCGTTCGGCCGCGTGGTCGGTCACAGCCCGAACGTCTTCGAGGAAGTCTTCAAAGGTGAACACGCCTCGAGGGCCGGGAGTGCGCCCGTGACCGGTCAAGTCGAAGGCCCAGACCGTGGCCGGAAAGCGTCGCCGGAATTGCTCGGCGAAATCGTGGTAGGCCGCGCTGTAGCCCGCGGTGCCATGCACCAGAACCAGCGTGTACTGGGCGTTCGGATGCTCGTAGCGTTTCAGGAAGAGGGGCTTGCTATTGCTGCCCGCGATGCTCCCGTCGACTGGGGACTCAAGCGCACTTTCCGGCTTGACCGTCGTCATGGCGCTGAATGCTCCGTTCCTTGGGCGATGAGATGGTTGATCAACAGTTGAACGTGGGCGTCGAACTCGGCCCGAAACGCGGTTTCGTCGTTGGTGAAGGGGCGGCGCATTGCCATCCCGAGAAGGAATGTCTCGATGAGCCCGACGGATAAGTCGGTCTCTGCCCCGGGAGCCAGATCGTCGACGAAGCGCGCGACATTCCGCCGTTGGATTTGCTGGTAGTCCAAATAGGCTTGTTTGAGGGGCTCGTTGTGGTTTGCCGCCGCGGCGAATTCCACGGTGAAGGACGCGGCGAGCAAATTGTTGACGAAGAGCGCATACAGCAGTTCTTTTGCAGCATCCAGTCGTTCAACGACAGATCCGCGCCGCGGTAACTGGTCGAATGCCGTCGAGAAGATGTCAGCGGCCATCTTGCCAATCGCCGACTGGAGCAGTCGTTCTTTGGTGTCGAAGTGGTGGTGAAGCAGGGGTTGGGATACACCGGCGCGCGCGGCGATCCGCTTCATCGAGGATTTCTCGTAGCCAAACTCGCAGAAGCACGCGAAGGCCGCCGCGAGGATACGCATTCGGGCGTTTGTCGCAGCGGGTGGATTCGGCTCGGGCGTTGTCGACGAAGCCTCCGTTGTCGGTTGGTGGGTGGTCCGGGCTAGAGTAGCTGACTGATCGATCAGTTAGCACCACATGGCGACAACTCAGCGTTGCCAGTTGACGCACTCGTCCCCAGAGGGGAGGGCCGAGCGCCTCGGCGTCGGAGTAAGAGAGGTCAATCAACGCTGTGCCGCGAGGTAGACGGGTCACACTCACTTTCGACAACGGACCGACGCCCGGTGTGACCGACCAGGTACTCGACATCCTCGCGGAGCGGTCACTCCGGGCGATCTTCTTCGTCGTCGCCAACCGCGTAGACGGAGACGCAGCTGCTCATGCCCTGCTCACACGAATGGTTCGGGATTGTCACCGGGTCGGTAATCACTCGCTGACTCACGGCCACCCACTCGGCGAGCTGTCTGAGCAGGAAACCATTGCCGAAATCGCCACGGCACACGATATTTTGCGGGAATTTACCGGCGAAAAGTCCCTCTTCCGACCTTGGGGCACCGAGGGACGGCTGGACCGCAGGTGCCTCAACCGCACTGCGGTCAACTATCTGGTTAGCGGGAAGCACACCTGCGTGTTATGGAACAGCGTGCCGCGCGATTGGGCGGATCCGATCGGGTGGATCGACCGGGCGCTCGCCGATGTTCGCACGCGAGAACACACCCTGGTGGTCATTCACGACCTGCCGTCCGGGGCCATGGACGGACTACCACGCTTTCTCGACGAATTGGACCGCAGCGGGGTGGCAGTGACTGCCGAACTGCCCACCGAGTGCGTGCCGATCATCGGTGGCCGCATCGTCGGTGCTGTCGACCATCTGATGCCGCTCTAATTACTGATCAGCGTGCCTTCCAGACCGGCTGACGCTTCTCGGCGAACGCCAATGGGCCTTCCTTGGCATCCTCGGTTTTCAGCAACGTACTGAACTCACGCGCGGTACGGGCCCAGCCGGGTTCCTCGTCGGGGATGTCGCCGTCGTCGGCGCCGTAGGCGATCCGCTTGCTGGCCTGCACCGACAGCGGCGCGTTGACGGTCACTCGCTCGGCCAGCGCCAGCGCGGCCTTCAGCACGGTGCCGTCCGGCACGACCTGGTTGATCAGCCCCCACTCGGCCGCCTCGGCTGCGCTGATCGGCTCGCCGGTGAGCAGCATCTGCATCGCGACCTTGCGGGGCAGCTGCTGCACGATCCGGAATACGCCGCCGGCACCGGCGATCAAACCGACCTTGACCTCGGGCAGGCCGAACTTCGCGCGTTCGTCGGCCACCACGAGGTCGCTGGCCAGAGCCAGCTCGGTGCCGCCACCCAACGCGGTCCCGTTCACCGCAGCGATCGTCGGCTTGTCGATGAAGTGGTGGACGTAGCCGGCAAAGCCCCACTCGCCGTGGTCGGGGTGATACAGATTCTCACGGCGCGAAATCGCCTTGAGATCCGCTCCCGCGCAGAAGGATTTGTCACCGGCTCCGGTGATCACCACTGCGCGCACGTCGGCGTCGTCCTGCGCCTCCTGCAGCGCGTCGCCCACACCGATGCTGACGGCACCGTTGACACAGTTGCGTGCGTCCGGTCGGTTGATCGTGATGACGAGGACGTTGCCCCGGCGCTCAGCGAGCACCGCAGGTTCGGTCACAACAGCTCCACAATGGTGGCGTTGGCCTGGCCGCCACCCTCGCACATGGTCTGCAAACCGTAACGAATTCCCTTGTCCCGCATGTGGTAGAGCATCGTGGTCATGATCCGGGCACCGGATCCGCCGAGCGGATGGCCCAGTGCTATCGCACCGCCGTTGGGGTTGAGCTTCTTCTCGTCAGCGCCGATGTCCTTCAACCAGGCCAGTGGCACCGGCGCGAACGCCTCGTTGACCTCGAACACCCCGATGTCTTCCAGCTTCAGGCCGGAGCGCTTCAGCGCCTTCTGGGTCGCCGGAATCGGCGCGGTCAGCATGATCACCGGGTTGGCGCCGGCGAGGGTGGCCGTGTGCACCCTGGCAATCGGGTTGAGCTTCAACGACTTCGCCTTCTCCGCGGACATGAACAGCAGCGCGGCCGAGCCGTCGGAGATCTGACTGGAGTTGCCGGCGTGGATCACGCCGTCCTCTTTGAAGGCGGGCTTGAGCTGCGCCATCTTCTCGATCGGCGTGCCGCGGCGGATACCTTCGTCCTTGAGCACCGGGTTACCGTCCTGGTCTTTGATGCCCACGATCTGGTCGTCGAAGGCACCGGAATCCTGTGCCGCCGCGGCTTTTTCGTGTGAGCCGAGGGAGTATTCGTCGACGGCGGTACGGTCGAACCCCCACTGCTCGGCGATCATCTCCGCGCCGATTCCCTGGTTGGGGACCGCGCCGTCGTAGCGGTCGAGGAAGGTCTGCGGGAACGGCCTACCGCCGTTCGCCAGCGACGAGCCCATCGGTGTCCGCGACATCGACTCCACCCCACCGGCGACGACGACGTCGTAGTGACCGGCGATCACGCCGGCGGCGGCGAAGTGGATCGACTGCTGGCTGGATCCACACTGACGGTCGACGGTGACACCGGGCACGGTCTCCGGCCAGCCGGCGGTCAGCAACGCAGTGCGCGCGATGTCGAGGGACTGCTCGCCGGCCTGCATGACACATCCCCAGATCACGTCGTCGACGATCTCGGGGTCGACGCCGGCCTTCTGGACGAGTCCGTTGAGCACCTGCGCGGACAGGTCGGCGGGGTGCACACCGGACAGCCCACCGTTACGTTTGCCGATCGGTGAGCGGACTGCCTCGACGATGACGGCTTCAGCCATGACGTTCTCCTTATGAAATGAGTTAGTTCCTCGATTGTTGACCAACCTGTTAGTCGGCTCGTCGCGGGGGTACTGAGCGCGGCGGGTAGCGTCGAGAACCATGTCGCGCATTGTCATTATCGGCGGCCACGGCAAGGTCGCGTTACATCTGGCTCGCATCTTGACCGAAAGCGGTGACGAGGTGACGTCGGTCTTCCGCAATCCCGACCATGCCGACGACGTCGCCGCGACGGGTGCCCGGCCGGTCGTCGCAGATATCGAGACGCTGGACACCGACGCGCTGGCGAAGCTGCTCGCCGGGCACGACGCGGTGGTGTTCTCCGCCGGCGCCGGTGGCGGCAACCCGGCCCGCACCTATGCCGTCGACCGCGACGCCGCGATACGGGTGATCGATGCGGCCGGGCAGGCGGGCGTGCGGCGCTTCGTGATGGTGTCCTACTTCGGCGCGGGGCCCGACCACGGTGTCCCGCCGGACAATCCGTTCTTCCACTACGCCGAGGCCAAGGCGGCTGCCGATGCCCACCTTCGGGCCAGTGACCTGGACTGGACCGTGCTGGGGCCGGGCCGTCTTACGCTGGAACCGGCGACCGGCCGGATCGCCGTCGGCGCCGATGCCGCCGAAAAAGCAGAGGTCTCCCGCGAGGACGTCGCGCTGGTGGCCGCCGCGGTGCTGCACGATGACGCGACGATCGGGCGGACCATCGACTTCAACAACGGCGACCTGCCCATCGCCGAAGCGCTGGCCGAGACCTGAGCCAGACCGGAGACCGGGTAATCTCTACCGCGCAGCTGGTTTGCCGGCCGCGTCATCAAAATGACGGTGTCGGCATCGAGTGGAGCATGTTCAGCATGCGTCGCAAGAGGGAACCCGGTGGGAGTCCGGGACTGTCCCGCAGCGGTAAGCAGGAACGACCGCCGTCAACAGCACTGGTCAAGCGACCGGGAAGCGACGGCCACTAGGAGCACCGAGCGGTGCGCGCCTGCGAGTCCGAAGACCTGCCGGTTGTGCCGGGCGCGCCGCGCCTGGCGGCTTACCGCCTCGAGGAATGGGCGTCTGGCCGTAATGGTTGCAGTGCTTGTGTGCGCTGCACCGGACCGGTTAGGTGTCCGCTGGTGGCGACCACCCGTCGATTTGAAGGACCCATTGTGACCGCTAAACCGTTTACCGCCACCGTTACCGGCTCCCCTCGCATCGGCCCACGCAGAGAACTCAAGCGGGCCACCGAAGGCTACTGGGCCGGCCGAACACCACGATCAGAACTGGAGACGGTCGCCGCCGCCTTGCGCCGCGACACCTGGTCTCAACTGGCCGCCGCCGGCCTGGATTCGGTGCCGGTGAACACCTTCTCCTACTACGACCAGGTGCTCGACACCGCCGTGCTGCTGGGCGCGTTGCCAACGCGTGTGCAAGGCGTCTCCGACGACCTAGACCGCTATTTCGCCGCCGCTCGCGGAACCGGGGACATCGCACCGCTGGAGATGACCAAGTGGTTCGACACCAACTACCACTACATCGTGCCCGAGATCGGACCGAAGACCTCCTTCTCCCTGCACCCGGACAAGGTGCTGTCGGAGCTCAAAGAGGCCCAGGACCAAGGTATTCCGGCCCGCCCGGTGATCATCGGGCCGATCACCTTCCTGCTGCTGAGCAAGGCGGTCGACGGTGCGGGCGCACCGATCGAGCGTCTCGACGACCTGGTTCCGCTGTACTCCGACCTGCTGGGACAGCTCGCCGACAAAGGCGTGGAGTGGGTGCAGATTGACGAGCCCGCGCTGGTCACCGACATCTCCCCCGACGCGCCCGCACTCGCCGAGCGGGTCTACACCGCGCTGGGATCGCTGCAGAAGCGGCCCGCGATCCACGTCGCCACCTACTTCGGCGACCCCGGCAAAGCGCTGCCCGCCCTGGCCCGCACACCCGTCGAGGCGATTGGCGTCGACTTGGTCTACGGCCCCGACACCGCGGTGGCGTCGGTTCCCGAGCTGTCCGGCAAGACGCTGGTGGCCGGGATCGTCGACGGCCGCAACATCTGGCGCACCGACCTGGAATCGGCGCTGAGCACGCTGGCCGCATTGCTGGGTTCGGTGGGCTCGCTGGCAGTGTCCACGTCGTGCTCGACGCTGCACGTGCCGTACTCGCTGGAGCCCGAGACCGACCTGGACGACGCCTTGCGCAGCTGGTTGGCTTTCGGCGCCGAGAAGGTGCACGAGGTCGCCACTTTGGCAAAGGCGCTGAAGGACGGCCGCGACTCGGTGGCCGACGAAATCGCGCAATCCAACGCGGCCGTTGCCTCCCGCGAGAAGGACCCGCGGCTGAACAACAGCAAGGTGCGTGAGCGCCTCGAGTCGATCGCGAAATCTGGTGGCACGGAGCGGGGTCCGGCCGCCGAGCGCCGGGAAGCGCAGATCGAGCGGCTGCACCTGCCCCCGCTGCCGACGACGACGATCGGGTCGTTCCCGCAGACCGTCGAGATCCGCAAGGCCCGCGCCGCACTGGTCGCCGGAGAGATCGACGAGGCGGAGTACACCCGCCGGATGCAGTCCGAGATCGCCGACGTGATCAAGCTGCAGGAGGAACTGGGCCTGGATGTGCTGGTGCACGGTGAGCCGGAGCGCAACGACATGGTGCAGTACTTCGCCGAGCAACTGGACGGCTTCTTCGCCACCAAGAACGGCTGGGTGCAGTCCTACGGCAGCCGCTGCGTGCGCCCGCCGGTTCTGTACGGCGACGTGACCCGCCAGCATCCGATGACGGTCGAGTGGGCCAAATACGCCCAGTCGCTGACCGACAAGCCGGTCAAGGGCATGCTCACCGGTCCGGTGACGATCCTGGCCTGGTCATTCGTCCGCGACGATCAGCCATTGGCCGACACCGCCAACCAGGTGGCGCTGGCCATCCGCGACGAGACGGTGGATCTGCAGGCTGCCGGCATCGCGGTCATCCAGGTCGACGAACCGGCGTTGCGCGAATTGTTGCCGCTGCGTCGCGCCGACCAGCAGGCCTACCTGGATTGGGCGGTCGGCTCGTTCCGGCTGGCGACCTCTGGTGTCTCCGACTCGACGCAGATCCACACGCATCTGTGCTACTCGGAGTTCGGTGAGGTGATCGGCGCCATCGCCGACCTGGACGCCGACGTCACCTCGATCGAGGCGGCCCGCTCGCACATGGAGGTGCTCGACGACCTCAACTCGGTCGGCTTCTCCAACAGCGTGGGACCGGGTGTCTACGACATCCACTCGCCGCGGGTGCCGAGCACCGACGAGATCGCCACGTCGCTACGGGCTGCGCTGAAAGCCGTTCCGGCGGAACGACTGTGGGTCAACCCCGACTGCGGGCTGAAGACCCGCAATCCCGACGAGGTCTCCGCGTCGCTGACCAACCTGGTCGCAGCGACCAAGGAAGTCCGCGCCGGCGCCTAAAGACGGTATCGGAGGCCGAGCGTTACGTCAGCGTGGCGCTCGGCCTTTGTCGTCACGCTGGCGTCACACTCGACAGCACGTGGACGGGCACGTCGTCTGCCCACGGCTGGCGGGTCACCATGTCGGCCACTCTGACGTAGCCGCGTTCGAATTCGCCGGTGGCGGCGTCCACCAGCCGGTACTGCTGGGTTTGACGGTGGATGGGTTGGGCGTCAAGCATCACGACGCGCACCTCACCCGGCTCGAAGTGACAGCGTTTCTGCAGGGCCGCGACCAACTGCTCGTTGCTGAAGTGCCCGTCGCCGAAGTTCCATCCGATGGCGGTGCTGGTAATTCGTTCACCGTCGGTCAGGACGTAGTCGTCCTCGTTCTGGCCCGCCATCGCGCGGTGCGCCAAGGTGAACAGCGCCCGGCCGTGAGTGTTGAAGGCGCGGAACGCGTATCCCATGTACATCGGGATCTGCGCGGCCTCCTTGCTGCCGTAGAACTTTTCCAGCTGGGCAGCGGGCATGCTCGCGATCGCGACGATGCCGCTGGCGATCTTGGCGTCGGCCGACGGCCTGATGCACCACAGCGTGGTGTCCCAGTTGCCCGCGTAGTAGCGCATGCCGGGCAGGAAAGACACCTTGCGCGGGAACAGGTTTCCGAGCACAACGGTCCCCGCGACGACACCGAACAGCAGTACCGGCAGCGGTGTGGTCAGGTCGCTCAGTCCGACCGAGGCGTGTCCCACGAACAGCGCGAGCACGCTGAACATCATGAAGACGTTCCACTCCAGCGGCACGCCCATTGGAATCGACGACAGGATGCCGAAGTGGAAGCACAGCATGACGAATGCGGCGATCGCGGTAGGCCAGCCACCGTGGCTGAAGAACAACACGAGCGGCACCAGTCCCTCGATCGCCGTGCTGAAATGCGCGAGCCTGCGTGAACGCCTGCCCGGGCGCAGGTCGTCCGGAAAGTGTTCGAAGAACGTGCGTTTGATGAACCGCGGCCGAAACACCGGGTTGTTGCTCATCATCGTCGAAATGACGAACGGGAAGTGTTTGTTGAGCTTGGATGTCGCCGCGCCCAGCCAGATGACCAGGCACACCAGCTTGGCACCCACGATCATGTCCACGCGAAAATCGGCGAACAGGAAAGCGACCGTGAACGAGGCGTACACCTCGCCGCGGGCGGCAAGGAAGATGACCTTGTCGCGCACACCCAGCACCGCCAGCACGCCCAGCACCGCCCAGATCTGCCATGCCGGCAGCACCCCGACCGTTGTCCCCAGCGACGGTACCGGCCCGGTGCCGTCGGAGAAGATCGCGATGACCAACAGCACCAACAACGCCCCGTACAGCAGCGCGTCGACGGGGGTGCGGCTATCCCCCTTCGTGAACGGAATCCGGCCCGGCCACGGTGGCAGCCGGATGGTGCCGGGCCGCAGCCAGTACAGAATCGAGCCCATCGGCGGGAAGAACCGGTTGTTCAGCGGCCCGAAGCCGCAACCCAGGCCGACCACTTCGAAGAGCATCGTGTAGAGCACGACCTTCTCGAACACGATCGGCTCGGCGTACCAGTGTGCGACGTCGGTGAAGCCGTGAATGCCTGTTGTGGTCAACGCCAGCAGCCACGCCCCGAGGATGTAGAGACCGATCTTGACGACGTAGAACAGGTGCAGCAGCACCGGGGTGCCGAAGCCGACCTCGGCCCAGTGCCGGGCCATCGGGATGATCTTCTCGGCGCGGGTGCCCTTGCTCCACTCCTCGAAGTCGATCTGCGGAGTCTCCTGTTTGAGAAATCCCATGGCGGCAAGATTAGAACGTGTTCTAGCCGGATGGTCGAGGTTCGCCGGATCAGATCAACCCTTGACTACTACTTCACGTAGTAGTAGAACGGTGGTTAGGCAGGTGCGTACTCCGGACCCGCCTGTATCAAGGACGGTGAGCCGCGATGACAGATCAGCTTTCGCAGCCATCCGACGCCGCCAACCGGTATCTCCGTTGGGCGGCAATACTATTCGCCATCGGTTTCGGAATTCACGGCTTGGACCATCTGCGCCGCGGCATGTCGGCTTCGCCGCCGTTCATCATGGTCGGCGGGATGATTCAGGGGTTGTTCGTCGTGGCCGCCGTCGTGATGGCCCTCACCGGGCGCCGCCGGGCACCGGAAGCAGCGATCGCGGTCGGCTTCGCCAGCGCCCTGGGTTTCACGTACGCGCATCTGCTGCCGACGTTCTTGCCGGGCTACCAGGACAGCTTCATCTCCGGCCCACGCATCAACGTGACGTGGTTCTCCTGGCTGAGCGCCGTCACCGAGATCGGCACCGGCATCGTGTTCGCGATCGCAGGCCTGCGGGCCGGGCGGTCAGTCGGCAGGACTTTGGCGCCGGTGCTGCGCCTTGAGACGCGAGAGGATATCTCACCATGAACGGGACCTTGTTCTTCGACGGAGCCTGTGGAATGTGCACTCGCTCCAGGGATTTCCTGCTGAAGCTCGATCGAACCGGCAACGTGCAGACCGAGCCTTTGCAAAGCCCGGGAGTCGCGGAACGACTGGGCATCACGCCGACGAGCCTGCTGGAATCGGTCCGGTGGCTGGATTCCTCGGGCACCGTCTATTCCGGCGCGCAGGCCGCCAACGCGGCACTCTGCGCGGCAATAGGCAGCCGAATTCCGTTGGCGATCTACCGGATTCCCGGTATCCGCTTCATCGAGGACGTCGTCTATCGTTGGGTGGTCGCGCACCGGTACCGGTTCCCTGGCACGACACCGTATTGCGAGTCACATCCGGCCGCGTGCTGAGCTCACGTCGTCCCCCGCCGCGGAGGACGGGGCACAAAGCGTGACACCCGGTCGATGACGTCCTGATAGCCCGGGCGCCGCTCCAAGCTCCGCGTCTCCATCATTGGGATGCTGCCGCCGAAAAACATGCCCAGCATCCCCAGCGCCCCCAAGCACAGCCACCAGGCGTCCGAGGGTGCGGCGGCGACACCGAACAACGCCAGCGCCACCCAGAAACTGAACTCCCCGAAGTAGTTCGGATGCCGCGACCAGGACCACAATCCGCGGTCCATCACCTCGCCGGGACGCCGGTCCCGGACGAAGCGATGCAATTGGACGTCGGCGATTAACTCGAGGCTCACGGCTGCCAGCCCTAAGACAAAGGCAACATCCGTCAGCCAGCCGATGTCGTCGCCGGGCCGGGTCACCGCGACATACACCGGCACCATGCCGGCGAAGACCAGCAGGGTGGGGATGAGGTGAATCGTCACCAGGTCGACAAGGAATTCCCATCGCCCGGCCCGCTCCCGGAACATCGGATAACGCCAATCCTCATGGTGCAGACCGGGAAACGCGTACAACCAATTGGCGGTCAGACGTATCGCCCACACCACGACCACCGCCGCGATGAGCCAGCAGCGCATTTGGTGCACACCGGACTGGCTCCACCAATAGAACAGCAGCAGTGGTGGAACCACACTCCAGTACGCGTCGTAGAAGCTCGAGTTGCCATTAGCCCGGCTGAACACGAACACCGCCAGCGTGGCCAGCACGTCGGCAACCAACGTATCCAGCCACAGCCGGCCGGAGTGCACACCCCACACCAGCCAGGCCGCGGCCACCGCGACGGCAACGACGTAGGCCACGCCGACCAGCCCGAGTGACCGCGCCTTAGTCGTTGTCTTGCTCGGCGTTCATGAAGTGCGCCTCCATTCTTTTGGCCGGCGCTGCCAGTGCGGACTCTTGACCGCGTCGAGGGCTTCGGTGACGTACCGCTCGAGTGCGCGTGGCTTCTTCGTCGACTGGCGAACCCACTGCTGAAACGCGAAATCAGCTGCCGCAAAAGCGAGTTGGACCAGTAGACCCGGTCGGATATCGGTGTCGGGGTTGGCGCCCATACGTGCGGCGACCAGCTTCGTTGCCCGCTCCTTGTCGGCGGGCGTGTGCACTGTCAGCTTGCCGAGCAGGTCAGGGGCGACCAACAGGGCTGCCCGCCACTCTTCGGTGTCGGCCACCCCGAATGAGCGGGTTCGGCTGATGATGGCGTTGATCAGCGCCAAGTCCGGCGACTCGGCGGTCGGCCGCTCTTCGAGAAGGCCGACGATGGCGGCGCCGCCATGGCGAACCGGCGCCAGCAACAGCTCCTCCTTCGTCGGCACATGCCGAAAGAACGTTCGCGGCGAAACGCCTGCGGCCGCGGCGATTTCCTCCGTCGTCACGGCGTCGTACCCGCGTTCGACGAACAGCCGGAACGCCGCCCGCCGGATATCGGCCCGGATCTGTGCCCGCTGCCGATCGCGCAGCGACTCGGTCATCGGAAGCAGCCGATTCCGCCGTCGACATGGATGGTCTGCCCGGTGATGAAGGTCGCGTCGCTGCTGAGCAGGAACGACACCAACGCGCCCACGTCGGTGCGGACATCGCCGATGCGCTTCATCGGGATGCGCCGCACCGCCTTGTCGTAATCGTCGGGCGCGAACTGCTTCCACAGCTTGACGCCGTCGGATTCGGCGAACGGGCAGATGACGTTGACGCGGATGTTGTCGCGACCCCATTCCAGCGCGGCGACCTTTGACAGCCCTCGGATGGCTTCTTTGGCCGCGGCGTATCCGCCCCACTTGGGTTCGCCGCCGGTGCCGGTCCCCGAGCCGAGGTTCACGATGGAACCACCGCCCGCCGCGACCATCAGCGGGTGCACCGCCTGCATGAGCAGGAAACTCGCCCGCGGTCCGACGTCGTGGCCGAGTGCGAAGTCTTGCACGGTGATGTCGACGAACGCCTTGGGCTCGTTGGTGGCGATGGCATTGTTGACCAGGCCGTGCACCGTGCCGAAGGCGTCTAGCGCTGCCGCGACGATCCGCCCGGGGCTCTGCGGATCCCGCAGATCGGCAACCAGCTGCTCGACTCGGCCCGCCGTTTTGAGCTCGTCGGTTGTCCCGGCCAGCTTGTCTTCGAGAATGTCGACCAGCAACACCGCTGCTCCGCGTTCCAGTAGCGCCGCGGCGATGCCCTTGCCGACGCCTTGCGCCGCGCCGGTGACGATCGCGACGTGGCCGCGCATCGAGTCGGAGTGGGTGTAACTCATCTGGCCGGTCCCATCTGCAGCGGCACGCCCCGGCGCATTTCGTAGGTGCTGCGCACGCCACCGGGGAGCTCGATGAACTCGACCGGAGTTCCATCTGGGTCTTTGACGAAAAACATTCGGACTCCGCCGATCTCAAAGGGATCTTGCTCTGGCGGGTAGCCGGCGTCGCGGATGCGCCGGTGGGTGTCGTCGAGATCGGTGACCGACAGCGAGAAGTTCTGGATGCCGGTAATACCCGCCGGCCTGTCCGTGGCGGGTTTGACCCCCAAGGACAGCAGCTCGATCATCAACCCGCCCAGCAGGCCGCCCACCACGCGGCCCTGCTGTGGGCGTTTCGCGCGCAGGGCCGCGTCGAAAGGTTCGCCGGAGATCAGGGTTTCGAAGACGACGTCCATGCCCAACACGTCGCGGTAGAACACCAGTGCGCGGTCCATGTCGGTCACGCCGAGTACCAGGTGACAGAACGACACGTCGCTCAAGACGGTCATGGTGTCACCGCAACGTTGGGCGCCGGACGCCCGGCGAACAACGGCAGGTCCAGGTAGGTCTTGATGCCGGGTTCGGCGGCGCAGATATCGGGAATGGCGTTGACGCAGTGGTTGGCGGTGGCAACCACGCCCGGATTACGCTGCAGCCCTTCGGCAATCGACGGCGGCTGTAGTCCCTTGAAGGTGAGGCTCACGGTGGGGTCGCCGGTGACCTCGACCTCGAAGCGTTCGCCGCGCCCACCAAAATCCCAGGCCGGTTCCAGGTTGTCTTCGCCCATCAACCAGTTGACCGCCGCGGTGATCACCGGTTCGCCGTCGGCGAGGGCTTGCCACCGGAACCGTCGCGCCGCCACCATTCCCGGTGTGATCGTGAATGGGCCATAGTCGATGTCGGAAGTTGCGACGGCGATGTCCTGAATCGTCCTGATGTTGGGCTCGATGCGAAATCCCATATGGTCGGCGATCATTCGTACCGACATCTTGAATCCGTTTTCGAGCAGGCTGGCCATCGGACCTTGGATGGCCTCTTCGGGGGTGCCGCCGAAACCCATGATGTGGCGCACCACATCCGGCGCGTTGTAGGTACGGATGTCAGAGAATTCCTCGGCGCGCACATGGGTGATCGCCGACGAGAGGGACGACACCATCAGCGGGAACCGCTCGGTGATGCCGCCGGGATGAATGCCCGACCCGTGCAGCGTCACCCCAGCCTCTCGTGCGGCGTCGGCGATCGCTTTGACGGCGGAGTGGCTCAGGTCGGGGTACACCCAGCCGACCGGGGTGACCACGTTCTTGCCGGACCGCAGAATCGCCACGACCTCGTCGTCGTTAGGGATCAGCGGGCTGTACACCACGCAGTCGGCGTCGAGGGCCAGCACCTCGTCGATGCTGGACGTGGCCGCGACGCCCAACGTTCCGGTGGTGCCGAGGATCTCGCCGACGTCGCGCCCGTTCTTGTCGGCGCTGTGCACCCAGCATCCGGCCAATTCGAGTTGCGGGTGATTCAGCACGCATTCGATCGCGGCCTTGCCGACGCCTCCGGTCGCCCACTGAACGACACGCAACGTGGACGGATTACTCACGTATGACCTCCCGACTGGACAACGCACGGCGTGGACACGCATTAGCCGCGCATGGCACAGTATGACCGGCTGACAGTCACTGTCAACGACGATGGAGGGTCGGCTCATGGGAGTGCTCGACGGCAAGGTCGCGGTCGTCACCGGAACCAGCCGGGGCGTAGGTGTCGGCATCGCTCACGAGTTGCTGCGGGCCGGCGCCACGGTCATCGGCTGCTCCCGTTCGCCGCTGGACACCATTCCCGGCATCGACGCCGACTGGGCTACGCGCGCCTCCCAGAAGGTCTGCGATCAAGGCGACTATCGCTCGATCGATTCCTTCGTCGCCGACGTCGCGGCCACTCATGGCCGCATCGACATTCTGGTGAACAACGCCGGCGGGACGGTCCCGGCACCGCACGCGGAGAGCATTCCCGCACTAGTGCAACGCATTCAGGGCGCACCACGCAGCGACGACGACTTCGAGCGCACCGCGCTGTTCCACGCTTTCGCGGTGCAGATGAACCTGATCAGCCCACTGTGGTTTGCCATTCGGGTGTACCGGCAGATCGCCACCCAGGACGGCGTCGGCTGCATCATCAACGTCTCCAGCGGCGCCGGGCACCCGGCGGGCTCACCGACTCTGGTGTCTTACGGGGCGGCCAAGAGCGGGCTCAACCAGCTCACCCGGTCGCTCGCCCAGGAGTGGGGACCGAAAGTCCGGGTCAACTGCGTCGCGCTGGGCCCGACGATGACCGAGAACTTCCGGTCGTTCGTGCTGCCGAAGGACGACCCCACCGGTGAGACGTACTTCGCCGCTGTGCCGTTGCGCCGCGCGGGCGAGCCCGCGGAGGTCGGCCGGGTGTGCGTGTTTCTGGCCGGCGGCGACGCCGACTTCGTCAACGGCACGACCATCGAGTGCGACGGCGGCATGCTGCCCGGCGTGCTCTACGACGCCGGCCTCAAGACCATCACCGACCTGCTGTAGCCGTGCTTCGGTCGCCCTGGAACAGAATGCGTTGGGGCAGGCCCGAATACTGTGACAGCGGGCGAATGAGCGCATTGGAGGCGGTCTGCTCGATGATGTGGGCGGTCCAACCGGTGATCCGGCTCATCACGAAAAGCGGTGTGAAGCTGGGGATGTCGAATCCCATCAAGTAATAAGCGGGGCCGGTGGGAAAGTCCAGGTTGGGCTTGATCTTGGTGGCGGCAAACATCTCCGTCTCCAATAGCTGGTAGATGTCCAGCCAACGCTGGCCGTTGCGGACCTCGGCCACTCGGCCCAGCGCCTCTTTCATCGTCGGAACCCGGGAGTCGCCGTTCTTGTAGACACGGTGCCCGAAGCCCATGACTTTATCTTTGCGAGACAGCTTGCCGTGCAACCACTCCGATGCTTTGTCAGGCTGACCGATCTCGATCATGTCGTGCATAACAGCCTCGTTGGCACCACCATGCAGCGAGCCCTTTAGCGCACCGATCGCCGCCGTCACCGCGCTGTAGATATCAGACTGCGTCGACGTCACCACCCGTGCGGCGAACGTGGATGCGTTGAAGCTGTGCTCCGCGTAGAGAATCATGGACTGCTCGAACGCGGACACAATAATCGGCTCGGGGACCTCACCGAAGCACATCCGCAAGAAGTTCTCCGCGTAGCCGAGGTGGCTGTGCGGGGCGACCGGCGGCAGGCCACGACGGCGACGGATGTCGAAGGCGACGATGGTGGGCAGCAAGGCGAACATGCGCAACGACTTGGCGAAGTTCGCCGATTCCGAGTTGTCGTCCTCGTCCGGATCCTCGGCGCCGAGGTAGCTGATCGCGGTGCGCACCACATCCATCGGATGGCAGTTGTCGGGCAGCTTCTCCAGCAGCGACTGCAGCGAACGGTCCAGCCGGCGGCTGGCGCGCTCACGCTGGTTGAACAGCGCCAGCTCACCGTCGTTCGGCAGTTCGCCGTGCCACAACAGGTAGGCGACCTGCTCGAAGGTGCAGTGCGCGGCCAGATCCTGAACCGGGTAGCCACGGTAGGTCAGCGAGTTCGTCTCGGGCACCACCTTGGAGATCGCGGTGGTGTCGACGACGACGCCGGCCAGACCCTTGAAGATTTCCGTTTCGGCGGGGGCAACGGAGGTCATTTGTTGGGTCCTTTCACGGTGAAGTTGAAGATCTCGTCGTCGAACTGGCTGTAGTCGGCGTAGCGCAACAACTCGTAGAGCCGCTGGCGGTGCTGCATGTGATCCAGCAGGCCGGATTGTGTTCCCTTTGCGTCGATTTCGCGCAGGCCATCCTCGACGGCGAGCATCGCCAGCCGCATCGTGGTGACTGGGTAGATCACCACGTTGTAGCCGATGTCGGTGAGCTGAGACACGGTCAACAGCTCCGACTTGCCGAACTCGGTCATGTTGGCCAACAGCGGGGTATCCACCGCGGCGCGGAATTGCTCGAAATCGGCCGGCCCCGTCAGCGCCTCGGTGAAGATCAAGTCGGCGCCGGCGTCGGCGTAAGCGCGGGCCCGCTCGATCGCGGCGCCCACGCCCTCGATCCCGGCGGCATCGGTGCGGGCGCAGACGATGAAGTTGGGGTCGCGCCGCGCGGCAACCGCCGCCCGCAAGCGTTTGACCATCTCGGCGGTCGGGACGACGGCCTTGCCGTCGAGGTGGCCGCAGCGTTTGGGGTTGACCTGGTCTTCGAGGTGACAGCCCGCGAGCCCGGTGTCCTCCAGCAGCGTGACGGTACGCGCGGCGCTCATCGGTTCGCCGAATCCGGTATCGGCGTCGATCAGTGTGGGCAAGTCGGTGATCGCCGCGATCTGCGCGCCCCGCGCAGTGACCTCGGTCAGCGTGGTCAGCCCGATGTCGGGCAGTCCCAGGTCGGCGGACAACATTGCACCCGAGACATAGACGCCTTCGAATCCGATCTCGGTAACGAGCTTGGCCACCAGCGGTGAGAAAGCACCCGGAAACCTTTGCAGCCGACCCGAATTCAGCCCGGTCCGAAACGCCGCCCGCTTGTCGGCGGCGCTGGACGCCGCCCCTAACAGGCCAGTCACCGGAAGATCCCGGATGGGATCGTTGGCGCCTTATCCAGAACTTCGGGCAGCACCCGCACGTTCAGCGAACCCAGGTCGCCGCCCTTCAAGCTGCAGACGTGCTGCACGGCGTCCAGGAATCGTTGCCGCTCAGCGGCATCCACCACGCCGTCGGAGAGTTCGGTGAACTTGCCGATGTACTGCTCTCGATCAAACGGGCGCGCGCCCAACGGATGGGCGTCGGCGACAGCCAGCTCGTCGCTGATCACCTCGCCGCTCTTGAGCGTCACCTCAGCGCGGGCGCCGAACGCCTTCTCGGCCGGATCGGTCGAGTGGTAGCGGCGGGTCCACTCCGGGTCTTCGACGGTGGAGATCTTGTGCCACAACTCGACGGTGTCGGGTCGGTGCGCTCGCTCGGGGGCATACGAGTGTTCGTGGTTCCAGACACCGTCCTGCAGCGCGACGGCGAAGATGTAGGGCAGCGAGTGATCCAGCGTCTCGCGGGAGGCGTCGGGGTCGAACTTCTGCGGGTCGGCGGAGCCGGTGCCGATCACATAGTGGGTGTGGTGGCTGGTGTGCAGTACGACCGTCGCGATCTGGTCGAGGTCACCGATGCGTTCACGCAGCCGGCGGGCCAAGTCGATGGGCGCCTGACTCTGGTATTCGGCGGAATGCTCTTTGGTGTAGCTGTCCAGGATGGCGCGCTTGGGTTCACCGGGGCCGGGCAGCGGCACCTGGTAGGAGTGCTCGGGGCCTGACAGCAGCCAGGCGATCACGCCGTCCTCGCCCTCCCAGATGGGCGCCGGCGAGCCCTCGCCGCGCATCGCCCGGTCGACGGCCTCGATAGCCACCTTCCCGGCCGACGCCGGAGCGAACGCCTTCCAGCTCGAGATCAACCCCTTGCGGGATTGCCGGGTGGCGGTGGTCAGGTGCAGCGCCTGCCCGATCGCCTGATAGATGGTGTCGACGTCGAGCCGCAGCATGGTGCCCAGACCGGCAGCCACCGACGGGCCGAGGTGCGCGACGTGGTCGATCTTGTGCTCGTGCAGGCAGATGCCCTTGACCAGATCGATCTGGATCTCGTACGCGGTGGCAAGGCCACGAATCAGATCGTTGCCGCGGACGCCGAGTTGCTGCGCGACCGCCACCAGCGGCGGAATGTTGTCGCCGGGGTGGGAGTATTCAGCGGCCAGAAACGTGTCATGGAAATCCAGTTCTCGCACCGCGACGCCGTTGGCCCAGGCCGCCCACTCGGCCGAGTAGCTGCCGTCGACACCGAAGACCGCCGCGCCCGAGGTACCCGGCGGGGCCGGATGAGACACAGCCTGGTGGCGGGCCGTGGTGACCGGCCGGCGCACCACAGATGCGGCGCTGACCGCCGCGTTGTCGATGATCCGGTTGATCACCATCGCCTCGGTCTCCGCTGGTACCGGAACCGGATCGGCCGCAACCTGCGCAATTTTGTAGGCCAAGTGCTCGGTGATCGGAAAGTCGTCGGCGCTGCGGTGGGTTCGAACCGGATGGATCAACATATCCGCACACTATGCAACCCGGGACGCAAAGGAAAGACCCTGCGTGTGTGTAATTCTGCGTCCTTAGCCAGCACAGATTGCGAATGTTGCGAAAGGCTTGGGAGTAGCATGTCAACGGTGGCGAAGATGTTTTCCGGCGCCCGACTGCGGCGGTTGCGCGACGAGCGCGGACTCACCCAGGTCGCGCTGGCCCGGGCGCTGGACCTGTCCACCAGCTACGTCAACCAACTGGAGAACGACCAGCGGCCCATCACCGTGCCGGTGCTGATTGCTCTCACCGAGCGGTTCGACCTGCCGCCGCATTACTTCTCCTCCGATTCCGACGCCCGGTTGGTGGCCGACCTGTCCGACGTCTTCACCGCCACCTGGGCCGACGACGCCGTCGGCCCGGCGCACATCGAGGAGTTGGTTGCCCGAATGCCCGAGGTAGGGCGCAACCTGGTTGCCGTGTACCGCCGACTGCGGGACGCCACCGAGGAACTGGAGGCATACCGCTCGCACGCGACGACGGAAACGTCGCTACCGGCGCAGCGCCCGATGCCGTTCGAGGAAGTCCGGGATTTCTTCTACGACCGCAACAACTACATTGGCGAACTCGACATCGCGGCCGAGCGGATGTTCACCGAGAGCGGCATGACCTTCGGCGGGCTGGACGTCCAGCTGTCGGCACTGATGCTGGATCGGTTCGGGGTCCGCGTCGTGATCGACGCCGATCTCGCCGAACACGACAAGCGTTCCTACGATCCCGATACCCGAGTACTGCGGATCGCGCAGTGGCTGTTGCCGGGCCAGCGCGCCTTTCAGATCGCCACCCAGCTGGCTTTGTTGAGCCAGCCGGAGCTGCTGTCGGCGATCGTCGCCACCGATGACCAGCTCAGCTCCGAATCCCGCGGCGTCGCCCGAATCGGTCTGGCCAACTATTTCGCCGGCGCCTTTTTGTTGCCATACCGTGAATTCCACAGCTCCGCAGCTGAATTGCACTACGACATCGATCTGCTGGCTCGCCGTTTCGAGGTCGGCTTCGAGACGGTGTGCCACCGGCTGTCGACGTTGCAGCGACCGCAGCTGCGCGGGGTGCCGTTCATCTTCGTCCGGACCGACAAGGCCGGCAACATCTCGAAGCGCCAGTCCGCCACCGCATTTCACTTCAGCCGGGTGGGCGGCAGCTGCCCACTGTGGGTTGTGCACGATGCCTTCGCCCAGCCGGGCCGGATCGTCACGCAGGTCGCCCAGATGCCTGACGGCCGTTCGTATTTCTGGCTCGCCAAGACCACCGCACCTGAAGGCCAGGGTTATCTGGGTCAGCACAAGAGCTTCGCCGTCGGATTGGGTTGCGACCTGATGCACGCCGACAAGTTGGTCTACTCCACCGGGATCGCCTTGGACGACCCGAGCACCGCAGTCCCTATCGGAGCAGGCTGCAAGATCTGCAGCCGCTCGGCCTGCGCGCAGCGTGCGTTTCCCTACCTCGGCGGGCGCGTCGCCGTCGACGAGAACACCGGCAGCGGCCTGCCGTACTCGCCGGCTACTGAGGTCCCTGCTAGTGAGCCTGGGTGACCGGCGGCCGGTAGAAGAGCACCAGCTGGCCAAGCGCGCCGCCCAAGCCCAGCAGGAGTGAGGCCAGCAGTCCATGCCAGCCGTCGTGCCAGTTGTGACCGAAGATCAGCCAATCCAGGCTGTACCGCCCGGCGCCCAGGGTGGCCACCGTCACGGCGGCGGCGGCCAAGATCAGGTTGTATTCCCATCCCTCTTTGACGATGAAGAAGCCGTTGGCACGATGCACGGTCCACGCGGCGACCAGCATCAGCGCGACGAAGCCGGCGGCGGGGATCGGCGTGAGCAGCCCGGCAGCCAGGCCCAGCCCCGCGCTGATCTCGGTGCTGGCCGCGACCACAGCCTGGAACGTGCCGTACTTCATGCCGATGCTCTCGAACCAGCGCGCGGTGCCCGGTATCCGCCCGCCGCCGAAGAACTTGTTGTAGCCATGCGCCGCCAGTGTCAAGCCCAGCACCAGCCGCAGGATCAGTAACCCGACGTCATAGGCATCATTCATAGACGCCAACCTAGATCATCGGGTAGGCACGGATAAGCCGAGGTATCGTGCCAGCCGCACACCACCGCAAAGGAGCCCCACATCAAGATCGCGATCATCGGAGCCGTCGGTACCAACTTGGGATTCGGCCTGTTGCGCGGTCGAGCCTGAACATCGGCATGTCTACACGATCCGTAATACTGCTGGACGGCGACGCGACGTCGCCGCCGCAGGTTCTGGGCCACAAGGGACACGGCATCGACATGATGCGCCGCAACGGTCTTCCGGTGCCGCCGGCGTTCTGTATCACCGCCGAAGTGAGCGCCCGTTACCGCGCCGAACCCGCTGCAACGATCGACGCGATCTGGGACGACGTGCTCGACGCAATCCGCGCACTGGAAGCCGCGACCTCCCGCACGTTCGGGCGAGGACCGCATCCGCTGCTGGTCAGCGTGCGCTCGGGTGCGGCCGTGTCGATGCCCGGGATGATGGACACCCTGTTGGATCTCGGGTTCACTGACGCCGTCGAAGAGGCGCTGGCCGTCGAGGGCACAGCCGGCTTCGCCCGCGACACTCGGCGGCGGTTCGCCGGTTGGTATCAGCACATCGTTGGCGACCCGGCTCCAGACGACCCCTACCTTCAGTTGCTCGCTGCGATCCAGGCCGTGTTCGCATCGTGGGACTCGCCGCGCGCCGTCGCCTACCGCTCCCACCACGGGCTCGACGAACGAGGCGGTACCGCGGCGGTGGTGCAGGCAATGGTGTTCGGCAACATCAACACCAACTCCGGTGCCGGCGTGGTGTTTTCGCGAAACCCGATGACCGGCGCCAACGAGGAGTTCGGCGAATGGCTGCCCGGCGGTCAAGGGGACGACGTGGTGTCGGGCACGTTCGACGTCGAACCGATCGCGGTGCTGCGCAACCAGCAACCAGCTGTCTACGACGAACTGATCGGCGCCGCACGCTCGTTGGAGCGGCTCGCGACGGATGTGCAGGAGATCGAGTTCACCATTGAAGACGGGACGCTGTGGCTGCTGCAGACGCGGGCGGCGAAGCGGTCGGCGCAGGCTGCGGTGCGCCTGGCGCTGCAGCTCCACAATGACGGCCTCATCGACGAGGCCGAGACGCTACGACGGGTGGCGCCGACGCACGTGGAGGTGTTGCTGCAGCCCTCGCTGCAACCGGAAAAACGCCTGGCCGCAAAACTTTTGGCCACCGGCCTGCCTGCCGGTCCGGGCGTGGCGTCCGGGCGGGCATACACCGAGGTGGACGCGGCCATCGATGCCGCAGACCGGGGCGAGGATGTCATCCTGGTGCGCCACCACACCAGTCCCGACGACATCCAGGGCATGCTGGTCGCACGCGGGATCGTCACCGAAACCGGGGGAGCCACCAGCCATGCGGCAGTGGTCAGCCGTGAACTCGGCCGGGCGGCCGTGGTGGGCTGCGGCAGCGGAGTCACCGAGTCGCTGGCGGGCAAGCTGGTCACCGTCGACGGCAACGCGGGCGAAGTGCGCGACGGTAGGCTGCCGCTGTCAGCCTGGTCCGAGGACAACACTCCAGAGCTACGCGAATTGGCCGATATCGCCCGACGGGTCAGCCCGCTGCGGGCGCATGCCGGCGGTGACTACCCACGACTGGACCGCCATTCCGAAGCCGCAGTGCGTACCGCCATGGCCAGTGGACATAGCGACGTGGTGTCCGCCAGCCCGCTGCTTGCGATGCTGGAAGCGATACGGCTCAGCGAGGTGTCGTGAGCCGCAGATGAGCGAGTTGACGGTGTTGCAGGCGGTCCGGCTGAAGGGACGGGTAAGCCCCGCCGATCTGGCCGCCACGCTGGGAGAAGATCCGAATGACCTGGCCGCCAACGTTGATCAGCTCGTCGGAGCGGGTCTGCTGGTCGACGGCAAGGCGTTACGGCTCAGCCCCGACGGTCGTACCCGGCTCGAGGAGTTGCTGACCGCCGAACGCCGGCACATCGACAGCGCGGCGCTGTCGACCGCGTACGGCGATTTCCGCGCCGTCAACGCCGAATTCAAGGCGCTGGTGACCGATTGGCAGCTCATGGACGGTCAGCCCAACACGCACCAGGACCCTGACTACGACGCCGCCGTCCTGGCCCGGCTCGACGGCGTGCACCACCGGGTGACGCCGATCATTGCCGCCGCGGCTGCCCAGCTACCGCGGCTGAGCCGTTACTCGGTGAAGCTGCAGACAGCGCTGGACAACGTCCATGCCGGCCAGACGATGTGGCTGTCCCGCCCGCTCATCGACTCCTACCACACCGTGTGGTTCGAGCTGCATGAAGAGCTGATCCTCGCCGCGGGCCTGACCCGCGAGGCGCAAGCCAAATCCGGTGATGCCCAATAGCTTTCGCTACAGCTCCGCGTCCAGACGGGCGAGATACGCGTCGATGTCACCGATCGCCGACTCGGCCGCATGGACGCTGATCGCGACGGTGTCGCCGATCCCGTGCACGCCATGGGCGAGGCCCATCGCCGGCGACAGCGCCGGGCAGCCCGCGGTCAGCAGCACCGGCGCACCACCGAATCGCAGGTCGCCGGGTCCGCGGTAAACACTTGACACCACGGTGTTTCCATACACTTGCAACGGTCGGACGTCGGGATCGAAGTGGCTGACACCCCACCGCAGCAACGGGGCCGGCACCGCGGCGAACGCCCGGTCTGCGGCGCGCGCCGCAGGGTGCCGCGAGCGCAGCCGGGCGTCGGCCAGGTCTGCGGCGATCCGCTCGAGCCGGGCCTGCCGGCTCAGCTCCGGATACAACCCCACCGTGACGTTGAAGAAGTGGTTATGCGCTTGTGGCACATCCGGTTTAGCCATCGGCACCTCTGCGCCGAGCGACGCGGCCGCATCGCCCAGGTGGCTGCAGAGTGCACCGGACACCGCCGCCAGCACCGCGACGGTGACAGTGGGACCCCGCAGCTGCGAGCGGGGCCGCACCAGCGTGCGCAGCGAGCGAGTACCGGCCGGTCGGGCATTGGTAGACAACGGCGGCCGCAATCCGGCCGGAGGGCGCAGCAGCCCGGCGCGGGTATCACGCACCAGCTTGCGATGAGTCCGGGCGGCGGCGACGGCGCGCCAGGGCAGGAAGCCCGGCCGCGACGCGGCCACATCGGGCACCGGCGCCGTCCGGCCGAAAAGCCAGGCGGCCAGCGCCGCGCCGCGCCGACCGTCGGCCAGCGCGTGCGGGGCCTGCAGGACTGCGACCGTGCCCGCGCCGGTGCCACCCGGAAGACCGTGCACTGGCGCGAACAGATGCAGGCGCCACGGCGCCCGGCGGATGTCCAGTTGGTCGTCGACGAGCCGAACCACCGCGTCCAGACAGCCACGCCAGCTGTTGTCGTCGAGTTGGTGACGGAGCACCCGCGCGGGCTCACGAGCTGTCGGCACCCAGTGCGGGTAGGTCAACGGCGATCCGTCGTCGACGCGCACCGCCAAGGCCGGACACGCTTGGGCGCGATCGCGGACCTCGTCCACTGCGCACTCGAAATCCGTTGGCACACCGTCGAATGCGTAGAGCAGAAACTCGTCATTGGGGATCTTGGCCGACATCCAGTAGAACTGCGCGTCGACCGCCGCCATCCGGGTCGGCATGTCCACCTCCCCCGTGTTCGCCCATCTGCATCCTATGGACGGCACGGTTGTCCACAGTTGGACTTTTATCCACAGCCGGGGGTTAGTGGCTACGGGCTGTCGGCTCCTTCCGATATCATTCGTACATGCGTTCGAATTGTCGAGAGGACATCGTCGACCGATTGGATGCCCTCCATGAAGTGGTATCTGACCTGCTCGAACTGTCCTTCGACGTGCTGACGACCCCCGAGCTCCTGGGATTGCCGGCGCCTCGAACACGAGACCCGGCGGCTGCCAGTGACGCCCACCGGAGAAGTACCAGACGGGTTGGCCAGATCAATTCGACGGACTGGTCGAGCGGCCAACCACGTACGAACGAGAGGGTCATCGTCTGCACGCACATCCAGGCGGTCTACAGCGGAGTAAACATCACCTCGCCGAGCACCTGCGCGCAGACGGCGTTTTCACAAGGCTCTCCTGAGAATCGGTCCAACGCTGCGCCGCAGCCAGTGCTTCACACGCGCTCCACTACTCGGGGCGTAGGAACGGATTCTGACCTGAACTGAGCGATGGCCGCCCGGATCAGAAGTGGTGGCGAGGCGAGCACGAGCGGCGAACGGTTGCGTGAGCCAACCGCCATCAGCCTATCGGCCACCTTCGGATCCCGGGCAGCGCCGGCGTAAAGCAGGCGTTGTACGGGGTTCAGGCGGCGCTTCCGGCTGAAGTCGATATTCATGAACTGATGGAGCAGGAGACTCCGGCGATGCCGGCTTTGGTAGCGGCGTGCCGCCGCATCGACACTGCCCGGGGTCCCGTACAAGAGCTTTTCGGCAACGGCATCGCACAGCCACTCGGCAGTCTGGAACGCCCATCCGCAGCCAGTGCCCCACAACGGATCGCCGACCATTGCCGCATCGCCGATCAACGCGACACCAGGGGCGACGATACGCTTGCGGGTGATGCTCGGATAATCCGTTGTCCCGATGACGTCGGAAACCCGCTGAGCCGCCGCCAGGTCGGGACCGCCCGGCAGATCCGTACAAAACTTCACGATGGCGGCATCCCGGTTCTGCCTAAACGCGGGTAACCGCTCCTTTGCCGGCATGGCCGCAAGCAGCGTGACACCCTCGTCGTTGCGGAACACATAACCGACATCCGGCTCCAATAGCCACAGCGCGGTCGTACACCCCGCTGGGAGGTCGACATTGCGATACTTCGCGAAATAGATGAACCGATCGTTGCGCCACAGTTTGCCCGGCAGCGACGCCAACCTGGCTACCTTCGACGAATGTCCGTCGGCGCCAACCACCAGCCCGGCACCGATTCGGCGCATCGAACCGTCGATATCTGCCAGGACTCCGTTTACCCGGCCGTCCTGGTCGAAGGTCAATTCGGTGACCCGGGAGCCCAGCATCAGTTCCACACCGGAGGTCCCTGCAGCCGTGGCCCGCAATAACGGATCCAACACTCGCCGGCTGACGTTGTAGCCATGCCCGGGACCCTCGGCGGCGGGGGTCTGGATCCATCCGTGTCTGGTCCACGCGTGATCGTGGCTACGGACCGCGCCCCGCTGCTCCAAGACTTCGTCGAGTCCGAGCCGTCGGAGCGTGGGCAGCGCACTCGATCGGATGCTGTGTGTACAAAGGCGCTTGTAATGATCCTCGTTCCGATGCGCTTCAAGCAGCGCCACCCGCAGGCCTCTGCGACCGAGCAGGATCGCAGCCGAACATCCGGCAGGTCCGGACCCCACGACCACGACGTCGAAGGTGTCATCCGCCGCGCCCCGCGCGGCCGCATCGCAACCGCTCTCCGCGGTACGCGACGGCTGCGACCCACAATCGCTGCGATGCGGTGTGCGGGAAAGTCGATCCGCCGGCATCCGTAACGGCAGCAGCTGACCGTGCCCGTGGCTGACCCGCTTCCGTTCTCGAAACTCGTGCGGACTCAGCGGCCGGCCGAAAACGGTGGACATCGGAACGTCACACTCTAGGTACGCCTTCTCGTTTTCCCGCCACGTCGGCAAATACCGGTACCAGGGCACCCTCGGGTGCAGATGGTGCACCACGTGGTAGTTCTGCGAGAGCATCAGCGGAGTGACCAACCACTCCGTGCCAACGCGGACTCGGCTTGTGCGGTAACGGTTGGTGCGGGGTGTGTCGTTGAGTCCGTGGTGCGGCAGCCAGTCGAACCACCACGCCAGGAATGTCATGCCGATGCGCTGCGGGATGGCGACGACGACCGCGAGCGTCCACAGGTTTCCGGTAACGGCCGCAGCGGTCACCACTGCCATACTCAGCGTGAACGTCACCGCCGCCTCGGTCAGTTCGCGCGCCGGCCTGCTCCGCAAACGAGGCCTGTAGTAGGCCACGTAGAAGAGGTCGGTAAACGCCCAGCAAAATGGCAGCTGCCACCACCGAGCATGATTCGCGAACGCGTCCGGGTCGTCCGCGGGGTCGTTGGCGTACCGGTGGTGCGCAAGGTGGACGAATGCAAACGCCGAAAAACCAAACATCGGCGAGACGAAGATCCACGCGAGCCGACCCAACAGTCCGTTCACCCAGGGCTTGCGGCTAATCGAATGATGCACCGCCTCGTGCACCACCGTGAACATCAGAAAGGTCACGGCGGCGTTGACGAGAATCGTGACCCAGATCTGTGCACTTCCATTAATGGCTGCGATCGTCGAAAGGACAAAAAGGACTATCCCGGTCAGATAGAGCCCGAGGGTGGGTATTGCAACTGTGGGCAGCGTTCTTTGCGGACTGGGGGGCGCGCGACGGTCCTCGGCCGGTTCGGATGCCGCGAGGCCCGCGCCAACTGCGGCCAGGGCTTTAGGTCTAGAGTCTGATGGTGCAGACCGGCACTCCACGCGAGTATTCACCCCCCTTGAATCATTTGCCACAGAAATCACATTGACGCGCCGACATACGCCCGCACGAACTTTACTAAGGTACGTGCCTCACTGCGCAGTGTGCTGATTACGACTGGATTACAACTTGTTTGCGTCTTAGCGACCTGCCGCCAACCACCGGGGTTGGGGTCGGGTTGGGGTTAGGGTTGGAGAGGTCGTGTTAGCTAGATCCCCGACCTCGCCAGCACGCCGTCCCGACGCCGCGATGACCGACTTACCTACCTGCGCTAATGACCGTAGACCGGCTCTAACCAGAGCTTTCGCCGTGCCCCCTGTCGGACTCGAACCGACACTGGACGGATTTTAAGAATGGACGGCCCGGCCCCCTAGCGCCGCACAGCGTTCCGCCTTCCCCTCACCCCGGCGTTACCCCGGCGACCAGGGGCGAAATGCGACCGACCCGTAGCCGTACTGGCACGAACCGTAAGCAGGCACCTGCGAGCCGCGGCGCAGGCCTGCGGACAACGGGTGCTCGGCCCACCGCTCCGGCCAGGCACGAGATGCCAGCGATCTACCTCCGCGAGGACGAAGACGGCGATCCGTGAAGAATGAAGCGGCTGCTAGTCGGCTGAGCCGACGAAACTCAACACCAACTCGGCAACCCGCTCCGGCTCTTCGAGCTGCAGGAAGTGTCCGGCATGTTCGATGACGGCCACGTCGCTGCCATCGGGCAGCGCTCTTGGCGTCCAGTGCGTGAATGCCGCTGTCATGCAGCCATCGTCGCGGCCGTGCAAGTACAGGCTCGGCAACCTTGGTTCCGCTGTCCAGTGCCGGTGCAGTTCGGCGTACCGCATCGGCGGGCGGGTGTTGCGGATCGTGGCCCGGTAGGGTCCGAGCGCGGCGCGCCAGCTTTCCGGTGTCCCGATCGCGGCGTCGACATGGCGCAGATCTTCTTGGGCGGCATAGCCCGGCGACCACCGTCGCCACAGCCGTGGCAGCACCCAGGAGGCGGAACGCTCTGGTAGCCAAGGTAATTGGAAGTACATGATGTACCAGCTGCGCAACAGCTGGGCTGGGATTTGACCGAGCAATCGGCGCCGTTCGGGCACCCGGCTCAGCGGGCGAAACGCCGCTGCCGGCGGCACCGACATGATCACCGCCTTGGCGAACGGGCTGTCCGGGATCGCGGCCAGGCCGTTCGCCGCCATAGCACCCCAATCGTGGCCGATCACCACGTCGCGCTCGGTGCCGCCCGCAGCCTCGCGAACCTGCAGCGCATCGTCCATCAGCGCCCCAACGTGATAGCTGCCGTCCGATGGAATCGAAGACGGCGCGTAGCCACGCATGAACGGCGCCACCACCCGCCAGCCCGACTCGGCCAGCCTGGGCGCGAAGTTGCGCCAGCCGTAGGCGGTGTCGGGAAATCCGTGCAGGCACAGCGCGATTGGCCCGTCGGGTGGACCCCACGTCAGGGCCTTCAGCTGCACGGCGGGAGCATCGATATCGATCCAGCGGGGTCCGGTCATCACGTGATCCTTCGCGATGTTAGTACTGGTCGAAATCGGAGATCAACCAGCGCTCACCGATCTTGTCGAGCGTTACCCGGACACTGGAACCGGTGTCGGCCCTCGGGGCATCACCGATCCTGACGGTCTGGGTGACGAACAGCAGGACCACCGCGTGATTCGCGGTCACCGCTTCCGGTGCCGCCGCGGGCACGCTGGCAGTCGCGATGACACGCCGTTGCTTTGCATTGGGAATGAGTTCCTGCTGCGTCCGCTGGTTGTACGTGTCGAGGAAACCGCCGGTCAACCGTTCCCGTGCGGCCGCAACGTCCCGGTCGACGGTGTCGGACCGGAACGTAAGCACTGCTACGGTGGAATCCTTTGCGGCCGAGACTGATTGGCTGCGGGCAAGGTCGATGCCGCGTATCGACGAGTCTTTCCACTTCAGCAAGCCCGCCGACATCGCCAGCAGCAGCGCCAGACCGGGAAGCAAACCATAGACCAGCACGCGCGACCAGTTGACCGACCTTCGCTGCGTCATGACACGAATGCGACGTCGGAGACCTTGGCGACTCTGCCCGTCTTCTGCACGGTGACCCGCATCCGCACGAACTGCGGCTCCTGCTGGGCCTGCGCGGGATCCGCGGACTTCACCGTCACCGCGACCAGTACCCGACCCTGGTCGCCGGTTTGCGATTCCAGTCCAGCATCGGTGACGGCACCCAGCGATTTCGACCGCGCCCGCTTGGCGTTGTCGATGTACAACTGCTTGCGACGGGAGAAGCTGTCCGCGAACTTCCCGGTCGCCGAGTCCAGGATTCGTTGCGCGTCAGCGTCGGCGTGCTGGTAATCGACCGTGCTGAGGTTCACCGCGAGTTCCTCAGCCGTTTGCACGAAAAGATTGCGCTGCGCCTCCCGGTTCTGGGCCTCGTAGGTCCGGAAACTCAGCCAACCGACCAGCCCCGCCAACACCGCGCCCGCCGTCAGGCCGGCGACCAGTGCGATCCGTTCAACCTGGCCCGGGCGTTGGGTCGGCCGGAGGTATACGACGTCCGCCGGGGCGTCGGTCTCTCCACCGGAGGCAGCAGCATCGTCTGGCATGTCATCTAACGTACGTGGTCACGCCAACGCTCAGACCGCCGTTACCGCATTCTCAAGATCCGCGATGACGATCTTGCGCATGCCATACATCGCCTGGGTGGCGGCCGTCGCGCAGGCCGGATCCGGATGGCTGACCAGGTCATAGAGCCGGTCTGGAACCACCTGCCAACTCAGACCGAATCGGTCCTTGCACCAGCCGCACTGCGATTCCTCGCCGCCATCGGTCAGCCGGTTCCAGTAGTAGTCGACCTCGTCCTGGTCCTTGCAGCTGATGGTGAAGGACACCGCCTCACTGAACGGGAATTGCGGCCCACCGTTGATACCGATAAACCGGGTGCCGTCCAGCACGAAGCTGCCGGACAGGATCGAACCGGGCTCACCGGGCCCGGCGTCGGTGCTTCGGTTGAAGTCCTCGATGTGCGAGTTCGGGAATACCGAGGTGTAGAACGTCGCCGCCTCCTCAAGGTTGTGGTCGAACCACAGTGAGGGCGTGATCGAGGGCATGGCCGCCTCCTAGTTGTTGGTCGTGGTCGCAAGGGTTCAACCGGATAGACCCTTGCGAGGATAAAAAGTCACCGGTAGGCACACTCACCGTGTTCGCCGCCGACGTCTGCCCCCGGTACCGACGTTGCCTAGCCCACCTCGGTAACGTCAGGCGGGTACAACGCCTGGCGACGATGCGGGCCGCGCAGCGGGCTGAGTAGGAACCGGGCCTTGATCAGGCCGAGGAGACGCCCGTGACTACCGTGCGCAACACCGGACACACTGTCGAGTTTTCCGGTGTTCAGGGGCTCACCCTGATCGCTGATGAATGGAATCGCGGCGTCGACACGGCCACTAGTCGGCCGACGATCCTCATGCTGCACGGCGGCGGCCAGAATCGGTTCTCCTGGAAGAACACCGGCCAGGTCTTAGCCGATGAAGGATTCCACGTGGTCGCGCTGGACAGCCGCGGCCATGGCGACAGCGATCGAGCACCCGACGCCGACTACGACGTCGAGACGTTGACCGCTGACGTTCTGCAGGTGCTTGATGCCATCGGTCGGCCGGTAATCCTGATCGGGGCGAGCATGGGCGGGTTGACCGGCATCCTCGTCGCGGATCAGGCCGGGCCGGATCGCGTCACCCGGTTGGTGCTCGTCGATGTCGTCCCGCGGTTCGAGAAGAACGGCAGCGCCCGTATCCGCGATTTCATGTTCAGCGGCCTGCACGGGTTCGGCTCGCTCGACGAGGCCGCTGACGCCGTCGCCGCGTATCTGCCGCACCGGACCAGGCCGCGCAGCACGGAGGGGCTGAAGAAAAACCTGCGGCTGCGCGATGGCCGCTGGTACTGGCATTGGGATCCGGCCTTCATGACCAAACCGGGCGACGACCCGCAATTGCGCACGGAGAAATTCGAGCAGGCCGCTGCGGACTTGACGATCCCGGTGTTACTGATCCGCGGCAAGCTCTCCGACGTGGTCAGCCCGGAAGGTGTGCGTCACTTCTTGGACACCGTCCCCAACGCGGAGTTCGTCGAACTGTCCGACGCCGGGCACACCGCAGCAGGTGACGATAACGACGCCTTCAGCGACGTCGTGGTGACGTTCGCGACGCGCTCGGCATAGCCCGGTCCGCGTAGGCCGCCAAAGCGGCGGGCTGTGACGTGATGGCCCCGATATGGCCGTCGGGCCGAACCAGCACCGCCGCACCGTCTTTCACGTCGTAGGCATCGTGAATGTGGCGATCCGCGTCGACGAGGTCGCTGCCGATGCGGTGGGACCACACGCCGGGACGGTCAAGCGTCGGGGCGGCTGACCCGAATCTCAGCAGCGTCCAGTGCGGCCCGGCGTAGCAGTTGAACAGGCGCACCGGCTTGCCGTCGTGTCGGCATGGCGCATCGGGTGCCCGATCACCCGCGACCAGAGTGCAGCTGGAGCCGTCGTCGAGCGTCAACGGCCCACTTCGGTAGCTCAGGTCGAGTTGACGGGTTTCCTCGCCGCGCTCGAATGCGTCATCGGCGCCGCTGACATGCTTCTCCAGCAGCTGCGTGCTGATGCCAAGCACCCGCGCGGCGACCGGCAGCCGCTCGGCTTGATAGCTGTCCAGCAGTTCGTCGGGCACCCCGTCGAGCACCGCGCCGAGCTTCCAGCCCAGGTTGTAGCCGTCCTGCACACCAGTGTTGAGGCCTTGGCCGCCGGCAGGCGGGTGCACGTGCGCGGCGTCTCCGGCCAAAAAGACGCGGCCGACGCGAAACTGCTCGACCATCCGAACGTTTGGGCGCCAGATTGTGCTCCAGGTCAGTTCGCGCAACCGAATGTCGCTGCGTCCGGATGCGGATTCCAATGTCTGCTGGAGACCGTCCAGCGTGAGGGGTATTCCGGATGCTGGGGTGGTGAGGACATAGGTGTCATCGGCGCCGGCCAGCGGGGTGAACCCGAAGAAGGACTGTCCGTTAAGCATCCACCCGTGCCCGTAATCGTGGTCCAAGCCGTCGACGCGCACATCGGCCAGCAGCATTGTGATGTCTTCGTTGGTCTCACCGGCGAACGGCACCGCAAGTCGCTTGCGCACCGTGCTGCGCCCGCCGTCGGCGCCGACCAGATATGTCGCCCGCAGCGTTTGGCCGCCGTCGAGACCCACCGTGACCGCCTGATCATCCTGCCCGACGGCGATCACCCCGGCGCTGAGCTGAACCTCGATCCCGTGGCCGGCCAGCTGCGAGCGCAGGATCTGCTCGGTCCGCCACTGCGGCACAAACCACACGTTCGGGTACGGCACGTCGGGACGCGGCGCCACCGGCTCGGCCATCCGACCCTCCCACACCACCCGGTCGCCGGCATAGACCCGGGTCAGCGGCGCCGACATGCCCGCGGCGATCACCTCATCGAGCACGCCGAGGTCCTCGAACACCTCCAGGGTCCGCGGCGAGATCCCGTCGCCGCGTGATCCCACCGAGAAGCGATCCGCCTTGTCGACAACCTGGACGCGCACTCCTCGGCGGGCCAAGTCCAGCGCCAAAGTGAGCCCGGTGGGTCCTGCCCCCGCGACTAGCACGTCGGTGTCCATAGCGTCTCCTTGGATGAATTCGATTTCACTGAATTTGTATTCAGTGTGCGCGATGTTAGCTTTTCCGTCAAGGAGGGCGCAGGGTGAAACGCACCGAACAGGCCGCCAGCACCGAGGCGGCACTGAAAGACGCAGCCCGGCGGGTCTTCGCCCGCCAGGGATACCTGAACACCAAGATCACCGACATCACCGCTGAAGCCGGCCGCGCCGCCGGATCGTTTTACAACCACTTCACCGGGAAGGAAGAGCTGCTCACCGCGCTGCTGACGGACGCGTTAGCGGAAAGTGACGCAGCGATTTTCGCGTCGGACTCCCAACACCGCGCAGACTTCAGCGACCGCGACGTCGTTCGCTGGCACGTCGCGAACTATTGGCGGTTCTTCACCCGCTACATCGTGGAGCTCACCGCGCTACGGCAGGCCGCGCTGATCAACACCGAGTTCGGTGCGCAGCTCGAAGCGCTGACGGCCAATAATGTCGACCATTTGCGTGATCATCTGGAGCCCATCACCAAAGCCGGACGCACCCTGCCGGGACCGCCCGAACTGGTGCTGCCCATGTTCGCCGGGCTGCTCGACGCGTTCCGCTACCGATGGGAGCATTCCGACGGCCGCTTCGACGGGCGTCGCGTTGACGAGGATGAGGCCATCGACACGTTGACCGAGTTCATTTACCGGGCGCTCAACGGCCGTCCCGGCTGATCCCACAGTGGCGACCCGTTTCGCCGGGCTCCGCCGCGCTTGTGATCGCCGCTAGCCACTGGGCTTCTCGGCATGACCGCCGAACTGCTTACGCATCGCCGACAGCGCCCGGCTGGCGAAGTCATCGAGACGGCGGGAGGCGAAGCGGGACTGCAGCGCGGTGGTGAGCACCGGCGCGGGAACTCCTTCGTCGATCGCGGCAATGGCGGTCCATCGGCCCTCCCCGGAGTCGGAGACCCGTCCGGTGAATTCCTTGAGATCGGGCGAGTCGTGTAGCGCGATCGCGGTCAGATCCAGCAGCCAGGAGCCGATGACACTGCCGCGGCGCCATACCTCGGCGACGTCGGGGATATCGATATTGTATTGGTAGAACTCGGGATTCGACAACGGCGCCGTTTCGGCGTCGCCCTGCTGGATGCGGGTTCCGATGTCGGCATTGCGCAAGATGTTCAGGCCCTCGGCGAGCGAGGCCATCATCCCGTACTCGATGCCGTTGTGCACCATCTTCACGAAATGGCCTGCCCCAGAAGGCCCGCAGTGCAAGTACCCCTTTTCCGGCTGCGCGATCTCACCGTCGCGGCCCGGTGTACGCGGCGCTGCGTCGACGCCTGGCGCAACGGAGGCAAATATCGGCTCCGCGTGCGCGAATGCCTCGTCGTCGCCGCCGATCATCAGACAATACCCGCGCTCGCGGCCCCATACGCCGCCGCTGGTGCCGCAGTCCAAGAGGTGAATACCCTTCTCGGACAGCGTCTTTGAATGCTCCAGGTCGTCGCGGTAGTAGGTGTTCCCGCCGTCGATCACGATGTCGCCCGATTGCAGCGTGTTAACCAGCTCCTTAATTGCCTCGCTGGTGATATCGCCGGCGGGCACCATCACCCAGACGACTCGAGGCTTTGTGAGCTTGTCGACCAGTTCGGACAGCGACGACACCCCGGTGATCTTGTCTTCGCCGACCATCGCCTTGACCGCGTCCGGGTTGTGGTCGTACACCACGCATTCGTGCCCGTTGTCGACTAACCGGCGCACGATGTTGCCGCCCATTCGGCCCAGGCCGATCATCCCTAGCTGCATGTTGTTCAGTTCTCCTTATTAGTGGTTACCGGCTAGCCACGGCTGTTGCCAGCCGCGATGTCCTCGTAACAGTTCGCGCGCCGCGTCCGGCCCCCAGGAGCCCGGTTCGTATTGGTGGATTTCGCCGGGGTGGTCCAGCAGCGGCTGCACGATCCGCCAGGTTTCTTCGATGCCGTCCTCGCGAGCGAACAGTCGGTGGTTCCCGTTCAGCGCAGCGTGCAGCAGCCGCTCGTAGGGGGTGACCGGCTCGCCCAAGTCCTGCATGAACGACGAGTCCAGGTGCAGGTCGCGCCAGCCGTCATCTTCCAAAGCGGTCAGTTGCAGCCGCAGTCCGGGATCTGGGTCGATCCGCAGCACGATCTGATTGGGCCCGGATCGCCTGCGTTCGGGCAGGAAACCCATCGGAGGGACCCGGTGGGTGAACAACCGCACCTCGGTGACTCGATCGGGGAGTGCCTTGCCAGCCCGCAAGAAGATCGGCACGCCGGCCCAGCGCCAGTTGTCGATCTCCAACCGCAGCGCGACGAACGTCTCGGTCGTAGAACCCTTGGCCACCCCGGCAACATCGGTGTAGCCGCGGTACTGACCCCGGACACAGCGATCCGGGTCCACAGCCGGCATCGCGCGAAAAATATCGGACTTTCTGTCGTTGACGTCGTCCGCGCCCGGCCCGACCGGGGGCTCCATCGTCAATCCGGCCAGCACCTGAAGCAGATGATTCTGCACGACGTCGCGCAGAGCGCCGACCCCGTCGTAGAACCTGCCCCGGTCCTCGACGCCGAAGTTCTCGGCCATGGTGATCTGGATTTCGGAGATGACATGGCGATTCCACAGCTCGACCAGCGCGAGGTTGCCGAAGCGCAGATACTGCAATTCGACGACCGGTTCCTTGCCCAGGAAGTGGTCCACCCGGAAGATCTGGTCCTCGTCCAACACCGCCCGCAGCCGGGCGTTGAGTTCGACTGCAGACGTCAGGTCGTGACCGAACGGTTTTTCCACCGCGACGCGGGATCCGTTCAGCAACTCGGCTTTGGCCAGGTTCTCGACGATCGGCGCGAACAGCGAAGGCGGCATCTCCAGGTAGAACAGGCAGTGGTGCTTCGAGCCGATCTGCCTTTTCAGCGCGTCGTAGAGCGCGGAATCGGTGACGTCGCCGTGCAGGTAGGACAGTCGGCCGGCAAACCGGTCGAACACCTTGTCGTCGATCTTTTCACCGGCGTCGGTGATCGCCTTCCGGGCCCGGTTGACCAACTCCTCTTTCGCGATGTCATCGCTGGCCACCCCTAAGATCGGGCACTGCAGCAACCCCCTGCGCTCGAGACGGTAGAGGGCTTGGAAGGTCATCTTGCGGGCCAGGTCGCCGGTGATTCCGAAGATCACCAGCAGATCTGAGGCGTTATCGCCGGATTGGGCCAATCGGGACCTCCACCAAAAATCGACTAGTCAGCACGGGCTCAACACTTGCAAAACTCGCCTAACTCGATCCCGCCGTGGCCCTCCTCAACCCTAAACACTGCCGTTGCAGCCGACAACCGGCAGTCAGGCAGACGGGTAACCACTTACTCCCACAGGCAAACCTCCGGTCGGCAGGGATTATCGGAATAGACACTCGCAGTAGATCTTTCGGTTTTCGAACGGCTACACAAGGAGGGCATATCAGATCGCCGCGGCGCCGATCTGGCACCGTCGCTGCGAAAGACAAGACGGATCGGGGAAGATGCGTGGCATGCATGACCACTTGTTGATCGCGATCTACGCGCTGACCGCCGTGGCGGTGATCGAAGCCGCAGCCCTGGCCGTCGTGTGGGTGCTGTTGACCCGCTCTCGCCGCGAAGCCGAAGAACTACGCCGTCACGCCGACAACCGCGGTTGGTTGCTCTCCAGCGGTCGGGAGGCGGTCAAGACGGTGTGGCAGACCGCGAACCTGGTGCGCAAAGAGGGGCTGGGCGCCGCGGTGCGCAGCTCCATCGAGGACCTCGCCGATTGGGCCGAGGTCGAACGCCCGGATCTTGCCCGAGTTACTCCGGATGGCAAGGTGGCGATTCTGTTCTCCGATATCGAGGAGTCAACCGCTCTCAATGAGCGGGTCGGCGACCGGGCCTGGGTGAAGCTGATCGCTGAGCACGACAAGCTGGTCCGCAAGCTCGTCAAGCAGCGCTCCGGGCACGTGGTGAAAAGTCAAGGTGACGGGTTCATGATTGCGTTCGCCCGCGCCGAGGAGGCGGTGCGCTGCGGCGTCGACATGCAGGACGCGCTGCACCAGGAAGCGCAACGTAAGCGGCACAACGGATTTCGGGTGCGGATCGGGGTCCACGTGGGCCGATCGGTGCGTCGGGGCGACGACCTGTTCGGCCGCAACGTCGCCATGGCGGCGCGCGTCGCTGACCAAGCCGGTGGCGGGGAGATTTTGGTGAGCGACGCCGTGCGCGAGGCCCTCAGCGACTGCGAGGACCTCTCGTTCGATGACGGCCGCGACGCGGACTTGAAGGGCTTCGCCGGTACCCACCGTCTCTACGCCGTCGCCGCAGCCTAGGCCTCGTCGCCCGCCTCGGCCAGGCGCTGTTGCAGCCGGTCCCGGATCTCGTTGGGCGTGTAGGCCCTCCGTCGCCGCTGATCGCGGATCACCAGCGCTCCCCCGGCTGCCACCCCGACGAACCCGGCCAACCCCAGCAACTTCCAGATGGTGCGCATGGGCTCAGGTTATTCGCGAGTGCATCCCGGCGGCGACGGTATATGCATATGGTGCGGTGGTGGAAACGCACACAGTGACCCTGGACCGCGCGCTGCAGGAAACGCGGACCGGTGACATCTGGCTGTTTCGCGGCCATTCCGGGCCGGACCGCGCGATCCAGACCCTGTCGAACAGTCCGGTCAACCACGTCGGCATGACGGTGGCGATCGAGGATCTGCCGCCGTTGATGTGGCATGCCGAACTCGGCGACAAGCTGACCGATGTCTGGACCGGCACCAACCACCGGGGTGTCCAACTCAACGACGCCCGGGAAGCCGTCGAGCGCTGGCTGAATCGCTACGGGCAGCGGTGCTGGTTGCGTCAGCTCACCCCCGACGCTGACCGTGAGCAGGAAAATCGGCTGCTCCGCGTCATCGCTCGGATGGATGGCACACCGTTTCCGTCCACGACTCGGCTCACGCTGCGGTGGCTGCGCGGCCAACTTCCGACCAGGTACGACTGGGTGCGTGGAATCCCGTTCTTGGACAGCAAGGTTCGCGAATCAACGCGACGGCGCAGGGCACAGCAGCGACAGGGCGGCTTCGAGTCCGCCTATTGCGCGGAGACGGCGGCGGTCACCTACGAAGAGATGGGGCTGATCGAAACCGAGAAGCGGTCCAACTGGTTTGACCCCGGCCGGTTTTGGAGCGGTGACGGACTTCCGCTAGTGGCGCCCTACCAGCTGGGCAGCGAAATCGCCGTCGTCGCAGGATAATCCGCTCACGCCGGAGTCCATATTCCGTTGTTCCAGAAGCCCCACCCATTGGCAGTCTGGTTCCACATCAGGTTCGCTCCGGGTGCCCACGGCGGTGGAGGTGGCTGCGGCGGCGCCCACGACGGCGGGAGTCCCCAGGGCCCGTTGCCCATCGGACCTCCCTGGCCGGCAGCACGCTGCCAGTCGTGGCAGTGATTCCAATCCCAGTCGTAGATGCTGCCCCAGCCGGGGTCCCATTGCTCACCGGGACACCAGTGATAGCTCGGCGCGGGCGCCGCCTGCCCGATGCCGCCAGCCAGTCCGAAAGCCGACAACGCCATCGCGCCACCTATGAGCACGCTCATCGACCGGCGAATCCGCGGTCTCGTCTGCCTGATAGTCGCCATCTCCCAGAGTTTGCCTTAGCCGGACTCCGGGCACGCCCTAAACCGCACGTCGCGCAGGGCGCGGCACCCAAGCTTGCAATGCTCTGCGACCGATCAACTGGCAGCCATGAGTGAAGGCCAACCGCCTGGCCGCCTGGGTGAATTCCTGATTGCTGACGACAATGCTCTTCGTGCACCCGTGATGGCGTGCGCCGGCGACAACCTGTTGAACCGCCGCGACGCCGACGGAATTACCGTGACGCTTGCACTGGATCGCCACCGACTTACCGTCCTTTTCCACGATCAGGTCGACGCCGTAGTCGCCGGTCACCGACGTGAACGTCACCTGCCAGCCGGCTCGTCGCAAGCGGGCCGCGACGTAGTTCTCAAACTCCGTCCCGGTCATGGCATCGATCGCCGTCATGCTCGGCTCGCCGCGCCGCTTGGGCTCGCCCGACAACACCACGGCAAGAAACAAACCGACGACTGCTCCCACCAGACCCACCCTGACGCTGTGGCCGATCAAGCCCGCGAAGAGCCCGAAGTAGGGCGGGAGGAAGACGTAAGCAATCTTCATGGACTGAGAAGGCTTGCTGCGGCGGGGTTTAACGAGGACGCCCTGGACATGAACTGATGATAGAGACCGTCGACGACAAATCGCCGTCGCCGCGGGTCAAACTCCGAACTTGGCGCGGGCCTCCTCAGTCACCGGAGTGAACAGATTGACGAGATTCCCATCGGGGTCCAGGAACAACAGGGCGCGGTTACCCCACGGCATGGTTGTCGGCTTCAAACACAGCACGCCCCGTCGGCTAAGACTGGCCTTCGAGGAGATGCGCGTAAGGGTCGCTATCGGAGTCCACCGATTCGGGCATCGGGTAGTAGGTCTTGATCAGCAGATTACCGTCGTCGTCCCACGCGAAAGTCTCAATGCTGTGCGCCATTTGCACGTTCGGCTCGGTGCCGAAGTAGTTCTCACACACCCAGGCCATCTCGTTGCCGTTCACCTGGACCGTGCTCATCTTGATCGTGAGTATCGACTGGAACATGTCGAACGCCTCGGACGTCGCGGCCTCAAAACCATGCTTTTCTTCTGTGCCGACGGGGTCGAACATGCGTATCTCACCGGGACAGATCGTGCGCCACGAGGCAACCCACTCGTCCTTCTTGCCCGCGTTCCAAAGCTCGGCATGCTTAGCCGCATGCGCCAGGCGCGCACCACGGCTCGGGACCTTGCTCATCTTCAGCCTCATTTCTATTGGCCTCGGCGGGGGGCGCGCAACGCGCCGTCGAAAACTTCGTGAAACTCGGCCGCAGGCATCGACGCATTGGCAAGTACGAACTCGTTTGTCAGCACCGACGCGAGGTGGGCAAGCGCGTCTGGATCACCGGCCCTGATCTCAGCGCTCTGCTGCCCTTCGCGGACCAGGTCGGCCATCAGAGTCATGGCCTGCGCGTAGCGACCGTAGACGTCATCTGCGAACGCGGCCAGCACCGGCCCGACAATGGCCGACCCGCCCTGCATCTGCCGAAGCACCGACTTGAAATGCGGCCGCGCACCAAAGAATTCGGCGGCGTTGTCGACGATGAGGTGCAATCGATGTAACGCTGTCCCTTGGGCTCTGGTGGCCTTCTGCAACTCCGCGAGGTATTCATCAGCCCGCTGGCTCAGCAATTGGGCCGCAAGATGCTGCTTGCTCTCGAAAAACTTGTAGATCGCCGCCGTCGAATAGCCGGACAGATCAGCAATCCGGCGAAGCGAACCGTCGCGCAGGCCGTCCTCGCTGAACACCCGCTCGGCTGCGTCAATGATCTCCCTGATGCTCTCCGCGCGCCTAGCTGCTCGCCGTTGGCTGCGCACCGCCGCGCGGGCCGTATCGGTCACGCAGCCACTTTAAGGCACCGAGGCGCTTGATTTGTGGACGAGCGTCCACCAAAGTGAATGTATATCCACAGTCATTGCTCAGGTCCGAAGGGAGCGCCTGGTGAGTGGTTCAGGTGAAGATCTCATCCGACGGTCGGTCGCCGCTCTGAACAGCGGTGACGTGGACGGCTATCTGGCGGGCTTCTCCCCCGACTGCCTGCGTTGGGTGAGCGGGCTGGACACGCCGTTGACGTTGTCAGACGTCGAGGCCAACCTGCGGGAAATGACCACGGCTTTCGACCACCTGCACCTGCAAGAGGACCTGTTGTTCGGCGGCAGTAGTCACGTCTTCGCCCGCTGGACACTGCGGGGCATCCACATCGGCAGCTACGGCGGGATCGCGCCGACCCAACGCGGCATCGAGGTGCAGACAAGTGAGCTCTATGCCGTCGCCGGCCCGGTCGTCACCGAGTCCTGGGTCTACGGCGAGACGACCAGTCTGTTCGACCAACTTGAGGAACGACCATGACCGAACTGAAGGCCTCGATGCTGCTGGACCGATCAGTGCTCGACGACCCGTACGAGTTCTATCGGACGCTGCGAGAGGACGCACCGGTTTGGACGGTTCCGGGCACCGAGTGCGTCTTGGTCAGTAGCTTCGCGCTGCTGTCCGAGGCGGTCGCACGGACCGAGGACTTCTCCTCCACAATGCGGTGCCTCATCTATCGCGATGAGCAGGGGCTACCGGGCCGCCTGGACTTCGGCGGCGCGGCCCTGCCGACATTGGCGACCGCCGATCCGCCAGTCCACACCACGCAACGACGCGCGGTTTTTCCCGAGTTGGTCGCCCGCCGGATGCGCTCACTGGAAAGCGAGATCGCCGCGCTGGCTGAAGCGACCGTCAAAGAGGCGTTGCAGGACAATACATTCGAGTTCATGGCCACGGTTGGCAACGTCATCCCGATCACCGTGATGGCTCGACTGATCGGCTTCCGCGAGACTTATCCGGCGCAACTCCTAGAGGCCGCGTTCGACTCCACCACCATGGTTGGCGGCACGGTGCCGCTGGATCAGCTCAACGACCTCGTCACCCGCATCGGGGACATCCAGGCCTGGATAGCCGAGCAGGTCGTCGGTGTCCGCGACGGCGACGACGAGGGCATCCTGCTGGCCGTCCGGCGGGCGCTGGACGCGGGCACTTTGGAGATGGGCGAGGTCACCGTCATCCTGCACACCTTGTTGAGCGCGGGCGGCGAGTCGACAACCAGCCTGATCGGCAATGCCATCCGGATGCTCGCCGAAGACCAGGACATGCAGCATCGTTTGCGCGAATGTCCGCAGGACGTCGATGTATTCGTCGAGGAGGCGCTACGGCTGGAATCTCCATTTCGACAGATGATGCGCAGCGTCCCGCGCGACACCACACTCGGCGGTGTCGAAATTGTCGCCGGATCCACGGTGTTGCTGCTGTTCGCCGCAGGGAACCGGGATCCGGACCAGTACGACCAACCCGACCTCGTCGATCTGGAGCGCGGTTCTCCCCGTCATCACCTGGCGTTCGGCCATGGCATCCATTACTGCGTCGGAGCCGCCCTCGCGCGCATCGAAGCCCGGGCCGTCCTCAAAGCGGTGCTGGCGCAGACCCGCCACTTCGCACTTGACCGACAGCACGCGCCGCAATGGGTCGATAGCCTCCTGGTCCGCCGGCATCAACAACTTCCCATCACTGCGACTGCACGTTGATGGGTCGAACCACCTCGCCGTCGGCATACGTAGTGCAGCAAGTCCGGTCCGGTTGATCGGTAGTCACTCCGAAGGTGTCGGAGTCAGCCAGGACCGTGTAGACCTCCCACTTTTCGCCGCCGGGGCCGGTGACCCAGGCTTTGTCCTGGTTGGCGAAGCAGCACGTCGTGTTGATCTGTTCTTCGGCGAACAGTCCAGCCTCGGTAAGGCGGGTGATCTCGGCGTGCACGGTGTCGCTGGACTGGACTTCGACGCCGAGATGGTTAAGGGTGCCGCCGTGGCCAGGGTTCTCCAGTAGCACCAGTTTGAGTGGGGGTTCGGTTATCGCGAAGTTGGCGTAGCCGGGTTTGACCTTGGCCGGTTCGGTGTTGAACAGCTTGGAGTAGAACGTGATGGCCTCGTCGAGATCGTCGACGTTGAGGGCTAATTGCACTCGCGACATGGTGGTTCCTTTCTCCGGGCGCGATTCATGCGGTTGGGGCGGTGGGCAGGAGTTCGGCGATCAAAGCCTGGACGCGGTCGGCGATGTCGTCACGGATGCCGCGCACGGTGGCCAGGGATTGGCCAGCGGGGTCAGGCAGTTTCCAGTCGCGGTACGACACTCCTGGGAAGTAGGGGCAAGTGTCACCGCAGCCCATGGTGATCACGATGTCGCTGGTCTGCACCGCATCACTAGTGAGGATCCTGGGGGCGGCGGCGGTGATGTCGATGCCTAGTTCCGCCATGGCGGCGATGGCAACCGGGTTGATCTGATCGGCGGGTTCGGTTCCGGCAGAGCGCACTTCGATGCGGTCTGCGGCCAGGTGGCGCAGCAAGGCGGCGGCCATCTGCGAGCGCCCAGCGTTATGCACGCAGACGAACAGGACACTGGGTTTGTCGGCCATCAGCTGCGCCCCTCAGTCGCCTCGGTTCGGAACAGCCGGATACGTAGCGCCAGCGACACGTAGACCAGCCCGACCAGCACGGGCACTTCGATCAGCGGACCGACGACCCCGGCCAGGGCCTGCCCGGACGCGATGCCATAGGTGGCAATCGCCACCGCGATGGCCAGCTCGAAATTGTTACCGGCGGCGGTGAACGCCAGGGTTGTGGTACGAGCATAGCCGAGCCGCAGTACGAATCCAAGGGCATATCCGCCAGCCCACATGACCGCGAAGTAGACCAGGAGCGGCACCGCTATCCGGACGACATCCCATGGCCGGGAGGTGATTTGGTGGCCCTGCAAGGCGAACAGGATGACGATAGTGAAGAGCAACCCATACAAGGCCGACGGCCCGATGCGGGGCAGGAACGTCGTCTCGTACCAATGCCGGCCCTTAGCCCGTTCACCCAGTCGGCGCGACAGGTATCCGGCCAGCAACGGAATGCCGAGGAAGATGAGCACGGATTTCGCGATCTGCCACGGGGAGACATCGATGCCGGTTTGGGGCAGGCCCAACCAGCCCGGCAGCACCGACAGGTAGAACCAGCCCAGCACCGCGAACATCACGACCTGAAACAACGAGTTCAACGCGACCAACACGGCGGCGGCCTCGCGGTCCCCGCAGGCCAGGTCATTCCAAATGATGACCATGGCGATGCAGCGGGCCAGCCCGACAATGATCAGGCCTGTGCGGTACTCGGGCAGATCAGCTAGCAGCAGCCACGCCAGGGTGAACATCGCGGCCGGCCCGACCAGCCAATTGAGCAATAACGAAGACACCATCAGCTTGCGGTCGGCGGTGACCTCATCGAGCCGGTCGTAACGAACTTTGGCCAGTACCGGATACATCATGACCAGCAGGCCTATCGCGATTGGCAGTGAAATACCTTCGACCTCAACGGCACTCAAGGCAGATCCGAGGCCGGGAAGAAGTCGGCCCAACAGTAGACCGGCGACCATCGCAACCCCGATCCACACCGGTAAGAACCGGTCCAACGTCGAGAGGCGGGTCGCTACCGCTTCCGGGGCGGGCACCGACGTCGGGGTGTTGGTCACGACCCCCACCCCGATGTCGTCGTCACGTGTTGGTCTCGACGTGTAGGACTGACGAAAGCTGCTGCAGTGCTGAGGGAATCACCCAGTAGTACACCCAGGTTCCTCGCCGCTCGCTGTCCAGCAGCCCGGCTGAGCGCAGCAGCTTGAGGTGATGCGAAATCGTCGGCTGGGAGACGTCGAAGGTCGTCGAGATCTCACACACACAGGCCTCCCCGCCGGGATGGCTAGCGATCAGGCTCAACAGCCGCAGACGCACTGGGTCGCCAAGGGCCTTGAACATTGCCGCCAACTCCGTTGCCTGCGATTCGCCCAGGGCAGCCACCCGCAGCGCGGGGCAACACCCCATCACGGTCTGGTTTGACATCCGTCTATATAAGCATCTATCGAATCAAACCTCAAGACCCGTCGGCCAGAACGCGATAGAGTCCCAAGGAATGCCGCTGCGTTACGTGAATCCCAACAAGAGCCGAGGCCGCCTGTACCGGGCCAATGTTCGATTTGGGCGATCCCGACCAGGCCAGTTCATTGCACGCCATATCGCGCGCCATACCGACCCGTACTTGTTCCGACTAACCGGCGGCCGGGTGAATATGGGCGCAATCATCAATGCGCCGCTCGTCTCCACTGGAGCGAAGTCGGGTCAGCCGCGCCAGGTGCAGCTCACCTACTTCCACGATGGACCCGATGTCATCCTGCTCGCCTCCAACTACGGGGGAACCAAACATCCGCAGTGGTCCTACAACCTCAAAGCGCATCCGGATTGCGAGTTTGGCGGGGAACGCTTTTCAGCCTCGCAGGTTACTGACTCAGACGAATACGCACGGCTGTACAAGCTGGCCGAGCAGGTCTACGCCGGGTACGGCGATTATCGCGTTAAGACAGTACCTGTCGGTCGGCAGATTCCAATATTCCGACTCAAGCCGGGCTAGGTTCTACGACTTCGCTTGGTGCGGAATGCCTGTCAGCAAGATCTCCGCCGCTCGCCGAGGCACTTCGGCCACCGCTGGGAATGCGGCCATGCGCTTGGGGACCCGTACGTGCCGTCGGCCCTTCTGCACCGCCTTGACGACCTCCTCGGCAACCTTGTCGGGGGGGACCTTGATCGCGAGCCGCAGTCGGTAAGTCCGCTCGAAGGATCTCGCCGTCGGCTCGTAATCCTCGGTGTGCGTGAGCATGTCGGTAAGTGTCGGTCCGATTTCCACGAGAGTCGTGCCGATCGGCAACCCGCGGAAATCGGCTCGCAACCCCGCCGTGAAATGGGACAGCGCGGCCTTCGACGCCGAGTACGTCACCAGGCCGGGTATGACCATGCAGTCCGCCCCGGACGAGACGTTGACGATGTGGCCACCACCGCGCTCAAGCATCCGTGGGATGACTTGGCGGCATAACTCGGCCGGGGCCACATAATTGACTTCGGTGACGCGGCGCAGTTCATCAGGAGGTGCCTCACAGAGGCCACCGACGGCGTCGATGCCTGCGTTATTGACCAGGACATCAATCGGTCCGGCCTCTTCCTCGACTCTCTGGATCAGGGTGGCCACCTCGGTCGGGTCCGAGAGGTCAGCAGGATGGGCAGTGCCGCCGAGTTCGGCCGCGAGCGACCGGAGGGCGTCTTGGGTCCGAGCGACGAGAGCTACCTTGGCGCCGGCACCGGCAAAGCGGTGGGCGAGAGCCTCGCCGATTCCCCGCGATGCCCCGGTGATCAGTACTAATTTCCCTTGCAATTGCATTTTCCGAGACTACGCAGCGCCGACATCACCGATCAACGTCAGTGGCGCCTTACCCATGATTGCCGCCTAATAGCGAGCAGGGGACGCTCAAGAGCGCCGCGAGAGGACGTCGACGATAGGCCAGGCTACTTCGGTTCTCCATTGGCTCTGGTCGCTCGTGTGTGTGTGATCGCGGTGGTAGTACTCGAGGATGCGTGGTCCGACGGCGAGTTCTTGGCTGGCTATATAGGAGCCAAGCTCGGCGTAGGCGAGGTCGATGTCGGCCATTGAACCGCTGTGGATCGTCACGGCGACCTCAGCGGCGGGCACGAGGATGGGTTCGATGCGCCCCAGTTTCCGTGGTGTGGCGACGGGGATGAAGACGGTGGCTTGTCCTGTTTCTTGCTGGAACAGACATTCGTCGTATAACCCGCCCGCAGGCCCCGTTTGATCGAGGCCGCTAGTCTGCACGGCCTCGCGAATATCGAATAGCGCCTCGCGCCACCAGTTTTCGATGTTGATTGGATCGACGCTGGCGGTGATGGCGACCGCCGGGGTGGTCGACTCGGTACGTCGATGCACTGGCTGATGTTTCGCCGCGTTGTTGAGCAGAGCACGAAGCGAATTGACGGCAGCCTTGGTCTGGGCCAGCTCGGCTTCCAGGTGGTCGATGTGGGCCGAGATCAAGGTCTCGCGGTCACGGGGGTTCTGCGCGATCAGGACGTCGCGGACGTCGGTGACCGGCATGCGCAGGTCGCGTAGTCGTCGGATCAGCTGGGCGGTGGGGAGTTGGTCCAGTGAGTAGTACCGGTAGCCGGTCTCCGGGTCAACGTGCACCGGTTGGAGTAGTCCGACGTGATGGTAGTGGTGCAGAGTCTTGACACTGAGATGAGTCATCGTGGCGAACTGCCCGACGGAGACGGTGATGCTCATGGTGGCCCCAGATCAGGAGGGCCGCTCCTTGTCGGAGCGGCCCGTCCGGTCAGTACTGCGGTTCGGTGTTCTTGATGACGAACAGGGTGACGATCTTGCCCTCACGAAGCCAGAAGTAGTTGGTCATGATCAACGGGTCGGGTAGACCGGTCTTGTCGTAGTCACCGTCGTAGCGGCACCGAACGCACCACATGCCGGCATTGTCGACGACCTCGACGGGTTCGATGGTGACATGGTCGCCAACAAACTCCTTCGAGATGAATGCGCGGATGTGGTCACGACCCGAGAACTCCCTCGAGAAGTCATTCACCAGCGCATCATCCGCGATGGTGTCCATGATCGCGTCTACGTCGAAGCTATTCATAGCGGCGATGTGCGCGGCGATCACGGGGTCCATGGTGAGCTGTGCAGTCATTTCTTCCTCCTTGCTTAGTGACGTCGGATGACCGTCAGACACCAGCCTCGGCCCTCCGGTTACTGGAGAGTCAAGCCGTGAACCAACGAGACTGCCATCGTCTTGCGCAACGGGCGTGAACGAATCGCGCCTCTGGTTTCACACGTTCAAGCGGAACTCGACGACGTCGCCATCGAATCGGCCAGTGGCCAACATTTTGGCTATCGTCCCGTGACCCTTACGTTGTTGCGCATTTCTGGGCGGCTAGCGCGGCCACACCTAGGCCCGCAAATAGCGCTGCGCCGCCGCCGGTCACAATCGCACCGGTCGGCGGCAGCGTGTGGCGTTGGATGCCGCGTAAGGCTGCGATCACGTCCAGGATGTCGGTCAGCAGTCCAAGTTGCAGTGCGCGAGTGCGCAACTGCGGTGAGGCAGTGTCCGTGATGGCTATGGCCAGCGTCAGTTCTCGGGACCCAAATAGCTGGGTGATGAAGGGTTGCTGTCTAGCAGAGCCAAGCCCAAACAGACGCGCAGCCTTATTTGGGGCAATCCAAGCGGCGACGCCAGTGGCGAACCGCAGTGCCGCGAACGTGGGGATGAGGGCGTTGTTTGGTGTTTGGTTCATACCACCATCCTCACCAGAATCGTTGGGTCAATGCCATCCGCCCCGCAATGTCCGACGCCGACTGCTCGGGCTACGACTACTCCGATGCATGCAAGACCGGCGAAGCAATCGGTGCCGGGATTAGTTGTCTGCCCCAACTATCACCTTGACTTCGCAGCGGCGACACGCGGCCGAAGTTGGTCGGGTCCACTGCGCAGCAGAAGTTTTACTTCTTCGGCTGGCCAGACGTTGCTTGAAACCGGAAATCGACCACGTCACCGTCGGCGGCCGCCCTAACCAGTTGGGTGGGCGCGTGGTTACATGATTCAGCCTGGCGAAGTCACGACGCAGGTTCGGTCCAATCACCTTCACCCTGTCTACGTTTAGGAGTCACCCATGGGCGACGCCGATGCCGCAGCGATCCGAGCGGCGCGAGGTGACTGGGTCAGCGAGCACCTCGAGATCTATCTGACCTCCGGTGGCACGCGGGGCCACATCATGGACGTGAGTGCGGTCGGGGGCCGTGCGCTGACCACGCACTGCTTGATCAAGTGCGTGGGTCGCAAGTCGGCCAAGGTCCATGTCAGGCCGTTGATCTACGGCAACGTCGGTGGCGAGATCGTGATCGTCGCATCGAAGGGCGGTGCCGATACGCATCCGGGGTGGTACTTCAATGTCTTAGAGAGCAACGCGATCGGTGTGCAGATCGCGACCCAAGCGTTCGAGGCCACGTGGCGGGAACCAGAAGGCGAGGAACGGCATCAGGTGTGGGCCTATATGGCTCACCTGTACCCGCCGTACCTCACCTATCAGCAGTCGACTAGCCGTCAGATCCCGCTGGTGATGTTGACGCCCGTGCGGCCGATCGACGTCTTCTCTGCGGAAGCTTCGCAATAACCGTCAGTCACATCGATGACGCCGGACCGGAACTTCAGGGATAACTGGAGAAGCGGTGTTCGACTCCGCTGGACCGGACTGCTGCGCCGAGACGGTAGGCGGCGTCGCCTGACCATCGCTGGGTAAGGACGTCGATGACATCGGCACCGGGCTGACCGCCGAGCGCAACCACTAGAGCCGGCACATCGTGTGCGGCGATGCTATAGGACCACTCGTAATCGCCATCGGGACTGATGCTTTCGGCGACCGGGCCCAGGTCGTGTCCTGCGATCGTCAACGACCCGTCGCGCTCGAGGGTGGCGTTGACGTTCAGACAACTGCCGTCGTCGCGGCGCTCGTCTTGGAGTTTCGCCGAGCGGCCCGGTAACCGACTCGCATTGGGTAGCGGTGATTTCAGATATGAGATCGCCCTCTGCAGCGCCTCACCAACGCTGTCGAAGTCGCGTACACCCATTGCAAACGGCTGGTAATGCTCGACGTTCAGCACCCACCCCCTCGGCGCCGGAGGGCCCCCATCGTAGCTCGCGGTTTCCTCGGCATCGTAGGTCAGGATGGGTTCGCCTCTGGTGTCAGCGAAGGTCAACGGCCGGCCCGGGTCGCGCTCGACATGAATGTTCTTGCTATGCAGTGCGATCTCTTCATGCCCGATCATTTTCTGAGCAACCGCAGCGTTGTCGCTGCGGCTTTGTCTCCGACCATGTTTCCGGTCGAACCGCCGCCGTACTTGTCACGGTAGGCGTCGTCCACGCCCTCCCGCAGTCCCGACGGGCCGACACCGACGTCCTGGATGCGCACGTCGACCTCTATGCCGGGGATGCGCACACGCGCGCGTCTGGTGCTCATGGCAAGGCCGAACCACCCGGTATCTCTGCGGTACCACGTGCGGACATAAACGTCGCCGACGACGTGCACCACCCAAATCGGCGTCCACGGCCGAATTGTTCCGTCCGCGCGGCGTACTGCAATTTCGAGTTCGCGGGCGGCGTCGATCAGAGCGAGCTGCTCAGGTGTCCAGCTCATGTTTCCGGAGGGTACACATCGAGCCCGTCATCGTGACTAGACGTTGAACGGCGACTCATGCAGCTACCCATTCGTGTCGGGGCAGTACACAGTGACTGCATCCCGCATGAAGTTCACCGCCTGATCACCCGTCAGGCCCTGCGATTGCAGTTCGGCGGCGATCTTCGAGATGGCGACCACGAACGGGCTAGGTTGGCCGAAAAAGCGCAAAGTAAACGAGCTGCCGCGAAAAAGACCGTTAGCGTCGCACCGTTTGTGCGCGATCGCGATCATCTGATCGGGTGGGCCGGCGTTCAATCCGTCGTTCGACAGCAGCCCCAGAAATTGGTCGTCCGTGGTGTCGGCGTGACCGATAGTTGCCGCTAGCAGCACAGCGGCGGCGGCCGCGACAACCGGACGGAAGGGATCCACTCCCATATTTGAGTTTGACACCAGCACCGACAAATCGCATGTCGTAGGAAACGTGGCTGGACTCAGGTAGCGGGCGAGGTCGGTTCTTGCCGAAAATCTGTGATGCCGTCGTCTGTTTTATTAGGCGGTTCGGTCATGCTCAAAACCCGCCGCGCCATCGGGGCGCTGGCGTTCGGCCAGGTGCGCCTCGGTATCGTTTCGCAGGCCGATCTGAGCCACTCGGCCAGCTTGGCGGCGCTGGTCACTTTGGCTGAGCTAGACGTTGAAGCGGAGTTCGACAGTGTTTCGCTACAGCCCGACCCGCACGGCCCGCGGATAGTTCCCGGCATCCTCGGCGTGCCCGAGCCGATCATGGTTCCCACCTGGTAGCTGTTCGGCGATGACCGAATTATCTCCAGTCGTGCGTCGCATAGGGCTTCCCGGCGTTACTCTTTGCCGATGATCACGGGCGAGATGGCGCCTGACTTCACTCTCTATGATCACACCGGTCGGCCTCGGACATTGTCCGCGCTCCTTGCCGAAGGGCCGGTTGTGCTGTTCTTCTTCCCAATAGCGTCCTCACCGATATGTACAGCCCAGGCTTGTCATTTTCGGGACCTGAGCGACGAATTCGCCAAGGTGGGCGCCCAGCGGGTGGGCATCAGCACCGACACCGTCGATAAGCAGGCCCACTTCGCCCGACAGCGCTCGTTCGACTATCCGCTGCTCTCCGACGCGGACGAGATGGTGTCCGAGCTGTTCGGGGTGCGTCGAGGCCGGCTCGCCAAGCTGCGTAGATCCGTCGTGGCGCGTGAGGCGGGCTGGCGTGGCCGGCACACTCGGCGCCGTGGCCTACTGGCCCGGCTGCTGCCGGTCAGACGGACCACATTCGTCATCGACATCGACCGCACCATACTCAAGGTCGTCTCCAACGAGGTGCGCGCGTCGGTGCACGCCGACGAGACCTTGCGGTTCTTGGAGAACCACAACATGTCGCATAGTTCGCCACATGTCCGGCACAAGCACACCGCCGCGCATCAGCAGTCGGAGGGCAAGGGCGAACCGATCGGCGACTGGTTCACCGAACCGGAAACCGCGGACGAGCCGAGCTTGGTCCGGCCGTACACGCTGACGGGAGGTCGTATCGACTCTGGTGTCGAACTGGCACTCGAGGCTCCGATCGAAGCGCTCAACACCACAGCGAAGCCGCCGCGCTGGCGGAGAAATGATGTGCGGAGCCAGATCCTGACGTCGTGCGTGCACAGCCCCTCGGTCGCAGAGATCGCCGCTCGTCTGTCCTTGCCGCTCGGTGCGACGCGGTTCCTGGTCGACGACCTGGTGACACAGGGTTATTTGCGGGTGCACGCCCCCCTCAGTGACTCGATGACAATCGACGAACGACGTGAACTGATAAGACGGACCCTGCGTGGCCTACGAGCACTCTGAGGGGTGGGGCGCCGCCCGTGCACGGAATTCACTGTCCTTGAGACACCACAGCTAGTTCTCCACGAACATTGGCGATGTCGACCAAGTCGGCAGCGAACTCCTGCAGCGTCGAAGAAGGAGCGCCCGGCGTTATTCGGCTCCGAAAGTTCCTGTACGGCAATGGCATTCAAACGTACCGGTAAAGCCGCATATTCGAGCCCGTCGTATTCGAGTGGTTCTGGCTGAATTTGTGGCACGACCGCCCTACCGCGCTCGCTGTGCACGAGCCACGGCTCGCTCTAGTTCTTCGGCTGTCTAGACGTTGAACCGGAACTCGACGACGTCGCCGTCGGCCATCACGTAGTCCTTGCCCTCGATGCGAACCTTGCCGGCCGCCTTGGCCGCGGCCATCGACCCGGCGGCGACAAGGTCGTCATAGGACACGATCTCGGCCTTGATGAAGCCCTTCTCGAAATCGGTGTGGATCACCCCGGCCGCCTTCGGCGCGGTATCGCCCTGATGAATGGTCCACGCCCGTGACTCCTTGGGACCGGCCGTCAGGAAAGTCTGCAGCTTCAAAGTGTGAAAACCGGCCCGCGCCAAGGCATCCAGGCCGTGCTCGGTCTGACCGATCGACTCCAACAGCTCGGCGGCCGACTCGTCGTCGAGTTCGGTGAGCTCGGCCTCGATCTTGGCGTCCAGGAAGACCGCATCGGCCGGCGACACCAGCGCGCGCAGGTCGGCGACCCGGTCAGCGTCGGTGAGCACCGACTCGTCGGCGTTGAAGGCGTACAAAAAGGGTTTGGTAGTCAGCAGATTCAATTCGCGTAGCAGCAGCGCATCGGCCCCTGCGGCGAAGAGCGTCGTCCCACCGTCGAGCACGCTTTGAGCGGCCAGGGCGGCGTCGTAGAGCGGTTTGCGTTCTTTGTTGTTGCGGGCCTCTTTCTCCAGCCTCGGCACCGCGCGCTCCAGCGTCTGGAGATCGGCGAGGATCAGCTCGGTCTCGATGACCTCGATATCGGACTTCGGGTCCACCTGCCCGGCGACGTGAGTCACATCGTCATCGGAGAACACCCGCACCACCTGGCAGATCGCGTCGCATTCGCGGATGTTGGCGAGGAATTTGTTGCCCAGACCAGCCCCCTCGGAGGCACCGGCAACCAGACCCGCGATGTCGACGAAGGTCACCGGCGCCGGGACGATGCGCTCCGAAGCGAACATCTCCGCCAACGTCGCCAACCGCGGATCGGGCAGCGGCACCACGCCCTCGTTCGGTTCGATCGTCGCGAAGGGATAGTTGGCGGCAACCACGTTGTTTCTGGTCAGCGCATTAAAAAGGGTCGACTTGCCGACATTCGGCAGACCCACAATCCCCAGGCTCAGGCTCACAGAGACTTAAGTGTAGGAGAACTCCCCAACATGCCACTCACCCACAGCCAGGTGAAATGAGGCACGCCCACAGGATGCTAACGAGGTCTTTACCTGTCTTTAGGCGCCGAGCCGGTACGGTCGACGTGTGTCAGCAGGGCAGGCGCGGTCGGCGGTGGCCACAGATCACCGCTCGATCATCCCCGAAATTCCTGGTGTGCCGTGGTGGGCCGCGGTGGTGGTCGCAGTGACCGGTTGCGCCGTCGGCTTTGCTTTCGACGCCGGATCCGGCAAGGAGCTGACCATCGTCTTCGCCGCGCTGTATGTGGCGGGTTGCGTGGCTGCGGTGCTGGCCGTACGCCAATCCGGGATCTTCACCGCGGTCATCCAACCGCCGCTGATTTTGTTCTGCACGGTGCCCGGCTCGTACTGGTTGTTTCATGGTGGCAAGTTCGCCGGCCTCAAAGATCTTGTGATCAGCTGTGGCTACCCCTTGATCGAACGTTTCCCGCTAATGGTCTTCACCTCCGGCGGCGTGCTGCTGATTGGCCTGATCCGGTGGTACCTGGGAACGGCCACCCGCTCGCGCGCGACCGCAGTGGCGGAGGCCACCGACGCCGCTGAAGCCGATCCCACGAGCGGCGGCGGGCGACTCGGGTTGGCCGCGAGGCTGGCGTCGATGTTCAATCGCGACTCCGCCGATGACGGGATGGTCGACAAAGCCGCCAAGCCCAGGACGCGTCGAGAACACGCCGTTGAGCGTTCTGCCAGATCCGCCTCTTCCCACAGCAGAAGAACAGCCAGACGTCCGGCAGCGTCGCGTACGCGGCCGATCCGACCCCCGCTAGACGACGCAGCCGAGCCGGCCGGTGAGCGTGCGCGGCGTCGACGCCCGACGCGCACCCGCGAGTTCGATGCCCCCGAGCCGCCCCGTCGCGGCAGGTTGCCACGCGATCCAGACCTGCGGGGTCGGCCACCCCGGGAAATCCGCCGCGACCCGCACGCTCGCACAGGTCGCCCGAGCAGCCGCAGCAGCCGCTTCGACCCCGACGAGCCCATGGAGCCCTTCGAACCCACCCCGCCGCCCGCGCCGCGCCGCAGGTCCGGGCCGAACGGGGCATCCGGCGCCACCGCGACGCATCACCCCATCTCACGGGTCCGGTATCGGACGTCCACCGGGGCTGAGGAGTCGTACAACGAGCCCACGTCCCGCGAACGGCAACCGCGTAATACCGCACCCGATTCCTGGGAGTACGACGTCTAGGGACGAGCGCGCCGGATTTCCCGCGGCAGGGCGAACACCAAAGTCTCGTTGGCTGTCGTCACGGGCTGCACGACGTCATAACCATGCTCGGCCAACCGCTCCAGCACGCCACGCACCAGCACCTCAGGCACCGACGCACCGGAGGTGACGCCCACCGTGGTGACCCCGTCCAGCCATGCGGGTTCGATGTCGTCGGCGTAGTCGACCAGATGCGCGGCCGCCGACCCGGCGCCCAGCGCGACCTCGACCAACCGCACCGAGTTCGACGAATTGCCCGATCCGACGACGATCACCAGCTCACACTCGGGCGCCATCGCCTTGACCGCGACCTGGCGATTCTGGGTCGCGTAGCAGATGTCGTCGCTGGGCGGGTCCTGCAACTTCGGAAACCGCGCCCGCAGCCGCTGCACGGTCTCCATGGTCTCGTCGACGGACAGCGTGGTCTGCGACAACCAGATCACCTTGTCCTCGTCGCGGACCGTCACACCGTCGACGGCGCCGGGCCCGTCGACCAGCTGAACATGGTCGGGGGCTTCACCGGCGGTGCCCACGACTTCCTCATGACCCTGATGGCCGATCAGCAGGATGTCGTAGTCGTCGCGGGCGAAGCGCTTGGCCTCGTTGTGCACTTTGGTGACCAACGGGCAGGTGGCGTCGATGACGTTGAGCTTCCGCTCGGCGGCCGACACATGCACGATCGGCGCGACACCGTGTGCGGAGAACACCACGATGGCGCCTTCGGGAACCTCGTCGGTCTCCTCGACGAAGACCGCCCCCGCCTTGGCCAGGGTCTCGACCACGTGGCGGTTGTGCACGATCTCATGCCGGACGTAGACGGGTGGGCCGTGCTTTTCCAGCGCGCGCTCGACCGTCTCGACGGCGCGGTCCACGCCGGCGCAGTAGCCCCGCGGCTCGGCCAGCAGCACTCGCTTGCCGGTCACCGGCTCGACCGCCGAGCTCGTCGCGCCCGGCCTTATTCCAATGTTCGGGCCCATGTTCACGGTTGGCGGCATAACAACCAGGCTACTTTCTGCCGACTCGACTCTGCACATCTCATGGGCTCAGCTCGCGCGCTCAGCTTGGACTTGACCGCCGGTTAAGGCAGGCTGGACGGCATGGCTACTGCACCATATGGGGTCCGGCTGCTGGTGGGCGCGGCGACAATCGCCATCGAAGAGACCATCAGGCTGCCGAAAACGATCCTGATGTATCCGATGACGCTGGCCAGTACAGCCGCGCATGTCGTGATGCGGTTCCAGCAAAACCTGGCCGAGCTGGTGATCAAGGGCGACGCCACCCTGGAGCACATCTTCCCGCCGAAGGACGAGCAGCCGGAGTGGGCGACGTTCGACGAGGACCTGCCCGACGGCACCGACGACGACACCCCCGCAACCGGCGCTGACACGCTGGACGCCGAGCACCGCGCAGAAGGGCGATTCGCGCTGTACTCGGCGCCAGACGCGGCCGCAGGTGCGCCGGCCGATCCCCCGACCCGGCCGAAGACGCCGGCCGGCAAGAGGACGGTGTCTGCGCCCGCGGTGGCCGACGAGCTGGACTACGAAGAGCTGACGCTGGCCCAGTTGCGGGCCAGGCTGCAATCACTCGATCTCGACGAGCTCGAAGCCCTGCTGGCCTACGAGGAGGCCACCAAAGCGCGCGCGCCGTTCCAGACGCTGCTTGCCAACAGGATCACGCGCGCGACGGCGAAGTGACCGCTAACACTGCCAACAACCCCGGCGCGCCGGCTGGATCGGCGAATTCGGCCGAGAACCCATTTCCGGTCCGCGCGGTCGCGATCCGGATCGCAAGCTGGATCGACAAATTGGGCACGGTCTGGGTTGAAGGCCAGCTGACCCAGATCAATATCCGGCCGGGCACCAAGACGGTCTTCATGGTGCTGCGGGATCCGGCCGCGGACATGTCGCTGACCGTGACCGCTCCGCGCCACCTGGTCGACAGTGCGCCGGTCAAGCTCGTCGAGGGCGTGCAGGTGGTGGTCTGCGGCAAGCCGAACTTCTTCACCGGCCGAGGCACTCTGACGTTGCGGCTCAGCGAGATTCGCGCGGTGGGCATCGGTGAACTGTTGGCCCGCATCGAGCGGTTGCGCCAGCTGTTGGACGCCGAAGGCCTCTTCGACCCGCGACTCAAGCGGCCCATTCCATTCCTGCCCGCCACGGTCGGGCTGATCACCGGCCGGGCCAGCGCGGCCGAGCGCGATGTGACCACGGTGGCCGCCGCGCGCTGGCCCGCCGTACGGTTCGCCGTCCGCAACACCGCCGTCCAAGGGCCGACTGCCGTTTCCCAGATCGTCGCGGCGTTGCGGGAATTGGACGCCGACCCGGACGTCGACGTCATCGTCGTGGCCCGCGGCGGCGGCAGCGTGGAGGACTTGCTGCCGTTTTCCGACGAGACGCTGTGCCGCGCGATCTCGGCGTGCCGCACTCCGGTCGTCAGTGCAGTCGGTCACGAGCCGGACAACCCGCTGTGCGATCTGGTCGCCGACCTGCGCGCCGCCACTCCCACCGATGCCGCCAAGAAGATCGTCCCGGATACCGCAGCGGAGCAGCACTTGCTCAACGACTTGCGTCGACGCGCTGCCCAGGCCCTGCGTAACTGGGTGGCCCGCGAAGAGCGCGCGCTCGCACAGTTGCGCAGCCGACCGGTGCTGGCCGAACCGTTGGCGGCGCTGGCGGTGCGCGCCGAGGAGATTCACCGCGCCCGATCTGCGGTTCGCCGGGACATCGCCCGAGTGATCGATGTGGAAGCCGAACGCGTAGGACACTTGTCGGCCCGGCTGGCCACGTTGGGCCCGGCGGCCACCCTCGCGCGCGGATACGCCGTGGTGCAGACAATTCCGGCCCGGGGTCCCGCCGCGGTGCTGCGGTGCGCCGACGATGCCCCGGCCGGGACCACCTTGCGGGTGCGGGTCGCCGACGGCGCGATCGCGGCGGTGAGCGAAGGACCGGCCGATGGCGAGTGACGAGGCTACACCTATTAGTCAGCTCGGTTATGAAAAATGCCGAGACGAGCTGGTCGAAGTCGTGCGGCTTCTGGAGCAGGGCGGACTGGATCTTGATACATCGCTGGCTCTCTGGGAAAGGGGCGAACAGCTGGCGAAACGCTGCGAAGAGCACTTAGCTGGCGCACGCAAGCGGGTGTCCGACGCGCTGGCCGCCCGCGAACCGGACGATTCTTGACATCGAAATCATTTCGCGGTTTTTTGTTCGAAACTGGAACACGTTTCAGTTATCCTCAGCGCATGGCTGACTTTTCTGGGATCTCTGGAACATCACCGACCGCGCGGCTGGGCCGCGTGCTGGTCACCGGCGGCTCGGGGTTCGTCGGCGCCAATCTGGTGACCACCCTGCTCGACCGCGGCTACCAGGTGCGGTCCTTCGACCGGGTGCCCTCACCGCTGCCCGCCCAGCCCGGCCTGGAGGTGCTCCAGGGTGACATCTGCGACCGCGACATCGTCGCGGGCGCGGTCGCCGGCATCGACACCGTCTTTCACACTGCGGCGCTCATCGAGCTGATGGGCGGTGCATCGGTCACCGAGGAGTACCGGCAGCGCAGTTTCGCCGTCAACGTCGACGGAACGAAGAACTTGGTGCACGCCGCGCAGGCCGCCGGGGTGAAGCGGTTCGTCTACACGTCGTCCAACAGCGTGGTGATGGGCGGCAAGCGCATCTCCGGGGGTGACGAGACGTTGCCCTACACCAACCGGTTCAACGATCTCTATACCGAGACGAAAGTGATCGCCGAACGGTTTGTGCTGTCCCAGAACGGGATTGACGGACTGCTGACGTGCGCGATCCGCCCAAGCGGAATCTGGGGCCGCGGCGATCAGACGATGTTCCGCAAGGTGTTCGAAAGCGTGCTCGCCGGCCACGTCAAGGTGCTGGTCGGCCGCAAATCCGCCCGCCTGGATAACTCGTACGTGCACAACCTGATTCACGGTTTCATCCTGGCCGCCGAACACCTGGTGCCGGGCGGAACAGCGCCCGGACAGGCGTATTTCATCAACGACGCCGAACCGGTGAACATGTTTGAGTTCACCCGCCCGGTGGTGGCGGCGTGCGGCCAGCGCCTGCCCCGGCTGCGGATATCCGGTGCCGCGGTCCGCGCGACGATGTTGGGTTGGCAGCGGCTGCATTTCCGGTTCGGGCTCCCGCAGCCCCCGCTGGAACCACTGGCCGTCGAGCGGCTGTATCTGGACAACTACTTCTCGGTGGCCAAGGCCACCCGCGACCTCGGCTATCGGCCGTTGTTCACCACCGAGCAGGCAATGGCCGAGTGTCTGCCCTACTACACCGAGCTGTACGACCAGATGAAAGCCGCTGCCGATCCCCAATCGGTGGCCGTTGTCGCCCCCGCGGTGGCCGAGTAACGGTATATTCCGCGTCGGCTCGTTGCAGAGCGCAGCGATGAGGAGGAGCGGCGCCCGATGACCGAAACTGTGCTGGTCACTGGAGCGTTCGGGCTGGTCGGGTCGGCGACCGTGCGACAGCTGCTTGCCGACGGTCGCCGCGTCGTCGCCACCGATCTCGACATGCCGGCCAACCGCAAGGCGGCAGCACTGCTGCCGCCAGACGCCGTGCGGTGGGCCGACCTGACCGATGCGGATGCCGTCGCCGAGTTGCTGCGCGCCGTCTCGCCGGCGGCGATCATCCACCTGGCCGCGATCATCCCGCCGGTTTGCTACGCCCGGCCGGCGCTGGCCCGCCGCGTCAACGTAGACGCGACGGGATCCTTACTGACCGCTGCCGCAGCGTTGCCGGCGCCGCCGCGGTTCGTCCAAGCTTCCAGCGTCGCCGCCTACGGCGCCCGCAACCCGCACCGCGTCAGCGACATGCTCACCGCGGACACCCCGCTGCAACCATCCGACATCTACGGCACCCACAAGGTGGAAGCCGAGCAGCTGGTGCGCGCTTCCGGGCTGGACTGGGTGGTGCTGCGACTGGGCGGCGTGCTCACCGCCGAGCCGCGATTGGGCCACGACCTGGACACCATCTACTTCGAGGCGGCGCTGCCGATCGACGGGCGCATCCAGACCGTCGACGCGCGTGATGTCGCGCGCGCCTTCGTCGCCGCCACCACCGCGCCGGTCATCGGCGAGACGCTGTTGATCGGCGGCGACGACTCGCACCGGCTGGTCCAGGGTGATCTTGCCCCGTCCATGGCGGCCGCGATGGGTCTGGTCGGCGGATTACCCGTCGGGCGAAAAGGCAACCCGGACAGCGACGCCGACTGGTTCGGCACCGACTGGATGGACACCGCGCGCTCGGTGGAAGTCCTCAATTTCCAACGTATTTCGTGGCCGCAGCTGCTCGCCGAGATGGCTGAACGGATGGGGTGGCGCCGCCACCCGGCGCGGTTGGCGGCCCCGCTGGCCCATACCCTGCTCAAGCGCCGCTCACCGTACTACCGCTATCCCGGTCGCTTCGCCGACCCGTGGCGCGTGATCGCCGCCAAATGGCCTGAGCCACAACCCGATGGGGGGCACACATGACCATCCGCACCGCCGTCGTCGTCGGCGGCGCCTCGGGCATCGGCCGGGCGGTGGCGCATGCATTGGCCGCCGACAACTGCCGGGTGATCGTTGCGGACCGCAACGCCGCCGGTGCACATGCCGTCGCCGCCGAACTCGGCGACCCGCACAGCGCGGCCGCGGTCGAGGTCACCGACGAAGATTCGGTACGGGCCCTCTTCGAGCACGCCGGTGCCCTCGACGTCGTCGTCAACACCGCCGGCTTCAGCGGCGTCGGGCTGATCACCGAACTGCCCGTCGAGGATTTCCGCTCGGTCGTCGACGTCTGCCTCACCGGCGGTTTTCTGGTGATCAAGCACGCCGCACCGCGACTGCGCGACGGCGGGGCGCTGGTGTCGATCAGTTCGCTCAACGGACGCCAGCCCGCCGCGGCGATGAGCGCCTACTGCGCGGCCAAGGCCGGGCTGTCGATGCTGACGCAAGTCGCAGCACTCGAGCTCGCGCCGCGCCGGATCCGGGTTAACGCCGTCGCCCCCGGATTCGTGCACACCCCGCTCACTGAGCCGGCCACCCAGATTCCCGGCGTAGTCGACGAATATCTGGAGAACACGCCGCTGGGCCGGGCCGGCAGTCCCGAAGACATCGCCGACGCCGTGGTGTTCCTGTGCAAGGCGCCGTGGCTCACCGGCGAAGTGCTCGACCTCAACGGCGGCGCCCACATGCGGCGCTATCCCGACATCTTGAGCCACGTCATGAAGCTGGCCGCCCAGTGAATTTCACCGGCAAGCAGGCGATCGTCACCGGTGCCGGCTCGGGCATCGGCGCCGCGCTGTGCCGGGCCCTGGTCGCCGCGGGCGCCAACGTCGTCTGTACCGATGTCGACGGCGCCGCAGCGGCTCGCACCGCCGAAAGCCTGTGCGGTCCCGGCACGGCGACATCAGCCACCCTCGACGTCACCGACGCAGCCGCGGTAGCGGCCGCCGTCGACGCCGTCGTCGCCCGCGCCGGACGGCTCGACCTGATGTTCAACAACGCCGGAATCGCTTGGGGCGGCGACACCGAACTACTGACGCTGGACCAGTGGAACGCCATCATCGACGTCAACATCCGCGGCGTCGTGCACGGCGTCACCGCCGCTTACCCGGTGATGCTGCGGCAGGGGCACGGCCACATTGTCAACACCGCGTCGATGGCCGGGCTGACCGCGGCCGGCCAGATCACCAGTTACGTGATGACCAAGCACGCGATCGTCGGCCTGTCGCTGGCGCTGCGCTCGGAAGCCGTCCCCCGCGGCGTGGGCGTGCTGGCGGTGTGCCCGGGCGCCGTCGAGACACCGATCCTGGACAAGGGCGCCATCGGCGGATTCGTCGGTCGCGACTACTACCTGCGCGGCCAGGGCACGAAGACCGCCTACAGCGCCGACCGGCTGGCTCGCGACACCCTCAAGGCGATCGCGCGTAACAAGGCGCTGCTGGTCGCGCCGAGGCAGGCTTACGCGTCATGGGTGTTCGCCCGGCTGGCACCGGGTCTGCTGCACCGCTTGTCGATACGATTCATCGCCGATCAGCGCGCGCGGCAAGCCGCTAACGCAGCCGCTCATTGAGAAAAGCGACCACCCGCTTGCGCGCCTCGTAGGCCGGCTGGCCGTCGACTTCGCGGACCTCGTTGGTCAGCACCGAATGCGCCATGCGGCTGAAGCCATGCTCATTGCCTGGCCGCGAGTCGATTTCGATCACCTCGAACGCGTCGCCGAGCCGCTCTTTGAGCGTGGTGAACCGTTCGCCGGGGACCGCCTTGTCCTCGCTGAATCGCAGACCGATTGCGCACAGGCCCTCGTTGGCGGCTCGGTCTTTGAACGCGTTCAGTTCCACGTCGCTGACTCCGGGATCGCGCCGCTGGCGCGGCGTCAACGGAAACGGCAGCGAAGGCTGACTCAGCACCGGTGCCAGCACGCTGTCGTCGACCGCGGCAGCCAGCGCGAAGCCGCCGGTGAAACACTGGCCGATCACCCCGACGCCCTTGCCCGGCGTCGACGCTTTGAGGTCGCGGGCCAACGCCCGCAGGAAGACCGACACCGGCCGCTGCTTGTTGGTCGCGAACGCCGCGAATTCCCTTGCCACACAAGCCCGAGCGATAGTTGGCAGCACATAGCCAGCCGACACCGGCCGGCCGGGCTCGCCGAACAACGACGGTATTGCGACAGTAAAACTGTTGTCCACCAAGTGATTTCCCAGCCCTAGCACACCGGGATGGATGCCCGGTAGCTCGGGGATCAGCACCACGCCGGGTCCCTCGCCCTTGCGGTAGACGTCGTGGGTGTACCCGCCGCCGGTGAACGGCGCCACTGACCAACCGGTGAGGTCGGCTTCTGGTGCGGTCATTGAGAGTCCTTTCTTGGCCCGTTCTACCGGTGTGCCGGTAGCGGCGGTTGTGATTGGGTGGCCACCGCCAGCGTACGAAACTGATCGACGCCGCCGGCACCGGTGATCGCAACCTGAGCGGGACCGGCCGGGCTCTTCAGCCGCGTCGTCCAGACCGATTCGACGCTGTCACCCTGGTAGACGATCCAGCGGGTGCCATCCACGTCGACGGTTCCGCTGGGATACATCGACGGGTGAATCGAGCCGACCAGCTTGTCCTCGTCGGCATTGCTCTGCGTAAGGCTCAGATACATACCGGTGGGACTGATGTATCCGACGGTGGAGGTGACTGCGTGCAGCCGCTGACCGGTCGACGGGTCGGTTCGACCGTCCGGAATGCCGCCGCGGCCGCCGGAGTTGGGCTGCCAGCCCTCGGGCAGCCGGGGCAACCGGACCGGGAAGCCCAGCGTCTGCGCGTCGGCCCGCAGCGCGCTGACCGCGTTGTAGGACGGCACCGATCCGCGGTTGATTCCGCCCGGGGCAATCGAGCACATCCCGACCACGCCGGCCAGGATGATGCAGGCCGCAACCAGCGGCGCGATCGACCAGAACATGTCCCGGCCGTCCTGCAGCAGCCGGGGCTTGGCCGGTTTGGCCGTCGGCTCCGGCTGCGTCGTCACAAGCACGAGTATCCCAGCTCCCGAGCGACAACCCCTCTCTGGGACAATCGGCAACCATGAGCGCAGCTTCTCGACGTGAAGCCCCGGACCGCAACCTTGCCCTCGAGCTGGTCCGGGTCACCGAGGCAGGCGCCATGGCCGCAGGCCGCTGGGTGGGCCGCGGCGACAAGGAGGGCGGCGACGGCGCGGCGGTCGACGCGATCCGCCAACTGGTGAGCTCGGTGTCGATGCGCGGCATCGTCGTGATCGGCGAAGGCGAGAAAGACCACGCGCCGATGCTCTACAACGGCGAAGAAGTCGGTAACGGCGACGGCCCGGACTGCGATTTCGCCGTCGATCCGATCGACGGCACCACGCTGATGAGCAAGGGCATGCCCAACGCCATCTCGGTGCTCGCGGTGGCCGACCGCGGCGCGATGTTCGACCCGTCGGCGGTCTTCTACATGAACAAGATCGCCGTGGGTCCCGACGCCGCCCACGTGCTCGACATCACCGCGCCGATCGCCGACAACATCCGCGCGGTCGCCAAAGTCAAAGGACTGTCCGTTCCGGACATGACGGTGTGCATCCTGGACCGGCCGCGGCATACCCAGTTGATCGAGGATGTGCGGGCCGTCGGAGCGCGGATCCGATTGATCACCGACGGCGACGTGGCCGGCGCGATCGCGGCGTGCCGGCCCGGCTCCGGCACCGACATGCTGGCCGGCATCGGTGGAACCCCTGAGGGCATCATCACCGCAGCGGCGATCCGTTGCATGGGCGGGGAGATCCAGGCACAACTGGCTCCCAAGGACGACGCCGAACGGCAGAAGGCAATCGACGCCGGCTACGACCTCGAGCAGGTACTGACCACCGAGGATCTGGTGTCGGGGGAGAACGTCTTCTTCTGCGCCACCGGCGTCACCGACGGCGACCTGCTCAAGGGTGTGCGCTATGAACCCGGCGGCTGCACCACCCAGTCGATCGTGATGCGATCGAAGTCCGGCACGCTGCGGATGGTCGAGGCCTATCACCGGCTGGCCAAACTCAACGAATACTCGGCCATCGACTTCACCGGCGACAGCAGCGCCGCATACCCACTGCCGTAACCACTAGCTAGCGAGGAACTTTGCCGATGGCAGACACCGAGTACCGCATCGAACACGACACCATGGGCGAAGTCCGGGTGCCGGCGAAAGCGTTGTGGCGGGCCCAGACTCAGCGCGCCGTGGAGAACTTCCCGATCTCGGGCCGCGGCCTGGAGCGCACCCAGATCCGCGCACTGGGTCTGCTGAAGGGCGCTTGCGCGCAAGTGAATAAGGACCTGGGCCTGCTGGCGCCGGAGAAGGCCGACGCGATCATCGCCGCCGCCAACGAAATCGCCGACGGCCGCCACGACGACCAATTCCCCATCGACGTCTTCCAGACCGGGTCGGGCACCAGCTCCAACATGAACACCAATGAAGTGATCGCCAGCATCGCCGCCGCCAACGGTGTGACCGTGCATCCCAACGACGACGTCAACATGTCGCAGTCGTCCAACGACACCTTCCCGACCGCCACCCACATCGCGGCCACCGAAGCCGCTGTACGCCATCTCATCCCGGCGCTGCAGGTGCTGCACGACGCGCTGGCCGACAAAGCACGCGAGTGGCGCACCGTGGTGAAGTCGGGGCGCACGCACCTGATGGACGCCGTCCCGGTGACGCTGGGTCAGGAGTTCTCCGGCTACGCCCGTCAGATCGAGGCCGGCATAGAAAGAGTCCGCGCCACGCTGCCCCGGCTGGGTGAGTTGGCGATCGGCGGCACCGCGGTGGGTACCGGCCTCAACGCCCCCGACGGCTTTGGCGCCAAGGTGGTCCAGGTCCTGGTCGCCGAGACCGGTCTGACCGAACTGCGTACGGCGGTCAACTCTTTCGAAGCCCAAGCTGCCCGCGACGGGCTGGTGGAGGCGTCCGGCGCGCTGCGCACCATCGCGGTGTCGCTGACCAAGATCGCCAACGACGTGCGCTGGATGGGCTCTGGCCCGCTGACCGGTCTGGCAGAGATCCAACTGCCGGACCTGCAGCCGGGCAGCTCGATCATGCCGGGCAAGGTCAATCCCGTTCTGCCCGAGGCGGTTACTCAGGTGGCCGCTCAGGTGATCGGCAACGACGTCGCGGTCGCCTGGGGTGGTGCGGGCGGCGCCTTCGAGCTCAATGTCTACATCCCGATGATGGCCCGCAACCTGCTCGAGTCGTTCAAGCTGCTGACCAACGTCTCGACACTGTTCGCCGAGCGGTGCATCACCGGGCTGACGGCCCACGCCGAGCATCTACGGGAGCTGGCCGAGTCGTCCCCGTCGATCGTCACGCCGTTGAATTCGGCGATCGGCTACGACGAGGCGGCCGCGGTGGCCAAGCAGGCACTCAAGGAACGAAAGACGATTCGTCAGACCGTGATCGACCGCGGGCTGATCGGTGACAAGCTGTCCGAAGAGGAACTCGACCGTCGCCTGGACGTGCTCGCGATGGCCAAGGTCAACGAGGAGTAGCCATGGTCAGCGACGAACTCCGGCAACGCCGCCTGGCGGTCGTCGAAGAGCACATGAACACCGAGGTGACCAAGGAGTTCGATCGGACCCTGGCCACGTTCAACGGGCACCCACGTTACGAGATCATGGCCACCGGCCAGGTTTTCGACGGCGACGACGAGGTTATGGGCTACTACCTGACCACCCGGACCGCGTTTCCCGACCAGCGGCACGCCAACGTGCGATTCCACTTCAGCGACGACGCGGTGATCACCGAATTCGACCTTCTGGGAACCAATCTCGGCGAGTTCTACGGCCTGCCGCCCACCGGCAAGGCTTTTCAGGTGCCGATCATCGCGGTGTTCTTCTTTGACGGCGACCGAATCATCAACGAGCGCATCTACTTTGACACCGCCAGCCTGGTGAGCCAGATCGGCCGCAGCGAGCTACTGGCGTTCGCCGCCTCGGGCGAGCTGCCGGGGCAGTCGGCGAGCGCCTAGCTGCCGTTGTTCGATCCGCCCGAGTTCTGGCCCGCAACGTCGGTGATCGGGAAGTTGGGCATCGGCGCCGGCGACGGCGTATTGGGCAACGACGGAATCTCAGCGGCAGGGACGTCGTGCAGGTCGTTGGTCGGCGGTCCGTTCTCGCGACCGCCGTAGACGCTGCCCGCCGCTCGCTGCCCGAGAAGCTGGCTGACCGTGACCAAGTGATAGTTGTTGGCTTTGAGCACCGGGATGAACTGGTAGACCAGATCTACCGTGCTGGAGTAGGTGTCATGCAGCAACACCACTGAACCGGGCTTGATCTGGCTCATCAGCAGGTACCTGCTGGCCGCGGTGTTGGCGTCGTTGATCCAGTCGTAAGGGATGACATCCCAGAGGATTCCGGCCAGACCGGCTTTTGCCGCCTGTTCGTTGACTCCCGCGTCGGTCAACCCGCCGGGCGGCCGCCACAATCTCGGCGTCACACCGGTCGCGGCGGCGATCGCATCGTTGGTTCTGGACAACTGGCCGGGGATGTCGGCCGGCGGCAGCGTCGTCATATTGGGGTGTTCCCAAGTGTGATTGCCGATTTCCATGCCGGCATCGACGACCCGTTTGGCGCCGGCCGGGTTGGCCGCAACCTTGTTGCCGATCTCGAAGAACGTCGCCTTGGCGTTGTTGGCGGTCAGGATGCTCAACAGCCGGTCGGTGAAGGGGGTGGGTCCGTCGTCGAAGGTCAGCGCCACGCATTTGACTTGTGCGCAGTCCACGACGTCGTTGGCGTGGGCGAACCTGACGTGCCCGGTAAACGCACCGACCCCTACGATGACGGCGGCTGCCGCCACGCCGGCGACCGTGCGCCAATAACGCCACGCCTGGTTGTCTGGTCGTCTCGGCACGGCGGAAGCTTACCCAGCGGCGATCGCAAGCGCGGCGGAGCCGGGCGTAGCGGGTCGCCGCGCGACAATCCAGCGGCGATCGCAAGCGCGGCGGAGCCGGGCGCAGCGGGTCGCCGCGCTTGCAATCCCGCCTAGGGCAGCGGTGCGCCGCTGATCTCCTCGAGCATCTCGGTGACCAGCGCGGCAATCGGCGACCGCTCGCTGCGCAGCAGCGTGATGTGCGCGAAGAGTGGGTGCCCCTTGAGTTTCTCGACCACGGCCGCGACCCCGTCATGGCGGCCCACCCGCAGGTTGTCGCGCTGAGCGACATCGTGGGTCAACACCACCCGCGAACCCGCACCCAACCGCGACAACACGGTCAGCAGCACGTTACGTTCCAGCGACTGCGCTTCGTCGACGATGACGAAGGAGTCATGCAGCGAGCGACCACGGATGTGGGTCAGTGGCAGCACCTCGAGCATCCCGCGGGAGAGCACCTCCTCGAGTACCGCCGGGCTGGCCAGGCCTTCGAGCGTGTCGAAGACCGCCTGCGCCCACGGACCCATCTTGTCGCTCTCGCTGCCGGGCAGATAGCCCAACTCCTGGCCGCCGACCGCGTACAGCGGGCGGAATACCACCACCTTGCGCTGGGTGCGTCGCTCCAGCACGGCTTCCAGGCCGGCGCACAGCGCCAGCGCCGACTTGCCGGTGCCGGCCTTGCCGCCCAGCGACACGATGCCCACCGATTCGTCGAGCAGCAGATCCAGTGCCACCCGTTGCTCGGCGGAGCGACCGCGGAGCCCGAAAACCTCGCGGTCGCCGCGGACCAGTTGGACGCGTTTGTGGGCGTTGATGCGGCCGAGCGCATGTGAGCTACCCGCAAGCAGCCGAATACCGGTGTGGCAGGGAAGATCTCGCGCCGCGACCAGATCTACCTCTCCGTCGGCGAATAACGCATCGATGTCATCGGCGGTGGTTTCGACTTCCGTCATCCCCGTCCAGCCGGATGTGATGACGTCCTGCGCGTGGTACTCGTCGGCGGGCAAGCCGACCGCGCCCGCTTTGACGCGCAGTGGAATGTCTTTGCTCACCAACGTCACCCGCTTGCCTTCGGCGGCGAGGTTGGCGGCGCAGCACAGGATGCGCGAGTCGTTGGTGTCGGTGCGGAATCCTGCGGGCAGCACGTCCGGGTCGCTGTGGTTGAGTTCGACGTGCAACGTGCCCCCTTGGGTCCCAACCGGAATGGGCTGATCCAGCCGTCCGTGCTCGAGCCGGAGGTCGTCGAACAAGCGCAACGCCTGACGCGCGAACCAGCCCAGCTCGTGGTGGTGGCGCTTGGCCTCCAGCTCGCTGATCACCACCAGCGGAACCACCACTTCGTGTTCGGCGAAGCGGGAGCAGGCCCACGGATCGGACAACAGCACCGACGTGTCGAGCACGTAGGTCCTGATGGTGTCCTGTGAAACCGCCGGGGAATCAGTCACGAGCGCTCCTCGAGCTCATCGCCCGGCTCGCTGCCGCATGCGGGTGGTGGCCCCACCGCCACCCATGCGCGCGAGGCGTCATAACCGGGCTGAAGCCCGTGCGGCCCGCACGGACGATTCGGCGGGGGCCGCGGTGCCAGGACCGGGGCCGGCGGTCCTGTCGAAGTTGAGACGAGAGGCGCCGCCCGGATAGCAGAGCATGTCGCTAGCCATCGAAAGCGACGCTACTCCCGTGTGCGCATCTCCGCCGCGCAGGCGCGCCGACGACGGTAGACGGAGCAGTGCGATGTGGAATGAGCAGGAGGAGTGGCGCAGATGAGCCCAGCCGACGAGGCTAGCTGATGACGAACTGGCGCAGCGCAGGCTCGTCGGCGACTCCCCATGCGGTGATGCGGTCGGAAATCACGGCCCGCAGTTGATCCGGGCCGAAAATGCCTGCGTCGGCAACGTTTTGCACCTTGTCTTGGTAGGCGTCGATGTCGGAGCCGACCACGCCGAGCTCAGCCGCGCGGGCGGCGATGGCAGCGATCGTCTCGTCGCGGGTGTAATCGAGGCAGTGCGCGACGAGGTTCGCGAAGAACTCCTCATGCCGCTCTTCATCGCGAGCAATGTGGGTGATGAGTCCGGCCAGCACCGGCTCCTCGATGCGGGCCGCCAGGTTGTTGCAGTACACCGCGTGGGCGCCCTCGAAGAGAGCCATGAACACCAGCGTTTCGACCTGGGAGTACTGGTCGGCGCGATACCCCTTCACCGACACGTGCTCGAAGCGGACCTGTTCGTTGGCAGTCGGGTCGATCTCGCGGGTCACCACGAAGTACTCACGCAGTGCGATGGCGTGCAGATGTTCTTCGGCGGTCCAACGGCCCAGCCAATGGGCCCAATTCTCTTCGAGGATGAAGTGCTCGACGAGTTCGCGGTGATAACCGGCCACGTTGTCTTTGGTGACGAGCAGAATCTCGGACGCGTCGGTAATGACTTTGGGCAATGTCACCTGTGACGGGTCCCAGTCGCGCCCGCCGAGAAAGGCGTAATTCTCGCCCTGCTCGAACGGCACGAAGTCATGCGCGAACCAGAGCTTCTCGGTGCCCAGATGGCGGTCGAGGTTCTCGCCCACGACGGGGTCCAGTTCGAGAATCAGCGCGTTAGGGACAGGTTTCTGTGCCATGAGTTAACTGTAACTCGCGTACACAGGTTCCGTGAAATTCGCCGCGGTGTCAGACCAGCGACCAGTCCTCCAGGCCGTCGTACAGCGGAAATGCCCTGGCAAGTCGCGTCACCCGGTCCCGCAGCGCGGACACGTCGACAGCACTGCCGGCCGCGAGCGCGGTGGCCATGATGTCGGCGACCTCGCTGAACTCGGCGTCCCCGAAGCCGCGGGTGGCTAGTGCCGGGGTGCCGACCCGCAGCCCGGACGTCACCATCGGCGGTCGCGGGTCGTTGGGCACGGCGTTGCGGTTGACGGTGATGCCGACCTCGTGCAGCAGGTCCTCGGCGGCCTGTCCGTCCAGCGGCGAATCGCGCAGGTCGACCAGCACCAGATGGACGTCGGTGCCGCGGCTGACCACCGAGACACCGGCCTTGGCGACATCGGGGGCCAGCAGGCGTTCGGCGATGATCCGGGCGCCGGACAGCGTGCGCTGCTGACGGTCGGCGAACTCCGGAGTACCTGCGATTTTCAGCGCCACTGCCTTGGCGGCGATGACGTGCATCAACGGTCCGCCCTGCTGGCCGGGGAAGACCGCGGAGTTGATCGACTTGGCGAACTCCTGCTTGCCCAGGATCAGGCCGGACCGCGGGCCGCCCAGCGTCTTGTGCACGGTGGTGGACACGACGTCGGCGTGCGGCACCGGCGATGGGTGCAGACCGGCCGCGACCAGGCCGGCGAAGTGCGCCATATCCACCCATAGCCTGGCGTCGACCTCCTCGGCGATCGACTTGAACGCCGCGAAGTCCAGGATTCGCGGGTAGGCCGACCAGCCGGCGACAATCACCTTCGGACGAAATTCCAGCGCCTGGGCGCGCACCGCGTCCATGTCGATCAGGTGCGTCGTGGCATCGACGCCGTAGAAGGCGTTTTCGTAGAGCTTGCCGGAGAAGTTCAGCTTCATGCCGTGCGTCAGGTGACCGCCGTTTGCGAGGTCGAGACCCAGCAGTCGCTCCCCCGGCGACATCAGCGCGTGCAGCACCGCGGCGTTGGCCTGCGCGCCCGAGTGCGGCTGCACGTTGGCGAAGGCCGCGCCGAACAGTGCCTTGGCCCGGTCGCGGGCGATGTTCTCCACCACGTCGACGTACTCGCAACCGCCGTAGTAGCGGCGGCCGGGCAGACCCTCGGCGTACTTGTTGGTCAGCACGCTGCCCTGGGCCTGCAGCACCGCGCGGGGCACGAAGTTCTCCGAGGCGATCATCTCCAGCGTGTCGCGTTGGCGGCCCAGCTCTTTGGCGAGTAAGTCGGCGATGTCGGGGTCGACGTCGGCCAGCGGAGCCAACATGGCGGAGGAAGCGGTACGGGCATCGGGTGCGGCAGTCACGCCAGCCAGTCTATCGGCGGCCCACGTCGCATCGGACTACTCGGGTAACGCCGACGGGATCAGTGGTTCGTCGAGCAGCCGGCCGAACCGCTCGACAACGCTCACCCCGGCGCGGCGGTCGTCCAGCCAGCCGCGCAGCAGCCGGTATCCCTCGACATATGTGCTGGTGTAGGCGCGCCACAGCGGCGAGGACAAAAACCGCAGCATCTGCCGAGCGCGGGTGTCGTTGACCAGCAGCCAGCGGCGCAGGAAATCCGCAACCTCATCGGCATCGCGGTGTTCGTCGTGCAACATCAGCGCCGCGTCCTGACGCACGCCGGCCAGCGCCGCCGACGCCTCCGACACCGCCTCGGCGCGCTCGCCGTCGAACCGCAGTCCCAGATCTGCGTAAATCTCGGCGGCCCAGCGCCCCCAGCCCGGGCCGATCGCCGCATACAGCGCCAGGTCGGCCAGGCCCTCTGCGATCAGGCACTGCGGCGTGTTCACCAGGAAAATGGTCTGCTCGGCCTGGCCTTTCCGGTTGACCAACCCGACCTCTTTGCGGCAGTGCTCGGTGTGGTGACCCGGATAGGATTCGTGCGCCACCAGTCGCGGCAGGTTGGACATCAGTTGCTTGAGGTCGGCGTTGACGGCGACCGTTGAGCGGTAATCGCCCAGGTAGTAGTTGAATCCCGACCACGGCTTGTCGGTCACCACCTGGTAGACAACGGTTTCGGTGTCCGGAAGCGGATACTCGGCGCGGACCCGGTCGCGCAGCGCGCTGGAGAACGCCTCGATGCAGTCGCCCAGCCGATCGGGCGGGACTTCCTCGCCCGTGCGGTGCGCCTCCATCCGGTCGGTCAACGGGCCGCTGCCGCCCAGCACCTCGTCGAGCCGGGCATGCGCCTGCCGGTATGTCTGCGGCTCACCCTTGCCGATGTGCACGTCGAAGTAGCTGTGCACCTCCTCGACGAAACCGATCTCCTCGCCGGCGAACTTGCGCCCCGCGCATTCCAGCGCCCGCAGATGAGCGCCCACGTAATCGGCGCGCTGCTGATCAAATCCGTTGCGGTGCGGCACATCTGGCAGCGCTGCGATCAGCCGCCGGGCCTGACTGACCAGTTCGGTCGGGTCAGGCGCGGGCTCGGCCAACACCGTTTGGCGCAGTGCGGGATCGCCGGTGAAGGCGTCGACGTAACCCGACTCGATCCGGTCGAAACGCAAACCGAGTAGCAGGTAATCGCGGATCAGCGCGGCAGGTTCCACGCACGCTAACGCTATCCGGTCGCCCCAGCCGCCCGCAGCACGGCCGAGGCTGCAAGACTGACGTCATGCCGCGGCTGAGCGAGCCGAGTCCCTATGTGGAGTTCGATCGACGTCAGTGGCGCGCGCTACGCATGTCGACGCCGCAACCGCTGACCGAAGAAGAAGTCGTCGGCTTGCGCGGTCTGGGTGAGCAGATCAACCTGCTCGAGGTCGAAGAGGTCTACCTGCCGCTGGCCCGACTCTTGCACCTGCAGGTCGCCGCCCGGCAAGGGTTGTTCTCGGCCACCGCCGAATTCCTCGGCGAGCCCCAACAGAACCCCGGCCGGCCGGTGCCATTCATCATCGGGGTGGCCGGCAGCGTGGCGGTCGGTAAGTCGACGACGGCCCGCGTGCTGCAGGCGCTGCTCGCGCGCTGGGATCACCACCCGCGCGTCGACCTGGTGACGACAGACGGTTTTCTCTACCCGAACGCCGAGCTGAACCGACGAAACCTGATGCACCGCAAGGGTTTTCCGGAAAGCTACGATCGGCGGGCACTGATGCGATTCGTCACCTCGGTCAAGTCGGGTTCGGACTACGTATGCGCGCCGGTGTACTCACACCTGCACTACGACCGGGTACCTGACGCTAAGCAAGTTGTCCGCCACCCCGACATCCTGATCCTCGAGGGTCTCAACGTGCTGCAGACCGGACCCACCCTGATGGTGTCGGACTTGTTCGATTTCTCGCTGTATGTGGACGCGCGGGTCGAGGACATCGAGCAGTGGTACATCTCCAGGTTCTTGGCGATGCGCTCAACGTCGTTCGCCGACCCGGTTTCGCACTTCCACCACTACGCAGGGCTGACCGATCAGCAGGCCGAGATAGCCGCCAGCGATATCTGGCGGTCGATCAACCGGCCGAACCTCATCGAGAACATTTTGCCCACCCGGCCGCGCGCAACCCTGGTGCTGCGCAAGGACGCCGATCACTCCATCAACCGGCTGCGGCTGCGCAAGCTCTAGATCCCCGACAAGCCGATGCGGGGACGCCCACCGCAACCTCTGACAGCGGCGCCCCGCACCGGCGGGATGGGAGTCACGCCGGCAGGCGGCGCACTCCGAGGTATTGCAGGTAGCCGATCACCGCGGTGTAAACACCGCTGGCCAGTGTCGCCGCGATCCCAGTTCCGGTCAGCGGCAGCGCATCCGCGGCGACCACGACGACGGCCGCCACCGTGCAGACGATGTTGGCGATGATGACCCCGATCCCGGCGCGGCGCAGGTCGGGCACCGCGGCGAGGATGAAGACCACCGCGCCATAGAACACGAAGAAAGCGCCCAGGCCGTATTCCGCAATGGAGCTCAGCCCGGTCACTGAAGAGATCGGATCCGCGGCCGCGGCGATGAACAGACCGGCCAGACCGGTCAGCGTTGCGTCGAGCCGCATGGCAAAACGCAACAGGGAGTCGGTCGAGTCGGCGAAGGGTCGGGCGGCTATTCCGGTAACAGCGGTCATGTCGGAACTCCTTGCGATGTCGGGTCGAACACATCTGATCGTGCCGTTCCGGGACTGCCAGATCGACGCGTGGCACTGCCAAGCACTGCCATGCGCGGGTCAACCGAGTGATCTAGGCCACTATTCCGTGGCTAGCCGGGCTAAGTCTTGTTGCCCAACTCCTCAGCCGGCCGTTCCGGCCCGCATCGTCACCGGGCTAGCTAACTGGAGACGGCCACCCGGCCGCGCAGATCGGCGGCAATGAGCCGGGCCGCGGCGTTCTGCCAGTTATGCAGCGAACGCTGCGGCACCTCCGTGACGAACCACTGCCACGCCTGCCGGGCGGTCGCGTCCAGACCGGCGGCGGTGGCGTTCTGGGCGTAGGCGCGCACACCCACCACGTACGGGAAGTACAGCGAATTGTAGTAGCGCCACTGCTCGCTGGTGCCGAAGTCACCGCCGTCGCGCGGTTTGAGTGCGGCGATGCGGTCGGCCAGCAGAGCCTTCAGTTCGATGGCCCGCTCCAGCGGCTGATCCGGGGCCCCGCGGGCGGCCAGCCGCTCGTCGACGGCCGGCAGCGCGGTCAGGGGATTGGCGACCAGCTTGGACAGGTCGCCGTAGTGCCCCAGCGCACGGCGGGTCAGCCGAGCGAACGTGTCATCGTCGAAGTCGTCGAGCGGATCGGCCGAGACCAGCGGCAGCGCGGATTGGGTGCGCCGCAACGTCTCCCGATGGGCGCGCAGCAACGGCGATCGCGAGAACACCAGCCGGTCCAGCAGCCCGGCAAGCGGGTCGGCCAGCACCTGCACGGAGGCCGCGATCGCCAGGCTGGTGAACAGCAGCACCGTCAGCGCGGTCTGCGCGGTGCTCTGTTGGCGGGTCAACGCAATGCCGATCAGCATCTGGCCACCGAGCAGCGCCACCACCGCGCCGGTGCCGGTGAACGAGCGCAGCATGTCGGCTCGCAGTGCCTGACCCTCGTCGAACGCGTCCCACAGCGCCACCGCCACACCCAGCCCCAGCACGTCGCAGCCCGTCGACGCCAGCGCCAGCCAGCTGGGCACCACGCCCAGCGGAATGATCAGGATGGCGTTGGCCAGCGCGAAAAACATCGTCGCCGTGATGACCAGCCCGACCACCGGGATCCTCTGCACCCGGCGCCGCAGCGCGGCGACCATCGCGCCCAGAGTGGACGCCGAGATCACCACACACATCACCACATGGCCGAGCCGCAACGGACCGTCGACGCTGCCGGCCAGCGTTGCGCCGACCAACGTCAGCGCGGCGACGCCACCGACCAGCAACAGCTCGCCGGTGCGTGCCCGCCCGCTGTCGGAGGGCCCGGCCAGCTCGACGAGCACCGCAAACCAGGCCACCCCGGGAACGGCAACCAGATAGATCTCGACGTGGCCGAGCAGCGCGGAGTGCGTGACGAGCCGCACCGCATCCAGCGCCACCGCCGTGGCAAAGCTGCAGAGGCCAATCGCCGAGAACGCGAGCACCGGCTTGCGCGGGCCACGGGCCAGCAGATACAGCCCGAGCCACCAACTCAGCGAAAAAACCAACGCCGACAGCGCCGCCATGCTCTCAGTGTGGCACGCCGCTGGATTGTCGGCGGCGACCCGCTGCACCCGGCTGCGCCGTGCTTGCGATCGCCGCTAGGTCGTCGGCGGCGACCCGCTGCACCCGGCTGCGCCGTGCTTGCGATCGCCGCTAGGTGCCGTAGCGGCGGTGTCGCAAGCTGTAATCGCGCAATGCGCGCAGGAAATCCACCCGGCGGAACGCGGGCCAGTGCGCCTCGGTGAACCACATCTCCGAGTAGGCGCTTTGCCAGAGCAGGAAACCGGACAGCCGTTGCTCCCCCGAGGTCCGGATGACCAGATCGGGGTCGGGCTGCCCCGACGTGTACAGATTCTCCGAGATCGCGTCGACGGTGACGGCGTCGACGAGCTCCTCGCCGCTGGCTCCATTGGCAAGTTTCTTACCCAGCAGTGCGCGGACGGCGTCGGTGATCTCCTGGCGCCCGCCGTACCCGACCGCGACGTTGACGTGAAAGCCGCCGTTTCCGGTGGACGCGGTGCCCTCCACCGCGTCACGTAGTCGTCGGGCAGGCTCCTCGCCGATCAGCTCCAAGTCCCCGACCGTGCGCACACTCCAGCGGTTGGCCGGCGCACAGATCTCCTCGACCACATCGGTGATGATCTCGATGAGCGCGGCCAGCTCGGTCGGATCACGGCGCAGGTTTTCGGTGGAAAGCAAATAGACGGTGGCCATCTCGATGCCGGCTTCTTGGCACCAGCGCAGCATCTCGGCGATCTTGGCCGCGCCCATCCGGTAGCCGTAGCTGACGTCGTCGTAGCCGGCATCACGCGCCCAGCGCCGGTTGCCGTCGCACAGCACCGCGATGTGACGGGGCAGCGCCGCCTTCGATGCGGCCAGCCCCTGCCGCAGCCGCAACTCATAGATCCGATACAGAGGTTCCTTTAAGCGCGGCGGGATGATCTCCACAGGGACCAAGATTACTGTGGGCACCACTGCTCATCGGCGATCCTGCCGTAACTCATGGAGGCCTCTTGATTCGCGAGACCGACGTGGCTACCAAAGCCGACGAAACGGAGGCGCATCACGGCCTCGGAGAAGTCGCCGAGCACATCGTCGAGGGCGTCAAGGACACCGCCCAGGCACTGACCAAGCCGAGGGCGCGGGGCTGGATTCATCTGGTGTCGGCGATTGTTGCTCTCGCCGCCGGCGCCTCGCTGATCGCGGTGTCCTGGCCCTTGGCCGGGCTCAAAGCGGGTCTGGCGACCTTCGTCTACACCGGCTCAGTGGTGGGGATGTTCACCGTGAGCGCCGTCTACCACCGGGTGCACTGGAAAACTCCGCGCGCCCGGATCTGGATGAAGCGGCTCGACCACTCGATGATTTTCGTGTTGATCGCCGGTACCTACACGCCGTTCGCGCTGCTGGCGATGCCGCACCACGCAGGAATTTTGGTGCTGTACATCGTGTGGGGCGGCGCGCTCGCCGGGGTGCTGCTCAAGATGTGCTGGCCGACCGCGCCCCGCTGGGTCGGTGTGCCGCTCTATTTGCTGCTCGGCTGGGTGGCGGCGTTCTACGTTGCGGCCATCCTGCACGCGGCCGGGGTGGCGGCGATGGTGCTGCTGGCGGTCGGCGGCGCCCTCTACAGCATCGGCAGCATTCTGTATGCGCTGCGCTGGCCCGACCCGTGGCCGAGCACGTTCGGCTATCACGAGTTCTTCCACGCCTGCACCGCGGTTGCCGCGATCTGCCACTACATCGCGATCTGGTTCGCGGTCTTCTAAGTCGGCGCGCCCGTCGCTAGAGCTGCGTGACGTCGTTCGGCGACCAGTAGGCCTTCATCGCCGCGACCTTGCCGTTCTCGTCGAACACCATCACGTCGATCGGCTCGATCAATATCCGGTGCTCGCCTGCGCCCACGGTCAACCGGAACTGGAACGCCGCTTCGTTTCCGGCCACCCGCAGCGTCACCAATTCAGATTCTCGCTCGACGCCGTCCGCGCTCGCCAGGCCGGAGTAGAAGCCATGGATCGCCTGCCGGCCGATGTGCACCTCGCCGCCGCCGACCGGGTCTTCGACGGTGGCGTCGTCGGCGTACAACTCCGCCAGATCGTCGGCGCTGCCCTTGGCGACCAGGCTGATGTAGCGGTTGACGGTGTCGGCGATGTGTTCAGCACTCGGCATGGGACGCAACGCTACCGCTGGCCGTTTCACGGCCCGCATCGTCACCGGGCAAGCGCTGCGGCCAGGTCTTCGGCGTTGGTGACCGGCAAGTCGCAGACCCGCCCGCGGCACACATAGGCCGCGTCGGCGCCAGCCAGCCGGTCCCGTCCGACCAGCAGTTCCGACGAGCCCACTTCGCCGCCGACGACGATCGCCCCGCCGGGCGCGAGTCGGCGCGCATCGGCCAGCAGCGACGATCCCGGCGTGGCACAGGCCACCGCGATCTGCAACGGACCGCGCACGGCGGCTTCGGCGACCGCCAACCAATGGCCGGCCGAGCGCGGCGCGCGGGCCAACAGCGGTGAGTGCGCGGCCAATGCCTCCGCCGCCGCCCGCCGGTATCGGTCGGCTCGCTGTCCCCCGGTCAGATGCGCCGCAGTCAGCAACGCCTCGACGATCGAGGATGCCCCCGACGGCGTCGCGCCGTCCAGCGGGTCGGCGGGCCGCAACATGAGCTGCTCGGCATCGTCGGCGCTGTCGAACCAACGGCCCGGCCGGTCGTGGTCGGTGAAGTGCGCCAACGCAGTATCGAGCAGGTCGGTGGCCGTCGTCAGCCAGACGGCCTCGGTGGTCAGCTGGTACAGCGCGAGCAGGCCGGTGGCCAGCATCGCGTGGTCTTCCAGGATGGCCGCACTCTCACCGACCCGGCCGCCCAGGCTGGCCCGGCGCAACCGGTCGTCGACCACATGCAGCGCCAGCAGCGCTGTCGCGCAGTCAGCGGCGGCATCGGCCAACTCCGGTGCGGCCAGCGCCACAGCGGCCTCGACCAGCGCAGTGATCGCCAGCCCGTTCCAGGCGGTGACGACCTTGTCGTCCCGGTCCGGTTGACTCCGGGTCAGCCGGGCGGCCAGCAGCGCGGTCCGGACGCGGTCGAAGCGGCCCGGGTCGTCTGGATCGCCGGGTCGTTGCAGCACCGATGCGCCGGCTTCGAACGTGCCGGCCTCGGTCACCCCGAAAAGCGAAGCGGCCCAACGCCCGTCGTCGCCTCCAAGCACCTCGGTCAGCTGCGCGGGCGTCCACACATACGTCGAGCCCTCCCGGCCGTCAGCGTCGGCGTCCAGCGAGGAGGTGAACATGTCGGCCTCGCGCAACTCGTCGAGCAGGAACCTTGCGGTCTCGCCTGCGACCCGTCGGGCCAACGGATCGCCGGTTCGCCGGGCCCAATGCGCGTAGGCCCGCAACAGCAACGCATTGTCGTACAGCATCTTCTCGAAATGCGGTACCACCCAGGCGTTGTCGACGCTGTAGCGGGCGAACCCGCCGGCCAGCTGGTCATACATTCCGCCCCGGGCCATCGCGGTACCGGCACGGCGAACAACGGCCAGCGCCTGCGGTGCGCCGGTCCGCTCCCAGTGCCGCAGCAGCGCCTCCAGCAACGCCGACGGCGGGAATTTCGGCGCTTTACCGAAACCGCCGTGCGCGTTGTCCTCGTCACGCAAAACGGCAGCGACGGCCTCGTCGCACAGCGTCGGCGCCACCTCCGGGCCGCCGCCGGGCAGTCCGGAGGCCATGGACCGCAGTTCGTTTGCGATGTGATCGGAGGTCTGCTCGACCTCGTCGCGACGGTCCCGCCAGGTACTGGCTACGGCCGAAAGAAGCTGCAGGAAAGTGGCTTTGGGGTAGTAAGTGCCGCAGAAAAACGGTCGTCCGTCGGGCGTCAGGAAACACGTCATGGGCCAGCCGCCCTGCCCGGTGAGCGCGACGGTGGCATTCATGTACACGGCGTCGATGTCGGGCCGTTCCTCTCGGTCCACTTTGACGCACACGAAACCGGCGTTCATCGCCGCGGCCACCTCGTCGTCTTCGAACGACTCGTGGGCCATGACGTGGCACCAGTGGCATGCGGAGTAGCCGACCGAGAGCAGGATCGGCACATCGCGTTGCGCGGCCTCGGCCAGTGCCCGCGGCGACCACTGCTGCCAGTGCACTGGGTTGTCGGCGTGCTGGCGAAGGTACGGACTGGCTGCCCCGGCGAGCACGTTGGAGCCCGGGTTCATCGGATGGCCCTCGCGTTACCCGCCGGGGTCATGCGGTGGCCGATCATCGGGATGCCGATGGATCGTCCCGTCGTCGACGGCCTGGTCGGGTTCCGGATGCTGCGGGTCGAAGGACTCCGGCAGTTTCTTGAGGTGCCGGTTCATCGAACGCACCAAAAACAGCAGGCTGATCAGCAGCAGCACCACCACCAGCAAACCGAACGGGCTGGCTTTCCCGAAATCCGGTCCGCTGTTGTGCGGTCCGCCGTCGGCGAGCACTGCGAACGCGGCGAGATGAAGGTGAATCACCGCTAAGCCTCGATTCCGGCGAACAGATCGGACTCGGGCAGCCGCACCGGAACACGTGAGCGGGCCAGCTCGAATTCTTCGGTCGGCCACAGCCGTTGCTGCCATTCGATCGGGACGGCGAAGAATTCGGCGTTCGGATCGATCTGGGTGGCGTGGGCCCGCAGCGCGTCGTCCCGCTGGCTGAAGTAGGCCGAGCACTCAACACGGGTCGTCACCCGGGACTCGAAGGGGTCGTGCTCGGGATCCCAATGCTTGAGCCACTTGTCAAAAGGGCCTTTCTCACCGCGTTTGACGAATTCGTCGTGGAGCAACTGCATCCGCGCCCGCAGGAATCCGTGAGTGTAATAAAGCTTGGATACGGGCCACGGCTCACCGGCGTCCGGGAACTGCCGATAGTCGCCGGCCGCCTCGTATGCGGCGACCGAGACCTGATGGCAGCGGATGTGGTCGGGGTGCGGGTAGCCGCCGTTCTCGTCGTAGGTCGTCATCACATGCGGCCGGAATTCGCGCACCACCCGCACCAGCGCCTCGGTAGGCACTTGTAGCGGCGTCAGCGCGAAACAGCCCTCCGGCAGCGGCGGTTGCGGATCCCCCTTCGGCAGCCCGGAGTCGACGAAGCCCAGCCAAGTGTGTTCGACGCCGAGGATCTCGGCGGCCTTCGCCATCTCGTCGCGGCGGATTTCGGCGATGTGTCCATGCACATCGGGCAGATCCATTGCCGGGTTGAGGATTTCCCCGCGCTCGCCTCCGGTCAGGGTCACCACGAGCACCCGGTAGCCCTCATCCGCGTAGCGGGCAAGGGTGGCTGCGCCCTTACTGGACTCGTCGTCCGGGTGGGCGTGCACCGCCATCAATCGCAGCTCGCTCACATGCTCCCTGACTGTGTGCTGTCCGTGGGCCCTATAGTTCCAGGTCTAATAGTTCCATCCCGGATGCCGGGCCTGAAACCCGATCACCGGGCACCGATCGCAAGACACCATGACCGAAGGTTCCCTGTCGCCGCCGCAGACCCGCTACGGGCGTGGCCGGATACCCCGCCCGTCGCGCCGCCGGGCGGTAGCCCTGGCTGTCATGGCGGTCACGGCGGGCCTTGCCCTTGCCGTCGTCGGTTATCAACGGCTGGGCCAGAGCGACGTCCGGGGCTCGCTGGCAGGCTATCGCCTGATCGACAGCCAGACCGTGTCAGTAACGATCAGCGTGACGCGAACCGACCCGTCGCGGCCCGTCGACTGCATCGTGCGGGTGCGCGCGAAAGACGGCAGCGAGACGGGCAGGCGCGAGGTGCTGGTTCCGCCCGCAGCGCAGGCAACGGTGCAGGTGACGACCATCGTCAAGTCCAGCAAACCGGCAGCGGTAGGCGACATTTACGGCTGCGGCACCGATGTGCCCGGCTACCTGCGTGCGCCCTGACCGCAGGAGATCCTGGCAAACACCGGCGACAAATCTAGAACTGCGGAAATGTCGTCCGCCTCGGCAGCGGCGGTGGTAGGCTGCTTTGATGCACGGTTCCGGCTGGGACCGTGTATTGCTGCATTAGTGGCCAGATGCGCCGCGCAGGGGTCAGCCCGACTACTGAGGTCGGCAGTACACGTGGTGGGACCGCCCGGCAGCAAGACCGACAACCTGCCGGGGCGGATGCCGCCCAACCGACACCACAAGGAGCACGACGAGATGACGGACACCCAGGTGACCTGGCTGACCCAGGAATCACATGATCGACTCAAGCTCGAGCTCGATCAGTTGATCGCGAACCGTCCGGTCATTGCCGCCGAGATCAACGACCGGCGCGAGGAGGGCGATCTGCGCGAAAACGGCGGATATCACGCCGCTCGCGAAGAGCAGGGCCAGCAGGAGGCCCGAATCCGCCTGCTGCAAGACCTGCTCAACAACGCGAAGGTCGGCGAAGCGCCCAAGCAGTCCGGGGTCGCACTGCCCGGTTCGGTGGTGAAGGTCTACTACAACGGCGACAAATCGGACAGCGAGACCTTCCTGATCGCTACCCGCCAAGAGGGCGTCAACGAGGGCAAGCTCGAGGTGTACTCGCCTCTCTCGCCGCTGGGCGGTGCTTTGATCGACGCCAAGGTCGGTGAGTCCCGCAGCTACACCGTGCCCAATGGCAACACCGTCAAAGTGACATTGGTCAGCGCGGAGCCCTACCACGCCTAGTGGCGCTGCCGCGGATGCGGCATCGGTGTCCAAGCCGGGCGCAGCGGGTCGCCACCATCCATCACGCAGGCGACCGGGTCGGATCAGATCCGCCTACCCGCGGCTAGCCCAGCGCCTGTTCGAGATCGGTTATCAGGTCGGCGATGTCCTCGATGCCGACCGACAGCCGCACCAGGTCGTCGGGAACCTCCAACTGGGAACCGGCCGTCGAGGCATGGGTCATCGCACCCGGGTACTCGATCAGCGACTCGACGCCACCGAGGGACTCGGCCAGGATGAACACCTTGGTGTTGGCGCACAGCGCTTCGGCCGCGCTCCGTCCGCCCCGCATCCGCACCGAAACCATGCCGCCGAAACCGCGCATCTGCCGCGCAGCCACCTGGTGACCGGGATGACTGGGTAGACCCGGATACAGCACCGCGTTCACCGATGCGTGCTCGGTGAGGAATTCGGCCACCGCAGCGGCATTTTCGCTATGCCGTTGCATCCGCAACACCAGTGTCTTGAGGCCGCGCATGGTCAGGTAGGCATCGAACGGTCCCGGCACCGCACCGGCCCCGTTCTGCAGGAAGCCGAACGCCGCATCCAACTCCTCGTCGTTGGTGATCAGAGCGCCGCCCACCACGTCGGAGTGTCCGCCGATATATTTCGTGGTCGAGTGCAGCACGATATCGGCACCGAGCGTCAGCGGCTGCTGCAGTGCTGGCGAGGCAAAGGTGTTGTCCACCAACACTTTCGCGGAGTGCTCGGCGCCAAGACCGACGATTGCGGCGATGTCGGCGATCGACAGCAGCGGGTTGGTGGGTGTTTCCACCCAGATCAGCCGGGTGCGCGGGGTGAGCGCCGTGCGGACGGCGTCGAGATCGGACAACGCGACCGGAGTGTGCTGCACCCCCCATTGGGTGAACACCTTGTCGATCAACCGAAAAGTTCCGCCGTAGGCGTCGTCGGGGATCACCACGTGATCACCGGGACGCAGCAGCGCGCGCAATGCGCAATCGGTGGCCCCCATGCCGGAGCCGAACGCGCGGCCGAAGCTGCCGTCTTCGACGGCCGCCAGCGCGGTTTCCAGCGCGGCCCTGGTCGGGTTGCCGGTGCGGGCGTATTCGAATCCGCCGCGCAGACCGCCGACGCCGTCCTGGGCGAAGGTGCTGCTGGCATAGATCGGGGTGTTGACCGCCCCGGTCTGCGGATCGGGCCGGTAGCCGGCGTGGATGGCCTTGGTGGCCAGCCCGGCCTTCTCGAAGTGTTCGTGGTTGCCGGCGGCGGGCGCGCTGCGCTGTTCGCTCATCGACGATCAGCCTAGCCATAACGATCCGATCGGCAGAAACGCACCGAATGCCACAAATAGGGAAGTCGCCCGATGCGCACGAACCGCCGCGGAGACGACAATCCCAGGTTTATGAGGCGAATGATCGTGGGGCTGGCGACGACAGTTCTGCTGTGGGGCGGTGTCGCGGGGGTGGTGGGCCCGGACTCCGCCGGGGCCCGTCCCGGTCCGGTGCCGCTCAGTGCCTGGCCTGGCTGTCCCGAGGACCACCCGGCGGGCCCGTGTCACTGGTGTCCCGGAGATCCTCCGGTTCAGACCGGTAACCTCCGGGTGGACCCAGTCCGCTGGGATGCGAACGTGTGCCACACCTACTGGGACGTCGGAGGCGGGGGCAACGTCGCCCGGACCATCTGGGAGGGCGACGAGCCGCCTCCGCCACCACCGCCGCCGCCGGGCGTCAATTTCTGTCCGATTCCCCCGTGGTGTCCGTGACCTGACGGCGCCTACGCCACTTGGTGTTCGACGGACCGGTCGAGTGGCAGGCACACCGTGGCCGTGATCTTGTCGGCCAGCGTCTGGCGTTTGGCGTCCCAGAGCGGGAGCAAGTAGCCGATGTACAGGATGCCCGCGTCGATCAGGTGGGCGATCTGGCGCAGCACGGACAATCCGAAACCGATTGGCTTACCAGTGTTTTCGCTGACGACTGTCAACCTCAACAACGACTTGCCGATGCTGGATCCGGTGGTGCCCTGACGATAGCCGTAGTTCCAGACGAAGTAGGCCAACCCGACGAGCACCGCGCCCCACATCACCGTCACACCTACCGTCGAATACCCCATCGAGCAGATCTGTTCGACGTTGTTCGGGGTGATATCGGTCAGACATGCGCTGTCGACGGAGTTCTGCAGAACCAGCCAACCGACGCCGAGGATCAGCACGAGAGGCAGATGGTCGATGACATACGCCGCGACCCGGCTGAGCCACGGGCCGTAGGCCTGTTGCGGCAGGCCGCGGATCACCGGCCCGGGCGGCGGCGGCAGGTATCCGCCCGACGGCGGGGGCGGCGGCGGGTAGGCGCCACCCCCCAGCGGCGGAGGCGGCGGGGCCGACGAAGGGTGGGCCTCACCGGGCGGAGGTGACGGTTGGTCGGTCATCAGTGGCTTTCCCTTTGCACAGTTACTTGCGTAGCGCGCCGTCGGAGAGGAAGCCCAACAAGTCGTACCGGGTGATGACCCCGACTGGTTTGCCCTCCTCGACGACCATGACGGCGTCCAAGTCCCGCAGCGTCTTGGCCAGCGAGCTGACCAGTTCGCCGGCGCCGATGATCGGCAGCGGCGGGCTCATGTGCTGCCCGACGGCGTCGGCCAGGTGCGCGCGGCCCTCGAAGACGGCCGAAAGCAGTTCGCGCTCAGAGACACTGCCGGCCACCTCGCCGGCCATCACCGGCGGCTCGGCGCCCACAACGGGCATCTGCGACACCCCGTACTCCCGCAGGATGCCGATCGCGTCGCGCACCGTCTCTGACGGGTGGGTGTGTACCAGGTCGGGCAGATGGCCGGACTTGCCCCGCAGCACGTCGCCGACCGTGGGCTGCTCGATCGAGCCGTCCAGCCTGGTGCGCAGGAATCCGTAGGACGACATCCAGGCGTCGTTGAAGATCTTCGACAGGTAGCCCCGGCCGCCGTCGGGAAGCAGCACGACGATCAGCGCGTCGGGCCCGGCTTCTTCGGCCACCTTGAGCGCTGCCACCACCGCCATTCCGCACGAACCGCCGACCAGCATGGCCTCTTCGCGGGCCAGCCGCCGGGTCATGTTGAACGAGTCGGAATCGGTCACCGCGATGATCTGGTCGGGTACCGCCGGGTCATAGGCCGCGGGCCAGAAGTCCTCGCCCACCCCTTCGACGAGATAGGGTCGGCCGCTGCCGCCGGAGTACACCGACCCTTCCGGGTCGGCGCCGACGACCTTCACCCGCCCCTGCGAGACGTCCTTGAGATAGCGGCCCGCGCCGGTGATCGTCCCGCCGGTGCCGATGCCGGCGACGAAATGGGTGACCTGACCGTCGGTGTCGGCCCAGATCTCCGGGCCGGTGGTCTCGTAGTGGCTGGCCGGGCCTTGTGGGTTGGAATACTGGTCAGGCTTCCAGGCACCGTCGATCTCGCCGACCAACCGGTCGGAGACGCTGTAGTAGCTGTCCGGGTGCTCGGGCGGCACCGCCGTCGGGCACACCACGACCTCGGCGCCGTACGCGCGCAGCACATTCTGCTTGTCCTCGCTGACCTTGTCGGGGCAGACGAACACACACCGATAGCCGCGGCGCTGGGCTACCAGAGCCAGGCCGACGCCGGTGTTTCCTGAGGTCGGTTCGACGATGGTGCCGCCCGGCTTGAGCTCTCCGCTGGCCTCTGCGGCGTCGATCATCTTCACCGCGATCCGGTCCTTGCTGCTCAACCCCGGGTTGAGGTATTCGACCTTGGCCACGACCCTGCCCCACCCCGGTGGCACGACAGAGTTCAGCTGAACCAGTGGAGTATTGCCGATGACTTCACTGATGTGTCGCGCGATCCGCATGCCTAAATGGTCTCAGGTACGCCGCGGCTGCGCGCGGGGGCTCGCCAGCTAGCCGGTGGCTTCGCGGATGTACTGGCCGATCTGGCGCAGTGATCGGGTGGCTTCGGGCACCATCGGCGCAGCGAGTTGGAAGTCGTGGATCTGGCCGGGCCAGACCCGCACTTCGGTCGGCACCCCGGCCGCTGCAAGTGCGCGGGCGGCCAAGCGGGCGTCGTGCAACAACACCTCGGAGCCCGACACGTGGATCAACGTGCGGGGCAGCCCCGGCTCGAGGTGATCCAGCGGCTCATAGAGCCGCTCGGGCTGTCCGTCCACGACGTGTTTGGCGGCGGCCTTGGCGACCAGCGCGATCAACGCGTCGAATGCCTTGGCCGGGAACATCGCATCGGTTTTGATGTTGGGGTGCGACTGCTTGGGCTCCTTGGCCAGTTGCAGCAACGGCGAGATCGCCACCAGCGCCGCCGGTTCCTCGTGGACGTGTTGCAGCCGCTGGGCCAGAGCAAGAGCCAGGTAGCCGCCGGCCGAGTCGCCGGCCAACACGATCTGCTCCGGTTGATATCCGCGCAGCCGCAGCCACCGGTAGGCGTCGTGGCAGTCGTCGAGCGCCATACCGACCGAGTGTTTGGGGATCAGCCGGTAGTTGACCACCAGCACCGGAGTGTCGGCGAACTTGGACAGCGCGTTGACGATGCGGCTGTGCGAGTTGACCCCGCAGGTCAGGAATGCGCCGCCGTGCAAATAGAGCACCACCCGGCGCGTGCCGTCGGCCGGCAGCACGCCGGGAGCGCGCACCAGCTGCGCGGTGCAATGCGGCAACTCGACCGTCTTTCGGACGGTTCCGGGCCCGGGAAGCAACACTCGGCAAGCGAAGTCGATGACGCCGAACGGAAAAGGCACCTGCGGTACATAGCTGCACACCGCCAACGCCGGACGGATGGTCAGCCGACACGCCAGCGACGCCATCATCCCGGCGATGCTGGGTCCGCTCTCGACGACCTCGACGGGTGCGCCATCGTTGACCGGAAATCGGCGGGCCCGCAAAACATCACGGGCGCGAACGGCATTGCGGGGCGAGCCCGAAACCTTGCTCGGTGCGGTCATGCTCGACACTCCTACGTCGTTGTAGTGCGATATCGCATGTCGACGAAGTAGCGGAGCGACCGGTTCGGCTTCCTTACTTGAGGCACCCGGCGTGGCACTCAGCCAACCTCGCGAACTTAGCTTGACACCTTAGATAATTTCAACAATCAAAGAGTCTGATTCGTTACCGGAATTGCTCCGACCCGTGATCGCGCGAAAGCCCGGATCGGTGAAGACCGGCGCCAGCGAACTAAACTGATCGCGTGGTACTACGCGCACCGCGGGGTTCGATGGTTGCGCTGGCGGCAGCGGGCGCGCTGGCATCGAGCGGCACAGCCTATGTCGGCGCACGCAACCTGTTGATCAGCCAGGCACAGCGAGCGCGCAGCACCATCCCGAAAGCGTGGGACGTCCCGCCGCGGGCTGACGGCGTGTACCACCCGGGCGGCGGACCTGTGCAGCGCTGGGAACGCGGGGCGCCCGTCGACGTGCACCTGATGATCTTTGGGGACTCGACGGCCACCGGGTACGGCTGCCGCAGCGCCGACCAGGTTCCCGGTGTGCTGATTGCCCGCGGACTCGCCGACCAGACCGGCAAACGTATCCGGTTGAGCACCAAAGCGATCATGGGGGCCACGTCCAAGGGGTTGTCCGGCCAGGTCGACGCCATGTTCGTGGCCGGTCCGCCGCCGGATGCGGCGGTAATCCTTATCGGCGCCAACGACGTCACGGCACTGAACGGCATCGGCGCGTCCGCCCGGCGGCTCGGGGCAGCGGTGCGGCGGCTGTGCGCCAGCGGCGCAGTGGTCGTCGTTGCCACCTGCCCCGATTTCGGGGTCGTCAAGGCGATCCCGCAGCCGCTGCGCTGGACGGTGCGTACCCGCGGACTGCGGCTCGCCCGCGCACAGTCCGGCGCCGTCACGGCGGCCGGCGGCGTGCCGGTGCCGCTGGCCTCGCTGGTCAATGATGAGTTTCGGCATTCGCCGCACCTTATGTTGTCCGACGACCAGTTCCACCCGTCGGCGGCCGGATACGCCCTGGCCGCAAGCCAGCTGCTGCCGGCGTTGTGCCACGCGCTCGGCGACTGGGCCGGCGAGCCGTTACCCGCCCTGGCGTCGGCAACCGCCACAGAGGCCGGTCCCGGCGGCTATTCGGTGCTTGGGCTGATCTCGCGGCTGTGGCGGAGACCCACGACCGGCGTGCCGGCACCCTTCGTCGTGGCTGAGCCTGCCTAGAGCCCCCAAAACGGGCCGTTTGACGGCTCGCATCGTCGCCGGGCTAGATTCGGGTCCAGACCACACCCCACAAATGGAGCCGTCATGCCGGAAGCCGTCATCGTTTCAACTGCCCGTTCGCCGATCGGCCGCGCCATGAAAGGGTCGCTGGTCAGCATTCGGCCCGACGACCTGGCGGCACAGATGGTGGGCGCCGCGCTGGACAAAGTGCAGGGGCTGAACCCCCACCAGATCGACGACCTGATCTTGGGCTGCGGCCTGCCCGGTGGCGAGCAGGGCTTCAACATGGCCCGCGTCGTCGCCGTCCAACTCGGCTACGACTTCCTGCCGGGCACCACCGTCAACCGATACTGTTCATCGTCGCTGCAGACCATCCGGATGGCCTTCCACGCGATCAAGGCCGGCGAAGGCGACGCGTTCATCTCCGCCGGCGTCGAGACGGTATCCCGTTTCATCAAGGGCAGCTCGGACTCCTTGCCGGACACCAAGAACCCGCTGTTCGACGAGGCTGCCCAGCGGACGGCCACCGCCGCCGAGGGCGCCGAGGATTGGCACGATCCCCGCAAAGACCACAACTTGCCCGACATCTACATCGCGATGGGTCAGACCGCCGAAAACGTCGCCATCCTCACCGGGATCAGCCGCGAAGACCAGGACCACTGGGGAGTGCGCAGCCAAAACCGCGCCGAGGAAGCGATCAAGAGTGGGTTCTTCGAGCGTGAGATCGTCCCTGTCACCCTGCCCGACGGCACCACGGTCAGCACCGACGACGGTCCGCGACCGGGAACGACCTACGAGAAGATCAGTCAGCTCAAGCCAGTCTTCCGGCCCAACGGGACGGTGACCGCGGGCAACGCCTGCCCGCTGAACGACGGCGCCGCTGCGGTGGTGATCACCAGCGACACCAAGGCCAAAGAACTCGGCCTTACACCGCTGGCCCGCGTCGTGTCCACCGGGGTGAGCGGCCTGTCCCCCGAGATCATGGGCCTGGGCCCGATCGAGGCGAGCAAGAAGGCCCTGCAGCGGGCCGGCTTGTCGGTCAAGGACGTCGATCTGTTCGAGATCAACGAGGCCTTCGCGGTGCAGGTGCTCGGCTCGGCCCGCGAACTGGGCATCGACGAGGACAAGCTCAACGTGTCCGGCGGTGCGATCGCTTTGGGCCACCCGTTCGGCATGACCGGTGCCCGCATCGCCACCACGCTGCTCAACAACCTGCAGACCCACGACAAGACGTTCGGTCTGGAAACCATGTGCGTCGGCGGCGGTCAGGGCATGGCGTTGGTCATCGAGCGGCTGAGCTGAGGGACGCCCACGACCTGTTGAACAGCGGGCGCGCGAAGGCGCTGCCCAAGGGTGCGTTACCGTGCGCTAGCTGCCGCAAGGTGGCCTATACGAATTCGAGTTTGAAACGACTCGGGTTCAAAGGAGGGCCTATGAGCATTTCCCTGAAGGCGGCCGCTGGAGTGACTGCGGCGGCGGTCGTAGGTGCATCGATGGTCGGCTGCAGCGGCAATTCGAAGTCACCGACGCCATCGTCGGGGTCGATCACATCGACCACGGCGAGCCACTCCTCGGCATCGAATTCGGCGCAGCCCCAATCCGGCGACTACACCAAACTGCTGATCCAGGCCAGCGATCTCAACGCACCCGAAGAATTCAAAGCGGGCCCGATAACGCAGAGCCCGAATGGCCACGCGGGGGTGGAGACGACGTTCAGCAACGACGACGGCAGCAACGTTGTCCGCGATACCATCCTCGTCTTGAGCGATCCTTCCGCCGCGGCCAGCGCACTCGACTCAGCCAAGGCGAAGCTGGGTGATTCTGTGAAAGGAACGCCCGGACCGGCCAACGTCGGTACTGGCGGTACTACGGTTTCGGGCAACTCACCGGATGGCTCCAAAGGTGTGACGGTGGTGCTGTTCACCGAGGGCAAGGCGTTCACAACTCTGAAATTCGACGGACCTCCTGACACGCCGGCGCCACCCGATTTCGTCACCGACGTCGCCCAGAAGCAAGACACCGCCATTAAGAATGGACTCCCCGGCTAGCCGGATTTTCTGCCCTTACGGCATGACTAGCGCTTCACATGAAAAAGCCGGCACGTTGCGTACGTGCCGGCTTTTTCGTGTGTGAAGCGCTAGTCGTTCTGAAAGTAACTGAGGAGGCGCAGGATCTCGAGGTACAGCCAGACCAGGGTCACGGTCAGGCCCAGCGCGATACCCCATGCGGCCTTCTCGGGTGCGCCGGCGCGGATCATCTGGTCGGCGGCGTCGAAGTCGATCAAGAAGCTGAACGCCGCGATACCGATGCACACCAGCGAGAAGATGATGGCCACCGGGCCACCGCTGCGTAGCCCCAGCCCCTCGCCGTGGCCAACGCCGAACATCCCCAGCACCAAGTTGCCCAGCATCAGAACCAGCACACCGAAGAGGCTGGCGACGACCATTCGGGTGAACTTCGGAGTGACCCGGATGGCGCCGGTTTTGTACACGACGAGCATCCCGACGAACACCCCGATGGTGCCCAGGATCGCCTGTCCGATCATCACGCCGGCATTGGTGCTCGACACCGAAAAGTTGGCCAGCAGGAACGAGATCGCCCCGAGGAACAGGCCCTCCAGGCCGGCGTAGGTCAGCACGATCGCCGGGCTGTCCTGCTTACGCCCGAAGGTGGCGACGAGCACCAAAGCCAGACCACCGAACGCGCCGATGAAGGTGAACGGGGTGGCCAGCGCCTGGTTGGCTTCGACCATGAAGTAGGAAACGACCGCAACCGCCGACAGCACCGCCAGGGTGATTCCGGTCTTGGTGACGACGTCGTCAATGGTCAGCGGGCGGGAAACGCCTGCTTGCTGGTCGGTATACGGAGCATAGGGGTCCGTCTGATGCCCGTACTGTGTCGCGGCGCCCGCGACGCCACTTCCGAACTGCGCATATCCGCCACGCTGCTTAGGCAGCGAGCGAAATACCGGGTTGCTAGTTTCCCGCACCGTCGGTTCCTCTCGTGAGCTGTGACTTCGAACTGTGCGAACAAGTGTCCAACGAACCGGGGTCTTGCCTAGTTCCCGGGCAGCCTGCCCTGCGCATACGGCCGGGCCCTGTCGATTTAGACCTTACCCGCGAGCGTCGCGATGCGGGTAACGATCTAGATTGCTGGTCAAGTCCTGACCAGCAATCGACGAGGGATTCACATCGAGGGGAGACCGCGCGCGTGACGGACGAATCCGACGAGATTTCCAGCCGCGTCGAGAACGGCGTCGGTTTTGTGACGCTCAATCGCCCCAAGGCGATCAACTCGCTGAACCAGGGCATGGTCGAGGGGCTCAGCGCGGTGCTCGCGGGATGGGAGCGCGACGCTGCGGTCGACGCTGTCGTGTTGTCCGGGGCCGGCGAACGCGGGCTGTGCGCCGGCGGCGACGTGGTGGCGATCTATCACAGCGCCCGCGGCGACGGGGTCGCGGCGCGGCGGTTCTGGCACGACGAATATCTGCTCAACGGTCGGATCGGCCGATTCCCGAAGACGTATGTCGCGCTGATGGACGGCATCGTGATGGGCGGAGGCGTCGGGGTCGGCGCACATGCCAACACCCGAGTGGTCACCGAAACGTCGAAGGTGGCCATGCCCGAAGTCGGCATCGGCTTCATCCCCGACGTCGGCGGTGCTTATCTGCTGTCGCGCGCACCGGGATCGCTGGGTCTGCACGCCGCGCTCACCGGTGCGCCGTTCTCCGGGGCTGACGCGATCGCGATGGGTTTCGCTGACCACTATGTGCCCCACGACAAACTGGACACCTTCAGCCAGGCCATCGCCGCTGACGGCGTCGAGCGGGCCATCGCCGCCCACGCCATCGAACCGCCGCCCAGTAGCCTTGCTGCGCAACGTGATTGGATCGACGAGTGCTATACCGGTGACACCATTGTCGACATCGTTGCCGCACTGCGGGGCCACGACGCCGGGGCCGCCACCGACGCGGCTAACCTGATCGCGACCCGCTCGCCCATCGCGCTGTCGGTGACGCTGGAGGCGGTGCGCCGCGCCGCAAAACTCGACACGTTGGAAGACGTTTTGACCCAGGATTATCGGGTGTCGTCGGCGTCGCTGCGCTCGCACGATCTGGTCGAGGGCATCCGCGCTCAGCTGGTCGATAAGGACCGCAACCCCAAGTGGTCGCCGGCATCGCCGGCCGCGGTGAGCGCGGCCGACGTTGACGCATATTTCGCACCCGTCGACGACGATCTGACGTTCTAGAAAGGCAGCGCAGCGATGACAGAGGCTCACGAAAAGGCGTATGAGACCATTCTGGTCGAGCGCGACGCGCGGGTCGGCACCATCACGCTGAACAGGCCGAAAGCGCTCAACGCGCTCAACAGCCAGGTGATGAAAGAAGTCACCACCGCGGCAGCCGAATTCGACAACGATCCCGGCATCGGAGCGATCGTCATCACCGGTTCGGCGAAGGCGTTCGCCGCAGGCGCCGACATCAAAGAAATGTCTGGCTTGGCGTTCTCCGACGCCTTCGATGCGGACTTCTTCGCGCCCTGGGCCAGGCTGGCCGCTGTGCGCACGCCGACGATCGCCGCGGTGGCCGGACACGCACTGGGTGGCGGTTGCGAACTCGCGATGATGTGCGATCTGCTGATCGCCGCCGACACCGCGAAATTCGGTCAACCCGAGATCAAGCTCGGCGTGCTGCCGGGCATGGGCGGATCCCAGCGGCTGACCCGGGCCATCGGCAAGGCCAAGGCGATGGATCTGATTCTGACCGGCCGCACCATCGACGCCGCCGAGGCCGAGCGAAGCGGCCTGGTGTCGCGGGTGGTGCCCGCCGACGACCTGCTGACCGAGGCCAAGGCCATCGCCACCACCATTTCGCAGATGTCGCGGTCGGCGTCCCGGATGGCCAAGGAGGCGGTCAACCGCGCCTTCGAATCCACCTTGGCCGAAGGCCTGCTCTACGAACGTCGACTGTTCCATTCGACTTTCGCGACCGACGACCAGTCCGAAGGGATGGCCGCCTTCATCGAAAAGCGGTCCCCGAACTTCACCCACCGCTGAGAGACCGTGATGAGCGAACCGACTGGTCAGACCAGCACCGAGTCCAACGGCGCGGTGCCTACAGCCGAACCGACGCCGGGCGCCGCGGTGTCCGGCCGAGACGACTGGTGGGTTCGGCACTACACGTTCACCGGCACCGCGGTCGGGCTGGTGTTCGTGTGGTTTTCCATGACGCCGTCGTTGTTGCCACGGGGTCCGCTGTTCCAGGGACTGGTCAGCGGCATCGGCGGGGCGAGCGGTTACGGCCTGGGAGTTTTCGCGGTGTGGCTGGTGCGTTTCATGCGGTCCCGTGATTCCAGCCCGCCGGCGCCGCGGTGGGCTTGGTTGGTGCTGATCGTCGTCGGAGCGGTGGGCATGCTCGCGATGGTGATCTGGTTTCACGTCTGGCAGGACCGGGTGCGCGACCTGATGAGGGTCGCACACCTGAAATGGTTCGATTACCCGCTGGCCGCCGCGCTGTCGGTGATCGTGCTGTTCGCCGTAGTAGAGATCGGTCAGCTCGTCGGCCGACTGATCCGTTTCCTCGATCGCCAACTGGATCGCGTTGCGCCGCCCCGGGTGTCGGCCGTCGTGGTGGTGCTTTTGTTGGTGGCGCTGACGATCGCGTTGCTCAACGGTGTGGTGGTGAAATTCGCGATGCGGACCATGAACAACACCTTCGCCACCGTCAACAACGAGACGAGCCCTACAAGCGCGCGACCGAAGACGTCGAACCGCTCCGGCGGACCGGGATCGCTGGTGTCGTGGGAGTCGCTCGGACACCAGGGGCGGATCTTCGTCGGGAACGGGCCGACCGTCGATCAGCTGACCAAATTCAACGGCGCGCCGGCGACCGAGCCGATCCGCGCCTACGCCGGCCTGAACTCGACCGACGGCATCACCGCGACCGCCGAGTTGGCCGCCCGTGAGTTGCAACGCACCGGCGGGCTGCGGCGCGCCGTCATCGCGGTCGGCACGACCACCGGCACCGGCTGGATCAACGAGGCGGAAGCCGATGCGCTGGAGTACATGTACAACGGCAACACCGCGGTCGTGAGCATGCAGTACTCGTTTCTGCCCAGCTGGCTGTCGTTCCTGGTGGACAAGAACAACGCGCGCCACGCCGGGCAGGCGTTGTTCGAGGCGGTCGACCGGCTGGTGCGCGGGCTGCCCGAGGCGCAACGCCCCAAGCTGGTCGTATTCGGCGAAAGCCTGGGCTCATTCGGCGGCGAGGCGCCGTTCATGAGCCTGAACAACGTCCTGGCCCGCACCGACGGCGCACTGTTCTCCGGGCCGACGTTCCAGAACACCATCTGGACCGACCTCACCGCGACGCGCGACGCCGGCTCGCCGGAATGGTTGCCGATCTACGACCACGGGAGCCACGCGCGGTTTGTGGCCCGTTCCGACGACCTGGGCCGCCCCAACGCCGCGTGGCACCGGCCGAAAGTGGTGTATCTGCAACACGCGTCCGACCCCATCGCCTGGTGGAATCCCGACCTGCTGTTCAGCCGGCCGGATTGGTTGCGTGAAAAACGCGGCTACGACGTGCTGCCCGAGACCGAGTGGATCCCGGTGGTGACGTTCTTGCAGGTGTCGGCCGACATGGCGGTGGCGACCGGCGTACCGGCCGGCCACGGTCACGTCTATGTGGCCGACGTGGCCAACGGCTGGGCGGCGGTGCTGCAGCCACCGGGGTGGACGCCGGAAAAAACCGACAAGCTGCGCCCCCTGCTGCATGCCAGCGTCGCCTGACAGCCAGCCGTCGCGTGCCAAGGGTTTCGAGAGTCTGAACAGTTGCTACGTCGAGGTGAATACCTATCCGGCCGCGATGCGCAGTGGCAGTATCAACTTCCTGCGACCCCATGGAGGGAGTCATCGATGACGTACACAAGGCCATCGGGCGTCCGCAGCGTCATCGTCGAGATCTCGGTAGCCGCGATGCTCGTCGCCATACCCACGGCCGCCGTCAGCATCCCGGGGTACGCCGCGCCAAGTGCGCCGGCTGTGCTCCCGGCGCCGCCGCCGGCGGATCCACCCACCGATGTACCAGCGCCGCCGGCACCGCCACCGCCGGCTCAACCGCCCGCCGGCCAGAACTACAACCCCAATGACGAGTGGTACAACGGCAGCGCCGACGGCGGGGGCGGCGGCGGGGCGGCTAAGACGGACTACCGTGCGGCCAGCACTCCGGCGGCAGCCAGCGCGTGGTAGCCGCCAATGACATCCGTCGCGCGGTGCAGGCCGAGGTCCTGCAGTGCTACCGCGGCAAGGCTTGACGTGTAGCCCTCCGAACACAGCACCACCCACTCCACGTCGTCGCTGACGGCTTGGGGCAGGCGGGCGTCACTGGTGGGGTCGCACCGCCACTCCAGCACGTTCCGCTCGATGACGAGGGCCTTCAGCGCCTCGGGCAACTCACCTTCGCGGGTCCGCTGGGCCTGTGGCCGGATGTCGACGAGCAATGCGCCGCGCCGCAGGGCCGCGGGCACCTCGTCGGCCGCCAAGCGCCGCAACCGTGCCCGCGCCGCCGCCAGAACCTGATCGACGCGGCTCATAGAGTTTCCGGTTGGTCGGTCAGTTCCGTCCGCTTGCGCCGCAGCCTGTTTTGGTCGGCGACCTCGTAGTACGACATCACCGTCAGCGGCGGCGAATACGCGTGCACGCTCAGCGAGGGCCCCTGCGTCTCGGGCCCCAGCGTCTCGGATACGGACGGCACGGCTGAAGATGTCACGGAAGGGCCCGGGCCGGCCGGGGCCCACACCACGTCATGCACCCAACCCAGTGGAAACGCGGCCTGATCCCCGGCCACCAGCCGTCTGCAGCGCAATTTTTCACCGTCCCAGCGGAATTCGTCCAGCGACCCGGACAACAACGTCAGCGCGCCCAGCGATCCGCCGTGGTCGTGCAGTTCGGTGCGATGCCCGGGCACCCAGCTGATCAGCCAGACATCGACTTCGTCGTCGCCGTGCAGCCGTGCGAACCAACGGTCGTCGGTGGGCACTCCGCCAGGCGGAACCAGGTGGTCGTAACGTCCGCTGAGCACGTCGTCAGCGGTCCGGTCGGTGATGTGCAACAGGTCGGCCAGCCGCAGCCGGGTGGGCCCGGAGACGGATCGCAGGGTCGACGGGCGGAACGGGACAGCGTCAGCAACGAGGTTTGCGGAAACCATGCAGGAAGCTCCAAAGCGAACGGACGGACCAGGGACGGCGGCAAGTCAGGGCCGACAACACTCCCAAAAGCCGGTTCGCTGCGTCACGGCAGCCAGTGTTGCATAGATTGGCGGGGTGCGGTGGCAGCCACGTCGTCCCCTGGTGTGGGGCACGGTTGCCGTCCTGGCCGTTACGTCGACGATGACGGGCTGCTCGCCAGACAGCAAGAAGGGCGCGCCCACGTCGGTGACACCGTCCGGCACCGTGCAGGCCGGTGCGACAGCACCGCCCGGCGTCGTCTCGATCTCCCCCGGGGGCGTCACGACCACGATCAACGTGCCGGCACGGTCGACCGAAGAAGAGTATTTCCAGGCCTGCCATGCGGCGACGGTATGGATGCAAGGCCACCCGGGTGACCGACCGGCGGTGGTCGAGAGGTATTTGGCGGCGGTCCAGGTGCCGGGCGTCGTCGGTGCCGGCACCTGGAACATCGCCTGGGTTGCATTGCCCCTGGCACGGCAGGCCGCGGTGATCGTCGCGGCCAAAGCGGCCGCCAACGACGAGTGCGGCTGAGGTGTCGGCGTGCCGCAAGCGCAATTCGGATCACAGCTGAAAAAACCCAGGCAAGGCGCGCGAAGATGAGGGCATGGCCGACTCCGAGAACGTGCCCGAGCCGCCCTCAGGGCAGCTCGATCCTCATCGCGCCCGCGATGCGCCACGACCCCGGGTGGCGTTGGCTCTCGGCAGCGGCGGTGCCCGTGGATACGCCCACATCGGGGTGATCCACGAGCTGCATGACCGCGGCTACCAGATCGTCGGGATCGCCGGTTCGTCAATGGGCGCGCTCGTGGGTGGTTTGCAGGCAGCGGAACGGCTCGACGAATTCGCCGACTGGGCAAGGTCATTGACTCAGCGCGCCATCCTGCGGCTGCTGGATCCCTCGATCACGGCGGCCGGTGTGCTGCGGGCCGAAAAGATCCTGGACGCCGTACGTGAGATCCTCGGCGCCGCCACCATCGAGCAACTGCCGATCCCCTACACCGCGGTGGCCACCGATCTGTTGGCCGGCAAGTCGGTGTGGTTGCAGCGCGGGCCGGTCGATGAGGCCATCCGGGCATCGATTGCCATCCCCGGAGTGATTACGCCGCACGTCATTGACGGGCGGCTACTGGCCGACGGCGGGATCCTCGATCCGCTGCCGATGGCGCCGATCTCGGCGGTCAACGCCGATTTGACCATCGCGGTCAGCCTATCCGGCAGCGAGGCCATCGGCGGCGCCGAGCCCGAACCCCGGCCCACGACCGAGTGGCTGAACCGCATGCTGAGCAGCACGTCGGCGTTGTTCGACTCGCCGACCGCGCGCGCAGTGCTCAACCGGTTCGGCGCGTCGATCCCGGACGCCTCAGAGGCATCCGAGGGCTCTGCGGACACCGCGGACTCCGTGATACTCCCCGATTTCGAAGCCGAGGTGCCCAAGCTGGGCAGTTTCGAAGTGATGAACCGCACCATTGACATCGCCCAGGCCGCCCTTGCGCGTCATACCCTGGCCGCCTACCCGCCCGACTTGCTGATCGAGGTGCCACGCTCGGCCTGCCGTGGCCTGGAATTCCACCGTGCGGCTGAGGTGATCGACATCGGCCGCGCACTGGCCGCCCGCGCGCTGGACAACGTTGACCCACCACACGTCGCACCGCCGGCGATCGAGAACTGACGAGAAGGAAAAGGCATGGCACGTTCGCCCGACGCGGCGGCTTCCGATCAACCCTGGAAGCGGCCCGGCGCGGCACGTTACGCCGTCGAGCGCCTGCGGACTATCCTCCGTCCCGCAGACGTTTACCCGCCAGAACCTGGCGCTGTCGTGGTCCACCACGACGTGCCGGTTACAACCCGTGACAAGACCGTGCTACGGGTAAACGCTTACCTGCCACCAGGTGACGGCCCGTTCCCGGTGCTGCTGTGCGCCCATCCCTACGACAAAGACAACACCCCAAAGAAAAAGCGTTGGGGCCGCGCCTATTGGGTGCCATTCCAGTATTACTTGTTGCGGCAGCCGTCGCGGCCCCGGTTCTCCAGCCTGACCGGCTGGGAGGCGCCGGATCCGGCGTGGTGGACCGCACATGGATTCGCGGTGGTCAACTGCGACCTGCGCGGCGCTGGGCACTCCGACGGTGTGTGTTCGCTGTTGTCCGATCAGGAAGGCGAGGACGTCTACGACCTGATCGAGTGGGCCGGTCAGCAGCCGTGGAGCACCGGCGCGGTGGGCATGATCGGCGTCTCCTACCTCGCCATCTCGCAGTGGAAGGCGGCGGCTCTGCGGCCACCGCACCTGAAGGCGATCGTCCCATGGGAGGGATGGACCGATGTCTACCGCGACTTGGCGCGACCGGGCGGCATAAGGGAGATCGGCTTCCTCAAGATTTGGAGCAACGGCCTGAGGGCTGCGCGGCTGAAATACACGCTGCACGAGGAGAATGCGAAGCGGCCACTGCGCGACGAGTGGTGGCAGGCGCTGGTGCCTGACCTGTCCAGGATCGAGGTGCCCGCGTTGATCTGCGGCAGCTTCTCCGACAACAACCTGCACAGCCGCGGGTCGGTGCGCGGCTTCGAACAGATCAATTCGCCCGAGCGGCATCTATATACCCATCGCAGCGGCAAGTGGGCGACGTTCTACTCCGAGTCGGCTCTGGGCACGCAGCTGGCGTTCCTCAACCGCCACCTGAAAGAGATACTCGGCGAGCCGTTGCCGCGGGTGCGCCTGGAAGTTCGGGAGGACCGCGACCGCGTCGTCGAGATCCGCGACGAATCCGGCTGGCCGCTGGAGTCCACCGATTGGACGCCGTTGCACCTGGCCGATGCCGGTCTATCCGCCGCACCGCCCGAACAACCGGGATCCATCACCTTCGATACCCGTTCCGGTGGAGCGCGTTTCGGCTGGACGGTGCCCGCGGACACCGAGATCACCGGGCCGATGGCGCTACGGCTGTTCGTCGAGGTCCACGGCACTGACGACGCGAACCTGTATGTCGGTGTCGAAAAGTGGCGTGGCAGTACGTATATACCGTTCGAAGGTTCCTACGGCTTCGGACGTGACCGGATCACCACCGGATGGTTGAAGGCGTCGATGCGGACCCTGGACGAAGCCCAGTCCCGGCCCTTTGATCCGATACCGACCCTGGATGCGCGCCGTCCGCTGCAGGCCGGTGAGGTCGTGCAAGTCGACATCCCACTGGGGCCGTCGGCGACGCTGTTCAGGGCCGGCGAGCAGTTGCGCCTCGTCGTGGCCGGTCGGTGGCTGTGGCCGCGCAACCCGCTCACCGGCCAGTTCCCCGCCGTGTATGAACGTGGGCCGCGGGCTAAATGCACCCTGCACTGGGGCCCGGAACGCGTTGCCCGGCTGCTTATTCCGGTGATCCGCTGAGGATCACGCGATGCCGGGGAAACGCTGCCAGACGCACGCCTGCACTTCTCGCGCCCCGGCTAGATCCGCGCGCGCGACGTTGTCGAGATGCAGAAAAGATTGCCTAGACACGCCTACCTACTGTGACAAAACACGGCCACGGTCCAGAGAATGATGTGCCCACGGCGGCGTGCTCGCGTTTCAGATATCGAAGATCGATGTCGTTTCACGATCAGGCGCTGCCCGCGCAGCCTTGACAGCAGCTTCCCAGCGGTAAGATCGGATGCCGATATCGGGTTCGTCACATGACGCGAAGGAGGTGGGATGATGCGGGAGTTTCAACGCGGGGCGGTGCGGCTGCACATCCTGCATCACGCCGCGGTCGAGGAGATCCACGGCGCCTGGCTGACCGAGGAATTGGCGCGTCATGGCTACGACATCAGTCCCGGCACCCTGTATCCGACGTTGCACCGACTAGAAGCTGACGGGCTACTGACCTCCCAGCAGCGCATCGTCGACGGCCGTAGACGGCGGGTCTACCGCGCGACCAGGGCTGGGAAGCACGCGCTTGCCGAGGACCGCAAGGCGTTGGCGGAGCTGGCGCGTGAGGTTCTGGGCGATCAGTGACGGTCAACAGGCCTTCACGGTGCATCTGGTGCAGCACCGGACGCAGCGTGCCGGCGCTGACGTCGTAGCCGTGGCGGGCCAGCTCAGCAGCCATCCACGCGCCATCAATCGGCGCTACCTCCGTGTGGTGCAAGATATGCAGCCGCGCCGCGCTCGCCAGGAGCTGGCTCATCGGCGTGCCTCTGTCGTGAGTCCAAGCTGAACTCCACTCCCGTATCGATTTACGATATCGATGAACGATACCGTCGGTCCGCAAGGCCCCGACCGTAAGTCGACTGAACTATCGTGTTTAGATATCGGATTACGATATCAGACATAGACTTCTGGTTTCCAGTGAAGAAGGGCGTGCCCGTGACAGAACAGATGCCACCGGCCGTGGGCCGGCGTCACCTTCTCGGGATCTCGATATCGGCAGCTGGTGTGCTGGCCCTATCGGCATGCGGCAGCTCGCCACCCAAGCCCAGCCCTGCCCAGGCTGGCGCACCCTCGGAAGAGGAGGTGCCAGTCACTCCACCCGAGGACTTGATGCGCGAGCACGGAGTACTCAAGCGCGTCTTGCTGATCTATCGAGAAGGGATCCGCCGCCTGCAGGCCGGCGAGCAAGATCCGACTCAAGCGCTCAACTCGGGCGCCGGGATTATTCGAAGTTTCATCGAGGACTACCACGAACACCTGGAAGAGCAGTACGTCTTCCCTAAGCTCGAACAGGCAGGCAAACTCACCGACATCACCACCGTGTTGCGCACCCAGCACCAGCGCGGCCGCGTGCTCACGGACCGGGTCCTCGCTGCCACCACTGGAGCGGCTGCGCTCGATCAGCCCGCGCGACAAGCCCTGGTGCAAAACATGTTGGCCTTCATCCGGATGTACGAGCCGCACGAGGCGCGCGAAGACACCGTCGTGTTTCCCGCATTGCGTGACGTGGTGCCCGCTAAGGAGTTTCGCGACCTCGCTGAGACCTTCGAAGACGAGGAGCGCCGGCGGTTTGGTCAGGCCGGCTTCCAAGGGGTCGTCAATAAAATCGCCGATATCGAAAAAAGCCTCGGCATCTACGACCTGAGCCAGTTCACTCCGACTTAGAAGCCGTACCCGCCGACGGGTGTCGCTGTTGGCTGTTATCTGCAGCTCTCGACGCTCGGCGGGCGTAAGGGCAACCCATCGGTCGCCCAAAGGTTCTCGACAGTTCCAAGCTGGCTTTGGCGCAGCGGATGCATGCCAGCGGCGAGTCCGCCAGCACCATCGCGACAACCCTCGGAGTTAGCGGTCTATCGGATGCCGGCCGAACAAGGCGACGGTGACTGCCCACCAGATGGCCGCCTAAGCGGTGAGGCGCCCGGCCATCGTGGCTTGTCCCGGCCCGGTGAGTTCCTTGACGGCTTCACGCCGGCCTGTCATCGCCATTAGGAGTGCTTCTCCTGTGCCGCTGACTTCGGGGCCCTCGCCGTGGTGCCAGCCGAGGTCGGTCGCTCTCAGTCGCAGTCCTCGGATGCGACGCCCAGCGCCCAGCCGTGGGTTTCTGGGCACCAGGGGCAGAATCCGTTCCAGGCGATCAACTGGCACGGTGCGCGGATGACCGAGCGCGCGGCGGATGTCCTGATGGTGGACAGTTCCATCGATGAGCCCAATCATCCCGCCAAAACCAGCGGTAAGTCCTTGTGGACGAAGATGCCTGCCAAGGAAAGTCATCAACTCTTGAGGTGACATTGGCGCGAACTCCTCGACGCCAACCTCGTTGGCATGCGAGATCCGACCCCTCGCGAAACGCTTCAACAAGCCGCAAGGGGTCAACTCTTCGTAGCTGACCATGTGTGCAACGACGTCCTTCACCGTCCATCCCTCGCACAGGCTCGGCGCATGCCACTCCTGCGGTGTCAGCGTTTCAAGGAACGCGGCCAGGTCGGTCCGCTCGTCATAAGCCATGTCCATGAGGGACTTCTCACCCGCGCTCATCGTGACGCCTCCGTCGTCATCTCGACGTAGCGACTGAGGTAAAGCGGCCAACCCGCCTCGCCATCAATTCCATCGGCGATGGCTCGCCAGCCAGTGCCATGGCGATCAAGGTGTCGATGCTCCAACTCCACCCGAGTGCGAACATCGGACTCGGCGATGAAGCACACCTCGACCTCGCTCGTCTTGGCGGGATTGGTTTCCAGTTGCCAGGTCGGCCCAATGTCCCATGAAAAAACGACGCGGGATGGCGGCTCATAGGCAAGGACACGCGCCCATTCGCACCGGCTGCCATCAATCCCTACGTCGTAGATGTGCCCGCCAACCCGCGGCTCGAAGACGCTTTTGGCAATCGGGACTGACAGCAGGTTGTGTTCACGTGGCTTGATGCCACCGAACTTATTGATGAACAGTGCGAACGCACGTTCAACACCAAGGTTGACAACGACGCTCTTCCGCACTGGCTCGACCTTTGATGAGCTCATCCGTCTTGCCCTCCTTCATCGGCGATCGCTTTGTAAGCGTCTAGAGCCTGGCCCCAGAACACATCTAACTCCGACCTCAGTGCCTCAATGCCTTTCGGATTCAACTGATAAACGCGCCGCGTTCCCACTGCGCGATCCGCAACCAGCCCCGCGCTTTTCAGCACCTTCAGATGCTGCGACACAGCCGGCCTGCTTACGGGCATGCCATGAGCAAGCTCGCCCACCGCCATCGGCCCACCGGCAAGGCGCTTGAATATCGCTCGTCGGGTGCCATCAGCGAGAGCCGCCCATGCATCGGCGGCTTCGTAAGTGACCACGAACGGTAAGTATAGACTTACCTATCTAGGCAGCTCATCCTGGGCCCGTGTATAGACGCTCGCCCGGAATGCGGAGGTCTCTGGATGTGGGACTGGCTAGCGGCAACGGTTGGGATCCAGCACCGCGCACAGCGCGGCGACGGCGTCGCTGTGCGGGCGGTGGTAGACGTTCATGCCACGGCGGTCGGATCGCCACGAGCCCGGCTCCGCGCAGTTGGCCGGCCGGGGAAGAAAACAGCGGTGAGCTTGCGAGCGCTCGGCGAGCGCCTTGAGTCGCAGCGCCAGGCAACCCTACTCGCAGCGCTACTGCGCTACTGCGCTACTGCGCTACTGCGCTACTGCGCTACTGGCGGGGCGTATTTCAGACTTTTGCAGCTGAGCGTGCCCGAACCCGCGGGGTGCATCGCATCCCAAAACAGCTTCTTTCGATGGAGGAGTGAGACGGTCCACCAGGGCCGGCACTACCCACACCCGCAGCCGATTGGCGGAACGCAGAGCACCTCGGCATCAGCCAGCCGTTTTGTGCCGCTGCCATACGGCCTGGAGGCTGCGAGACTCCTCGTCCGTCATCTGTGAAACGAAATGGGCAAAAACGGCGTCGTGGTCGTTCGCGGCCGCCAGGACCTCGCGCATGAGCTGCGCGGTGTATTCCTCCCGACCCCACACCGGCCGGTAGTGATACGCCCTGCCGCGACGTTCGCGGGTAAGCAGGCCTTTGCGGTGCAGGTTATCCATCACGGTCATCACCGTGGTGTACGCGGCGGTGCGCTGCAGGACAGTTAGGACGTGGCGCACGGTAATCAGCTGCGCGTTGTCCCAAAGGACAGCCATGATGTCCGCCTCAAGCTCACCGAGACCGTGCGCGCCTCGCATCCCACCACCTGCATAACGGGCAAGCCTACGTCGGGACCTGCCGTCTTACTAATCTACTAAGTAGTATAGTACATTGTTGAGGTCAACCGACCATCCTGCAAGAAAGGTAAAAGGCTATGACCGAAACCACTTCCACTACACCGACTCCCACCACCGCGAGTTGGAGTCGTTGGCTCTATCCAGCCCTTGCTATCACAGGTATCGCGGTCGGCATCTTCATCGTCGTCGCCGGCGTGTATCTCCTCTTCTTTGCACACTCCGGCTGTTGCGGCTCCATGCATGCAGCCAAGGACGACTGTTGCGCCTCCATGAAAGACGACATGAAAAACATGAAAACGCCATCCATGCCGTCGATGTCGCCGATGCCGAGCATGTCCCCGACGCCGAATACGCCCGTGCCCACCCCCGCGCCGTAGATACTTGCTCGTCGACTCGGGGGGCCGCAGCGCACCGCCGAACGCCTCGGCGGAAGCCACAGATCATTCGGGTCAGGCGGTGAAGGGGCCGCAATGCGTAACGCCGTGTGGAGTGAGGTTGTGTACTCCCGCCCACACGGCGAAGGGGCCGAACACGATGACAGCGGTGACTGCGGTCAGCAGGACCCGGGCGCGGACCCGTGCCGCGGCGGTGTCGGGTTCGGTGAGCCTCATGACTCGTGCACACACCCCGACGGTGTTGGCCCCCAACGCTGCTGACGGGATCGGGTCGGCGCCCGCAAGAGCGAGCAGTGCCGCGAGCAACGCCGCAGGGCCGTGCCGTCGGGCTGCGGTGTCGTCCGCGCACATCTCCAGCAGCCACGCGACTTCCGTCTCGGCCAGAGTGAACAACCGGATGCGCGGCAGGCTTGCCGCCAGGGCTCGCGTCGCGGCGAGCAGCAGATGATGTCGCCCCGCAAGGTGGGCGCGTTCATGGGCCAACACGGCGTCGAGGTGAGGCGGCTCGAGGGTGGCGATCGCAGCGCTGGTGATCACAATCGTTCCGGGGCGCCCGCCTAGGCAATAGGCCATCTTCTGCGGCGCCTCGAGCACCAGACCGTCCACCCCGGCGACGCGGCGACCGACGATGTGCGCGGACCGGGCATGTCGGCGACTGCTGGCACGAGCCCGCAGCAGGGATCGGCCGACGCGGGCCGCCAGGGTGACCGTGAAGGCCCCCACAACGAGCGTCACCGCCCAGAGGCCGATCTGCGTCCCTACCCCGTGCTGCCCGGCGGCGGCCGAACGCCACGCGGCGAAGCACGCGCGCACAGCTAACGGATCGGGCCGAGTCCAAGTCCGCGCGATATACACGACGAGTGCGGCCGCCGCGGCCGCCCACGACACCAGCACGCCGGCTAGAACGATCAGCCACACGGCCACGGCGGCGCCGGGGGCGCTCCCGCGGCGGGTCAGGTGCGGCAGGAGCCGCGGCGCGATCACACACACCACAGCGGCGTACAGCAGCAGCCAGACCGCGATACTCACCGCGCACCCTTCCCGAACTCACGCGCCGCACATGTACCATCTATGTACGTAGACCGTATACCGCCGGAGTGTCGAGCGCGATGCGATGTCGCGGACCGGTGCAGGTTTCAGTCGCGGGGGTGAGTGAGCTCGACGGTGGCGGCCCCATCCGGGTCGCCTTCCAAAATCCAGCACACCGTGGAATGGTCGTGTTCGGTGGACGCGCCGCGCGACGCGTGGTCGAGAAGGGTCTGCAAGTGGCCTTCGAGGGCGACGAGTTCGGCGATTTGCGCGCGGACTTGGTCGAGCCGGTCGTTGAGGACCTGTCGGACGTGCCCGCACGGCACCTCGCCGCGGTCGTGGACCGCCAGGATTTGGCGCACCTTCTGTAGGGTCAGGCCGGCCGCTTGGCCCCGATGGATGAACCGCAGCCGGTCCACGATCTCAGGCCCATAGTCCCGATACCCGGAGGCACTACGTGCCGGCGGCGGTAGCAGCCCCGAGTCCTCGTAGAAGCGGATGGTCTTCGTGCTGGTATTGGTGAGTTTCGCCAGCTCGCCGATCTGCATGCGACTCCCCTTGACCTTCCAGTGCACTGGAAGGATAACACTGGGTTAGTGTCCGCTGCCGGTCGTAGGGGCGCGGCCAAGGTTGGAGGTAATCGTGGTGAGCACAGCGGTCGTTTCGGTACCCGAAATCTCTTGCGCGGCCTGCAAGGCCGCCATCGAGGGCGCGCTCGGCCGACTCGACGGTGTACGCACGGTGGTCGTCGACGTAGCCGGCAAACGAGTAAGCGTGGACTTCGATGACGCCCTGATCGGTCAGGACGCATTGGTTGCCGCGATCGAGAACCAGGGTTACGCGGTCGCGGCGAATGGCTGACTCCGTGATGCACGCCACGACCTCACCGGCGCACCTCGACTTTGCGGTCGAGGGGATGACCTGCGCGTCGTGCGCGATGAGCGTGCAACGAATCCTGAGCAGACAGGCCGGTGTCGCATCCGCGGAAGTCAACTACGCGACATCGGGCGCCCGGGTCATGCTCGCGGAGCAACCAACTGATCCCGATGCGCTGCGCGCCGCCGTCGAGCAAATCGGCTACCGGCTGACACCGTTGGAGGCCGGCACTCAGGTCGACGCCGGCGGGGATGAGGCCGCGGCCGAACGGGCCTGGCTGCATCGGGCGATCGTCGGTTGGCCGTTGGCGTTGGCGGTGGGCTATCTGGCGATGTTGTCCGGGACGCTGCGCACGCAGCCCTGGGTGCAGTGGGTCGAGTTCGCCCTCACCACACCGGTGCAGTTCTACGTCGGCTGGCCGTTCTTGCGCGAGGGCGCGCGCCGGGCCCGTCACCGCACGGCCAACATGGACACCCTGATCGCGATGGGTACCCTGGCGGCCTACACCTTTTCCACCGCGCGGCTGCTGTTCTTCGGCGGCGACATGTATTTCGAAAGTGCCGCGCTGATCATCGCGTTTCTGGTGCTGGGCCGCTACCTTGAGGCGCGGGCAAAACGCCGGGCCGGCAACGCGATTCGCACGCTGCTAGAACTGGGCGCCAAGCAGGCCCGGGTTCAGCGCGACGGCGCCGAGGTGATGATCCCGATCGAGCAGGTGCGCGTCGGCGACCTGATGCGGGTGCGGCCGGGCGAGAAGGTGCCCACCGACGGCAAGGTCACCGACGGGGCCAGCGCCGTGGACGAGTCGATGCTGACTGGTGAGTCGGTGCCGGTGGAAAAGACTGTGGGATCGGCGGTGGTTGGGGCCACGGTGAACACCAGCGGCGTGCTCACCGTCGCGGCGACCGGGGTCGGGTCGGCCACCGCGCTCGCTCAGATCGTGTCGCTCGTCTCTGCAGCGCAGGCCGGGCGGGGCCATACGCAGCGCCTGGCTGACCGGATCTCGGCGGTCTTCGTCCCGACCGTGATCGTCCTCGCCGTGCTGACCTTCCTGGGCTGGTGGCTGCTGGAGAGCGACCCGGCGGCCGGGCTGATCGCCGCGGTCGCGGTGTTGATCGTCGCGTGTCCGTGCGCGCTGGGGTTGGCCATCCCGGTGGCAATCATGGTCGGTACTGGCCGCGGCGCACACTTGGGCATTTTGATCAAAGGGGTGGAGGTTCTCGAACGCACCCGCACCATCACTACGGTGCTCGTCGACAAGACCGGCACCCTCACGAGTGGCGAGATGTCGGTGACCGAGGTCCTGGCCGGCGCGGGCAATAACCGCGATGACGTCCTGCGCCGGGCCGGCGCCGCAGAAGCGGACAGTGAGCATCCGATCGGGGTGGCGATCGCGGCCGCGGCGCGATCCAGGTTCGGCGCGGCGAGTCCCGTGTGCGACTTCACGGCGTTCGCCGGCCACGGTGTGCGTGCCGCTATCGACGACGTCGCCGTCATGGTGGGTCGGCGCACCATGTTTGTCGAGGCAGGATGGACCGTGCCGACCGACCTGGCCGAGCAGGCGCAACGGCTGGAGGAACGCGGGAACACCGCAGCGTTCGTGGGCTGGGCGGACAGGGTGACTGGCCTGGTCGCGGTGGCCGACACGGTTAAGCCCGACGCGGCCGAGATTGTCGCGCGGCTGCACCGCATGGGCCTGCGGGTGGCGATGATTACCGGCGACAATGCCCGGACCGCCGATGCCGTCGCGCGCCGGCTGGGCATCGAGCGGGTGCTGGCCGAGGTGCTGCCGGCCGACAAGCAGGCTGAGGTGGCCGCCCTGCAAGCCGCCGGTGAGGTGGTGGCCATGGTCGGTGACGGAGTCAACGACGCGCCGGCCCTCGTGCAGGCCGACCTGGGCATCGCAATCGGCACCGGCACCGATGTCGCGATCCAGTCCAGCGATCTGACTTTGGTGCGCCCCGACCTGGCGGGCGTTCCCACTGCGATCCTGTTGTCGCGCCGCATCTATCGCACCATCGTGCAGAACCTTGGCTGGGCGTTCGGCTACAACGTTGTCGCGATCCCGCTGGCCGCGGCAGGTTTGCTCAATCCGATCATCGCCGGCGCGGCGATGGGTTTCTCCTCGGTCAGCGTGGTCATCAATTCGCTGCGGCTGTTGCGCTTTGGCGCAACTACATCGGCGACAAAATCCGGGGAGCGGCAGGGAAAGGCGGCATGATGAGCACCGCGGTGTGTCTACTGCTGTACAGCTTCGCGGTCGCGATGGTCTCGCCTTGGGTACTGCTGCGCTTGACCCGGGCGGGCTCCGTGCCGCGTTTAGGCGTGGTTGCGTGGCTGGTGGCGATGGTCAGCGTTGTCGCGTCGTGGTCGACCGCGGCAGCCTTACTCATCGCGTCCCTTGTGCGGTATCGGGACCAGCCTGGCCGGCTCGCCACTGCCTGTTTTGCCGCGCTGCGCCGGCTCTTCGACGGCGGCCCCGGGCCATTGGTGCAGGCCGGGTGGTTCACGCTGGCCGCTGCCGGGGCCAGCTCACTGGCCATTCTGGGTTGGCGGCTGGGTCGATCACTATGGCGGACACGCGCGCATAGCCGTGGGCACGCCGAGAGAGCGCGCGTGATCGGCCGCCGAATCGATGGCCTGGACGCCGTCGTGGTGGATGCCCCCGAACGGGCCGCCTACTGCGTGGCCGGGCGCCCGGACACCATCGTCGTAACCACCGCGGCACTCGACGCGCTCACCGATCGCCATCTTCAAGCGGTGCTGGCGCACGAGCGCGCCCATTTGGCCGGGCACCACCACCATGTCCTGGCTTTCGCCCGCGCATTGGCGGCGGCCATTCCCCGGGTGACGCTGTTCAGCAAGGGCGCCCTAGAGATCGCCCGGTTGTTGGAGATGTCCGCCGACGACGCCGCGGCCCGCAGGCACGGCTCGCAGACACTGCTGGACGCGTTGCTGGCGTTGTCCACCGGTGCCCCCACGCCGCATGGCGCCGTCGCAGCCGCCGGAACCGATGTTCTGGCCCGCGCCGAACATTTGGCCGGACCGTTAGCGGCCCGAAACCAGTGGACCGCCGGGCTGTTGCTCACCGCCACAACGCTTCTCATCGCTGGGGGGCCGCTGATCCTTGCCGCTCTGACTGCGGCCGGCGCAATCTGGTGCCACTCGGTAGCGGCCTGACGACGACCCGGCTGACACCCACTCTATCGCCCCCAAACTGCTATGGAAGCCTGAAGTTTAGCGACCGAGAACGCGTCGTTTCTGTTCGCTGAATTCCTTGTCGGTGAGAATTCCCGAATCGCGGAGTTCGGCGAGTTCGCGTAGCTCGGCGGCGATTCCGCGACTGGGGTGCCCGGCAAGCTCTGCTGCAGCGCTGGGCGTGCACGAGTAGTTACCCCTACGCGCTCCCCCGAGCCCGGCCTAACAGCAGCGCCGATCGCCCGCCCGGCCATGCTTGCCAGGGCTGTCCCGCTGAACAGGCTTCCCGGGTTGCCTGCGAAGACTTCTGGGGCGCTGCTGAGGCTGGTGGCCGGCAACGCCGCTGCGGCCAGCCTGATCGCGGGGGCGGCCGTGGTCCAGGCCCGCGGCACCGACAAGGCTCCGACCGAAGTCGCCTGGCCCACACCCGCGGACACCGCCGTCCGCACCGCTCCCAACTGGTCGAACCGGTTCATAATTCGACCCTCCATGCCGGTAATTTGACCCAGCGTGCCCATAACCTGGCCGTCCATGCCGGTCATTTGATCGTCCGCGGCGATCATCGCTGCGTCGGCGTTTGACGCGGACCCCCATGCCCCTGAGCTCACCGTGAGCCCAGCCGATGACACAGCGCCATCCGCATAGCTGAGAGGGGACGACAGGCCCAGGCCCTGCAGGATTCCGGTGAGTCCGGATGTGGACGACGTGGAGGTCACGGGCCGCCCGAACAGGTCCGGCCCGCAGTGGCCGACGGCGGCAACGACCGCAACCGTCGCTGCCACGCCGATGAACAATCGCAGCCCTGACCGTCTGGGCGCGGCGTGCATAGTTACTCCCTTGCCGGGGTGGGCATTCAGCACTCACCAACTCGACTACTATCTACGTACACAAATAGTAGATCATGCTAGCGTATGGGCACGCCGGCGATCATGAGCGTGTTGAGCCGCCCGGCCACCCCGCGTTACTATCTACGTACGGATGACGTAGATAGTAACCGCGAACCACACGGAGAGGGGAATTGATGCGCGCACCGTCCACCAGGGGCTGCCGTCGTGGGTGAAGTGCTGTTCGGAACCACGCTGCTGGCAGCGTTTCTGGGCGGGGTGGTGGCCCTGCTGGCGCCGTGCTGTGTCTCTGTCATGTTGCCCGCCTACCTGTCGACCGGGTTCCGTCACCGCGGTGGGGTGGTTGCGGCGACTCTGGTGTTCGGCGCGGGGGTCGCGACGGTGATCCTGCCGATCGGGCTGGGCGCGACCGTGCTGAGCAGCCTGCTGATGACCGGGCACCTGTGGATCTTTTCCATCGGCGGCGTCCTGATGATCATGGCCGGGGCGGCGACGCTGGCCGGGTGGAAACCCAACCTGCCCATGCCCGGGGCCCGCGCGGCCAAAGAGGGCAGCTTCGGCTCGGCTTACGTGCTCGGCGCCTTCTCCGGCGCGGCGAGTGCCTGCTGCGCTCCGGTACTGGCCGGGGTCGCGGTGCTGTCGGGGGCCGCCGCATCCTTCCCGGTGGCACTGGCCATCGGCGCCGCCTATGTGGGCGGGATGGTCGCACCGTTGGCGGTCGTGGCCCTGCTGTGGGACAAGCGTCGCGAACGCGCCACCCGGCTACTCACCGATCGCACCGTGCGGCTGCGATTCGGCCGATGGCGACGGTCGATGGCGCTGGGCAGCGCCGTGAGCGGACTGTTGATGATCGCGATGGGCGTGCTTGCGGTGATCTTGGCTTTCACCGGGCCGGGCATGCCCAGCGGCGGCTGGCAAACCCGGCTGTCGGCCTGGCTGCAGCACATCAGCAGCGTGGCCCTGGGCGCCCTGTCCTGGGTCCCCGGCTGGGTGCTGCTGGCCGTGTTGCTGCTGGGCCTCGCCGCACTCATCCGACGAGCGCTGCATACCCCCACGGCGACGCCCGCAGGCACCTCGTCCGGCTGCGCCACCGAGAACGAATCTGTAACCCCCGCAACCGCCGACACCCTCGAGGAGAAAACACATGGGTAAGACCAGCGCTAAGGCCACGCGCCGACAACGAGAGACCAGCCGGCAGATGCAGCGGCTGGGTGGCCAGGCGGTCTGGCGCCGAGGATGGATCATCGGTGTTGTGGGGATCGCCGTGTTAGCGATCGTGGCGCTATACCTGGTCTATCAGAGCTCACCAGGCAAGCACGGCGCGGTAACCGGCGGCAGCGGTTTCAAACATGTGGCCGGCCAGCCCGGCGCGGGCCGCGCAGCGCCCACGTTCACCCTTACCTCGGGCACCGGCGGACAGGTCAGCCTCACCGATTTCCGCGGCCGCAACGTGCTGCTGTACTTCCAGGAGGGTTTGTCCTGCCAGCCGTGCTGGGATCAGATCCAAGACCTCGAACAAAATCAGGTGGCGCTGAAGACCGCAGGCGTTGATGCGGTGGTGTCGATCACCACCGACCCGGCTAATTTGATCGGCCAGAAAGTCGCCGACGAAAAGCTCACCACCCCAGTGTTGTCCGACCCGAGCATGCAGGTCTCCCGTGCGTACGACGCCAACCAGTACGGGATGATGGGCGAGATGCGCGACGGCCACAGTTTCATCCTGGTCGGCCCGGACGGGACAATCCGCTGGCGCGCCGACTACGGCGGCAAACCCAACTACACGATGTTTCTGCCCACCGCCAAGATGCTCACCGACCTGACCACCGAACGCACGGCGTGACCGACCCGGTGCAGATTACCCTGCTCACCAAGGACGACTGCGGCTTCTGCGACCACGCCAAACAGGTTCTGCGCCAGCTGGGCGACACCTACCCGCTGCGGGTGACCGAGATTGACCTGGCCAGCCACGAGGGACGGCGGCTCGCGGCGACGGCGGGCGTGCTGTTTGCGCCCGGGGTATTGGTCGACGGCAGGCTGTTTTCTTTCGGGCGGCTGTCCGAACGCAAGCTGCGCCGTGCGCTCGACAAGCGGTTGCCTCAACGTTCGGGCTGACTAAGGCCGCGCGGATGTCGGGTTCCGATGGGACACCGAGGAGCTCGTTATGGTCATGTCATTGCGCAACTCGGGCTATCGTCTCCTCAGTGCACGCCGACCGGATTTTCTAGATCGAGCGCTGCAGCATCACCCGGCCGTTGTCGGCCAAAACCACCTGCACTGCGGCGATTTGATCAACCGGCGTCGAAATGCTGCCAGTTGGCGTTGCAGTGTGACCCGGGATCGCCACCCAAGTCGCCAGCCGAGATTGGCTACCGTCGCGACCCACCACGACCAGCGCCACCGTGTCGTGGTGGGCATCCACCGGAGCCGAACACACGAACTTCAGTGCGATGTCTGTTCCCCACTGCTGGCGGCTGAGCGACACCGTCGACGCCAGCAGGGTTGTCCCGACCTGCGCCATGGGCAGCGCCGACGCGGTCGCCTGCGTCGGCGGGGAGGTCGGCGAACGGCCCGCAACGCCGACCAACACACTGATCGCCAGCACTACGGCCGCGGCGGCCGCGGCCGTCCAGGTCATCAGGCGGGCAGCGGCGGCGCCACCGCACGGTGGCCAGCAGCGATGGCAGCAGCTTTGGCGATATCTCGGGTCCCCCGGATGTGTTGTCGGACTCGTTGATCGCGGCGACGTCATTGCGGCTGAGCTGTGACAGCAGGGCCGGCATGCCGCTGAGTTCGGCAACGGCCTGCCGGCATGACGGGCAGTCGGCCATGTGTGCTTCGAAATCGCGCCGCTCGGTGGCAGACAGGGATCCCAGCACGTAGGCGCCATCCCACATCGCGTAGCGGTGGTTATTGCCCGCGGGCATTTCTTCATTACCGGGCGGGCCGAATCTCCATTGATACGTCATGGTCACAGTCCATCTACTGAAGGCGTCGTCACGTATATGGGGCCGACGCCCGCGCGGATCGGCCGTGCCGTGGTCTTGGTATCACGCCAATCTACTTGCACCAGTTGGCTTTCAGGGCAGATAGGCGCCCGGATGGTCCGTAGCACAGTCATCACGTCACCCCCAACCGTCGCATTTACCTGTTTCCGAGTGGGCCGCTCAAGCTTGTGTGAGCCGTCGAGTGAACTGACGACCAGGTGGAACCGTCCACTGCGTCGTTCGTCGACGATCATGTTGCGCGCCACGGTGAACTGCATTGCGTAGCGCCACAAAACCGCGGCGTGCTCGTCATAGAGCGTTTCATCACCACCGCTTCCGCTTCAGCACGCCGGCAAACTCTAGGCACTCGATCACCTCCCGATATTGATACGAGTCGAACGCCAGTTCAGTTCACTTGACGGACATCCCGTACCGCTACGGGCTCGTCTACTATCTATGTACATAGGCAGTAGAAACAGGCGTACGATTGCTAGCAATATGGGAAGTCGTCGCCTGACGGGTCATCCGCCGCTCCGACCGAGAGGATTTGACAGTGAGTTTCTTCAGCAAAGTTGGCGCCAACCTGCGCGACCGCAAGCGTACGGTGGCCGCCGTCTTGGCCTTCGCCACTATCGCAGTGGCAAGCTTCTTAGCCGGTGCCTGGACCGGTTCTTCCGGAGCTTTCACGCTCGGCCCGGCGAAAGCCTCCCAGCAGCAGGCCCCCAATGCACCTAAGCCCCCCGATGCGCCCATGCCCGGAGGCATGTGCTGTGGCATGCCAATGTCTATGGACAAAATGGGTACGCCTACGGACAAGATGGCGCCTCACATGCCGATGCCCATGCCCAGTGGGACGCCGATGCCCAGTGGCATGCCTGCGCCTGGCGGCATGCCCATGCCAAGTCGTACTCCCTGAAGTTCCCTCGGCCGGCCGTATCGGTAGGTATTTGCGCCCCTCTCGGCTCAGTCGTTTGACCAGTCGGCTGGCGGGTAACCACGACTCGGATCACTTGGCGCTCCTGGAGTTTCGTCTTTTACTGCGACTAATACGCAGCGCCAGCGTTAGCAGATCCGGACGAGATCCCTGCTTCGGTGCGACAGCGGATCGGCTGGCACGTGGATAGCGGGTCAGGCGATAGCCGAGCGATTCGCTTACCTATCAGCGGGGAGGACTCGGCGTCGTTGGTGATGGCTGTGGACAGGAGCCCGCTCCGCCGAGGCTCATCCCGGGGCGCATCCCGCGGGAGCTCATCGTTCGGTCGGATTGGATACGGGACAACGCGTCCTGCGGCGCTCCGCACCCGGGCGTGACCTTGGCCGTCCAATAATCTACTATGTGTGTACGTAGAAAGCGCATCGTCGTGGGTGGCGTCATCGAATGCCGGCGCGCACGCGACAATGTGGCAGAGATCGGAGGCACAGTGCGGGTACGCGGATTCGGGGAATTGGAAGCGGTGGTGATGGACCGCATCTGGAGCCGGGACGGGACTACGACGGTCCGCGACATCTTTGACGAACTCGCCGCCGAACGCGAAATCGCCTACACCACCGTGATGTCGACCATGGACAACCTGCACACCAAGGGGTGGCTGGCGCGTGAACGAGACGGAAAGGCCTACCGGTACTGGCCGACGTTGACCCGTGAGCAGCATAGCGCCCAGCTCATGCGCGAGGCGCTGGACGGCGGGGGGCGCTCCGACCTGGTGCTGAGCCACTTCCTCGAACAAATCAGCCCCGAAGAATCCGCGCGTTTGCGTGATGCGTTGCAGCGTCTGGCGAGACGCGCCAGACGCAAGTGAGTGGATAGCGACGCCGCGAGAATCCTTGGGCCGTTTCGCGCTTCCCGAACCCGCTGACGCCTCGCGGGCGCCGGCGGCTACGGCGTGCCGCCGGGTCCCATCATCCTTCCGGGTCCCATCATGCCGCCCGAACCGCCCATCATGCCTTGCATCATTGCGGGCATTCCGTCATGTACGAACCCGCTTACCTCACCGGCGTGAGCGCGGATGGCGTCGGTGAGGGCGGGGTCGTCGGAGGTTTCCTCGGCGATGACGCCCGTGGGTGTGAGGGTCAACTGGCGGCGGTAGCCGCCGGAGTTGCGGAACAGCGTCGGCAGGCTCTGGCTCATACACATCACCTCGGAGCCTTGGTCGACATGGGAATACATGCTTGATACGTGCCCGTGGAGTTGTGCGGCGAGATCCGGCGAGTTCGACTCGGTGGTGGTGCGCACGCCGCCGGGGATCTCCTCGACCGTGCGGCTGATCTCGGTGTGCCGACTGAACATCTCCATATAGCCGCTCATGTCCGCCGCACTGGCACCCATCATGCCGCCGCCGTCGGTCAGCCGGATCCGCAGGACGGATGATCCGACGACGCCGCGAAGCGCATACCCGATGCCCACAATCGCGCTTCCGCCGAATGCCGCGAGCGCCGCCCGTCGGGTGTATCTAGCCATCTGAGGATCTCCTGGGCACCTCGGTAATTTGTCTATGGTGAAAGACCGGCGCCATCAACCCTGCTCGCGCTGCGACGTCACTCGGCGCTTCCATCGGTCACCTAATCCATACCAAGACCATCTACTACTTATGTACACAAATAGTAGATCACGTCGTTAGCCGCCACGAGCTGTACGACGATGCAGGCTTGCCGGCGGCCAGTGATACCGGCTGTCACAGGCGCCAACCCCGATCTGGACGCAAGCCGCCAGCGCCCCACCGCCATCTATGGCCTACGTACCGACATAGTATATATAGTGCACGGGTAGGTATCAGCGGCAATGGTGGCATAACAGGAGGAGATGAAGTGATGAGGCGACGGGTGCTAATCATGGGTGCGGCTGGGCTTGCGGCCCTGCTCACCATGACTGCGTGTAGCAGCTCAAGCAATAAGTCCGCGACCAGCGGCACAAGCTCGGCTGGATCCACGTCGACACCGGCCGCAAGCGCACACAACCAAGCCGATGTCACGTTCGCGCAAAGCGGGATTCCCCACCACGAGCAGGCCATCCCGATGAGCGACACCATCCTGGGGAAGCAGGGCATCGATCCCCGCGTGGTTCAACTAGCCACCCAGTTCAAGGCGGACCAAGGCCCCGAGCTCCAGCAGATGCACAGCTGGCTCAGCCAGTGGGGCCAGCCCACACTAACCATGAACCCCGGCATGGCGATGCCCGGAATGCTGCCCGATGAGGACATCACCGCATTGCAGAACGCGCAGGGTGTCGACGCGACCAAGAAGTTTTTGACCGAAATGATTGAGTGCCACGAGGGAACCATCGCGATGGCCGAGGACGAAATCAAGGACGGTCAGTATCCGCCTGCCGTGGCACTGGCCCACTCGATCTCCACCCGCGAACAGCAGGAGAACACCACCATGCAAGGCATTTTGGACTCGCTGTAGCGACGATGGTCGCCGGTCACACCTGATTAGGCGGCTACGCCTATTGCGGTCCGGATCACGCTGCGCGGCTACTCATCCGGTAATCCGCTGAGGATCGCGCGACCGGATCACCGCGCGGCCAAGAACGCGGCCACACCAGCCGCCTCGCGCCGACCCTGCGCACGCCCGGCCTGTGCGGACGCGATGCGGCAGCGCGGATCCAGCGGGTTGGACCCGAAAGCCGCGAGCGACTCGTCGTCGGCGAACAGGCCTAGCGCCGTGCCTCCGAATGCGGCGATCTCGCTCGCGGGTCCCTCACCGAACGACGATGGCGCCGACTCGCCTGCGGGCACCAGCACCACCGCCATGTCGCAGTCACCGGCGACGTCGAGGTTGATTGTGCTGCCGATGCCGCCGTCCATATAGCGCCGCTCGCCGAAGGTGACCGGCGGCCATACTCCGGGCACCGCGCAACTGGCCGTTACCGCGTCGACCAGCTTTACGCCCGAATCCCGATCGAAGACAACAAGTTTCCCGGTGTCGATGTCGATGGCGGTCACCCGCAGCACCCGGTCGGACCAGTGCTGCGACGGCAGCCGCCGGGCGATCACGTCGCGACGTACCGGCTCGGCGACCGTCTCAGTTGCCAGCGCCACCGCCCCGATCCGTTGCCGCTTCTGAGTCACCGTGCTGTGCGGGTCCGCGACGGCCTGCAGGAAAAGCTCGACGACGGTGTCGATCCCGTTGCCGGGATCGATTTCCGCAGAGCTCGCCTGGATCTGGCGTTCGAACAGGTCGTCAATGGCGTGGCCACTGCTGATCTGCGCCCCAACCGACGAGCCGGCCGAGGTGCCCACCAGCACGTCGGAATCCAAAAGCACCCGAGCCGCGGTCGGCGATTCGTCGGCGATGCCCCGCAGAACACCTGTCTCCCAGGCGATTCCCGCTATTCCGCCGCCACCGAGCACCAGCGCCTTTTTGGTCCTCACGTCGCCGCGGTGTGCTGCGCTGCTTGCGCCGTAGCGTTGAGATCCGCAGGACGCAGCTGGTGTCGAGGCGGATCGGGCAACACCACGTCACTGGTGATCTGCAGAGCAGAGTCGACATGGACCAGTTCGCCCGGAGCCAGTAGCCGCCATCGCGGATCATCGTCCATCCGCTCGCTGGCGAACACGACCGACGGCTGAGAGTTCAAGTGCTCGGAGTCTGCGCGAATCCGCTTGGTGCGCAGATGGAACCGGTGACCCGATGGGGTTTCGCGACGGTCCAATATGTAGAGCTCGTTGGGCTCTGGATATCGCAGTGCCCACAGGTCGGTGGCGGTGCTCAGCAACACGTTGACGGCATAGATCGGGACGTTGCCGGCCAGCCAACCCAAGGCGTCGACCAGACCACCCCGCACGTCGCCGCCGCGCGCCCGGATCGAGGCGGTGATCAACGCGAACACCCGCTCGGAGTCGGTCTGCCCCAACACCAGGTCGGCGGTGCCGAGCTCGGCCAGTCGCTCGTCGAGTGCATCGAGGCCTTCCACCACACCGTTGTGCGCGAAAATCCGGCCGTCCTGCAGGAAGGGATGGGTGTTGACAGCCTTGTGGGCTCCGGTGGTCGCGTAGCGGACATGCGCGACGAAGGTGGTACCGGTCAGGTCGTGCGCTTCGGTGGCGAAGTCGGTGTCCTGCCACGCGGCAATCGGCTGCTTGCGCACCTGCGGGCGACCCTGGCCGTCGAAGACGCCCAGACCGGTGCCGTCCGGGTTTTTCCTGCTCTGGGCGGCGAGGTTATCCGGGGCGGCCAGCAGCCAGAACGTGGCGGTTACAACGTTGGTCCCGGCGTGCAGCCCGAAAAGTCGGCACATGGCATTCGAGGTTAGGCGACGATTGCGACCGTGCGGTGTTCAGCCCACCAGTTGTGCGGAGAGCACCTCCAGCGACCGGCGCGCGTAGCCCTTCCACAGCACGCCCACCACCGGCAGCAGCGGCGCGGTGAGCGCCGAGGCGGCATAGATGTTCCAGTGCCAAGTGACCGTGGTCGCCGTGCCGCTCGGGGTAAAGGTCCACTCGCCCTCGGCCCTTCCGACCAGCAATCCCAACGGGCCGGTGATCCCGGTGATGGCGTAACCGAACGACCGTGGCGGGTCGACACTGGTCAGCTCCTCGTGCATGCCGCCACCGCCTTTGAACGCCACCACGCGGGTCTGCCCGGCAATGCCCCACTCCCCTTCCTGCTCGCGAACTTCGGCGACCGGCGGGATAGGTCCGTACCACCGGCTGAATATCGTGGTAAGCGGTATCGGCAATGTGCCGGCGAAGGCATCGTCGACACTGACCGGAATGACGCGCGATTGCTGGACAGCCAGGGTGCTTGCCATGCGGGCAGGTTACCGCGACAGCCCGGGGGCGGCCCGAGCGGTGATCAGCGGCAGGTCGAAGAAGCTTTGGATGCCCGGCGGGGCCGCGCAGGTCGCCGGAACGGCGTTGACGCAGTGGGCCGCGGTCGCGACGACCCCGGGATTACTTTTCAGGCCGGCTTCCACGCTTTCCGGCTGCCAACCCTTGACCGTGACGAAGGTGTCCGGGTTTCCGCGGACCTCGATTTCGTAGCGTTCCCCGGCCGGCCCGAAAGACCAAGGCGGATCGAGGTTTTCCTCACCCATCAGCCAGTTCACCGTGATCCGGACGACCACGGTGTCGCCGACCAGCGCCTCCCATCTGAAGCGCCGCCCGGCCACTTGCCCCGCCTCGATCACCCCGATCGGCGAATCGATGGGACCGGTCGCCACCGCCACCTCCTGCGAGCTGCGGATCTGAGGGTCGGCGGCGAAACCCAGCCGGTCCACGCACAGCCGCACCGACTGAAAGAATCCGCCGTCGAGAATTTTCTGCATCGGTCCAGTCAACGCCTTGTCCGGTGTGCCGCCGAAGCCCATCACATGGCGCAGTACATCCGGGGCACCGTAGGTCCGCAGGTCGGAGAACTCTTCGGAGCGAACGAAAGTCACGCCAGTAGACATCACTGAGAGCAGCAGCGGAAACAGCTCGGTCGCCGCACCCGGACCGATGCCCGCGCCGTGCAGCGTGGCATTGCCGGCCTGTGCGGCAACCTCCAGCGGGGCGGCCTCCCTCGCACCCGGGTAAAACCAGCCGATGGGGCTGACGACGTTCTTGCCTGAGCGCAGCAGCGCCGCGACTTCGTCGGCGTTAGGCAGCAGCGGCGCGTAGATCACTGCGTCGGCATCCAACGCCAGAATCTCGTCGAGGCTGTTGGTCGCGATCACGCCGAGCGCCGGTGTGCCGATGATCTCGCCGACATCCTTGCCGTTCTTGGCGTCCGAATGCACCCAGCACCCGGCGAGTTCAAGCTCGGGATGTTCCAGCACGCCTTTGATCGCGGCCACACCGACCGACCCCGTTGCCCATTGAACGACCCGCAGGCTCATAACCGCGTTCCCTTTCAGTCTCGCGCTTCACTGACCTGATAATCATCGTCGGCGTATCGGGACCGGATGGTCTTCTTGTCGTACTTGCCGACGCTGGTGCGGGGAATCTCGTCGACAAACGTCCAACGTTCCGGCAGCCACCAGCGAACGACCTTGTCGGCCAGAAAGTTTCGCAGCTCTTCGGCTTTGACGTCGGCTCCCTCTTTGATGACGACGACGGCCAGCGGCCGTTCCTGCCAGCGCTCGTCGGGAACCCCGACGACAGCCGCTTCGATTACATCCGGGTGCGCGATCAAGCAGTTCTCCAACTCGACCGAGGAAATCCATTCTCCACCGGACTTGATCACGTCTTTGGAGCGATCGGTCAGCGTGATAAAGCGGCGTTCGTCGATGCGGCCGACGTCGCCGGTGCGCAACCAGCCGGAGTCGAATTTCGATTCGTCATGGCCTCGGTAATAGGAACCGGTGATCCACGGACCGCGGACTTCTACCTCGCCGACGGCCTGGTTGTCGTTGGGCAGCACCTGCCCGTCGTCGTCGACAATCCGCGCTTCCACACCGCAAATCGGTTGACCCTGGCTCGCGCGGAACGCCCAGTGCTGCTCCTCCGTGGTGTCCGGCGGTGGCCAGGCCATGGTGGCCGTCGGCGACGTTTCCGTCATGCCCCACAGCTGGCGGATCTGGACGCCGTGCCTTTCTTCGAAGGTGCGCATCAGCGACACCGGCACGGCCGAGCCGCCACAGGGAACCAGTCGCAGCGATGACACGTCGTGGCCCGGGTTCTTCTCGAGGTAGTGCATGACGTCGTTCCAGATAGTCGGCACAGCGCCGGCGACAGTGGGTCGCAGCTTCTCGATCAAGTCGACCAGCGACTTGGCGTCCAGATGCCGATCAGGCAACACCAGGTCCGCACCGGCCATCAGCGCCCCATACGGCAAGCCCCACGCGTTGGCATGAAACATCGGCACGATCGGCAACACACAATCGCTGGAGCCGATTCCGATCCCGTTGGTGGTGCAGATCGCCATGGCGTGCAGATAGCTCGAACGATGGCTGTAGACAACGCCTTTGGGGTTTCCCGTAGTGCCACTGGTGTAACACATTGCGGCCGCGGAGTTTTCGTCGATGTCGGGCCAGTCGAATTCGACCGACTCGCCGGCGACCACGTCGGCGTAGCGCAGCACGGTCTTGCCCGACTCTTCGAGGACGGCGGTGTCGCCGTCTCCGGCCGCGATCACGGTGTGCACGGTCTCGAGGTCGGCCAGTATCGGAGCCAGCAGCTTGGCCAGCGACACATCGACCAACACCACCTGGTCTTCGGCTTCATTGGCGACATACACGATCTGCTCGGGGAACAGCCGGATGTTGAGGGTGTGCAGCACCGCACCCATCGCCGGCACCGCCAGATACGCCGCCAGGTGTTCGGAGTTGTTCCACATGAAGGTGGCGACCCGCTGGTCGCCGGCGACACCGATGCGCTGCAATGCATTCGCCAACTGCGCCGCCTGCTGACCGAGCTCGGCGTATGTGCTGTAGCGGTAATCGTCGCCGGTCGCGGTGGTGACCTTGCGAGGTCCGTGGACGTCGCGGGCGTGCCGCAGGATGGCGGTGATCGTCAAAGGGAAGCTTTGCATGGTGCTGTACATCGATGGACCGCCTTAGGTTCCGCCGCCTGCTACCAGGAGCAGGCCCGCCAAACACCCGCCCTCGTGGCGATCATCGCATGCCCGATCGATCGCCTTACCGGCGATCTGGCCGGGACGCCGACTAAGCCGGCGTCGGCTCGAGTAGCAGCAGGTCGGGGAACACCCACGGATGCCGCGCGGTCGGTTCGTCATCCGATGCCAACGCATCGGCCGGCGCGGGTGTCGTAGCGATCGCCAGGACGGTGACCGTGCCGGCGTAGTCAGCGATGTACAACCGTTTGCCGTCCGGGCTTTCGACCACGCACGACGGCCGGTCACCGATCACGATGCTGCCGATGACGTCCCGCGTAGCGGTGGACAGGACCGTCACGCGCTGGTCGCCGACCAGATATGCCCGCTCACCGTCGCGGCTCACCGTCAGTTGAGAAAGAACCCCCGCGACGTCGCCGATCTTGTAGGTGTTGGTGACGGCGGAAGTCCGGGTGTCGACGACGTCGAACACCGTGTCGAAACCGGGACCGCAGCTGCCGACGTATGCGGTGGCACCGTCCGGGCTGAGCGCGAAATCCCGGATAGGGGAACCGATTTCGACGGTGCTTAGCACGCGGTTTTGCCGCGTGTCGATCACCACAAGTTCCGCACTGGATGCACCGTTAGCCGCAACGTACAGTCGGCGACCGTCCCTGCTGACCCGCAGACATTCGGTGATGGTTCCAGCGGCGGTAGCGATGCTGATCGCATCGTCGTCACCGGTCGCGGTGTCGAGGATCGCGACATCGGCGCCATTGACCGCAGTCCGGCCGGCATACACGCGACGCCCATCCGGGCTCACCGCCAGGTCGGTAACGCTGTATGGCAGGGGGTAGGTCGCAACGACCTGATTGACATCGGTGTCAAAGGCCAGAACCGAGTCGTAAGCCGCCGACACGCTGCTGAGGTAGGCGTGGCCCGTGGATTCATCGGACATGGCTACGGCGAACGGTTCGTCGATGTCGATGACCGTTTGCGCGACCGCACCGTTCGCGGTGTCGATCAGCGAGACGCTGTCATCACCGGAGTGGGTGACCATGAGCAGGGCGCCGTCGGGACTGACGGCGATGCCACTCACGGCACCGCGTTCGACGGCGATCTCGCCGGTCACCGTGAAACCCGGAGCGCCGTCCATCTCAGGGTGTCTCATGTCGGTCCACTCCCGTCCGTTTACACGGCCAACATCGCTCACAGTGGTACCAGCCTCTACTCATTAGTCCGTGGTGGGCGGATGTCTGGCATCCAGGCGGTCCAATGCTCCAGCAGACCGCAACCCAGGTAGCTCGAATCAGGCGCGCCGAGCGCCGCGTTGAACCCACCCTAGTGGCTCAATTTGCACCAAAATAGGGCGACACGACCGATTGTTGCCCATGTCACGCAGTAGCCTCAGGGTGTCCTTAAGCAATATTTACGAGGAGTCCTCGGCGGCCCTAAATAGCAAACACAGCAACCCGTTTCGCCTGCTAGTTCCTGCTTGTCGCTAACCGGGGCCGACCTGGGGTGGAAATAACTGCGAATAAGGGATTCTTAGCCTGTGCGTACCGAATAAATCCGAAATCACAGTGTGAGTTGAAAAACTCACCACCATTCCGCGTCGCGACCGCCGGATTGCCCGCCCGGTCGACAGACCGCCGCTGGGCTCAGACTGGATCGGACGGGACTAACGCGGCCGTTGGAATGCAACGGCTCGGGTACAAGCAAGGCACTGCCCGGGGTGCTGACGTCGATCTGCCCTCATATATTTGGCGGTATGCGCGCAGCCGTCTACACCAGAATCAGCCAAGATGGCACGGGGCAGCGCGCCGGCGTGAGCCGCCAGTTGGAGGACTGCGAGGCGCTCGCCGATCGGCTCGGATGGGAGGTCACCCACCGCTACGACGACAACGATCTGTCCGCCTACTCCGGTCTCACCCGTCCCGGCTTCGAGGCCATGCTGAAGGCGATGGCTGATAGCGAGTTCGGCGCGGTGATCTGCTGGCATCCTGACCGCCTCTTCAAGTCGATGACGGACCTGGAGCGGTTGATCCCCATCGCCGCCGACCGCCAAGTCCTGTTGCGTACCGTCAACGCCGCGGTGGCGGCCGATCCAGGCCTACCAGGTGAAGGCCGAGCGGTGACTGGCTGCCCGACGGTGACGCCGCCGTGCGAGCGGGTCGTCAGCGGCGCTGACGCTGTCGCAGCAGTGTTGCGCAGCGGTGACCTCGCCGCCGCGGTGCCCCAGGCGAATGGCGTGGCGAGGACGTGGTTGACTGCGCCCGGCCGTGACGCTATCGCTGCTGCGTTGACGCCGCGCTGGTCGCGGGGGGCGGCGGAAGAGTTCCGCCCGACCGCGGCAGCGATGTTCGAGACGGTCGCCGTCCGTGGGCAGGTGGATGGCGCTCGCGTCGGCGAAGCGGTGACCCGGGCGATCCGGTTGGCGTTGTTCGGCGTGGACGACGAGTACGCACTGTGGGCGGCGGTCCAGCAGCGCCAACCAGTCGGCGGCGATGACGTGGTCCATCGGCTGGCCCGAGCCGCGCCGCAGCTCAGCGACGAAGAGATTTTCTTGTTGGCGTCGTCGGTGCACGGCAGCGGTGAGCGCGGCGGTGTCGGCCAGATCAGCGACACTTTCGTGTGGGCGTTGCTGCATCTTGCGTCCGACACCGGGTTGGCGGGCAGGCTGCGCGAAAACCCTAACCATATACCGGTTTTCGTTGAAGAGATCGTGCGGCTGCATTCGACGATCCAATACCCACCGCGAGTCGCCCTGCGGGACATCCGTATCGGCGACCTCGCTTTGTCGGCTGGTGACACGTTCGCCATAGCGGCAGGTGCGGCCAGCCGGGAGGGCGACGGCGGCGACCAGGTGAACGAGCGGATGTGTAAGCATTGGGGGTTCGGCGCGGGCGAGCATCGTTGCCGCGCTAACCATCTAGTCCGGGCTGTGCTGCGGGTGCTGGTGGAGGAATGGCTGGCACAGATCCACCAGTGTGCGGTGCCGGATGGGTTTGTGCCGCAATACATCCCGGGCCGGTCGGCGCTGGTGGAGCTGCCGTTGACGTGGCAGACGTAGAACCGTCCCCGGTTTTGGCCGAGGGCGATTCGTCGTTGGTGTTGGGTTAGTTCGGCGGCGGCGAGACCTGCGCACATCGCGTGTCGGAACGCTTCGTACATTAAACGTCCCCACCGGGTTCGCGACGCTGACCCCCGGGCTTAGCGGCACCAGCCTGTCGCCGCATTGCGCGAAGCCCGGCGCCGGCGTGGGTGCCGGCCGGCGCGGCGGTGAACACAGCCGCTACTGCCAGCGCAGCAGTGACGAGACGGCGATTCATCGGATCACGTCGTTGATGTGCGTGTACCCGTCGACCACGTCGATATAGGCCGCCACGTAGCGGGCAGCTTCGGCTACCCGCCCGGCCGCTGTGGCGATGTGGGCGGTGAGGTGCCCGTCCTCGACCGCGCGAACTGCGGCTGCAATGTGAGACGTTTCGCTGTTCTGGTGATTCAACTGCCGTCCGAGCGAGCGTTACGTGGTCGAACGCTTTATCTTTGGAGTATGAGCCAGCCCGCACAGGCCGATCCTCGCCGCTACGAGAAGATGTACCGCGATCAGCAGGTGGCGCAGGGCTTGCCGGCAGCGACTCCGTGGGACATCGGCGGTCCGCAGCAGGTCGTGAAGCAGCTCGTTGCGCTGGGCGCGATCAAGGGGGAGGTTCTCGACCCGGGTACCGGGCCGGGCCACCATGCCATTTACTTTGCTTCAAAGGGTTACTCGGCGACTGGAATCGACTCCTCGCCGGCTGCAATCGAGCGCGCGAAGGAGAACGCCCGGAGAGCCGGCGTTTCGGTGAATTTCCAGGTGGCCGACGCATCGAGGCTCGAGGGTCTGGAGAACCGTTTCGACACGGTTGTCGACTGCGCGTTCTATCACGTCTTTTCGGACGTGCCCGATGTGAGCAGGTCCTACGCGCAGGCTTTGCACCGGGCTACCAGGCCCGGTGCGCGGTTGTACATGTTCGAGTTCGCACCCGGTGGTGTCAACGGCATCGGTGCACCGCGATCGCTGTCCGAGGACAACTTCCGGCAGGTGTTCCCCGGCGCCGGTTGGGAGATCACGTATCTGGAGCCGAGCACTTACCAGGTCAACATGAGCATGATGGCCTTCGAAGCGATGCTGGCGCGCAATCCCGATAAGTTCGATGAGATCAAGCTCGCCGCACTGCGGTTCAAGTTGATCGAGCCGTCGCTGCCCAACGGGCGGGCACACGCCCCGGTGTGGGAGATGCACGCCACCCGCATCGACTGATCGGCGAAAAGGGCTCACCGCGATGTCCCAGCAACCTGGCTGTAAGTTGAAAAAGCGATGAACGACAGCGACGTGCCCGGAGCCGGCAGCGTGACAACTCAATCCTGGCGCGGCTGTGCGCCTGTTCATGACCATTCAAGGTGCTGGCGCCGGCGTTAGCAGCCGCGTTTGCCGGGTACAGGATCGAGCGACTGCTCGGGCGTTTAGGTACACCGTCAGTTAGGCTCCGCCGATGAAAGTGGTACTCGCCGCCTACGGAACTCGCGGCGACACCGAGCCTTTCGCCGCCGTCGGTCGGGAGCTGCTGCGCCGAGGTCACGACGTATGCATGGCGGTCGCACCCGAGATGGTTGGGTTCCTCGAGGTGGCGGGACTTGCCGCGGTCCCCTTCGGCCCGGAGTCGCTCGCGTCCAGCCGCAACCGGAAGATCCAGGATCCGATCAGCGCGGTGGTAGACGAGAAGGAGTACCTGTCCCGGGCCATGGCGGAGTGGGGCACGACGCTGACGGCGCTGGCAAACGGGGCCGACCTGTTACTTACGGGCAGAATCGAGCAGGGGCTGGCCGCCAACGTCGCGGAGTACTACGGCATTCCGCAGGCGGCGCTGCACTTCTTCCCGGGAGCGCATTCACGCCTGAGTGGCTGGGCCGGCGACACAGTGGAGCAGGCCGAAGCCGCCCAACGCCGTGCACTGGGCCTGCCTGACGCGACGGTACCCTCGACGCGATCCCTGGAGATTCAGGCCTACGACGCGCTGTATTTTCCCGAGCTGGCAGCCGAGTGGGCGGACGGAGACAGTTGGCGGCCCTTCGTTGGGGCGCTGACGCTGGAGTTGCCGACCGAAGCCGACCACGAGGTCTCGTCCTGGATAACTGAGGGAACGCCGCCGATTTACTTCGGCTTTGGCAGCGGCGTGTGGCTCCCCTACCCCGCTCAGACGTTCGGCCTGATCAGCGTGGCCTGCGCGCGGTTAGGTGAGCGGGCGTTGTTTTGCTCTGGGGCAAGTGACTTCGCCGGTGCCCCGCACTCTGACCAGGTGAAGGTTGTGGGCGCGGTGAACCACGCCGCAGTTTTTCCGGCTTGCCGCGCGGTGGTTCATCAAGGGGGCGCCGGTACCACGGCCGCAGGCATGCGGGCCGGAATACCCACGTTGATCCTCTGGCACCCGATCAACGATCAGCAGATCTGGGCCGATGCCGTCACGCGGCTGAAAGTCGGCTCAGGGCGGCCTTTCTCGGCCAGTAACCTGGGTTCGCTGGTCGCAGACCTGCGTTCCATCCTTGATCCGCAATGCATCACTCAAGCCCGTGAGGTCGCCGCCCAGATGACAAAACCTGCCGAAAGCGTAGGCCGCACCGCCGATCTGCTGGAAGACGCCGTCAGACGGCGGTGATGCAGAGTACTTCGTCGAGGCTGGCGGTGCCGCCGGGTTGATCCAGTCGTGTGGTGTCGAACATGGCGGGGCCTTTGGCCTGTACGTCGGCCAGCACGTAGCGGCCGGCATCGGGCGTTCGGCGCACCGTCTGTTCGGGCGCGCTGGTGCCGGTGAGCGTGACCGCGTCGCCGAGGTTGATTCCGACTTGGAACACGTCGGTCTCGGCGTCGAGGACCGCGGTGAGGCGAGTGATCAACTTTTCGGGGGCGAAAAACCGCCAGCCCTGACCCAGATGCAGCCAGTAGCGTCCGTGGATGTATTCGCCCAGCTCGGTGTCAGGGGCGCAGTCGGCGAACTCGAGGAACCTGTATCCCTCTTGCAGTATCGCCCGATCTTGGCCCGACAGGCCGACATCGAACACCAGGAAACGTCCGACCCGTGCCACGTCGGTGCAGCAGTGCAGAAACGAGTTCAGCGTCAGTTCGGTGACAGCGCGATCCGCTCCAGCGACCACACTGACGGTGACCTCGGCCTCGCGCGCTCCATCAATGATGTTGCGCGCCACCATATCTGGGTATGGCGATGCCGCCTCAACCATGGTCGGCACCGACAAGTCGCGGTCTCCCGCCATTCTTGGCCGATCACCTTCGGGGATGTCTGGGCGGGCCAGCAGACGCCGGCGCAGCATGAACGCCTCGACGTGCTTGCCGATGTGAAACGCGCAGATCGCCTGCACCTCGGCCGCCCGCCACGTGTAAACGTCTGGGTGCGGCACAGTGATGTCGCCTTCGGGCAGCGGGATTTCGGCGGCGCGCACGGCAAATGGGTAAGCCTGCTCGTGGCGGTTCTCGTTGGCGTAACGACGGGCGAGTTCATACAGGGCCTCCGCGCGGGTCGGTCGAAACTCCCACGCCCGCAGGTACGCGTCGTGAACTTCGGGCCACGGTTCACCGAGCATCTCCATCGACTGCGCGACCCGCAGCATCGCCCAGTAGACCTCCTCGGTCGACTCCGAGCTATCCATCTGGAGCCTACGCGCAAACCACTTGCGCGCGTTGGCGAAATCACCCGCATGGAAGTAGACCTCGGCCAGCGAGAACACCGGGCGTGCAACTGCGGGATTGCGTTTCACCTCGGGCATTAGCAGATCGATGAAACGCTGATGAGGATCCACGTCGCGGGGCACATCGGCAGGTTTGACAACACTGTCCGCAGCCGCCTCCAGTTGGGCCTCCGTTACCTCGAGGCCCAACTCGTCGGCGAGGCGGCGGATCACAACCGCGGGCGAGGCGCGCAGCGCCTCGAAGTCAACCCGGGCTGTCGGAGTGCCGGCTAACGCTAGGTCGCGCGCGGCGATCAGATGCGCCGTTGACTCAGCCCGCTCCTGTTCGTCCTTCCACCAGCCGAGTCTGTTCAGCGACGCCATGACATTGGCCACGGGCCGGTCCACCACTACCGGCACAACCGGGCCCCAAGCTTCACGGATATGATCCATCGCCACGCAGAGAAGGGGATGCTTGACGCCGGGCCGACGCCCCTCGATCTGCGCGGCACGGCGATGATTGTCGGCCCAAATGCGAAGTTGCGCTTCGAAAGAACGAGCATCCATCTGCAACTGAGCGCCGGGCTCGCTAAAGGCCTTGCGGCACAATTGACTTAGAATCGAGTCTTCCCAGGTGTCGTGCAGTTCGCGGTAGTTCCAGTCAAATTGAGTGCCCATCAACACGCCGAGGTGGTGCAGCACTTTCGCCACGGCCGATGTACCGCCACACCACGGGCCTAGCACGACAATGATCGGCTCAGCGGACGCCATGACTCCCTCCAACGGTCCCAAATGCCGGGAAGGGTACCTGACGGTCCTTGCCCGCCTCGATCGCGCAGTCGACGATCGGCACATCGACGTTGGAGTTGCTGTGAAGCCTGAGCTCTCGTGATTCTGTCGCGAGCCGGGCGGACCGCCTAACCCGATCCGCTGATGCGCGGGCGGCCACACGCGGCCGTAAAAAAACCGTTAAGACGCATGCGACCCGTAATTGGCTTTGCCAAGGTAAGGCCAGGTCGCGTCGTCCACCCGCAGAACACCTTGAACCTGGAGAGACACATGGCATACGTGAGTACAGCGCCCCCCGCGATCGCCGCGGCCGCGGCCCAGCTCGAAGGCATCGGCAGCTCCTTTTCCGCGGAGAGCGCGGCCGCCGCGACCCCCACGACAGGTATCGCCCCGGCGGCTTCCGACGAGGTGTCGGCCCTGCAGGCCGGTGTGTTCTCCACTTACGGGCAGCTCTACCAAACGGTCAGCGCCGACGCCCAGGCCATTCACCAGCAGTTCGTGAATCTGCTGCAGAGCTCGTCGGGCTCCTATCAGGAGACCGAGACGGCCAACCAGGCCGGGGCCGCCGCGTCCTCGCTATCGGGTGCATCGGGCGGGGCGTCGTCCGCGGCGTCGTCGGCGGCGAGCACACCGATCACCAGCCTCATTACCGGCCTGACGTCCTTCCTGACCAACGGATTCGGTGTCTTCCCCGGCGGCTTGTCGAGCAACCTGATCCAGGTGCCGCTGGATGAGGTGGGTAACTTCACCTCCGCCGAATCGGACTTGATCGGTATGGGCGGTGGCGGTCTGCTGACCGCGCTGGCCGGTCCCTCGACCGCTGGCGCCGACATCGGGGGACTCGGTAGCGCCCTGGCCTCCGACGTCGGTCCGGCAGGAGCCGTCGGTGGAGCCGGTGGCCTCGGCGGAGTCGGTGCCGCGCCGGTGCTGGCCGCGGCCGGCGGGGGTTCGTCGATCGGCCCGCTGTCGGTGCCGCCCAGCTGGGCCGGCGGCGCCGGAATCCCGGCGGCGAGCACGCCCGTCACGCTGGCGTCGCAAAGCTGGGCCGGGCCGACCGCGGGGATGTCGACCGGATCTCCGAGCGGCATCGCCGGCATGCCGGCGGTCGCCAACGGCGGTCGCGGCGGCTCGAGCTTCGGGGCCCCGCGCTACGGCGTCAAGCCCAAGGTCATGCCGTCGATTCCCAAGCCCACGATCACCTAGGAATCCAGGGCGGCCAACTAGCCGCGGGGATCGATTCCCGATCCTCCGCTTACCTTTATTAGTCCGTCCAGGTCAAAACGGCGGTCAAATACGTATGTTCCTGCATGGAACAAATGCGCCCAAGGCGCTGCATAAATCTTGAAACCGCGGCTGCGGGCCTGCATGCAGAAGTGGTAATCCTCGGTTATCAGCCTGCCCGACTCAGGGTCGGTCGCCGTGGCGTAAAACTCCTTGATTACTCTCCGGTCTGGCGCATAGTCGGGGACAACCTCGGATAGCGTGTCAAACACGCCACGCTTGATGAGCATAAATCCGGTACCTCCCGCTGCGACCTCTAGTAATCCATCAGAGTCGGCGTCAAAACCGCCAGCGGAGCGCTCTAAGAGTTTAACGGCGAACGAGCCTGCGTGGTTGGTTAGCTCTTCCGGTGGGACGCCCGCCTCGGCCGCTCGCGCTACCTGCGCCCAATCGACTTCTTTCTTGGGATATATCCCGCACACGATGTCTCTATCAGCTATCAGCATGCTCACTATGTCCATGGGATTGAACCCGATATCCGAATCAATCCACATCAAATGGGTGGCCTGGGATTCTAGAAATTGATGGGTCAAGACATTCCTGGCATTTGCCACAAGGCTTTCACTCGACGTGAAGGCGTACAACGAATCCACTCTATTCCTCAGGAAAACAGCGGGTAATTGCACCATTGATGCGGTGTAAATCCCCGCAGCCATGCCCCCATACATGGGCGTCGCTATGAATACGGTTGGCGTGGATACATCGCTAACAAGGTTTTCTCCAGCGTCCGCATCAAGTCCGAAAAGTCGATCAACCATCGCGCAACTATATGGTGTGGACACGCATGCCCGCTTACAGCAGCAGAGCCATCGGTTGGAAAATAGTGGGATGGCAGCAAGCGAGCAGCGGCGTGCGTCCGGCTTCAACACAGGATGCCACTGCGTGCCTGGCGATTTACCGCCGCTACGTCCAGAACACCGCCATCAGTTGGGAGATCGACGTCCCAACCGTTGGTGAGATGGCTGCGCGCATCGATGGGCTCCGCGCCACCCACGAGTGGCTCGTCCTCGAGCGAGACGCTCAGATCATTGGCTTTGCGTATGGGCAGCCACTGAAGCGTCTGATTGCTCTCCAATGGTCGGCTGAGACCGGTATCTATGTGCACGACCACCATCACCGCGCCGGCGCAGGACGCGAGCTCTACACGCAACTGCTGCGGCGGCTCACCGAGCGCGGCTACCGGCGAGCCTTCGCGGGCATCACTCAACCCAACGAGGCCAGCAACGGCTTTCATCGATCCTTCGGGTTCCAGGACGCCGGCTTATATCGGCGTGTGGCGTGGAAGCACGATGGCTGGCACGACGTGGCATGGATGCAACTCGATCTGCTTGACACCGGCGACCCGGATGGACCGCCTGGCCCGATCCGGTGATCCGCGACGGACCGTTAAGAAACCGTCAATGCGCTATGCCTCTCACCGATGGCTTTGCGAAGCTGGAGCCGTGGACTCGTCGTCCACCTGCAGTACGCCCCGATCCCTGAGAGCACCCTGAGGCAACCCTGAGACCACGTCCCCGCCTTCCGCCGTGCCCCCAGTGGGACTCGAACCCACACTGGGCGGATTTTAAGTCCGCTGCCTCTGCCAATTGGGCTATGGGGGCCAGCGACGAATGTAGCGCGTGGCTGCTGAAACCCGCACCGGGCGTCCGAAACGGCTGGTCGGTACAAGCCGTGTGTTAAAAGTTCCGCCCGAACGTTAAGAAGCCATTAAAGCGGTATGCGGTCGCGCTCAGGTTACGCCAAGGTATAGCCGTGGACCCGACGCCGGATTCCAGCACACGACTGACCACTGTGGCCGACCCCGATGGGCCGGCCGCTTTCCACCAGGAGAGACACATGGCATACGTGAGTACAGCGCCCGCCGCGATCGCCGCGGCCGCGGCCCAGCTCGAAGGCATCGGCAGCTCCTTTTCCGCGGAGAGCGCGGCCGCCGCGACCCCCACGACAGGTATCGCCCCGGCGGCTTCCGACGAGGTGTCGGCCCTGCAGGCCGGTGTGTTCTCCACTTACGGGCAGCTCTACCAAACGGTCAGCGCCGACGCCCAGGCCATTCACCAGCAGTTCGTGAATCTGCTGCAGAGCTCGTCGGGCTCCTATCAGGAGACCGAGACGGCCAACCAGGCCGGGGCCGCCGCGTCCTCGCTATCGGGTGCATCGGGCGGGGCGTCGTCCGCGGCGTCGTCGGCGGCGAGCACACCGATCACCAGCCTCATTACCGGCCTGACGTCCTTCCTGACCAACGGATTCGGTGTCTTCCCCGGCGGCTTGTCGAGCAACCTGATCCAGGTGCCGCTGGATGAGGTGGGTAACTTCACCTCCGCCGAATCGGACTTGATCGGTATGGGCGGTGGCGGTCTGCTGACCGCGCTGGCCGGTCCCTCGACCGCTGGCGCCGACATCGGGGGACTCGGTAGCGCCCTGGCCTCCGACGTCGGTCCGGCAGGAGCCGTCGGTGGAGCCGGTGGCCTCGGCGGAGTCGGTGCCGCGCCGGTGCTGGCCGCGGCCGGCGGGGGTTCGTCGATCGGCCCGCTGTCGGTGCCGCCCAGCTGGGCCGGCGGCGCCGGAATCCCGGCGGCGAGCACGCCCGTCACGCTGGCGTCGCAAAGCTGGGCCGGGCCGACCGCGGGGATGTCGACCGGATCTCCGAGCGGCATCGCCGGCATGCCGGCGGTCGCCAACGGCGGTCGCGGCGGCTCGAGCTTCGGGGCCCCGCGCTACGGCGTCAAGCCCAAGGTCATGCCGTCGATTCCCAAGCCCACGATCACCTAGGAATCCAGGGCGGCCAACGGTGGCCGGTTAAACCTCAAACACAGTCCGATCAATTAAGAGACGGGATTAAAAAATGGTTTTTGATTTCGCAGCGCGAACCCCAGAGGTCAACTCCGCACTCATCTACTCCGGCGCCGGAGCGGGACCGCTGATGGCCGCATCCTCGGCGTTCAGCAACCTGAGTTCGGAATTGAGCTCGAACGCGGCGTCCTACGAGTCGGTGATCTCCCAGCTCACCGGCTCGGAATGGCAGGGGCCGTCGTCAGAGGCGATGGCCGCCTCGGCGCAGCCCTACATCACCTGGCTGACCACCACCTCCGGGCAGCTGCAGGAAGCAGCCACCCAGGCCATCGCATCGGCGGCGGCGTACGAGACGGCCTTCGCTGCCAGCATCCCGCCCCCGGTCATCGCCGCCAACCGGGCGACGCTGGCGGCGCTCGTCGCGACCAACATCCTGGGCCAAAACACCCCGGCGATCGCGGCCAACGAGGCCGTGTACGGCGAGTTTTGGGCTCAGGATGCCGCCGCGATGTACGGCTACGCCAGCAGCGCCTCGACAGCATCCGGGACGCTGACACCATTGACCCCGCCGGCCCCAAACACCAACCCAGCCGCGCAGGGACTACAAGCGGCGCGGTGAGCAACGCTGCCGCCAGCAACGGGACCTCGGCGACGCTCAACAGCACGCTCGGCAGCCTGCAAGGCGCAGCGAGTGCGGCCGCGAACCCGCTGGCCGCCGCCGCCCCGGCGGCGGACTCCGTCGGCGGCGTCTTGTCCGCTCTCAACGGTTTGTTCGGCGTACCGATCGTGGGTAATGGCATTTACAACGTCGGTGTGACACTGGCCTGGAACTCCGCGATGATGACCGCGACATTGCCACTTCTCGGCCACTTCCTTGCCGGCGCCCCATTCGGCGTCACCATCAGCGACGCCGCCCCCCTCGGCGCAGGTTTGGGCTTCGGCACGACGCTGGCGGGTGCATCTTCCGGCGGCTTCGGCGGAGGCGCGACGCTGGCGGGTATGGGCTCGGCGTCCTCGGTCGGCGGAATGTCGGTGCCGGCCGGCTGGTCTGCGGCCGCGCCGGAGGCCGCCGTCGGCGATGCCACGTTGGCGGGCTCGGGCTGGACCGCCGCCGCCGATGAGACCGCGGTATGGGCGGTGGTGGCATGAACGGCGTCATGCCGGGAATGGCCTCCGCCGGCGGCAAGTCCGGCATGGGCCTATCCGGGCCACGCTACGGCGTCAAGCCCAAGGTGATGCCCAAGCAGGTGTTTGTCTGATGACTAGGGAGGCGATGCCGCCTGCCTGACCAGTCATCAATCTCGCCCAGTATCAATTCACGACAAGGAGAGAGATATGCCTACACGTTTTATGACTGACCCGCATGAGATGCGGTCGATGGCGGGCCGTTTCGATGTGCACGCCCAGACCGTCGAGGACGAGGCCCGCAAGATGTGGTCGTCGAGCCAGAACATCGCCGGTGCCAGCTGGAGTGGGACCGCTCAGTCCACCTCCTACGACACGATGGGCCAGATGAATCAGGCCTTCCGCAACATCGTCAACATGCTGCACGGCGTGCGTGACGGGCTGATTCGCGACGCGAACAACTACGAGTCCCAAGAGCAGGCCTCCCAGCAGATCCTGTCCAGCTAGCCCAGCACCGAAACCCTTTAAGGAGAACAGCGATGTCGATTAGTTACCAGTTCGGCGACGTGGATGCCCACGGCGCGTTGATCCGTTCTCAGGCCGCCTCGTTGGAGCAGGAGCACCAGTCCATCGTGCGCGATGTGCTGGCTGCCGGTGACTTCTGGGGCGGTTCGGGGTCGGTGGCCTGCCAGGAGTTCATCACCCAGTTGGGTCGCAACTTCCAGACCATCTACCAGCAGGCCAACTCCCACGGCCAGAAGGTGCAAACCGCCGGCAACAACATGTCCAGCACCGACTCCGCCGTCGGCGGCAGCTGGGCCTGACCCCCCAAGCACCACCGTGGCCCGCACACCCCCTGGGTGTGCGGGCCACAAACTTTTTCCACCGCTATTTAGCCACTGGCGACATTCGGGAACCGCTTGGGGCACCGTTCAATTCGGTGTAGCACACACTTCCGAGCTCGTCGTCGAAACAGTCGGCGTCATACTAAACTCATTGCCACGCAACGATATCTGGCTACCGAGGCTCTAATCAGCGCAGTTGATGCACAGGACTTCGTCGAGAGTCGCGGCAACGTCAAGGCTGCCGGCCCGATCCAGTCGCCCAGTGTCGAACATCGCCGGACCGTAGGCCATTACGCCGGTCAGGACGTAGCGGCCGCCATCCGGTGTCCTGCGCACCGTTGCCTCGGGGGCGCTGACGCCGCTGAGGCTGGTCGCGTCGGCAAGGTTGATTCCCACTTGGAATACCTCGGGTTCGGCGTTGAGGATTGCGGTGAGCCGGGTGATGTAGTTGTCGGGGGCGAAGAACCGCCAGCCTTGGTCCAGGTCCAGCCAGTAGCGTCCGCGGATGTGCTCGCGAAGCTCGGCTCCGTCGGCGCACTCGACAAACTCGAGGAACGCGTAGCGCTGACGCAGGATCGTTCGGTCTCCGGGTGTTTGGCCGTGGTCGAACACAAGGAAGCGTCCGGCCTTTGCCACATCAGTGCAGCAGTGCAGAAAAGAGTTGATTGTGGCTGCGGTAACGGGCCAGTTCGGTCCGGCGATCATGCTGACCGTAACGTCGGCGTCGCCTGGTCCGTCGATAAGGTTGCGCATCAACGTGTCTGGGTACAATGAGGTCGCTTCGAGCATGGCCGGAACCGACACGTCGCGGTTGGCCGCAATCCTGTTTCGGTCATCGTCGGGGATGTCGGGGCGGCCCAACAGGCGCCGGCACAGGTTGAACGCCTCGGGATGCTTGCCGATCGCGGATGCGCACACCGCCTGCTGGTCGGTGGCGCGCCAGTCGTAGATAGCTGGGTCGTGAACAACCATGTCGTCTGCGGGAAGGGGGATTTGGGCGGCGCGTTCAGCGAATAGGTAGCCGAGCCGGTAGCGTTTTGCGGCGCTGTAGTGCCGGGCGATGCCGTAGAAGGGTTCGGCGCGGGTCGGTCGAAACTCCCAGGCTCGCATGTACACGTCCTGGACGTCGAGCCACGGTGCGTCGAGTTTGTCCATCGACTGCGCTATCCGGAGAATCGCCAAGAAGATGTTCTCGGCGTCGGCCCCAATCTCGATCAGCCGTTCAGAGTATCTGCGCGCGTTGGCGAAGTCTTGGATATTGAAATAGAGCTGCGCCAACATATGCACGGGTAGTGGATCGTCGGGGTTGCTTTCCCCTTCGGCCAGGAAACGCTCGATGAGCCGCTGGTGGGGATCGACGTCTCGGGGGACGTCAGCTGCGGGCACCACACTGCTGACGGCCGCCTCAAATTGAGCGTCGGTTATCTTGAGGCCCAACTCGTCGGCGAGACGGCGGATCACAGCGGCGGGCGCAGAGCGAAGCTCCTCGAAATCGACCCGCACGGTCGCAACGCCGGCCAGCGCGAGGTCGCGGGCGGCGATCAAGTGAGCCGTCGACTCAGCCCGCTCCTTTTCGTCGGTCCACCATCCAAGTCGATTCAGCGACGCCACAACGTTGGCTGCGGGTCGGTCAACCACGACCGGCACCAACGGACCCCAGGCTTCCCGGATGTGATCCACCGCGATGCAAAGAGCGGGGTGCTTCACACCGGGCCGACGTTCCGCGATGCGGGCGGCCCGGCGATGATTGACGGCCCAATCTCGAAGTTTCACTTTCAAGGTATGAGCATCCATTAACAGCTGACCACCAGGCTCGCTAAAAGCCCTGCGGCACAACAGGCTGAGATCCGTGTCCTCCCAGGTGTCGTCCAGTTCGCGAACACCCACATCAAATCGTGTGCCCATCAATACCCCGAGATGATGAAGCACTTTGGCGACGGCCGACGTGCCGCCGCACCAAGGGCCGAGCACGACAATGATCGGCTCAGCGACCGTCATTACGCCCTCCCGCAGTCCCGAATTGCCAGGTACGGTACCCGATCTTCATAGCGCTCGCCGGGCGAGGCGTGACTGGTGCGCCACTCATCGGCGATGACAATTTCGTCGGCGTCGGCGATGGTGCTGTTGTCAGCATTGCGGATGACACCAGTGATCAAAAAGAGACCGCTACGCCAACGGGGCTTCGCCAGATAGTTGAGACATCTGTGAAAGATATGAGCGCCGTGACAATGAGCGTGTGCGCCAGGAAGAATTGATAAGCATGGCGATAATGTCGGGATCCGCGCGTGAGCAGCGGCCACGTCAGGCCATCCTCGGCCAGTTGCCCCGGATCAGCCGTGCCGACGGATCGCCGATCCGGGTGTTGCTGGTCGATGACGAACCGGCGTTGACCAACCTGGTCAAGATGGCGTTGCACTACGAAGGCTGGAATGTCGAGGTCGCACACAATGGCCGAGAGGCCGTCAGCAAGTTCGACGAAGTCGGGCCCGACGTGCTCGTCCTCGACATCATGCTTCCCGACGTCGACGGTCTGCAGATCCTGCAAAGGATCCGCGAATCAGAGCCCTACACGCCCACCCTGTTCCTGACCGCGCGGGACTCGGTGATGGACCGGGTCACCGGCTTGACCGCAGGCGCCGACGACTACATGACAAAGCCGTTCAGCCTGGAGGAGTTGGTCGCCCGGCTACGTGGGCTGCTTCGCCGTTCCAACCAGCACGCTCCGCCGACGGAGGAGGGGCTCGAGGTCGGCGACCTCAAGCTCGACGGCGCGAGCCACGAGGTATCCCGCGCAGGCGCGCCGATTCCACTGACCTCAACCGAGTTCGAGCTGCTGCGCTTCCTGATGCGCAACCCGCGCCGGGCGTTGGCCCGCACCGAGATCCTGGACCGGGTATGGAATTACGACTTCGCCGGACGCACCAGCATTGTCGACCTGTACATCTCGTATCTGCGGAAGAAGATCGACGCCGGCAGAGAGCCGATGATCCACACCGTACGTGGTGTCGGATACATGCTGCGCCCGCCCGCATAGCGTGGAGATGATAGCGAAATGACCGGGCCGCCAAGCGCTCCGTGGTGGCGGCCGCGTACGTTGCGCCGCCAACTGGTCGTGGGCGTCTCCACGGTAGTCACGGTCGTGGTGCTGGTGGTCGGCGTCGTCTCCGTGGTGAGCTTGCGAAGCTACGTCAACGCAATGAACGACGCGGAAGTCGCCGAATCGCTTGACGGGCTAGCCCATTCGATCGCCAGGTACCAACACGGCGAATCGGGCCATCACAGCGATGTCGAGCATGCGATGTTGGGCTTCACCGGACAGAACGCGGGCAACGTCATCGCCGTGATCCACGACGGCGATGTCATCGGCTCGGCGGTCTTCTTCGAAGACGATCCGCGCCCGGCCACGCCCGATGTCGTCGCCGCCATCAAGGCACAGCCCTGGCACGACGGCCAGCTACGCACGGTGACGCTGGGCAGCCTCGGTTCCTACCGGGTAAGCAGCCAAAGTGCCGGCCCCGATGACCAACTCGTCGTCGGGGTTTCGCTGGCCCTGGCGAACAAAACCATAACCCGCCGAATCGTCAGTGCCACAGTGCTTTTAGTAGCTGCACTGCTGGTGACGGCTGGGCTCACCGCGTTGGTGGTCGGATATGCGCTGCGGCCGTTACGCCGTGTCGCCGCGACCGCCGCAGAGGTTGCCGGCACGCGGCTTACCGGCGACGATCATCGCATAACGGCCAGGGTGCAACCGGATGACACCGATCCGGACAACGAGGTCGGCATCGTCGGGCACACGTTGAACCGATTGCTGGACAACGTCGATAGTGCGCTTGCGGACCGAGCCGAATCCGACCGGCGCATGCGGCAATTCATCACCGACGCCAGCCATGAACTGCGGACCCCACTGGCAGCGATCCAGGGCTACTCCGAGCTCACCCGACAAGACAGCGCCGCGTTACCCCCGACCACGGAATATGCGCTGGCCCGTATCGAGTCGGAAGCCCGACGGATGACCTCGCTCGTCGACGAACTACTGCTGCTCTCTCGGTTGGGCGAGGGCGAAGATCTGCGCACCGAGGATGTCGACTTGGGCGATATCGTCCTCAACGCGGTCAACGACGCGGCGGTGGCGGCGCCCGACCACCAGTGGATCAAGGATCTGCCCGATGAGCCGGTCTGGGTGCGCGGCGACCCTGACCGGCTCCACCAACTTGTCAGCAATCTGCTGACCAACGGCTGGGTCCACACCCCAGCCGGGGTCACGGTGAGGACGGGAGTCGCCTGCCATCGGTCGGAAAGCGACGCGACCTATGCCGAGCTGACGGTTGCCGACGACGGACCCGACATCGATCCGGAGCTGCTTTCACATCTTTTCGATCGATTCGTGCGCGCGAAGAACGCCCCGCACGACGGCTCCGGAAATGGGCTCGGTCTGGCCATTGTCGACTCGATCGTCAAAGCTCACCACGGCTCGGTCACCGCCGAATCCGCTAATGGCCAAACTACTTTCCGGGTGCGCCTACCACTCGTTGAGTAGGCTATGTCACAGCCCGCATAGCAATGTCAGATGGTTTGTGTCGCGTCGGGCCGAATCACTCCTGATCTCGAGCAATCAGATGTTCGGGATTAGACACTGCTGCGCTCTGCAAACTCGAACTGGTCGGCGAGCCGTAAAGAAAGCGTTAGCGATGGGGCTTTACACATGCAAGGCGCTTAACTTTCTTTCCAGACCTCGTCGTCGAGGACTAAATTTCATGCCGGGACCAAGAATCGGTCGCCGATCGACCTGACCGGCTTGTGACGAACGGAGAAACGATGTCCGTGGTTGCCTACGTCCTGCTGACGGTGGCAGTGTTCGCCGTCCTCGGCTACGCGCAAAAGCTGGTCGAAAAGCTATGAGCCGCGCCAACGACGATGCAGAGCGAAGCGATGAGGAGGAGTTGGCGCCCATGAGCTACGCCAACGACGATGCAGAGCGAAGCGATGAGGAGGAGTTGGCGCCCATGAGCTACGCCAACGACGATGCAGAGCCGCGCCGATGAGGAGGAGCGGCGCGCATGAGCTATGACAACGTCATCGGCCTCGCGCTGGCGACAGTACTGGCTATCTACCTCGTCGCGGCCTTGTTCTTTCCGGAAAGGTTTTAGGTGAGCACTTCTTTTGCGGGGATCGCATTCCTCGCTCTGCTCGTGCTGGCATTGGTGGCGATCCACGTGCCGCTGGGCGACTACATGTACCACGTCTACACCTCGCCCCGGGACTGGCGAGTCGAAAAGCGGGTCTACCGCGTCATCGGCGCCGACCCCAAAGCCCAACAGCCCTGGTACGCCTACGCCCGCAGCGTGCTGGCGTTCTCGGCCGTCAGTGTGCTGTTCCTGTTCTTCTTCCAGTTGGTGCAAGGCAAGTTACCGCTGCACCTGCATGACCCCGCCACCCCGATGACCCCGGCGCTGGCCTGGAACACCGCAGTCAGCTTCGTGACGAACACCAACTGGCAGGCATACTCGGGCGAATCGACGCAGGGCCACCTGGTGCAGATGGCCGGCTTGACCGTGCAGAACTTCGTCTCCTCCGCGGTGGGCATGGCCGTTGCGATTGCCTTGGTGCGCGGCTTCGTCCGAATTAAGAGCAACGAGCTGGGCAACTTCTGGGTGGATCTGGTCCGAGGGACGCTGCGCATTCTGCTGCCGCTCTCGTTCATCGCGGCGCTGGTACTCATCGCAGGTGGCGCGATCCAGAACTTCCACCTGCACGACCAGGTCGTCACCACGTTGAGCGGTGCGCAACAAACCATCACCGGAGGACCGGTCGCCAGCCAGGAAGCCATCAAGGAGCTCGGCACCAACGGCGGCGGCTTCTACAACGCCAACTCCGCTCACCCGTTCGAGAATCCGAACAGGTGGACCAACGGGGTCGAGATCTTCCTGCTGCTGGCCATCAGCTTCTCGCTGCCACGCACCTTCGGCCGCATGGTCGACAGCAAGAAGCAGGGCTACGCGATCGCCGCGGTCATGGCGGTCCTGGCCGCGTTCAGCTGGACGATCACGACGTGGATGCAGCTGCAACACCATGGCACGGTGCCGACAGCGGCCGGGGCGGCGATGGAAGGTGTCGAGCAACGCTTCGGCGTTCCCGACTCCTCGGTGTTCGCAGCATCGACCACGCTCACCTCGACCGGCGCCGTCGACTCTGCACACGACTCGTACACCAGCATGGGCGGCCTGATCGAGTTGTTCAACATGCAAATCGGTGAGGTGGCGCCAGGCGGCGTCGGCTCGGGTCTGTACGGCATGCTCATCTTGGCAATCCTCACTGTGTTCATCGCCGGGCTGATGGTCGGCCGCACCCCGGAATACCTCGGCAAGAAGATCAGGCCCCGCGAAATGAAGCTCGCGGCAAGCTATTTCCCGGTGACTGAGCTGCTCGTGCTGCTCGGTACCGCCATCGCGATGGGGCTGCCGGCCGAGCGCGCCGGCATGGCCAACACCGGACCGCACGGCCTGTCCGAAGTGCTCTACGCGTTCACCTCCGCGTCCAACAACAACGGCTCGGCTTTTGCCGGGCTGTCGGCGAACACCGTGTGGTACAACACCGCACTGGGCCTGGCGATGGTCACCGCCAGATTCCTGCCGATGATCCTGGTGCTCGCGCTGGCCGGATCGCTTGCCCGCCAAGGCCACACACCGCAGTCCCCCGGCACCCTGCCCACCCACCGTCCGCAGTTTGTCGGCCTGGTCGCGGCGGTGACGGTCGTTCTGTGTGCCCTGACCTTCCTGCCTGCCCTGGCACTGGGGCCCCTCGCTGAAGGAATCCACTGAAATGACAACGCCTGCGGCCTTCAAAGCGCGTTCCCATCATCCAGCGCACCACCACAGCGGCCACGAGTCGGGCGGGCGGGTCCAGGGCGGACTGCTCGACCCTGCGCTGCTGGCCAAGTCGCTGCCCGACGCGTTGCGCAAGCTCGATCCGCGCACCCTGTGGCGCAACCCGGTGATGTTCATCGTCGAGGTCGGCGCCGTCTGGTCGACCGTGCTGACGGTCCGCGACTCGTCGTGGTTCGGCTGGCTGATCGTGTTCTGGCTTTGGCTGACAGTGGTTTTCGGCAACCTTGCTGAGGCTGTCGCCGAAGGGCGGGGCAAAGCCCAGGCTGACACCTTGCGCAAATCCAAGGCCGACACCATCGCGCGCCGGCTCCAGGGCTGGTCACCCGAGAAGCCGGGCACCGAGGAGGACGTCCGGGCACCGGAGCTGCAAAAAGGCGACATCGTCGTCGTCGAGGCGGGCGAAATCATCCCCGGCGACGGCGACATCGTGGAAGGCATTGCCTCGGTGAATGAGTCGGCCATCACCGGCGAGTCAGCGCCGGTGATCCGGGAGTCCGGCGGCGACCGCTCCGCGGTCACCGGCGGCACCACGGTGCTCTCCGACCGCATCATCGTAAAGATCACGCAGGAGCCCGGCAAAAGCTTCATCGACCGGATGATCGCGCTGGTCGAGGGCGCCAACCGGCAGAAGACGCCCAATGAGATCGCGCTGAATATTCTGCTGGCGGCGTTGACCATCATCTTCGTGTTCGCGGTGGCGACGCTGCAGCCGCTGGCGATTTACTCAAAGATCAACAACCCCGGTGTCGCGGACACGTCTGCCCTCACCAACAACGGCGTGAGCGGCGTCGTCCTGGTGGCTCTGCTGGTGTGCCTGATCCCCACCACGATCGGTGCGCTGCTGTCGGCGATCGGCATCGCCGGCATGGACCGGCTGGTACAGCGCAACGTGCTGGCCATGTCGGGCCGCGCGGTCGAGGCCGCCGGCGACGTCAATACCCTGCTGCTGGACAAGACCGGCACGATCACACTGGGCAACCGGGAGGCATCGGAATTCATCCCGGTCACGGGCGTCACATCCGAGGAGCTGGCAGACGCCGCTCAGCTGTCCAGCCTGGCTGACGAGACCCCTGAGGGCCGCTCCATCGTCGTCTACGCCAAGCAGACCTACGGGCTGCGGGAGCGCCCACCGGGCGCGCTCAACAACGCTCACTGGGTCGAGTTCACCGCCAAGACCAGGATGTCGGGCGTCGACATTGGCGAACGACAGCTGCGCAAGGGCGCGGCCAGCTCGGTCGCCAACTGGATCCGCGACCAGGGCGGCACCATTCCCGACATCCTCGGCGAAATCGTCGACGGCATCTCGGCGGCCGGGGGAACCCCGCTGGTGGTCGGCGTGCTTACCAACGGCGACGGCGGCAAGAAAGCCGACGTGCTCGGCGTCATCCACCTCAAGGATGTGGTCAAGCACGGCATGCGTGCCCGGTTCGACGAGATGCGCACGATGGGTATCCGAACGGTGATGATCACCGGCGATAACCCGTTGACCGCCAAAGCGATTGCCGACGAGGCCGGGGTCGACGACTTCCTGGCCGAAGCCACCCCCGAAGACAAGCTGATGCTGATCAAGCGTGAGCAGGAGGGTGGCCGGCTGGTCGCGATGACCGGCGACGGCACCAACGACGCGCCGGCGCTGGCTCAGGCCGATGTCGGGGTGGCAATGAACAGCGGGACCAGCGCGGCCAAAGAGGCCGGCAACATGGTCGACCTGGACTCCGACCCCACCAAGCTCATCGAGATCGTGGAGATCGGTAAGCAGCTGTTGATCACCCGGGGCGCGTTGAGCACCTTCTCGATCGCCAACGACATCGCCAAGTATTTCGCGATCATCCCGGCCATGTTCGTGGCGTTGTTTCCCGGACTGGATCTGATCAACGTGATGCGGCTGCACAGCCCGCAATCGGCGATCCTGTCCGCGGTTATCTTCAATGCGGTGATCATCGTCGCGCTGATTCCGTTGGCGCTGCGCGGTGTTCAGTACACGCCGAGCAGCGCGTCAAAACTGTTGAGCCGCAACCTGTATATCTACGGGCTGGGGGGCATCGTCGCCCCGTTCATCGGCATCAAACTGATCGACCTGGTCGTGCAATTTATCCCTGGGATGGGCTGACATGAACTTCTCCAACCTCATTCGCCAGCACTGGGCGGCCCTGCGCGCGCTGCTGGTGCTGACCGTGATCACCGGCTTCGTCTACCCGCTGGTCGTCTGGGGAGTCGCGCTGCTTCCCGGCTTGCACGCCAAGGCAGAGGGCTCGATAGTCAACGTTTCCGGAAAGCCGGTCGGTAGCAAGCTGATCGGCCAGTCATTCACCGACAAGGACGGCAACCCGCTGCCGCGGTACTTCCAAAGCAGGCCCTCGGCAGCCGGAACTGGCTATGACCCAATGGCATCAGGAGCCACCAACCTGGGCCCGGAAAGCATCGTCGACACACCCGCCGACCCGAGCAAGCTGGCGCCAGGCGCCGATCCGTCCACCGCCGGGTTCAAGCCCAGCCTGCTGACTCAGGTGTGCTCGCGCAGCGTGGCGATCGGCAAGCTCGAGAACGTCGACGGGTCGCGCCCGTTCTGCACCGGCGGGGGGGTCGGTGCGGTGCTGTCGGTGATCGGGTCGCGGGACTCTTCTGGCAACGTGATCCATCCGACCCAGGTGGTCAGCGTGAACGAACCGTGCTCCTCCACACCCGGCAGCGCGCCAGCCGCGGTGTTCCAAGAGTTGTACGAGGGCGTGCGGGTGCAATGCGCACAGTACGGCCAGGACTACTCGGTTGGGCAGGTTGTGCCGATTCGCGGTGCAGCGTCCGATCACCCGGCGGTGCCTGCCGACGCCGTCACCGCCAGCGCCAGCGGCCTGGACCCGCACATCTCGCCGGCTTACGCCGATATCCAGGTGGCCCGGGTGGCCCACGCTCGTGGGATCAGCGCGGCACAGGTGCGCGACGCGGTGAGCCACAATCAGCACGGTCGTCTGCTCGGCTTCGTCGGCGAGCCAGTGGTTAACGTGCTGGCACTCAATCTCGAGCTGGACCGCAATTCCCGGTGAAGTCTTGAACGGTGGATGATGTCCAGGTGAACTCCACCGACGAGCCGGCGACGCCACAAGCGGCGAGCCTCGATCAGACGATTTCGGCGGCAGCGACGTACCGCGACGATCCGCATGCCCACCAACTGCAAACGCAGCGACGCGGCGAGTTGCGCATCTACCTCGGCGCGGCCCCCGGAGTTGGTAAGACCTGCGCAATGCTCGGCGAGGCGCATCGCAGGCTGGAGCGCGGTACCGACGTTGTCGCGGCGGTCGTGGAGAGCCACGGCCGCAAGAAGGTCGGCGAGCTCATCAAAGGCATCGAAGTCATCCCGCCGCACTACATCCCCTACCGCGGAACGATGTTTCCGGAACTCGACGTCGAGGCGGTGTTGCGGCGAAAGCCCGAAGTGGCGCTGGTCGATGAATATGCGCACAGCAACGTCCCGGGTAGCGCTAATGCCAAGCGATGGAAGGACATTGAAACACTTCTCGACGCCGGGATCACCGTGATCTCGACGCTCAACATCCAGCACCTGGAGAGCCTCAACGACGTCGTTGCCCAAATCACCGGCGTCGAGCAGCGCGAGACGGTGCCCGACGAGATCGTTCGGAAAGCAGCTCAGATTGAACTGGTCGACATCACGCCGGAAGCGTTGCGGCGCAGGCTTGCTCACGGCAACGTGTACCCGTCGCAGCGGATCGATGCGGCGCTGACGAATTACTTTCGCGCCGGCAACCTGACCGCGCTGCGCGAGATCGCGCTGCTGTGGCTTGCCGATCAGGTCGATGCCGCGTTGGCCAAATACCGTGCCGACAAGAAGATCACCGACACCTGGGAAGCGCGCGAACGAGTGGTCGTCGCCGTTACCGGTGGCCCGGAGTCGGAGACGTTGGTGCGCCGCGCGTCTCGTATCGCATCCAAGTCGAGCGCCCAACTCATGGTGGTGCACGTCGTCCGAGGCGACGGACTCTCGGGTGTATCCCCGCGCGAAATGGGCAAGGTACGCGAACTCGCCGCCAGCCTGGGCGCGACGGTTCACGTCGTGGTCGGCGACGACGTATCGACTGCGCTGCTCGACTTCGCCCGCGAGACGAACGCCACTCAGCTGGTGCTCGGCAGCTCTCGGCGGTCACGGTGGGCGAGCTTCTTCAGCGAGGGAATCGGTGCGGCCACCATCAATGACTCGGGCAAGATCGACGTGCACATGGTCACCCATGAGCAGGCCAACCGTAGCTTGGAGCTCTCGGCGATCTCGCCGCGCACCCGTCAGGTCCTGTCCTGGCTGGCCGCCGTCACCATGCCGTGGGCGATCTTGGCGCTCACCATCCGCCTGGATGCAGTGCTCGACCTCGGCGCAAAATCCACTCTCTTCTTTGCCGGGGTGATCGGCGTCGCGTTGTTCGGCGGTGTGGCGCCCGCTGTGCTGTCCGGGGTGTTGTCCGGGGCGCTGTTGGACTACTTCCATACCGAACCGCGTTACTCGTTCGCCGTCGCCAACACGAGCAACCTGGTGACCATTGTGCTTCTGCTCGGGGTCGCGATGGCGATCGCCCTACTGGTGGACGCCGCAGCCAGCCGTGCCCGCGAGGCCAGGCGGGCGACTCAGGAGGCGGAGTTGCTGGCGCTGTTCGCCGGGTCGGTGCTGCGCGGCGCCGATCTCGCCACGCTGCTGGAGCGGGTACGGGAGGCTTACTCGCAGCGCGCGGTGTGCCTGGTGCGCGATGTTGACGGTCGCTTCGAGCCGGTCGCGAGCGTGGGCAAAGACCCATGCTCGACGGTGGATTCCGCTGACACTGCGGTGAAGGTCGGTAACGACGAATTCTGGATGCTGATGTCCGGGCGCCGACTGACCGGCCGCGACCGCCGGGTGCTTTCGGTGGTTGCGACACAGGCCGCAGGTCTGGTCAAGCAGCACGAGCTCGCCGAAGAGGCCGGCAAAGTGCAATCGCTCGCCGAGGCCGATGAGCTGCGCCGCCTGCTGCTGTCCGCCCTCGGCCACGACCTGCGGACTCCGCTGACCGCCGCCAAGGCAGCGGTATCGAGCCTGCGCGCCGAGGATGTCTGGTTCTCGCCCGAGGACACCGGCGAATTGCTTGCCACCGTCGAGGAGTCGATCGATCAGCTGACCTCCCTGGTGGCCAACCTGCTGGACTCGTCGCGGCTGGCCGCCGGCGTGGTCCGGCCAGAGCTGACCGAGGTCTATCTCGAAGAGGTCGTGCAGCGCGCGCTCGTCGGTATCGGAGGACGCAGCACGAACTTCGGGCGAGGCAGCCTCGACCGGGTCAAAGTGGAGGTCGGCGGGACGGTTGCCATGGCCGACGCAGGTCTGTTGGAGCGGGTGCTGTCCAACGTCATCGACAATGCGCTGCACTACGCGCCGGCAAGCGTGGTGCGGGTCAATGCGGGTCAGGTCGGGACACGGGTATTGATCAACGTCGTCGACGATGGCCCGGGAGTGTCCAAAGGTGCCGCGGAGCAGATGTTCCAGCCATTCCAGCGGCTTGGCGATTGCGATACCACAACCGGTCTGGGCCTGGGCCTGTCGGTGGCCAAGGGATTCGTCGAGGCGATGGACGGCACCATCACAGCATCCGACACCCCCGGCGGCGGGCTGACCATTCTGATCGACCTGGCAGCACCCGCGCAGGAGCGGAGCAGCCCAGATGACTAGGGTGCTTGTGGTCGATGACGACCCGCAGCTTCTGCGCGCACTGCGGATCAACTTGTCGGTGCGCGGCTACGAGGTGATCACCGCCGCAACCGGGACGCGCGCACTGACAGCCGCCGCCGAGCACCCACCCCAGGTGGTGATCCTGGATCTGGGCATGCCAGATATACCCGGTATCGAGGTGCTCGCCGGCCTGCGTGGCTGGCTGACAGCTCCGGTGATCGTTTTGTCAGCACGCACCGATTCGTCTGACAAGGTAGGTGCACTCGACGCGGGCGCCGACGATTACATGACGAAGCCATTCGGCATGGACGAACTGCTGGCGCGGCTACGGGCCGCGCTGCGGCGGGCAGCGGTGGCCACCGGCGCGGACAATCCAGTGGTGGAAACCAAGTCGTTCCTTGTCGACCTGTCGGCCAAAAAGGTGATCAAGAACGGCGAGGAGGTCCACCTGACCCCGACGGAATGGGGAATGCTGGAAATGCTGGTGCGCAATCGCGGCAAGCTGGTCGGCCGCGAGGAGTTACTCAGAGAGGTCTGGGGACCCAAGTACGCCAAGGAAACCCATTATCTGCGCGTCTTTCTCGCGCAGCTGCGACGCAAGCTCGAGGACGACCCATCCCATCCCAACCATCTGCTGACCGAGGCGGGCATGGGCTATCGCTTCGAGGCGTGACAGCCAAAGGAAAAACATTGCGCGAGAGCGGCTTCGAGCTTTCATCCGAGGTCAGATCGGTACACGGAGGTCGATGCAGCGCCGCCGCCGTCGCACCGAGTAACTCTCCGTGCCAGCAAAGTTAAGTGTTACGGCCGGATGACCTAAAGCCGTGGTGTAATCTGCAGCAGTAACGGCATCGGCAAAGCGGGTGCCCGCCTGCGCGGAGTCTTGGACTGGATCGCAATCAGGTATACCCGAGTGGCGGATACGAGAATGCATCATCACATCATTGTCAGCGGTGACGATGCCTTGGCCACGACGATCATCGAGGAGCTGAAAAGCGCTGGCGCAACGGTTGTCAGGCTGGCCAACGCCGAGCTCAACGGAGTCGCTCACGAACTAGGCCGCGCCGAGGTGGCCAGCGCACTCGCCGTCGTATGCGCCGGGGATGATGATGCGGTCAATCTCGAAATCGCGCTGCTGGCAAGGAAAGCCAACCCGACTCTGTGCGTGGTCGCGAGGCTGGCAAATGACGTGTTGCGCAAGGCGGTGGCTGACGACAACGGGCCTGGCGCGATCCTCGATGTCGCCGAATTAACCGCGCCGTCAGTCGTCGAAGCGTGCCTGGCGCACCGGACGCATCCGTTAGAGGCGGCCGGTATTCAGTTCGTCGTCTCGGGCAGCGAAGCACCGCGCGAGGCAACGCTGCGCGAGCTCTACGGCGACCTGGCCCCGGTAGCGGTGATCCACGGGGAGAACTCGTCGACTCCCGGCGAGATAGAGGTCTGCCCGACGCGTGATCGACAGGTACACGCCGGTGACCGGGCGGTGATGATCGGCACCGCCGACGAGTCAGCCAGCCGCGGCATCAGAGTCCGACGGCCGACTGGAACGCGGGCGCGACGAGCCCGGATACGGCGAGTGCTCGACGCCGGACGCAGCGTCATTAACGACTTCAACCCGGCGTTCTATCCTGCGCTGGCGGGCGCCGTGACCCTGATCGTCGGCTCGATGATTATGTTGCACTTCAACTACCGGCACCCGCGGATGTCCTGGATCGACGCGTTGTACTTCACCATCGAGACGATCACGACGACGGGCTACGGCGACTTCAGCTTCGCCCACCAAGAGACGTGGCTACGTCTTTTCGCTGCCATGTTGATGTTCGGCGGAGCGACCACCATCGCTTTGCTGGTCGCGTTCATTGCCGACGTGCTGCTTTCGCGTCGCTTCGTCTTCGGGGCCGCGCGCCCGCGGGCGCGCCATCTACGCAATCACGTCATCGTCGTCGGACTGAGCGCACTCGGGATGCGCGTGGTCAGCGAACTGGTCAGGGCCCGATACGATGTCGCGGTCATCGAGATCAACGAAAACAACCGGTTTTTGTCCGCGGTGCGTGAACTCGACGTGCCGGTGATCTTCGGCGACGCGACGCTGCTGCAGACGCTGGAAGCAGCGCGGGTCGACCGTGCCCGCGCGGTGGCGGTGCTGACCCGTGACGACATGATCAACATCGAAGCCGGGATCGTGCTGGCCGAGATGCTGGGACCGCGAGTCATGCCCAAGGTCAACCGCCGGGCCGAAGTTTCACTGGTGCTCCGGGTGTACGACCGCGCGTTGGGCTTGGCGGTCGCGCAGCGGTTCGGTTTCGAGAACGTCCGGTCCACCGTCGCGTTGGCCGCACCGTGGTTCATCGGCGCCGCGATGGGCTTGGAGGTGCTGGGCACATTCTCGGTCGGGCTGAACTCCTTCATGGTCGGTGCAATGCATGTAGCCGAGGGCAGCGAACTCGACGGGCTGCAGATGCCGGAAATATCGACCAAAACACGCGTCATCGCGGTCACCCGACAGGACGCACCGGTTCAGCTGCACCCAGGCCGCGAAGCGCGGCTTCGAGCCGGCGACACCGTTTATCTCGTCGGCCCGTACCGGGAATTGCTGGCCACCCTGCGCAAGGGGTTGCCGCCCCGCCATTCCGCCGCCGGCGAGGGACAACAGGTCAGCGTCGTTCGCGAAGTGAAGGCGGGCTGAACCGCCTCGGTCGAGACGTTGTGCGCACAGCAACTCCACAGAAGTCACCGATAAGCTCGCCGGAACCGCAGGCTCGGGCGACCATACGACGAGGGGGCGGAGCAAAGATCACATCGGGGTCTGACCCACGCGGGGCGTCCGACAAATCCTGAACCTGAGAAACCCAAGTGATTAACCTGAGAAATCCGCATCTCGGCACTCAAAATCGCTGTTTAGGGCGCGTCATGAATTTGTATGCCTCCCGTTAATAACCCATAATGAGATCGCTTGGCGGGTCAAGACAGTCCGCTGGTAGGTGACCTAAACCATAAATTAGCGAAACGAATTAGGTGGCTCACCCAACCATTATCGGAAGGGGTTTGCAATGCTTTCGAGGAGCGTTGAGCCCGCCTGGCGGCGGCGACATTCGTTGGTTTTGCCCGGGACCTCCGGCCCGGTAAGCGGCCACGATGCCGCTAGCCCGACTCCCCCGCTGGTTTTGATCTGCGTCTACGACGCGCCGGACCAGCAAGCGACAACGACCGTAACGCGTGCCACGATTCACCCGATAGCCAATCGCGAAACCACGGCCGGGCGTGCGCCATTGCTGGCCACCACGCAAACCCGTGTCGGGACGCACGGCGCCCCCGACTCGATCGCGGTGAACTAGAGGAGTTGCATAGCGATGGATTACGGGGCTCTGGCGCCAGAGATCAACTCCACTCGGATGTATACCGGCCCGGGGTCGGGACCGATGCTCGCCGCCGCAGAGGCGTGGGAGAGTTTGGCCGCCGAACTGCACTCGGCGGCCAGCTCGTATCAATCGGTGGTCGCCGGGTTGACCGCCGGGTCGTGGTCGGGGCCGTCGTCCGCGTCGATGGCGGCCGCGGCGTCGTCCTACACCGCGTGGTTGACCGCCACCGCCACGCAGGCCGAGGAATCGGCCGCCCAGGCCAAGTCCGCCGCCACCGCCTACCAGGCGGCGTTTACCTCCACGGTGCCACCACAGGCGGTCGCCGTTAACCGCAGTCAATTGACGACTCTGGTAGCGACGAACCTGTTCGGCCGCAACACCCAGGCAATCGCTACTAACGAGGCGCAATATGCCGAGATGTGGGCTCAGGACGCCGCGGCGATGTACGGCTACGCTGCGTCGTCGGCATCCGCGACATCACTGACGCCGTTCACTCCACCCCAACAGAACACCAACCCCAGCGGTTCGGCCGGCCAAGCAGCAGCGGTCAGCCAAGCCACCGGCACGTCGACCGGCAATGTCCAGAGCACCGTGTCGTCGATTCAGCAGGCGTTTTCATCGATACCTAATGCACTAACGAGTGCTGCAACGTCGGCCCAGACGACTCCACTCGACACACTGGACCTGATCAGCGACCTGATTTCGATCTTTTTCGACCTGCCAGCCGACCTGGCCGGGATTTTCGTCTCAGTACCGCTAGGCACTCTGGGAATCGTTTCCCTTCCCTTCGACATCGGCGGTTATGGCACCGGTGTCCACACCGATGACATCGTCAGCGGCTGGAACGGGGTAAAGAGCTGGCCAGAGACCGGGGCGGCGCCGATAAAACCGTTCCCGGCGACCCTGTTGAACTTGCCGCCGGGAAGCCTTCCGCCGCCAAGCGTTGCGGCGGGTCTGCGCGAGGCGAACACGATCGGCGCTTTGTCCGTTCCGCCCACGTGGGCTGTCGCCACCCCGGCGGTAAAGCCCATCTCGTACACGTTGCCGGCGCTACCGCAAACCACCGCCACCGCCGGAGGGTCTGCGGACGGCGGTTCAGGAACGACGCTCAGCGAGATGGCACTGGCGGGCATGGCCGGGCGTGCCATGGCCGGCACGGTAGGCACCGGCGTCAGCCGGGGTGCCGGAAAGACGCCCAAAGGGACAAACGCGGCGGCGCGCCCCGGAGAAGCGGCGGCCGTCAGCAGCAGTAAGGCAACTGGCAATAAAGACGAGGCACCCCCTGACAAGCCTCGGGCCGTTGTCACCGGAGTCGCAGTCGAGTTACGCGAGTTCGCCAAACTCCGCGACGAAGGAATTCTCACCGACGAGGAGTACACCGAGCAGAAGAACCGCCTGCTCGGCCGCTGAGCCCCCCGCCGCCGTTCGGCGTAAGCGCCGGTTGCCTGGAAAAGGAATGCGCAACAATGGATTTCGGGATCTATCCGCCGGAGATCAATTCCGGCCGGATGTATGCCGGTCCGGGATCGGGGCCGATGCTGGCCGCTGCGCAAGCCTGGGGCAGCCTGGCTGACGAACTGTATACCGCAGCCGGCGCGTATCAGTCGGTGGTATCAGAGCTGACCTCCGGGTCGTGGTCGGGTCCGTCGTCCACGTCGATGACAGCCGCGGCCGGGTCCTATGTGGAATGGCTGAGCGCGTCCGCTACACAAGCCGAAGAGACCGCCAGCCAAGCCCGGGCGGCGGCGGCCGGCTACGAGGCGGCGTTTGCCATGACGGTGCCGCCTCCGGAGATCGCCGCCAACCGCAGCCTGCTGGCGGTGCTGGTGGCGACGAACTTCCTCGGGACGAACACGGCGGCAATCGCGGCCACCGAGGCCCAGTACGCCGAAATGTGGGCCCAGGACGCGGTGGCGATGTACGGCTACGCGGGTTCGTCGGCAGCCGCGACCGCGCTCACCCCGTTTACCTCACCACACCAGAACACCGACTCGGGCGGAACGACCAGCCAAGCAGCTGCGGTCAGCCAGGCCGCCAGCACCTCCGCCGGCAACGTGCAAAGCACCATATCGATGGTGCCGCAAGCGCTGTCCGCTGCGTCGACAGGCACGTCGGCACAGTCGACTTCCCTCTCGGACTTTCTGGGCTTGGTGAGCGACTTGATCACGATCTTCGGCGGCGTGCCAGGCAGTTTGAGTAACATTCCGGACGTAGGGCTCGGGCTTTTGGCGATAATCGATCTTCCTTACGGCATCGGCGGTTATCTGACTGGTGCCAACACCGATAAGTTCATCAGCGCCTGGAATGGAGAAGCGGAGTGGCCAAGCACCGCGCCGGCACCAGTTCTGCCGTTTCCGGCAACTCTGTCAAACCTCCCTCCAGGCACGGTGCCTGCGGAGGTGTCAGCGGGCTTGGGCCAGGCCAACATGGTCGGCGGGTTGTCGGTGCCGGCGAACTGGACCGTCGCCGCGCCTGAAATACGTTCGGTTGCAGTGACTTCGCCGCTCACAAAAGCGGGCGCCGCCGCAGCGGCGCCGTTGGAGGACTCGGCGAACACGTTCAACCAGATGGGGCTGGGGGGTATGGCGGGACAAGGTATGGCCGGCCCGCCGGCTGCTGACGCCAACCACGACAGCGGCAAGCAAGTGACCCATGCGCGGCTGACAGCCCGCGGTCCAAACGCAGCCGCCGCGGCCGACGCCGAGGTAGTGCAGGCGCCGCGGACCGTGGTCACCGGCATCGCCGCTGCGATCCGCGATATCGCCAAGCTCCGCGACGAGGGACGGCTCACCGACCAGGAGTACAAAGAAGAGAAGAAGCGCCTGCTCGAGTTCTCAATCAGGCATCGCCCGTTGGGTTGATCACTCTGCGATCGAGAGCGCAATGCCGTCCAGGATGTCGTGCTCGCTGACCGTCAGCGTGTCGATGCCGGCACGCGCGCGTAGCGCGAACGCCAGTTCCTCGATCACGATTGCACCGCCACCGATCACGTCGGCCCGTCCCTCGTGCATTGGCCCCAGCGCAGCCCGCTGCACTCGAGACATGCCGATCAGCCCGTCGCAGACCGCGAGCAGCCGGTCGATGCCGACCTGCGAAAGATGAATGGCCGCAGCGTCATAGGCCGTCATGTCCTGCGCAAGGGCCGCAACTGTGGTCATTGTGCCGGCCACCCCCACCCAGGTGCGGGCCTGTTCCACCGGGACGACGCGCAACGCCTCGCCGAGTCGTTCGCGAACCAACTCGCGTGCAGCCGCCACCTCGGCGGCTGTCGGCGGATCGGAGTGCAGGCAGCGCTCCGTCAGCCGCACGCAGCCGATGTCGGCCGAGAAGCTCGCCGTGACCGTGTCTGTGCCCAGCACGACCTCGGTCGAGCCGCCGCCCAAGTCGACAATAACGAAAGGTCCTACAGCGGAGTCTAATTCGTTGACCACACCGCGGAATGACAGCTCGGCCTCTTCGACGCCGGTGATCACCTCGGCGACCGCACCCTCGACCACGTCGCCGAGCACATCGGCCGTCATCTCGAACAAGACATCACGATTGGCGGCGTCACGTGTGGCCGAGGTCGCCACCATGCGTATCCGGTCGACGCCGTGCGCCGTGCACAACGCGGCGTAATCGACAAGCGCAGACCGCGTGCGTTGCAACGCATCCGGCGCGAAGCGGCCGGTCGCATCGACGCCCTGACCGAGCCGCACGATACGCATATCGCGATGCACGTCGCGCAGCCGGCCGTCGAGCGCATCGGCGATGAGTAACCGAATCGAGTTGGTGCCACAATCAATTGCTGCGACTCGCGTCATCAGCACCACTCCCCCGGCGTCAGGATGCCGGCCATGCCGGGATCGACGGCAAGCACCGCCAGCGCCTCGTCGCCGAGCGGGTTGGTTCCGCGTCCCGCGGCCAGCGAATGCGCGATCAGCACATGTAGGCATTTGACCCGATCGGGCATGCCACCCGCGGACACCGTCGTGCCCAGTGGCTCGATCGCGTCCCGCTCGGCCAGATACGACTCGTGGGCCCGCCGATAACTTGCGGCCAGTTCGGGTTCGTGTCGTAGCCGCTCGGTCATCTGCCGCATCATCCCGGTTGACTCCAGCCTGCTCGCCGCAGCGGTCAGTGCCGGGTGCGTCAGATAGTACAACGTCGGAAATGGTTGTCCGTCAGCAAGCTTCGGCGCTGTCTTCACCACGCCAGGCTCGCCGTTAGGACACCGGTAGGCGATGTGGAGCACTCCACGTGGCTCGCGGCCGAGCTGGCGGGCCACCGCCTCGAGGTCGGCGCGCTCAACCACCGGGCGGCAAGGGACTGGGCGGTGCGGGCGGCGCCGGTTGTGGTTGTGCGGGTGTCGGCGGGCCGTGCGGGCTGTCGGCGATGGTGTGCCACAGCGAGGTGTACCAGGGGTCGTTGGTGGCTGCAGCCGTCGGCGCCGACCCGGGCTCGGAGGGCAGCGCGGCGTTCGGAGGAAGTTGAACCTGATACGGGATCTCCCCCGGCATCACGAACCCGAGGCGCTCGCGGGCTTGTGCGGCAATGTAGGCGGGGTCGGCGAGCTTGAGCTTCTGCTGCTCGAGATCGGTGATCTGATGGCGCAATGCGGCTTCGGAGGCCGCCAGCTGTTTCATCTCGGTGCGCTGGGCGAAATAGGTGCGGACCGGACCTGCGATGGTCAGCGTCAGCACGCAGACAACGGCCGCCAGGATCGCCGCCCGCCGCGCAGTCAGACCGAGTCGCCGATCGGACCGCTGCTCGGCCGATTCGGCGATCGCCCGCTTGATGGGTTCTTTCGCCTCGGGCATGGCGCGGGATGCACTCGGCCCACGACGGCCCGCCGGCGATTTGCGCGGCCGGCCGGTCTCCGAATCGCCGGCCCGCGCCGGCCGCGAGGCCGGGGAGCGACGCTTCGGTTCTGGCCGTTTCGATTCGGGCATCAGGCGCGGCGGCTATCTGGCTTCCGGCGCGTATCGGGGGAAGGCCAGATCGCCGGCGTAGCGGGCGGCGTCGCCGAGGGCTTCTTCGATCCGAAGCAGCTGGTTGAACTTCGCCACTCGTTCGCTGCGCGCCGGCGCGCCGGTCTTGATCTGCCCGCTTCCCACCGCCACCGCCAGATCGGCGATCGTGGTGTCCTCGGTCTCGCCGCTGCGGTGGCTCATCATCGTGCGGTATCCGCTGTGGTGCGCCAGGGCTACCGCGTCGAGCGTCTCGGTCAGCGTCCCGATCTGATTGACCTTGACCAGCAAGGCATTTGCCGCGCCCTTGTCGATGCCTTCTTCCAGCCGTTCGGGATTGGTGACGAACAGATCGTCACCGACGATCTGCACCCGGTCGCCGATAGCTGTCGTCAGGGCGACCCAGCCGTCCCAATCATCTTCGGCCAGTGGGTCTTCGATGGACACCAGCGAGAAGGAGTCGACGAGTCCAGCGTAGAACTGCGTCATTTGATCCGCGCTGAGCGTCTTCTTTTCAAAGGCGTAGCCGCCCGACTCGGTGTAGAACTCGGTGGCCGCCGCATCGAGGGCCAACGCCACATCGGCACCGGGCTTGAAACCGGCGGATTCGATGGCCACGCTGATCAGGTCCAGCGCGGTCTTGGTGTCGGCCACGTCAGCGGCGAAGCCGCCCTCGTCACCCACGGCGGTGGACAGGCCTTGCTTCTTCAGCACTGCCTTGAGGGCGTGGTAGACCTCTGTACCCCAACGCAGCGCCTCATAAAAACTCGGCGCGCCGATCGGGGCCACCATGAACTCCTGGATGTCGACGGCGGTGTCGGCGTGCGCGCCGCCATTGAGGATGTTCATCATCGGCACCGGCAGGATGTGCGCGTTGGGCCCGCCGAGATAGCGGAACAGCGGCAACTCGGCCGAATCGGCGGCGGCCTTGCTGACCGCCAGGGAGACGCCGAGGATCGCGTTGGCGCCCAACCGGGACTTGTCCGGAGTGCCGTCGAGGTCCAGCAGCGCCTGATCGACCAGTCGCTGATCGTCGGCGTTGAGCCCGATCACGGCCGGAGCGATCTCATCGAGCACGGCCTGCACGGCCTTCTTGACGCCCTTGCCGCCATACCGGTCGCCGCCGTCGCGCAGCTCGACGGCCTCGTGCTCGCCGGTCGACGCGCCGGAGGGGACCGCGGCCCGCGCGAACGTCCCGTCGATCAGAGCCACCTCGACCTCGACCGTCGGATTGCCGCGGGAATCGAGAATCTCGCGGGCCCCGACCTGCTCGATAATCGGCACTGGGTTCTCCTTGCGTCTTAAGGGTTACAGACTCCTGCGATCTCAGTAACTGCCACCCGTAGCCTAAAGCCTGCCGTCAGAGCTGGTGACCCGCCGCATAGGCGGTAGCCCAGTCGCGAACCGCGCGGGCATACACGTCGGATTCGTTGTACGCCCATAGCGCCGTTATCCATCCGCGCGGGGTGGCGAGATCCTTGCCGCGCCAACACAGATATCCAGCAGCCGACAACGCGGCATCGTCGAGGTTGTCCACGCTGACCACGCCGTCGTTGTTGGCGTCAACTCCATACAACCGCCACGTCTCCGGGATGAACTGCATCGGTCCCATCGCCCGAACGGTGTCCGAGTCGCCGTCCATGCCGCCCGGTTCGCTGTCGATGATGCGCATGGTGCCGTTGGTCCCATCGAGGAGCACACCCCTGATCGGCGGACGCACGTCTCCGTTGGGCAACAGCGTCGCGTGATGATAGGTCCCGTGATGGCTTTCGACCTGCCCGATGCCGGCCAGCGTCGTCCAGGCGATATGACAGCTCGGGTTCTCGACCTGGGCGACCCGTGCCGCGTAGCCGTAGGCCTCGAGAGCGGTCAACGGGATTCTCAACGCGGCGGCACGCTCGGCGGCCCATCCGCGCAGTTGGTCCGCGGGCCGGCCCTTGGCGTGGGTGTCGACCGGCGGGACCGCGGCGCCGGGCGGCGGCGGGACGCCCTTGGGGATGAAGGGGCCGAGCTGCCAGGTACAACTTGATGCCAACAGCAGCGCCGTTGCACCTAAGACGGCGAACGCCCGCAGCCAACGGACCGGCGACACAGCACACCCCTAAACACGATTTCTCGACCATGGTCCCACGGGAATCGAATAGCTCACCCCGCCGCGGCCATCGGGTGTCGGCCGTATGGCGGCTGTCCAGCCGTGATCTGCGACCTAGCTGCATTTAGCCGCGGTTTCGTCGACTCGCCGGGCGTGTCGAAATCACCGGATCAACACATACTCTTGGGATGTTTCGAAGCCCTCTGTACGACCTTCAGTCTTGGAGGTTCCGCAGCCGGCACACACGGCTGAAGCCCGGCTTATCGGGATGCGTCCGTGTTCGATTCGACCGCCGACTCCACGGCTTCGATGGTCGGCCCGTCAGTGACTGGAGCGCGCTCGAGTTCAGGCTCGGCCCCGTCCACGGCCGGCCAGCAAGCGCGCCACTCCTCCTCGGTGATCATGCCGAGGGGAGTCGCGTCCAGCTCTGCGGCAGCACCCGCTGAGCGACGCTCCGCGGCGATCGCCTTCTCGACGCCGTGGACCGTCTCCATGAACTCTAATACTGCTGTGCGCAAAGTGTTTTCGGCGTCAACATCGGGTGCCACCGTGACCGATGTGATCTCCGTCGGGATCAGTTCTGTCGGAAATCCGGCCCGGGTGACCCGCTGAAGCACTTTGTGCGCCAACGCCAAAGCCGGCTGCGCAGTGGGCACATCATCTATCACCGAGTTCCGCGGCTTCTCCAGGGCTTTGCGCTCCTCCCACTGAGCCAACTGCTCGTCGAGCGAGACCGACTCCCCTGCAAGAACTCCCGGAGCACGGTTGCCCAGCTTTCGCAGCAGCGTGTCGGCGACATCGTCGATGGTGAACGGATGCGCAGGCGCGTCCTCGGCGATGCGAGCGTGGAAAAGCACCTGCAGCAGAACATCGCCGAGCTCTGCTCGCAGTGCATCGGCATCGCCGCTGCGGACCGCGTCGAACAGCTCGTAGGTCTCCTCCAGTAGAAACCGGCGTAGCGAATCGTGAGTCTGCTCACTTTCCCAGGGGCCGGCGGTCCGCAGTTTGTCCATCATCGCGACGGCGTCCACCAGCCGCTGCCCGGGCTGCTGGTCGGGCGCGGCGATCAGGCGCTCACCGGCAGCCAACCGCGCCGTGACCGAGGGGTGTTCGGGGTCTGAGGACAACAACACCGGAGCGTCTTCACCGGTGTGCGCCGGGCGCGCCGCCGGCAGCGTCCAGGGCACCGCGACGGGCATCTCCTCGGTGTACTGCACTTCACCGGTGAGTAACTCGATGGCCTCCACCGGAACCAGCGACGGGCGGCGAGGGTCAACCAAGATGACGGTCACAGTGCTCGTCGCTCCTCACCCGGCGTCTGCCCCAAATTCGCGCCGGCTGTGCTGGATTCTCCCCTCGGATTGGCGCCCAGCGCCGTTACCAACTCGGCCACCATTTGCACCAATTCGAGATCACGAATTCGTGGTGCACCGACACCGCCGGCACGCGGGATCGGAACCTGCACCGTGGCCGTCGTGGCGCGGTAACGAGCACCCGGATACCTGCGCGCCAGTCGCACCTGGGCGGAATCTGGCAGCGTGATCGGGGCCAGTCGCAGCGTGGCGGCCGAAGCCGCCGACACTTCGGTAAGACCGGCGGCGCGGCACAGCAGGCGAAGTCGCGCCACGGCTATCAGCCGTTCGGCGGTTTCCGGCAGCGCGCCGTAGCGGTCGGTCAACTCCTCGACGACGGCATCGATATCGGAATCTGCGGCCGCCGCGGCCAGCCGCCGATATCCTTCCAGCCGTAACCGGTCGCTAGGGATGTAGTCGGGCGGCAGATGCGCATCAACCGGCAGGTCGATCCGCAAATCTTTGGGCTCCTCGGCGCTGATGACGGTCTGCCCGTCGGCCGCCGCCCGATACGCCTCGACCGCCTCGCCGACCAGGCGGACATACAGGTCAAAGCCCACCCCGCCGATGTGACCCGACTGCTCTGCGCCCAGCACATTGCCTGCGCCGCGGATCTCCAAGTCCTTCATCGCCACCGCTATGCCGGCACCCAGCTCATTGTTCTGTGCGATCGTCGCCAACCGGTCGTAGGCGGTCTCGGTGAGCGGCGCGTGCTGCGGGTACAGGAGGTAGGCATAACCACGTTCCCGGCTGCGGCCTACCCGGCCGCGCAGCTGGTGCAGCTGGGCCAGCCCGAAGGTGTCGGCGCGCTCGACGATCAGCGTGTTGGCGTTGGAGATGTCCAGGCCGGTCTCGACGATCGTGGTGCAGACCAGGATGTCGTACTCGCGGTTCCAGAATCCTTCGACCGTGGTTTCCAGCAGATCCTCGTGCATCTGACCATGTGCGACGGCGACTTTGGCCTCCGGCACCAGCTGTCGCACCCGCGCCGCGGCCTGGTCGATGGAGCTGACCCGGTTGTGCACGTAGAAGGCCTGCCCGTCGCGCAGCAGTTCCCTGCGCAACGCAGCGGCGATTTGCTTGTCGTCCTGCGGCCCGACGTAGGTCAGCACCGGGTAGCGCTCTTCGGGCGGGGTCAGGATCGTCGACATCTCGCGAATTCCGGCCAGACTCATTTCCAGCGTGCGCGGTATCGGGGTAGCACTCATGGTCAGCACATCGACGTGGGTGCGCAGCGACTTGATGTGCTCCTTGTGCTCGACGCCGAACCGCTGCTCCTCGTCGACGACCACCAGGCCGAGGTCCTTCCACCGCACCCCGGTTTGCAGCAGGCGATGGGTGCCGATCACGATGTCCACCGTGCCGTCGGCCAAACCGTCGAGCACCGAACGGGATTCAGTGACTTCGGTGAAACGGGACAGGCCCTTGATCCGGACCGGGAAGCCGGCCATCCGTTCGGTGAAGGTCTGCAGATGCTGGTCGGCCAACAGCGTGGTGGGTACCAGCACCGCGACCTGCTTGCCGTCCTGGACTGCTTTGAACGCCGCTCGGACCGCGATCTCGGTCTTGCCGTAGCCGACGTCGCCGCAGATCACCCGATCCATCGGCACCGGCTTCTCCATGTCCGCCTTGACCTCGGTGATCGCGGTGAGCTGGTCCACGGTTTCGGTGAAACCGAACGCGTCCTCCATTTCGGCTTGCCAGGGGGTGTCCGGACTGAACGCATATCCCGCGCTGGCCTGCCGCTTGGCGTAGAGGGACACCAGCTCGCCCGCGATCTCCCTGACCGCTTTGCGGGCCTTGGTCTTGGTGTTGGTCCAGTCGCTGCCGCCCAGCCTGCTCAGCGCCGGCGCCTGCCCACCGACATACCGCGACAGTTGGTCCAGCGAATCCATTGGCACATACAGCTTGTCGGTTTCGTTCTGGCCCCGCTTGCTCGAGGAGTACTCCAGCACCAGGTATTCGCGCCGCGCTCCGCCGACGGTGCGCTCGGTCATCTCTACGAATCGTCCGATGCCGTGCTGGTCGTGGACCACCAGATCGCCTGCGGTCAAAGCCAGCGGGTCGACGGTGTTGCGGCGTTTGGCGGCCAGCCGTCTGCCGTCGGCGGCGGTCACCCGGTTGCCGGTCAGATCGGTTTCGGTGACGATCACCAGGCTTGCGGCCCCCACCTCTGAGCCCCCGATTATCAGGCCGTCGTGCAGGGGCCCCTTGAGCACCCCGACCACACCGGGTTTGGGTTCGGATCCCGGCTCCAACATCGTTGCCGGCGTGTCGGATTCGGCTAACTGCTCGACGACGCGGTGCGCGGTTCCAGTCCCCGGCGCGACGACGGCAGCGGCCCCACCGGTCGCGACGTGGGCGCGCAGCATCGCGAAGATCTCGTCGATGTCGCGCTGATGGCCGCGGGCTGACGGCGCAGTGCGGATGTCCAGCTCGATCGCCGACTCGTCGGAAAGCTGGCTGAGCGTCCACCACGGGTGCCCGGATTGCCGCGCCGCGAGCTGCACCTCGCCGAGTTCGCGGAATCCCGATCCGCCGAGCTGCTCGACGTCGATCGGCGAATCACCGCCCACGGCGGCCACCGACCACGACGCCTCGAGGAACTCGCGGCCGGTTTTGATCAGGTCGGCCGCTCGGGTACGGACCTTTTCCGGGTCGCAGACCAGCACCGGTGTGCCGTCGGCCAGCTGATCGGTCAGCAGCGTCATGTCGTCGGGCCGCAGCACCGGCAGCAGTGCCTCCATGCCGTCGACGGGGATGCCCTCGGCGAGCCTGGCCAGCATGTCGCCGACACCGCCGCCGACACCGTGCTCTGGCCGCGGCTGCTGCCCGGCCAGCTCGGCGGCCCGTGCCCGCACCTCGTCGGTCAGCAGCAGCTCGCGGCAGGCGACCGCGAACAGGCCCTCGACGCTGATTTCGGGGATCGACCGCTGGTCGGCCACCGAGAACATTCGCATCTCGGTGACCTCGTCCCCCCAGAACTCCACCCGCACCGGATGCTCGGCGGTCGGAGCGAAAATGTCGAGAATGCCGCCTCGGACTGCGAATTCGCCGCGCCGGCCGACCATGTCCACCCGGGTGTAAGCCAGTCCGACCAGCCGGGTGATGATCCCTTCGAAGCCGCCATCGGCAGCTGTGTCGTCGCCGACGGCCAGGGCCAGCGGTTCCAGCAGGCCCAGTCGCGAGGGCATCGGCTGTAGCAGCGAGCGGACCGCGGTGACCACCACCTGTAACGGCGGGCCGAGCCGGCCGTCCTGCGGGTAGGCCAACCGGCGCAGCAGCAACATCCGGGCGCCGACGGTGTCAACGCCGGGAGAGAGCCGCTCGTGTGGCAGCGTCTCCCATGACGGGAACATCGCCACTGCATCGCCGAAGACACCGCGCAGCTCGGCGGACAGGTCATCGGCTTCACGGCCGGTGGCGGTGACGACCAGCAACGGACCCCGGCGGGCCAGCGCGCAGGCGACGAACAGCCGTGCGCTGGCGGGGCCCACCAGCGTCAATTCCTCGGGGTTGCCGGCAGCCAGATCGATGAGTCGCTGCAGCGTCGGCGCGCGCAACGCCAACTCCACCAGCCCCGCGATCGGGGTCACTACACATTCCGGCCCCGGTGCGGTCATGATGCCGCCATTGTATGGGTCCGCAGCCTCGTCAATTTTGAGGCCCGGCACCGTCAAGGAACTGTAAGGGCAGCGGCATTTGACACGAACCGAGCGCACGTTGGAGTCATGACAACCACATTGCCGCAAATCCTGCCTTCGATGGGCTTTGCGGCTCCGCCGCGGTTCCATCCGGCGATCTGGCCGCTCACTAGCCATTCCGACGATGAGGGCCGGCTCTGCATCGGCGACGTACCGCTCACCGACGTCGCCGACGAGTTCCGCACCCCGACCTACGTGATCGACGAGGCCGACTTCCGGTCTCGCGCCCGCCGTTATCGCAAGGCGTTGCGTCACACCGAGGTCGTCTACGCCGGCAAGTCACTGCTGACCATCGCGGTGGCGCGCTGGGCGCGCGACGAAGGGCTCAGCATCGACGTCTGCTCAATCGGCGAGCTGACCGCCGCCATCATGGCCGGGGTGCAACCTGCCCATATCGTCATGCACGGCAACGCGAAATCGCCCGATGAGTTACGCGCCGCCGTGCGTGTCGGGGTCGGGCGGATCGTGCTGGACTCCTGCAGCGAAATCGTCGACCTCGCCGGTGTGACCAGCCGACGGCAGCGGGTGCTCATCCGGGTGACCCCGGACATCGACATCCACGGCCACCGCGCCGTCACCACGGGGATCAGTGACCAGAAGTTCGGGTTCACCCTTGACGGCGGGCATGCCGCCGACGCGGTGGCGCGTGTCCTTAAACACCCCGACCTCGACCTGATCGGGCTGCACTGTCATATCGGCTCACAGGTCACCGATGCCACGCTCTACGGCGAGGCAATTCACCGAATGATGGCCCTAATGGCCGACATTCGCGCCCGGCACGGCGTGATCCTGACCGAGCTGAACATCGGCGGCGGGCATGGGGTCCCCTATGTGGCTGGTGATCCGGAGCTCAATATCGACGAGCTGGGCCGGGTCATCGACGACGCGCTGGACGGGGCTTGCGCCGAAGAACGCTTCCCTCGACCGGTCATCGTGGTCGAGCCGGGCCGGGCCATCAGCGCCCGCGCCGGTGTCACGCTGTACCGGGTTTGCGGCGTCAAGACGCAACCGGGCGGACGTACCTTCGTCGCCGTCGACGGTGGCATGAGCGACAACCCGCGGGTGTCGCTGTACGGCGCGAAATACACTGTTGCGCTTGTCAATCGGCATTCTCTCGGACCCCGGCAACGGGTCACGGTGGCGGGCCGACACTGCGAAGCAGGCGACGAGATCGCTCGCGACGTCGAGCTGCCGGTCGACCTGCACCCGGGCGATCTCTTGGCGGTGGCCTGCACCGGCGCCTATCACCACGGCATGGCGTCGAATTACAACATGGTCGGTCGGCCACCAGTGGTGGCTGTTGCCGACGGACGGGCACGTGAACTGGTTCGCCGCGAAACGGTCGCCGACCTGTTATCGCGTGAGCTTGGATAACGGCAGTTTTTGCCGCTATTCGTCTTGCAGGTGCGGGTCGGCTTCCAGATGGGTCAGGCCGTTCCACATCAGGTTGACCAGGTGGGCGGCGACCACTTCCTTCTTTGGCTCCCGGGTGTCGAGCCACCACTGCGCGGTCATCGACACCGAGCCCACCAGAGCCTGCGCGTACAGCGGCGCCAGGTCGGGGTCCAGTCCGCGACGAGCGAAGTCGCCGGCCAGGATGGAGCTGACCTGGCTGACGGCATCGTTGAGCAGGCTGGAGTAGGTGCCAGAGCTGATGGAGGCCGGCGAGTCGCGGATCATGATCCGGAAGCCGTCGGTGCGCTCTTCGACGTAGGTGAGCAACGCCAACGCGACCCGCTCCACGCGCACCCGGGACCGGTTCATGGTCAACGACGAGGTGATGCCGTCCAGCAGCGCCGACATCTCGCGGTCGACGACCACGGCGTAGAGGCCCTCTTTGCCGCCGAAATGCTCGTAAACGACGGGTTTGGACACGTTGGCGCGAAGGGCGATTTCCTCGATCGAGGTCCCTTCGTAGCCCCGCTCGGCGAACAGCGACCGCGCGATGTCGATGAGTTGGTGGCGGCGCTCGCTACCGGTCATTCTGGTGCGGGGCGCCCGCGTTTCCTTATCCGGCGCGGCCACGTCTAACAGGCTATCGGGTTGGTCTAGCCCCGCTGGCTCAACGCTCAACGGTTAAGTGGGCTAGGACCCCCGCCTGCGGTCCGGAATCGGCCCGCACGGTCGTCTAGAGTGGACGCGATCTAACCGCTGGTCGTAACGATCCGTCGTGGTGTAATCGGCAGCACTTCTGATTTTGGTTCAGACAGTTCAGGTTCGAGTCCTGGCGACGGAGCTAGTACTGTCCGCGGCCCACCGCACCCGGAGGTCGATATTCTGGCTCGTTGACGGACATGTCCTTAAGTAGTACTGGGTATACTGCCTATTTAACGCGGCCGTTAGGCGCCCGTATTTGGGGGAGGGACGGACATGGGGGCGCTAGATACCAGAGATTATGAGCGAGGCCCCCAACCGAGTCGCTCCGAAGCGTACGGCGATCCCGCCCGCCTGACGATGGCAGACCGTTTGGAGCACCAGGCACGCTCTCTCCCGGATCGCCATGCTTTCTCGTTCGTCGAGGACGGGGGCGGAGTGAACACCCGCACCTGGGCCGAGCTTGCCGCAGGTGCGCGCGCCGTGGCCGCCGTTTTGGCGGACCTCCCGCGCACGCAGGAGCAGCCGCGCGCGCTGCTGCTGCTGCCCGACAACGCGACGTTTCTCGACGCGTTGTTCGGCTGCTTTTACGCTGGCGTATGCGCGGTTCCGGCGCACGTTCCGATCCCGTCGCGGCTCGAGCAGACGTTGCCGCGCCTGTGCGCGATCGTTGCCGACGCGCGACCCGACGTCGTGCTCACCACCCGCGAGATACTCCCAGCGCGAGCACTGGTCCCCGCGCTCGCCGAGATCCCGTGCATCGCGGTAGACGACCTTGCTCGTGCCGACATGCCGACGCCCGAGTCAACCGTCACTCTCGAGGATCTCGCCATCCTCCAGTACTCATCGGGCTCCAGCGGCACGCCGCGCGGCGTGATGGTCACCCATGCGAACCTGATGGCCAATGAAGCGATGATCGAGGACGCTTTCGGGCACACCTCGTCGACGGTGGCCCTGGGTTGGCTGCCTTTTCAGCACGACATGGGCCTCATCGGCTACGTGGTGCAACCGGTGTACGTGGGTTTCGAGTGCGTGATCATGTCGCCGCTGCAGTTCCTCAAGCACCCGCTGCGCTGGCTGCACGAGATCACACACCACCGCGCCACCAGGAGCGGCGGGCCGAACTTCGCCTACGACATGTGCGTCGCTGCCGTGGAACGCCACGGCGAGGAAAGCCTGGCCGGCCTGGACTTGTCCAGCTGGGATCTCGCGTTCGTGGGTGCCGAGCCGGTGCGCGCGGCGACCCTCGACCGCTTCGCGGCGACATTCGCCAAGGTCGGCTTTCGCCGCGAGGCGTTCTACCCGTGCTATGGGCTCGCCGAGGCGACGCTGATCGTATCGGGCGGGCGGCGCGATGAGCCGCCGACCGTGTGGCGCGACCCGAAAGGCCAAACGCGCGTCAGCTGTGGTCGCGCGTGCATCGAAACCGAGCTCGCGATCGTTGACCGGGCACTCGGTGCGCGCTGCGACGACGGCGTTGAGGGCGAGATCTGGGTACACAGTGCGAGCGTCGCGGGCGGTTACTTCGGCGACGAGCAGGCCTCGCGCGAAACATTCGCCGCCACACTCGACGGCAGCACATGGCTACGAACCGGCGATCTCGGCTGCATCGTCGACGGCGAGCTGTACATCACTGGCCGCGCCAAAGATGTGGTCGTCAAGAACGGTGTCAACTATGCCGCCGAGGACCTCGAGACCACCGTCGAACAACTGCGCCTTGAATCATTGCACGCAAACGGATGCGCGGCATTCAGCCACGATGATGGCCTGCGCGAGCGGCTCGTGATTGTCAAAGAAATCGCGCGCGACGCGGAAGCGGAATGGAGCGAGGTGGCCGACCAGATCGTCGCCGCTGTTTCTACCGCCCACGGGACGCCGGCCGACTCGGTCGTATTCGTCAATCGCGGCGGCATCCCGCGCACGACCAGCGGCAAGGTCAAGCGCAGCGAGTGCCGCGCGCTGTACTCGCGGGGCGAGCTTGTCGAGGTTCATCGTCACGTGACCGAGCGACGCACATGATCCGCGGCTACGCGCTCGCCGTGTTCGCAGTCTTCGCTCCGCCCTGCGCGGTGATCGCGGCCGCGGCGTTGTGGTGCGGCGGAATTGGCCCCTCGCGAACCGACCTGATCGTGTTGGCAGTCGGCGTGATCGCGACGTTATTAGGCGTCGAGCTAGGCTTCCACCGTTATTTCACGCACCGCTCGTTCACCGCTCGGCCCGCGCTGATCTGGGTCCTCGGCGCGCTGGGATCAAGCGCATTCCTCGGCCCGGTGATGTGGTGGGTCGCGACGCATCGCCGCCACCATGCACTCACCGACCGCGAGGGTGATCCGCACTCACCGCACTGGCCGTTCAGCGGCGTGCACGGGTTGGTGCACGCGCACGTCGGGTGGCTCTTCAGTCCCGAGCACACCGCGATGACAATCTCCGCGGGCGAAGTGAAGGACCTATGGCAAAGCCCGCGCACGGTCGCGCTGCACCGCAGCTACCTGCTGTGGGGCGTATTGGGGCTAGTGATCCCGACGCTGATCGGCCTCGCCGCCGGCGGCCCGCGCGGCGCGCTCACAGGCTTCCTGTGGGGCGGGATGATTAGGGTGTTCGTGGTGAGCCACCTCACCTGGGCCGTCAACTCATTCGGCCACGCGCACGGTGGCCGCGCGCAGTTGCCGCACTCGGGGCAGGCGCGCAACACCATCTGGCTAGTGCTGCCCGGCTTTGGCGGCGGTTATCACGCCAATCACCACGACGCGCCGCGCGCCTATACCACCCGGGTGCAGCGGTGGCAGATCGATATCGGCGGCGCGGTGCTACGCGTCTTGTCGGTCTGCGGGCTGGCCAGTGACCTCAAGCAGCCCGTGCTGACTAAGACGGAGTCCTGACTGCATGCGCGAGACGTACTTAGGCGCCGGGGCGGCCGCGATTCGCCATCACTATGACGTCGGCAACGAGTTCTGGCGGATCTGGCTCGATCCGACGATGAGTTACTCGTGCGCGATGTGGGAAGACCCCGACGACGACCTCGAGCGCGCGCAACGTCGCAAGCTCGACTTCCATGTCGCTCAGTCGCGCGCAGCCGGCGCAGCGCGCGTGCTCGACGTCGGCTGCGGTTGGGGCGCCATGCCGATGCATCTGGTGGCCTCGCACGGCGTCAAACATGCGGTCGGGCTCACGCTCTCCGACGCGCAGGCCGAATACCTGCGCGAGATCGCACCGGACAACGTCGAGGTCTTGGTGCACAACTGGAGTGACTACGAGCCGACTGAGCCGTTCGATGCCATCACCTCCGTCGGTGCGTTCGAGCATTTTGCGCGTCAGGGTTTGTCGTCGGAGGAGCAAATCGAGGCCTACCGCAGATTCTTTCGGTCGTGCCGAGATTGGCTCAAGCCCGGCGGGCGGCTCTCGCTCCAGACGATCGCGTACGGGGATATCCCGCGTGACCGACCGCTGCGCGACCGTTTCATCGTGGACGAGGTCTTCCCTGAGTCGGAGCTGCCACGGCTCTCGGACATTGCGCGCGCCGCAGAAATGGAGCTCGAGATCGAAAAGGTGCGAAACGATCGCGGCGATTACGTCAAAACCTTGCGCGCATGGTTCGACCGCTTGCGTGCGCAGCGACCCGACGCGGTCGCGGTGTCCAGCGAGGAGGTCGTCGCGCGCTGCGAGCGTTACCTGCGAATGTTCGCCTACTCGTTTGAGCTCGGCGCGTTCACACTGTTGCGCTTGACCATGCGGCGCATCGACCTGCCGGGGCGGTGGTAGCGATGGACTCTCAGGAGCAGGCGCTCGTCGCGCGCCTCGGGGCCACTTCAGCTGGAAGCCCGGCGTGATAGGTCCGCTCGAGAGCTATCGCGTCAACGTCGCGCAAAAAACCGTCAGCGCAGCGCGCTTCGCTCGATCAGCAATTCGCAGGAGTACAGGATGAAGAGCTACGAAGAGATCGAAGCGATGCTGGCCGCACATGTCGCCCACCGGACTGGAACTCCAGCCAACGAGATCGATCGCGCACGCCGGTTCGATCACCTCGGCCTCGATTCGCCAGACGCGATAACGCTGATGGGCGAGCTGGAGGATTTCGTCGGCCACCCGCTCTCTGCCTATCTCCCATACGCACACCCGACGATCGAGCAGCTCGCGCGGCACGTGGCCGACGGAGACAGCTAACTTTTGCCGGAGCGGCTTGCCGGCGGCGCGAACTGACGTTGACGAGACGGCGACGGGCATCCGCGACGCCCCTGGTCGCGGTTCGCTGCGCACGCTATCCGGACGTCGGGCGAACTTGTGCTCGACACGGTTTTCATACACTTTGCTGCGAACGTGTTGCCTTTCTTGACGCACCGTGGACACGTGCCTGGCTCGTCTTCCTCCGCCAGGCGAACTGCGCTGCCCAATACTCGCGAGTAACAAATTTCGTGCTGCAGGTTGCATTGCCGAGAACCTTGTTGGCCCAGGTCAAACCCTCAGTTTGCACTCAGCATGCCCGTCGTTGTGGGTACCTCGCGCGCGACCTGCTCGCACTAAAAACCCCGCAAAAAAAGGGTTATACTCGATTTGTTAGGCGCAGGAATCACGTCGGTAAATACCCGCTAATAAATTCGCGACGTATTTAAATATGGGCTAGCCGATATCGGGAGTTCGTTTAATGCGCGAATGGATACCATCGGACGCTATTCCGGTCGATCTTATGACTGTCGGTCGGTTCCAACTCGACCAGCGCCTTAGCTGGCGTGATCCCGACATCGACTGCACGTTGGTGCTGTCGCAGCCAGCGGTCGATCCCGACTTGTGGGCCGAATTTTCACTGGGTGCCGAGCGCAGCTATCGCAAGCATGGTGTCGCGTGCGCTCTCGACCTCGATGCGCTGCGCAGCGGAGCCGATACCGTCATGTTCTTCGCAATAATCGATGATGCCGGACGGATGGTGGGAGGGTTGCGGGCCAAGGGACCGCTGCGGTCGGCTGACGACTCACATGCGGTCGTCGAATGGGCGGGGCAGCCCGGGCAGCAGGCGGTCCGCGACATGATCACAGACCGGATTCCCTTCGGCGTCCTGGAGATGAAGGCGGGCTGGGTAATCGACGATTCAGATCGGAATCGTTCTCTTATCAACGCATTAGCCCGAAGCGGTTGCAACATTACGGCTCTGCTCGACTGCCAGTTCATGATGGCCACCGCCGCGACACACGTGCTGAACCAGTGGCGCACGGCGGGCGGGGTGGTGGCAGCCATTCCGGCTGCCCCGTACCCTGACGACCGGTACCAAACCAAAATGATCTGGTGGAATCGACGCGACTTCGTTAACCACGCCGAACCGCGGCAGGCCGGCAAGATTCGCATGGAGACGCAGCGACTAACCCAAGATTTCTACAGCCGCCGCGACACAGATTTCGCCGCGCGGAGTGTGGGGTAGCCAGTCACACGCGGGTCGTTGATGTTCAGCAGCTACCGCGTGATGCAAGCCTTGCGGGAGCCAGCGGAGGCGTAAGCGCTTGAGCCACAGGTGGTCTCGTCATCGAACGAACGGCCGATGAAGCCGCAACTGAGCAAAGTTGTCCGCCCAGACCAATCGTCGCCTGACAAACGTGGCTAATTCGAAAAGTCCATTGGTACCCGACGCTGGACAAGCAGAGACTCCATCGCCATCCTGTCGAGCGGGCGCGATAGCAAAAAGCCCTGCGCTCGACGGCAACCCAAGTCAAGCAGTGCCCTGGCCGCGGCGTCGGTCTCGACACCTTCGGCGACGACGTCGAGTCCGAAGGCGTCGGCCAAGGCCATGACCTGCCGCAAGATCGCCATATCAGCCTCGTCTGTGCCGAGGTCGCGGACAAATTCTTTGTCAATCTTGAGCGTGTCGACAGGAAGAGACTTCAAATACGTCAACGCGCTATAGCCAGTTCCGAAGTCGTCGATCGCGACCTGAACGCCGATTTCCTTCAACCCCGCGAGCGTTTTGTGGGTGGTGTCGATATCTTGCACAACCACGTGTTCGGTGATCTCCAGGCATACCCTGCCTGCGTCGAGCACAAACTCGTCGAGCGTTGCTGCCACCATGGCGACGAAGCCGTCCGTGACCAGTTGCGCGGGCGACACATTGATGCTCAGCACTACATCGCGCCCTAGACCGCGGTTGTGCCAATCGCTGAATTGCGCACAGGCTGAGCGCATTACAAGACGACCGAGTTTCCCCGCCAAGTTGATGGATTCGACCACCCCCATGAACGAGTCAGGCAACAGCAGCCCTCGCGTGGGGTGGCGCCAACGAATGAGCGCCTCCGTCCCGAGGATCTCACCGGTGCGCATGTCAAACTCCGGAAGGTAATGCAGGACCAGTGCGCCGCTATCGGTTTCGATGGTCCCTTCGAGGTGCAACTCGATGTCGCTGCGAATCGCGTACTTTTCCGCCATCTCCGGGTTAAAGGCGGCTACAACGTTTCCGCCGACGTTCTTCGCCGACACCACGGCCTGATCGGCTCGACGCAGGACGTCTGAAGCGTCGTCGCGGCCGGGCTCACCTACCGCGACGCCGATACTGACGGTGCGGGTTATCGTTTCGCCGTCGACCGCCACCTGCTTATGCACTTGCGTCTGCAGCTGTTCGGCCAAAGCCTCAGCGGCTTCGGCATCCATGGGCGCCGCCGGCACAATGACAAACTCGTCACCGCCAAAGCGCGCAACAAGCGAGGAATCGTCAGCGGCTTCGCCCAACAGCTCGGAGAAGACCTCGATGAAACGGTCGCCCGCCTTATGGCCGAGGTGGTCGTTGACTGCCTTGAGGCGGTCGAGGTTAAGGAATACCAGTGCGACCGGACCTGGCTGACCCTGCGCAAGTCTGTCGTCGAGGTGAGCGATCAACGCCCTGCGATTCAGCAGCCCGGTGTGGTCATCGTGCTCGGCGAGATAATGAAGTCGCTCCTCGGCGACGATGCGGGCCTGCACCTGAGCGAATAGCGTAGCGATCGCCTGCAGTGCATTGAGCTCGTTGGGCAACCAGTCACGGTCCCCGAACTTGACGAAGCCCAGAGTGCCCGTAGTGAGATCTCCGGACAACAGCGGCACGCAGGCAATAGAGACCGACGGGATGCCCGAGCCATCTTCGACGTTGCGTTGATAGTCGGCGTTCTCCGGCTGAGGCCGCAAAACGCCGGGCTCCTTGAGGTTTTCGGCCACCGCGAAGACCGGATCGGCGCCGTCGAAATACACCACGCCGATCGGGTCAGGCTCGGGAACCCCTTCGCGTCGCGGCCATTCGGCGACCAGCACGGTCGCATGAATCGTGTGGTCGTTGTGACGCAAAAAGCCGAAGTCGACCTGGAAGTGGCTAATCAGATCGGCAATCACCCGTTCGCTGATCGCGACGTGGTTATCCGCGGTGGCCGCCATCAGCTCCGCAGCCGCCACCGTGACCAGGTCATCCAGCGAACGGGCCATGTCCGTAGATTAGCCGTTATCAGTGGTTACGGCACTGTTAAACCATACTTACGCGGTCAGGATCGCGACTGCTTCGTACCGAAGGCGGTCCACTGAAGGCGAATCTCAGCACAAGCGCAGGGAAACGGTCGGGTGGCATGCCGACAAGTTGGCGGAACTCCTTTTGCAGTTCTGCAAGTTCGTCGCCAAACGACGTCGACAATTCGGTGAGCTCGGCCATGCTACGTGCGTACAGGAAGACTGGTGAGATGGGCTGGACAGCCAATCCCCGTTGTTGTGCGAAAATCCATACTGCCTCGACAGCAGATCCGCCGCGCGCATAGTCGGCTAAGTTGTTCGCGGGCACCGAAATGACGGCCGCGGCAGAACTCGTCAGAATGCGACGGCGAGTGTCTTCGCCCAAGGCAGTTCCACCACCCCACTGCGCCAGGTAGGCCATGACATCTGGGCGCTTCACGATGCCCAGGACCGCGAGGTTGCCGGGATCCAGTTCCAGGCTGCGCACGTCAATGCCCGTGTCAGGGCATGGATCGCCGGGCCAACGCAGCTCAGAGAACATCTCCGCATGCAGCCGCGGCGTGAGGTAACGGATGCGGTCAGCCGCCGCCAAAATCGTTGCGGCCCGGTCTATGTCATCTCGCCCAGTCACGAGATGCAGCCGTGCGCCCTCCCGTTCAGCGAGGGCGTGCAACACTTCGACCGTGTCAGTGGGGATTGGGCTCGGCGTCCCGATGAGGCGGTTGGTTTCCCGCACCGACATCGGTTCGTACAACTGGGCGAGGTCGGGATCAGCTCCGTCACCAAGATGCAAAGTCGCGTGTAGGGGAACGCCGTCAACGTCCTCCAGCAAGCTCACCGGCCCTAACACCCGTTGCCTTGCCGCAGCTACTTTCGCGTTGAAGAGGGCTGCTCCCAACGCGACAGCGCTGCCGCGGAGCCCAACGTCCATCGCCGTCGTGTGTTCGGGAGCAAGCCGAATAGTTATGACGTCATGGCGGGCCTCCAGATGCCAGGGTTGTGCGTTGCCGCCGGAAGGGGCACGAATAGCGGCAGCGGCGATGACGCCCGACACACCCGGCAGCGCAGAGTCTGAATACTCGGCGAGCGGTGCAGCGCGCTCCCTGGCCAGCCGCGGCGCATCGAGCTGATCGAACGCCGAGCCGACGTCGAGGCGGGTCCGGCCCGACCGCAGATCTTCGTTGAGTCCAATTCTGCGCACGGACTCGGCAACCGCGGTCGCGCCGAGAACCACATCACCGGCCGACTGCGGCCACGTCGATAGCGTGCGGTCGAGCTCGACGGCCGACGCCGCCATGCGTGGCGACAACAGTTCGGCCTCGAGGAAACGCAGCAAGTACGGAACCTTTTCCCGACTACTCATGCCGGTAAGCCGCGCGAGGTCCAAGTCCCCCAACAACCCGTGCAGGATCGGACGTTGCGGCTCAAGGTCGAAACGTTCGACGTCCACCAGGCCGCGGTCGCTGGTGGCCATCAGCACCGGAATCCGGCGGGTGCGCGCGCCTTCCCGAACGATCGCCTTGATGTCCAGCGAGTCGCATTCCTCGACCACGATGTCCAATCCGTCGAGGAACCCGTCGACGGTCTCCAGCGTCAGTCCGGCGTCGATGACACCAACTTTCAGATATGGGTCGAGCTCAGCGATCCTGCGGGCCGTCGCCTCGGCCTTGTTCAGCCCGAGGTCCAGTATGGTCGCCGGCACCCGGTTGAGATTGGACAGCTCGAGGCGATCGAAATCGGCCAGCCGAAGCTCGCCGCACATACCCTGTGCCGCCAATGTATGGGCAATGACATGCCCGACGCTCAAGCCGGCGACGCCGATACGCAGCGCGCCGAGCCGCGTCTGTTCGTCGGCGGTGATCACGTTCCGGTTGCGATCCAGCCGTACCGCCCGAAACCCCCGCGGACCTAGCACCGCCACGACGGTTCGCCGCCAGGGGTAGTACGCCCACCGGCAGGATTCGGCGACAAGCTCGGGATCGGGTGGTGGCAGGAGGCCGCGCAATTCGGCGAGTTGTGTGTCGCTGTGATCTATGAACTCGACGACGGGATCGGCGCGCAGTTGATCCAACACTGCCTTGTCATCGTGGTCCTCGGCGTCGAGAACCAGTGCCGTGCATGCTGCGATGGTCATCCCCCTTGATGGTCGGTCGCGCCTGCGAAATGCGTAATGATGTAGTCCGGGCGTTACAACTACGCCTACCGCGGTAGCCCGTGTTCTGTATTATTCAGCTTCTGAATAAGCGCCCAAACAATAACGCCATTAGGCAACGGCCTAATAACACCCGCACGCGCGACGGCCCGGGTCAGCATCGTGCCCAGATCGGAGGACGCTGTGCCGGGCAATCTCGTCCTCATTACTTCCGTCGCCAACCAACTGCTGGAAGCGACCGCATCAACCGCCACCCAGGCCAGCGAACAAGTCCTCACACAGCTCGTCGAAAACTTCGATCTGCACTACTGCTTTCTGCGGTACAGCGACCACGGCATCCAGGCCTCGGTGCTGGCCGCCGAGTGGCCGCCGCGGCCCGACGTTGCTGATCCCGATCCCTATGCCGTTGTCTCCTTCACCAGTGACCACCCTGCCTTCGCGCTGTGCGAAAGCGGCAAGGATCTGGTGGTGGTTCACCGCGGTCACGAAAACGGTGGTTACCGATGCCCCATCACTGGACGCCGTCGCGGCGGCGGACCGTTGTTGGCCGCCGCACCGCTGGTCTCGGGTGTGGTGACGGCTGGCGTCCTTGGTTTCGTCAAGTGCCGTGGCCGGAAGTGGAAGCCCCAAGTGATACAAACACTTGAGGCAGTCGCATCCCTATTCGCACAGTTCCAGGCACGCATCTCGGCCGAACAACGGCTTCGCCATCTCGCTGAGCATGACGATCTGACCGGTCTGCTTAATCGCCGACCGCTGCTCGCCCACCTTTCCAACCGACTCGCAGCCGGGCAGCCCGGCCCCGTCGCCGTCCTATATATCGACCTGGACCGGCTGAAGGCGATCAACGATTGTCTCGGCCACGCCGCCGGCGATTGGTTCATCCGGAATTTTGCCGACCGGCTTCGTGCCTGTGCCGGGAGTCAGAGCGTGGTCGCCCGGCTGGGCGGGGACGAGTTCGTCGTCGTTCCGGATCAGCCGATGTCGACCCATGCCGCAGAGTTGTTTGCCGATCGGCTTCGGGGGATGGTGCGTGATCGTCTGACGATGGACGGCCGGACAATCAGCCGGACGGTAAGCATTGGAGTGGCGGCCGCCATGCCAGGCAGCGATGATGCCTCTGATCTTCTGCGTCGTGCCGACGAGGCCGTCCTGGTGTCCAAACGCGCTGGCGGCAACCGGATCACGGCGGCAAGCGACAATTCGTTGAAGCAGCTTTTCCGCAACGACATCGAACTCCACATCCACGGCGACATCGATCGCGACGCTCTGCTGGTGCACTATCTGCCCGAAGTCGACTTGTGGACGGGCGCCATCGTGGGCGCAGAGGCGCTTGTCCGTTGGCGGCACCCGGCACGGGGAGTCCTGCTACCGGAGGCGTTCATCGGGGTGGCCGAATCGCTGAATCTCGCCGCCGAGTTGGATCGGTGGGTACTGCGAACCGCGTGCGCGGAGTTCAGCGGGTGGCGCTCGCGGGGTGTGGGACTCGGCGCGTTGCTGCGCGTCAATGTGTCGCCTCTGCAGTTGACCACGCCCGGCTTCGTCCGAATGGTCGACGAAACCATGACGGAGTTCGGCATGGCCGAAGGTTCGTTGTGCCTCGAGATCACTGAACGCGCAGTGGTGCACGACATGGATAACACGGCGCGAACGCTTGCGGAGCTGAAAGACGTTGGGGTGCAGACCTCCATCGACAACTTCGGCACCGGCTACGCCGTGTTGTCGCATCTGAAGGCACTGCCCATCGACACGCTCAAGATCGACCCGCGGTTCGTGCGCGACCTGGGCGACAACGCCAATGATCTGGCGATTGTCCGCGCGATCATCGGACTTGCGGAGGCGTTCGACCTTCAGCTGGTCGCCGAGGGTGTCGAAACCCCGGCCGCAGCATTGGCTTTGATGCAACATGGCTGCCGCCGAGCACAGGGCTACTTGCTCTCACGGCCTATTCCGGGCAACGCGATGGAATCATTGCTGTTTTCGCGCTGGATGCCGATGCCGTTCCTCGCTGACAGCGAGGCACTGGTGAGGGCAGTGATCTAGCGCAAGCGCACGAGCGCCGTGTCGACCTTGACACGATAGAACTCCGACCAACACCCGGAATCGGACGCGGGCCGTGACTACGAGCCGGTGCTTGATCCGCGCTTCCGCACGACATCAAATTGGCTGGCCACGCTGGCGGCCTTGCATTTCATCCGCGAGCTGGTGCCACGAAGCGCGGCGACCATTGACCCTCAGGTCGTGCTGCTGGAAAACCGAGAGTTATTGAAACAGTTGCATGTCATTCATAAAGTATGCGATAGTCTGATTGAGAGGGCATATGGCATGGTTCTCTCCATATAACCGCAGATCGGCAGGATACTTCGCGACAGGGCCGTTGCCGGGTCTCCTCGGCAGCTCGGAAGGTGGGGACTCGGTTGATCAGCCAGCCGCTGACGGATCGAGCTCAACCAGCCACATTGACGATTTGCTGGCGCTCCGCCGGCGTGATCACGACTCCTACCAGGCCACGAGTTGGACAAGCAACACATCACAAGCAGATTGGTAGCTGACCATGACAACCGTATCGGCCGCAGGCCAAGCCAGTGAACACGGATCGTCTCCCTATCTTGTGAGTACGACCGCATTAACGCAATTCCCCACCACGCGCGCCGAGACCGGGGCGAAGTCCGCGGTGCGCCCCAGTGTCAGCCTGGTAATCCCGGTCAGGAACGAGGCCCGCAACGTCGGCTGGGTGCTCGAGCAGATCGCCAACGATGTGGACGAAATCATCCTTGTCGACGGTAATTCGACCGATGTCACGCTCATCACCGCCCGTCGATGCCGACCCGACGCGCGAGTCGTGCCCCAGCAGGGTGCAGGCAAAGGGAGCGCGTTGCGCACCGGCTTTCTGGCCGCCACCGGCGACATCATCGTGATGATGGACGCCGACGGCAGCATGTCGCCGCAAGAAATCCGCCACTATCTGCATTTCCTTCACAACGGTTATGACTTCGTCAAAGGCTCGCGGTTCATCAGCGGCGGGGGATCGCTGGACATCACCCCGTTTCGCGGACTGGGCAACTGGTTTTTGCTCACGGTCTTCAACACGGTGTATGACGCGCGCCTGACCGACCTGTGCTACGGATTCTGCGCATTCCACCGCCGTTATCTCGACCACCTTCAGCTGTCGGCCACCGGCTTCGAAATCGAGGCCGAGATGACCGTGCGAGCCATGCAGGCGGGTCTGCGAATCGCTGAGGTCCCCAGCCTTGAGTTGCCTCGTCGCAGCGGCGCATCGAACCTGCATGCCATCCGCGACGGCATCCGGGTCCTGCGCACCGTGCTGCGTCATCACCGCTCGGGTGTTTCCGGGCATGTCTATCAAGCGGCGCGACACGCTGCCGGGCGACCGACGGCTGTGTCGGCGGAGGCGACAGTGTGATGAGCGCCGCACGGCCGGCCGTGCTGGCGCAGCCGCTCCCGTTCGCGCGCCTGCTCGACCTGGCTGATCTGCCGATCGCTTGCTGACATCGAACTCAGGCCCGCCGGCCCGCTGATAATGCGCACCCTCGTCACCGGCGCTGCCGGATTCATCGGTTCCACCCTTGTCGACCGACTGCTGGAGGAAGGACGCCAGGTAACAGGAGTCGACAATCTCAGCGCCGGCTCCCCCGTCGCCAACCTCAGGTCGGCCCACCGACACGGCGGCCGCGGTCGCTTCACCTTCGTCGCGGCCGACGTCCGGCAACCCGCACTGTCCGACATCATCGCGAGGTCCAACCCCGACGTGGTGTTCCATTTGGCCGCCCAGATCGACGTGCGCAGGTCCGTTGGTGATCCGCAACACGACGCCCGCAACAACGTGCTGGGCACCATCAACCTACTGGAGGCGAGCGGGCGGGCGCGAGTACCGCGGATCGTTTACGCCGCCTCGGGTGGCTCCCGCTACGGTGCGCCGGCCGACTTGCCTACCACCGAAGACACTGCGGTGGACCCGCTTTCGCCCTACGCGGTGTCCAAGGTCGCCGGCGAGTTCTATATGAGCGCCTACGCCGACATGTACGGGCTTGTGCCCATCTGTCTGGCACTGGCCAACGTCTATGGGCCACGCCAAGACCCGCACGGGGAAGCCGGCGTGGTCACGATGTTCGGCAGTGCGATGATGTCCGGTCGTCCCACGACTATCTATGGCGACGGCAGCGCCACCCGCGACTACGTTTACGTCGACGACGTCGTCACTGCCTTCGTCTGCGCCGCGGATGCACCGGCCACGACGGTCGGCACCTTCAACATCGGCACCGGCGTACAAACGACAGTCGCCGAGCTGCACCGGCTGATCGCCGCGGCAGTCGGCGTCTCGCGTCCGCCCGATCACGCCGAGGCCCGCACCGGCGAGATTCATGCGAGCGCACTCGACCCGACCCGGGCGGGCCGGGTGCTGGGCTGGAAACCCGACACCGACCTCACCGAAGGCATCAAGCGCACCGTCGACTGGCTGCGCGCCACCCTCGATCCTCACGCGGCCGCACTCGCCCAGGTCTGAGAGCGCCAAATGCGACCCAGCACCATACCTGCGCCCACTGTCACGGCTACTCAATCCACCTCGCGGTCTGGGCGAGCTGATGGCGGTCGGCGATTCCGTCCGGACATCGAGGGATTGCGCGCCATCGCGGTCGGTCTAGTCTTGGTCTTCCACGCTTATGGCACGCCGTTCAGTGGCGGATTTGTCGGCGTCGATGTCTTCTTCGTGATCTCGGGATTCCTAATCACCGACATTCTGATACGCGAACATTCGAAGACCGGTCGAGTGTCGATTCTTGGGTTTTACGGCAGGCGGGTGCGACGAATACTGCCTGCGTCGGCTTTGGTCACGGTCGCGACGGTCATCGCGGCGTATTACTTCCTCGGTTTCCTCACCGGCAACGACGTCGCCGTCGCTGCGAAATGGACTGCTGTCTTCGCAGCCAACATCCACTTCGGATTTGTCGGCACTGACTACTTCGGATCCCAACTGCCGCCTTCACCGCTGCTACACATGTGGTCGCTGGGCGTGGAGGAACAATTTTACGTGGTCTGGCCAGGCCTGTTTCTAATGTTGGTGTTAATCGTCCGCGGCACCCACCACAGGCACGCGCTCGCGGCATCGCTCATCGCCATCATCGCCGCATCCTTCGCCTGGTCCGTCTTTCAAACTGGGGCAGATCCCACCTCGGCGTACTTCTCTCCATTTACCCGCGCGTGCGAACTTGGTTTGGGGGCCCTCATTGCCGTGCTAGGACCGGCCATCAACCGGAAGCTGAAACCACGCTGGGCCGCGGAGGTACTAGCGTCGTGCGGGTTGGCCGGTATCGCCAGCAGCGCGCTGCTGCTGAATTCCTCGACGCCGTACCCCGGCGCGGTGATCGCGTGGCCGGTAGTAAGCACCGCGCTTCTGATCGCCGCCGGCTGCACCGATATCAGAACGTCCGTAGAACGGTGTTTGTCGCTTCGGCCGATGCAATGGTTTGGCGCGCGGTCGTACTCGCTATACCTGTGGCACTGGCCGATCCTCACGATCGCTGCACAGTACGTTGTGCGCCACATGAGCGGATGGCAGACGACCGGCCTGCTGCTGCTCACAATTCTGGCGTCCACGCTCAGTTACCGCTTGGTGGAGAACCCGGTTCGCCGCGCCCGATCGCTTGCTGCACGACCGGGACTGAGCCTTGCTGTCGGCGCTGCGCTGATTGCCGTCACTATTGCGCTAGCGCAATGCTTGATCGTCCACAACGGGGGCACATGGAGCTGGTCCGAAAGTACTACGGTCACAAAAACTTCGGGCGCCTTGCCCAGATCGACCGGCGGATGCCCGTCGCCCGCTTGCTCGGACATCCTGGCCCAGGTGGAGTCGGGAACGAAAGTCAACACGATTCCCCCGGACCTCACCCCGAGCCTCTCCGATGCCGTGGCTGACATTCGCGTACCCGACGGCGGCAAGTGCTCACAGCTGCCGATCTCGTGGCTCAAGCCCGACCGTCAGCCATGCGTATTTGACACCGGCGCTCGAGAAAACGCCCCGATGATCATCCTTATCGGAGACTCCCAGGCGGTGATGTGGTCGCGGACCGTGAACTCGATCGCCAAACAACTCGCCTATAGGTTTGGTCTTGTCTCCCACGCCGGATGCCACATGCCGATGACTACTTTCGACACGACAACCGAAGGCGTGACCGACGCACAGTGCCGTGAGTGGAAGAACGCGGCGATCGACTGGATGAAGCGGCAGGATCCCGCGGTGGTGTTAGTGGCCAGTGGAAACCACACGGGCATCAACGACGCCGACTACGCGGCCGGGTACGCAGCCCTGCTGAAGCGGATGCAGGGCCCAGGCCGCAAGTTGTTTGTGATGGGCGATGTTCCGCTGTTGAGTCAGGACCCGCCGCGGTGCCTGGCCGCCCACCCATCGTCGGCGTTGAAGTGTGCGACAAAAACCGCGACGGCGGCGCCAGCAGACGAACAGCAGGCTGCGCTCGACGGAGCGCAACAGGCCGGCGCCGGTTACATAAACCTGACACCGTGGCTCTGCACCGCGGATCTGTGTCCCGCGATCGTAGGGCATTATGCCGCGTATCAGGATCAGTACCACATCACCGGTACATATGCCCAAGCGTTAATGCCTTTGGTGCAGAAGGCGATTGGCCTTAAGCCGACCGGTTAGGGGTTTCACAGGCAATGTAATCCCTAGTACGCGGCTGGACAAACTTCGCGACGCGTGGCCGCGCGATGGCCGCCCGAATTCAGACGGCCGGGATCTCGGCGGCCCACGGCGGCGGGGTGATAAGCGTGGCGTTGTCTCCGTCGCAGTGCCTCCGTGGTCCGCAGTTTGCTCTAACGCCATATTTCCAAGACTCAGGATGTTTTATGGTCTATACGAGACTAGAAGCTTCCAAATTGGCTTGCAGAATGCTAAATAGTACGTATGCTGCTTGGTTAGGTACATCACGGTATATAGGGTTCTTTCCTAGGTGTCGCCGCCGTGACCGCATAGCCCGCCTTCGGGTCGGCCTGCTTCCGTTAGGAGAGTTCATGTCTTTCGTGACCACACAGCCTGAGGCGTTGACGGCAGCGGCCGGCACCCTGCAGGGTCTGGGCTCTGGGATGGCCGCCGAGAATGCGTTCGCGGCAGGCCCCACGACGGGGGTGGTTCCGGCGGCCGCTGATGCGGTGTCGGCGCTGACGGCGTCGCAGTTTGCTGCGCACGCCGCCCAGTACCAGGCGGTCAGCGCCCAAGCCATGGCGATTCACGAACTTTTTGTGAGCACCCTGGGGTCTAGCGCTGGGTCGTACCTGGCGACCGAGGCCGCCAACGCGGCCGCCGCCCTCTGAGCGGCAGCTTCCGCTATGGATTTCGGGGCGTTACCGCCGGAGATCAACTCGGCCCGGATGTATGCCGGTCCGGGGTCGGAGTCGATGGTGGCCGCCGCAGCCGGCTGGAACGGCTTGGCCGCTCAATTGAATTCCGCGGCGTCCTCATATACGTCGGTGATCTCGGGGCTGACGGACGGGTCGTGGGTGGGGCCCTCGTCAGCGGCGATGGAAGCCGCGGTCGCACCCTATGCGGCGTGGATGAGCGCGACCGCCGGACAGGCTGAGCAGGCGGCCAGCCAGGCCCAGGCGGCGGCGGGCGCCTATGAGACGGCATTGACGATGACGGTGCCACCGGCGGTGATCGCGGCCAATCGCACCCAACTGGCGTCGCTGACCGCGACTAATACTTTCGGTCAGAACACCTCTGCGATCGCGGCCAACGAGGCCCAATACTACGAAATGTGGGCCCAGGATGCCGCGGCGATGTACGGCTATGCGGCGAATTCGGCGGCCGCCACCCAGGTGACGCCGTTCACCTCGGCGCCGCAGACCACCAACCCGGCCGGGTCGGCCGTGCAGAGCGCCGCGGTCACCCAGGCCGCCGGAACCTCCGCCGGCAGCTCGCAGGCGTCGCTGTCACAGCTGATCTCCACCACACTGCAAAGCCTCGCATCGCCCGCCGCGTCCACAACGACCACGACGTCCGGCTCGGGCCTATCGGGGCTCCTGAGTGGCCTCGTGAGTGACCTGGGCCTGACTACATCGACCTCGACTGGGTCCGCAGGGCTCGGCGGCATTGGCTCCGGGCTGCTTCAGGACTACCTCTATCTCCCCGCGTTTTTCGGCGCGTTTGCGGGGCTCGACGCGCTCGGGCCCGTCATGGGAAATCTAGAGACAACCGCAATGACACCCGTAGCCCCGCCTGGCGACGACGCCGGGGGTGCGGCCGACGGGGCCGAGGGCGGCCCCGACGGAGCTGACGATGGGCTGGGGTCTGGCTTCACTGGGGACTCCGGAGCCTTGGGTAGCGTGGGCGACGCGCCTTCGTTGGGGGCGTTGTCGGTGCCCCCGAGTTGGCTTTGGGCGGCGGCGCCTCCAGCGCAGATGCTTCCCGCGGGTGTGCCGTTGGCAGCGCCGCCAGGCGCCGACTTTGGTGCCGGATTAGGTTTCCCCTTCGCGTTACCGCGGGCCGCAGCTATGGGCGCCGCGGCCGGCGCGGCCAGTGCTGCTGCCGGCAAGTATGGATCACGCCTCAAGGTGGTGGCGCGTCCACCAGAAGCTGGGTACCCGGCCGAATCGGCAGCATCGTCAACCCCGGGATATCCGGTGCCCGCGGCCGCATACCCGACGAACGGACATGCGCCGCCCGGATACCGGCCGGCGATCGTATACCTGCCGACCAACGGGCACGAACCGGCCAAAGTATGACAGGGGCGGATCCCAGTGCAGGCCACCCAAGGCGTTGCCCGCATGAGGTGACTGCTTGATGGTGAGCGTTGAGGTGGCTGGCACTCCATGGGGTGCTAAGCCCATTGAAGCTGATGATGCCTCGTCGTCCCCGAGTCCCTTCCCTGTCGTATGGATTCTCCTGCTCTGTCAGACGGCCGGCATAGTCTTTCAGGTTCTCGCGATGTACATGGCCAGGCACGGTGCAACCGGGGTCGCTCCGCTGGTGTCGACGTGCGCTATTGCGATCACCTTCGCGAGCGCGCTACGGGTGCTCACCGATGACCGGTTGTCCCGGGCAGCGCGGAATGCCGCGGTCGTGTGCCTTGGAGTGGTGACGACTGTGCAGTGGCGCGTGTCAGACCCACTGCTGTTTACCGGGCTGGACGAGCAACTTCACCTGCGCACGTTGCGCGATATTTTGTTGTCCCACAGCCTATTTCAACCGCATCCACAACTGGCAGTCAGTTCGCGTTACCCCGGTCTTGAGGCAGTAACCGCCGTGTTCCATCAGCTCGGTCTCCCCGTGATGGTCGCAGCGGTGGCCGTGGTGCTGGCAGCGCGGGTTGCGCTGGTCGTGGCGCTCTGCGATGCCGTCGAGCACTTAACCGGTAGCCCTCGCGCGGGTGGGCTGGCCGTCGCTGCGTACTCGGTGTCGGCCCAGTTCATCTTTTTCAACTCGCAGTTCGCATATCAGACCCTGGCGTTACCGTTGGCGCTGGCCGCGGTTTCCTTCATTGCCCGCGCACGTTGGATTGATAATCCGGGTCCGCTATTCTTCGGCGCCACTGTCTGTCTGCTCGCCGTCGCCGTGACCCATCACGTCACCAGCTTCCTCACCGCGCTCTTCCTGGCTGTCTGGACTGTCGCGCAGCGCGGAAAGCCCGCGAAGCGACGGGTTTTCTATGGCGCCCTTATCGCGACGGTCACGACGACGGCGTGGGCGATGGTTCAGTGGTCGCTGCTTCGGGCGTATTTAGGCCCGATCGCCGATGACATCGCCACACAGGTGACCGGTGGGTTCCACCGGACACCGTTCCATGACGAGGCGGGCGAAGCGGAGCCGATGTGGGAGCGGTTGTTGATGCTGTACTACGCCGCAACAGTAACTGTGGTCGTGGCGTCGCTGATGCTGATCTCCGCACGATCGATACTGCGTCGACGGCGGTCCGGAGCCCGCTGCGAGCCTGACCGCGATGTGGGCGATGTGCGCAAGTCCCGGAATGCCCCAACCACGTTTCGTCTTCCGGTCGGGCTCACCTCGTGCTTCACCGTCCTCAGGCGGTCGCCGCAACCCGATTGGCAGCGGTGGGAACCGCCGCTATTGCTCGTGCTGATGGTTGCAATGATCCCGATGCTGTTCGCCGCGCGGATTATGCCAACTTGGGGCGCGTTCGGTGACCGCATCTTGACTTTCCTATATCTCCCGCTCAGCGCGCTCGTCGCCGAAGGTGCAATCCGCTGGTCTCGGAGCCTGCCGCAGTTGAATATTGCGAAGCGGAACCAACTTAAGCTCTTTCGTCGCCTGGCAGTACTACTCGCCACGGCCGTGTTCGTCGGCGGTCATCTGATGGGCAGCGGACCGGACTGGGCACGGTTGCCCGGCCGCTTTCTCGTTTCTGCCGACGGTCGATCGATGGATGCCGAGACGCTGGCCGCAGTCCGCTGGGCAGTTGACGGGATACCGACTGGGAGCAGGATCGGCGCGGACCGGGTGAGTTCGGTCCTGCTGGCAAGTCAAGCCGGCTCGTGGCCTGTCATGCACGACGACGAAAAGGGGTCTACGACTACGGCGGAACTTTATTTCGCCGACAAGTGGGGCGCGCAGGAGTTAAAAGCCGTGCGCCGCCTGCACCTTCGGTACCTGTATGTCGATCGCCGGTTCGCCGGCGAATTACCACGTCTCGGCTCCTATTTTTTTAGGGGCGAGACGCCGGGGCCGCAGCGACTCACCCGAGCTGAATTAACTAAGTTCGACAATATTGCCGGGCTCCGCGCGGTTTACCGGCATGGCCCGATCGTGATATACGACACCAGCGGGCTCGGCGTGGAGGAGTTGCAGAGTATTTGGTACCGGGAAGCCCACCCCATGGGCATTCCCAGACAGCTTCTGATCGGCCTTCTGGCAGGCCTCGCGCTCGCCGCAGTCGCGCGTACCCGGGCACGCTTTTTCGTCATCGACAAGGCGAAATTGCTGCACGGTGCCGCAGGACCGAGCCTGACATACGCCGTCGGACTCGGCGCGTTGTGCCTCATGTCGGTAATGATGGTTTTAGCGCACCTGTGGCTTGGACCGACGGTTTTCCTATCAGCGGCGCTGGTTGTGCTGCTCGTTAACCGCCAGTGGTTCATGTCCTTGCTAAGGAACGGTGCGGCGAAAATTCGCTGGCGGTGGTTTATCGCCTGCGCCGTAATTGCCATCACAGTTGCGGCCGCAATCGCGGAGTCAATAGTCGACGCTTATCCCGGTGACGTGAAAAACGTTCAGTCGATCCTCGACGATCCCTCGGCCGTGCACGTGTCGGCTCAAAAACCAAAGGTGAACCCCTGAGAGGAGGGACGTGGTCATAATGACGGTCACGCGCGCCACGGAAACACGCGACGATGTGCGTTGCCATTGCTCCGTAATAATTTGCGCCTACACCGCGGAACGGTGGGACGACACAATGCGGGCCGTTGCCTCGGCGCAGGCCCAGCAACCCGCCCCAAACGAAGTCATTCTGGTCGTCGACCACAATCCGGAACTGCTGACGCGGCTCGCTGAAGGGCTGCCTGGCGTGCGGGTTGTGTCCAATACCAGCGAGCGTGGGTCGTCGGGAGCCAGGAACACCGGCGTCGCGTTGGCGACCGGCGAAATTGTCGCATTTCTTGACGACGACGCGGTCGCGCAACCTGGCTGGCTGGCCGCATTGACCGCCCATTACGCCAATCCCGAGGTGATGGGGGTTGGCGGGCGCACAACACCTGGATGGGCCACGCACCGCCCCCGTTGGTGGCCGTCCGAATTCGACTGGGTAATCGGCTGCGCCTATACCGGACGGGAGCCGGGAATCGTCCGCAACCTGCATGGCGGCAACGATTCGTTCCGCCGCGAAGTGTTCGCGAACGGCGGATTCCCGCCTCAAATCGCGCGGTCGGCTCGTGACCGCCGGCCGCTCTCAGGTGAGGCGACCGAGTTCTGCATCCGCGCCGGCAAAATTTGGCCTCGACGTGTTTTCGTCTACGACGACCGAGCGGTTATCACGCATCGAATACCCGAGGCTCGGGAGAGATTCTCATATTTCTGCTCGCGTTGCTTTTCTGAGGGACTGTCGAAGGCTTTCGTGACCACGAGCGTCGGGTTGCGAGATGGTCTCAAAATCGAGCGAAGGTATACGGCCGTGACGCTTCCCGTCGGCGTACTTCGTCGTCTGCGCCGCGCCGCTCGGGGTGACTGGGCGGCGCTGCTGCCCGCGGCCGCGATCATCGTTGGGTTGATGGCCACGGCACTGGGATATTTTGTCGGTTCGATCCGACAGATCTGCCATCGCAGTGACGGTGCGTGATGAATACCGAACACGCCAACCAGGCTTGTCAACTCTTACCCCCGGCAGCTGACGTGCCCCTGCCGGTCCTGATGTACCACTCCGTGAGCGACACTCCGGCCGCCTCGACGCGAGCACTTTCCGTTCGCCCCGCGGTGTTCGGCGCACAGCTTGCTTACCTACGGCGCCAAGGATTCACCGGGCTGACGTTTGGCGAGTTGGGCCAACGTCGCCGAACGGGGCAGCCGTTTCCGGCGCGCCCGATCGTGCTCACGTTCGATGATGGCTACGCCGACCTCATCGAAGAAGCGCTGCCGATACTGATCGAGCACGGATTCCCGGCGACAGTGTTCGTCACGACGGGATGGTTGCGTGACGCGGGACGGCACGCGGTCGCAACGGCACCCGGCCGCATGCTGTCGTGGACACAGCTCGCGGAACTATCGGTCGCAGGCGTCGAGGTCGCCGCGCACACTCACAGTCATCCCCAACTTGACCAAATCTCCGCACCACGATTGCAGACCGACCTCGGCGACTGCAAGCGATTGTTGGAAGATCGCCTCGGCCGCCCGGTTCGCAGCCTCGCCTACCCCTACGGATACTCCAGCAAGCGGGTAAGAACCGTTGCGCGCGAAATCGGCTACCTACAGGCAGCCGCCGTCGCAAACGCAACGGCCGCAGCAACCTGTGACCCTTTTCGCGTGCCCCGCCTCACTATCCGACGGTCAACCTCATCGGTCGCATTCGCTTCGACTGTGAATGGAAAGCGGATAGGCCTTCACTACGGTCCCGCTCGCGCGCTCACTGCCGGATGGGCCGTCGTCCGGCGATCGAGCTCCGTACTGCGAACTCGACCGAGAGAGCTCGCTTACCCCGCCACCAATGTAAAAGGTGCCGAATGATTCCCATTGGCGCACGCCCTCTTCGGGTGGCCATGGTCACCGCGAGCGCCCTGCCACGGATGGGCGGTATCGAAACCCACGTCCACGAGGTCAGCACCCGGCTCGGCGCCGCCGGCGTCGACGTGACGGTGCTAACGACTGACCCATCTGGCGAGCTGCCGCCAGATGAGAGCCTTCCCGGCTACCGCGTCCGCCGGTGGCGCGCCTATCCCCGCTCGCGCGACTACTTTCTGGCCCCCGGATTGGGGCGGCATTTGCTGCGGGCCGACGACTACGACCTCATCCATCAACAGGGTGTGCACAACTTGGTTGCGCCCACCGCGCTGGCGGCAGCGCGGCGATCCGGTGTCCCGTCCGTGCTGACCTTCCACACTGGAGGTCACTCGTCGGGCCTACGAGGGAAACTGCGCCCGCTGCAGTGGCGGTTGCTCGCACCGCTGCTTCGGTCCACTGCGGCGTTGGTCGCCGTGTGCGACTACGAGCGCCAGATTTTCGCTGGGGTCCTTGGTGTCGGCGAAGAAACCATCCGGCTGATTCGTAATGGATGCGAGCCGCTGCCCGTCGACCCGACCGCGGAAAAGACGGACGGCAGCCCCCTGCTGGTGTCGGTAGGCCGGCTTGAGCGTTACAAAGGCCACCATCGCATCCTGCGGGCGTTCCCAGCCATCCTGGCAAAGGAGCCCAATGCACGGCTGGTACTCGCTGGAAGCGGGCCTTACGAACAGCCACTCCGTTCGATAGCCAGTCAACTCGGCGTTGCCGACCGGGTCTCGGTGTGCGGCTTCGGCCCCGAGCGACGCGCCTCATTGGGCAAGCTCGTCGCTGACGCCGACGTTTTCTGCCTGCTCAGCGAGTACGAGGCCCACCCAATCGCCGTCATGGAAGCGGTCGGGGCTGGTACGAAGGCGCTCGTGGCGGACACCTCCGGGCTTTCCGAGCTTGGACGCGCCGGGCTCGCCACGACGATTGCCCTCTCGGCTACGCCAGAGCAAGTCGCCGCCACGGTGCTGGCGGTCGCTGCGGCACCAAAGACAGCGCCGCCGGCTGTTCCGAACTGGGACGACTGCGCTGAACAATTACACCGCCTTTACCGGGAGGTGGCACGATGAAGATCCTTCTTCTCGCCCAGTTCCTGCCGCCGATGCTCGGTGGTGAGGAACGGCACGTCTGGACGCTTGCCAGGGCCTTGGCCGCGAGGGCGCACGAGGTGACCCTGCTGGGGTTCGCGACGGGCCCCCATGAGCGGACCGAGAGCAGCTCGGAGGGCGTGCGCATTGTCCGGGTCTCAACCGCCGCGTCTCGGCTGCCCATGATTTACAGCGATCCGAAGCGCCCGAATGCGCTGCCGCTGCCTGATCCGTTGGTGAGCCGGGCGATCCGAAACGAACTCTCTCGCAGCCGTTTCGATGTGGTGCACGCACACAACTGGATCGTCAACAGTGCCCTAGGCCCCGCCGCGCGCGCTCGGGTGCCCCTCGTCATGACGCTGCACGACTACAGCCATACATGCGCGACCAAGCGATTAATGGAGCACGGAAAACGCAGGTGCGCGGGGCCGTCTCCGGCCCGTTGCCTGTCTTGTGCGTCATCACATTACGGCGTTGTCACCGGCCCGATCATTGTCGCAGCGAACGCGTGGTCCGCGCGGCGCAGAGCCGACCACGTTTCCCATTTCGCGGCCGTCAGTAGCGCGGTTGCCAGCACAGTCACCCTCCAGGACAACACCGGCTGGCTCAAGGGTGCCGGCCTGAGTGCGGAGGTCATTCCGAATTTCATCCCCGATGACATCGTTCTCGACGAGATTCCACCGACGGCTCCAGAAGCCCCGCTGCTTTTCGTCGGCGACCTCGGCCTGGACAAAGGGGTCCCGACGTTGTTGGACGCCTACCGCCTGCTTGAGAATCCGCCGCCGCTCGTGCTTGCCGGTCGCTCGTCGCCGGGCGTCGAGTGGAAGCTTCCGGATGGTGTTCAGTGGGTTGGGGAGCTGCCGCATGACCAGGTACTGAGATTGTTCCGGTCCGCGCGCGCGGTCGTTGTCCCGTCGGTGTGGTCCGATCCCTGTCCGACGGTTGTGCTCGAGGCAATGGCTGCGGGCAGACCAGTGGTGGCCGCCGCCTCCGGAGGCATCGTCGACATGGTCGTCGACGGGGTCACCGGGGTGTTGGTCCCGCCCGGGGACGTGCCGGCGCTGGCGCGAGCCATTGCCTCGGTGCTGAGCGATCCACAACGCGGCCGTGCGTTCGGCGCCGCGGGACGCAACCGCGCACGCGAATTCACCGTCAGCGCCGTTGTCGAACGAATCGAGCGCATGTACGCCGCCGCCATCGAGCAGACCAAGGCCGGAGCGACCAGTGGTGGCTAACCAGGGTCGCCTCGCCGAGCCGGCTTGCGAGGCGGAGGACGTCGCCGACGTCGCGCCCGACCGCCAGCGCAAGCGCAGCTTCCTGGTCCGCACCGCGCTCGCGCTGGTGTCCACGTCGTTCCTGACCTCGGCGCTTGGCTTCATCTTCTGGGCGGCCTCGGCTCGCTTCTTCTCGCCCTCGAACATCGGTGAGGCCGCCACGGCCATCGCAGCGATGAACCTCATCGCGCCGATCACGACCCTCGGGTTCGGTACGCTGCTGCTGGCCGAGCTGCCTACGATGTCCGCGCGCCGCGCCGAGCTGGTCTCCACCGCCGCGGTGTTCAGCGGCATCTTCGGCGGCGCGGCGGCCCTACTCTGCGCGATGGTGCTCCCCCACCAATTCCTCGGCCTCCCCGGCGTCGGCCGCGAGGGTAGTGCCACTCTGCTCTTCGCCGCCGGTGTCGCGGCCCAGGGTGTCGCCATGATGCTCGATACTGCGCTGCTCAGCGTCGCGGGCGGCGGGCCCCAGCTCTGGCGCAACGCCACCCTCGCAGTCGGCAAGCTCGTGCTGCTGGTCGCCTTCGCGCTTACGCTCTCCCAGCACGGCTCGCTGAGCATCTACGCCAGCTGGTTCTTGGCCAACGTCATCTCGATCGTGACGATGACGATCTGGCTGGCCCGCAAGCACCAGGTCGCTCTGCGCAGGATGTGGCCCACGCGCTCGGCCCTACGGGGCATGCGGTATGTCGCCGCTCAGCACCATGCGCTCAACCTGGCGCTCGGGGTGCCCTATTTTTCGATGCCGATCGTCGCGAACGTCACCCTCGGCTCCGAGCGGGCCGGCTACCTGTATGCCACCTGGTCGGTCGCCGGGTTCGTGTTCTTGTTGCCGATCGCGCTCACGACTGCCCTTTTCGCCTCGGGTGCGCGGGACGGCAGCACATTCCTCATGGAGTTGCGGGTCACTCTGCGCTACTCGCTGGCGGCCTGCGCTGCGGCAAACCTGGTGCTCCTCCCACTGGGTGGCGTGGTGCTGCACGTCTTCGGCAGCGCGTACGCCAACAACGGCCACACCCTCCTCCTCCTGGTCTGCCTGGCGGGCTTCGGGATGATTGTGAAGGACCACCACGCCACGATCGCACGGGTCACCGGCAGCGTCGGCCGGGAGGCGATGTGGGTGTGGGGGCTGACCGCGTGCGAACTCGTGGCGGCCTGGGTCGGCGCCTCGCTCAACGGGCTGACCGGCCTCGCCCAGGGCTGGCTGCTCGCCGTGGCGCTGGAGATTGTGGTGTTCGGGCCGTTGGTACTGCGGGCCTACCGGGGCCGGATCGAACTGCCGGTCCGCAGATTCATGCCGATGCAGTTGAGAGGCAGCCTAATCAGAAAAGGGTCGGGTAACGGCGAGGTTGGTACAGCTTTCCGTAGTCGTTCTCCAATTCGCGTTCGACGGCAAGCCTGTCGACCCGGGGGATTGACCATCGTGCTGTTGGGTTACAGGTTGCGCAGCTTCCTCCGTAGCAGGGCTCGAGGCCGCCCCGGTAGCTCCGCTGCCGATACAGAGATGACGGGCGTTCACCGGGTATTGGTCATCGGTGCCGGTACCCGCTTACTCAGCGCGATGAGCTATTACACCCTTCACCTGACCAACGCCTTTGTGCAGCGCTTCGCCGTTGCCATCATCCCGATGCGTCAACTCATTCCGACCTTCCTATATCCCGGACGGTCACGGGTAGGGTCCGCTTCCACCCGTCTCGAGCTGGACCGGAATGTCGCGGTGATGGGGGAGATTGACTGGTTCTGGGGGTTCAGTTTGGCCCGCGCCATGTGGCGCCTCCGCGCGTGGCGGCCCGACGCCGTCGTCTTCCAATGGTGGACCGGCTCAGTGCTGCACACGTATCTCGCCCTGGCGCTGTTCGCCCGGCTCCAGGGAACCCGCGTGGTCGTTGAGTTTCACGAGGTGCTCGACACCGCAGAGCAACGGATACCGCTTGCCAGAGCGTGGGTGCGGCTGCTGGGACGGCCGTTCTTCGGTCTGGCGGATGCATTTGTCATTCATTCGGAAGCCGACCGAGAGCCGATCGGCGAACGCTACGGCATCGGAAACCGCCCGTGTGTCGCCATCCCGCATGGGCCGATCAACCACTTCGCGTCGGACGACCACAGTCCGTCGCTTCCGCTTCGGGATCCGCCTCCGGGGATCATCAATCTGCTGTTCTTCGGCATCATCCGTCCCTACAAGGGATTGGAGGACCTCGTCGAAGCGTTTGACCTGCTCGATGACGACGAGGTCATGCACTACTGGTTGACGGTGGTCGGTGAGACATGGGAAGGCTGGGACTTGCCGATCCGGCTGATCGAAAGCAGCCGCCATCGCTCACGGATCACGCTGGTGAACCGGTTCGTCGAAGACGGCGAGGTAACCGCATACTTCGCCGGTGCCGACGCTGCCGTTCTGCCGTATCATCGCTCGTCGGCGAGTTCTCCTGCCAGCGTTGCCATGGCCAATGGGTTGCCGTTGGTCCTGACGGCGGTCGGCGGTCTACCGGAAGCCGTCGCTGATTATGAGGGCGCGATCCTGGTGCCTCCGCGAGATCCGCTCGCGCTGCGAGACGCTATTCGCAGACTGCCGCCGCTCTGTGGGCGCCGCTACCAAGATCAACACAGCTGGGAACACACCGCTAGTGCCTACGAGGGTTTGATCAACCGACTCGGGACGCCCGTGGAGTCGCCGAAATCTCCTGTACAACATTGGCGTTGACAAGAACGCGGTGACCGTCGTCGGCGTGTTGACCGACGGGCACTCCGACCATCGAGCATGCTCCTTCTGGGCCGCCGCACTAGGCTGGCAAACTGCGCTCATGACGTATTCACGCCGTGCTGTCCTGATCGCATCGCTGGTGGCCACCGCCGGGCTGACGCTGGTGCTGGGTGTCACCGATCCGGCCCCGCTCCTGAGCTACCCGACCCGGTTCTTCGTGTGGAATCTGGTGCTGGCGTGGATTCCGGTGTTCTTTGCGGCCGGTTTCGCCGTGGTACGCCAACGGATCTGGTTGATTCCACTGGGACTGGGATGGCTGGCGTTCCTGCCCAACGCCCCGTATCTGGTGACCGACCTGGTACACCTAGGCAGCGCCGCCGAATTGTGGCGGCACGTCATGCAATACGGGGTCGCGGCCTGGACCGGCGTGATGCTCGGGGTGGTGTCGATACATCTGGTGCATCAGCGGATAGAGCGCGAATTCGGTGCGTTGACCGGATGGGTCGCGGTAGTCGTCTCGATCGGCCTGTGCGCGATAGGTGTGGTGATCGGCCGGTTCCAACGATGGAACTCCTGGGATTTGCTGACGCGGCCGCAGGCGGTGGCGACGACGACGCTCGATTGGGTGCGTTCACCGTTTGCCTACGTGCAGCCGACCAGTGTGGCGCTCGCGGTTGGGGCCTTCTTCGGGCTGGCATACCTCACGCTGTGGTCCCTTTGGCCCTCCCCTGAGCCACCACGCGCAACGCTATCCGGTTAGCCGGAAGCTTCCGATCGGATAGCCGCCGCCGGTGTCCCGTCCGGCCTGGGCAAGTGTCATCGGTGCGTAATCGACGGCATTGATCGCGTTTGGCTTGTGCTCATTCCAAACGACTTTCACGATGAGCTTATAGTTGCCCGTGGTTAGTCCAGCGGTCGACAGCCACACCGCATTATCGGTAGCCACGCTGGCTGGGTCCTGCGCACTGTTGGCGTAGTTTTGCTCGGCGGCGATGTCGCGGAGCGACAGCCCAGACTGCACGATTGCGACGACTTTGTCCGCGTCGTTGCGGACTTCATAGCTGACTTGCCAGTTGTCGTATGACGGTGCGGTGCCAAAGTTGTTCCAGCGCACTGTGATCCGCAACGGTGAGCCCGCCGGGGCGCTCGCTGGCACGGTCGCGGAGGTCACTGCGTAGCGGTAGCCGGCGTACTTGTTGGTGCGCGCCCACATGTCATATGTGTCCGGCGACGGAGCCATCACGTTGCTCGCCACCAGCGAAACGTGGTAGTTCACGGTATCTCTGATCGCCTGCTGGAAATAGGCGATCGCGCCGTCGGGTTGCCAGGTGCACCATTCGGTGACGACCGGCGCCTTCCGCCAGCGTGCCCGCAGCGCGGTGATTACAGGATCGTTGTTCTGCACGTACCAGGAATTGGGGTCGGTGGCCCAAATTTGCGGCGGGGAGTACACACCCAAACAGTCGGCGCGTATTCCCACCGGCCGTTTCGGCGAAGCCGCTAAGAGCTGTCGGGTGATTTCGGGATTGTCATCGAGAACGATGATCTGCGTGTCCGGGAAGGCCGCAAGCGTCGCGTTCACCATTCGAGTGATGGATGTCTTGGTGATCGACTGATCGCTGTATTGGCTGTAGTAGCCGAGTTGGGCGATGCTGTCGTCCGGCGATGGTCCCGGTGCGCCCAGATTCTCTGCTATGAAGCCGATGTGGTTTTCCGACCAGTCGCCATAGCCGGAAAACTCGAACCACTCCACCCGCTCGTCATGGTCGTAGCGCGCGCCGAGTGCGGCGATGAGATGCTCGAGCGGGCTCAGGTAGGCATCGGCGTTCCAGTGCGGCACGACGTACGTTTTGCCCCCAACGTGGTAGTCGGTAGTGGCCGCGGGTATTGCGCGCAGCCAGGCCGGCACCCCGACGACGGTGTTGGCGCTGTAGCCGACGGACGCGAACGACATAACGCGGAAATGGAACCGCTGGTTGTGGGCGTGCGCCGCAGCGACCGCTTTGTCGATGATTGTGAAGTCGTAGGAGTTGGCGCTCGTCGGCTGGATTTGTGACCACAGGAACCGGTTGCCGGCGTCGTCGGCGCCTGGCCACGCCGGGTAAGTGCCGGCGGTGGACTGCGGATACAGGCTGACCCCGAGATCTTGATACTGGCCGCGTTTCGGGTTGACCAGATCGTTGGCCGCGAACGGTATGACGGCACCCGGTTGAACCGCAGATAGCGGAGTAACCGGGATTGCGTCGGTTTTGCCGATGTAGTCGACCGTCATCAACGTGAGGGCGGCGGCCAGGACCAAAGCTAGTGAAACGATTGCCAACTGGCCGGCGCGTTTCTTTCCGGCGACACTGATCTGTAACTGTGTTCTTCGTGGCCGCTGACATTCGTCGAGGTCAATGTTGGACCGCATCAGCCGCTCGTCAACATGCCGCCGTTGCCGTGCCGAGTCATAGTGCGGCGTCCTTCGCAAAGTCCCGCAACACGATGCCGCGCTCTGCCCAGTAGTCGACGTGTGGGATGTCGGGTGCGGGATGCATAAGCCCGAGTAACGAGTCGGCGCGGAACCCGATCCGAAGGCCGACCGCCTCGGCTGACCGCAATGCTCGGTAGAGCAGCGCGGATGTCACCGGGACGGAACGAAGCGATTTCGACGTTGCGGCCGCCCGTAATGACCGGATGATCTCGCTGAACGGCACCCGGCGTGGGTGGGCCACCCCGACAACACTGTGTGGCGGAGCCTGCTCGACACTTGCGACCACACACCGCGCCATGTCTTCGGCGTGGACGGCGTACTGGTAGGAGTCCGGCCGCAGCATCGGCACCAGAGGGAGCCCGGCCACCTTGCGCAAGGCGCCGATCATGCCGCCGTCGCCCTCGCCGTAGACGAGGCCGAGTCGCAGCGATGTCCCGCCGTGCGCGGCGACGAGGTCCTCGCAGGCGATTTTGGTCCGGCCGTAGATCTGCTGGGTGGCCGAGTATGCGGACATCGAGGAGATGAAAACGATCGGCACGTCCCCGAATGTCTGGATGAGCTTTTCGGTGCCGGCGAGGTTGATTCGTTCGATCTTGGCGCGGTCGCGGGCGCGCAGGTCGTAGGCGCAGTGGACGACCGCGGCCACGCCGTCAGGGAGCGGCGCCGCAAGTCCATCCTCGAGGGAGTAGGGCACGTAGTCCCGTGTCCCTCCGGACACAGGCGCCGACCGCTGCAGCGCGACCACGCGGTAGCCGGCGGCGGCAAAGGCAGCGCGCAGAGTGCTGCCGACGTATCCATTCGCACCAGTGATCGCGACGGCTCGGTCGCCCAGGTCAGACATGCCGGCTCGATGACACGATGCGATGAGCGTTCGCCATCACCGTCAGCGTGAATGTGGTCGACGGCACCGACGGCAAGACCGAGCCGTCGATGAGATGGACGTTGCGGAACTGACCGATCCGACCGAGCAGATCGGAGCCGTTGCCGTGCGGAAAAGTCGAACCGAAGTGGTAGCTCTTACCCGGCCCGGACATCCGCACCATCGGCAGCACCGGGAACAGGTCAAGCTTGGGCCCCAGCGCGGTAAGCCTGCGCAGCACCGAAGCGAGCATCGGCGGACGCCGGTTGGACACGACCCGAATCGTGATGTCGGGCAGAGCATCCCGGTGCCGGGTGCCCAACTCGACCCGCATCTGGGGCGACCGCCAAGACGGCAGGTATCCGAGCCCGGCGGTGAGTCGGCCGAGTACGGCGCCATTCCACGACGGCGGGAGCCAGCTCGGCAGTGCTTCTGCAATCGCTGGGTTGTAGGGATAGCAGTGCACCTGGGAGGTCGTGTACGCCTCGTCGTCGTATTTCAGTAGCAGATTGAATTGATTGAGGGTGAAGTCTTGCTGTCCGCGTGGATCGCCAGTGGAGCGCCGGGAGACGAAGGGGACGAGGAATTGGACCGATTCCTGAAGCGGCACTTGGTGCGGTGGCGCGTTCAGCGAGTTCAGCGCGATCCGCGTGCTGCCGAGCCCGCCGGCGCCCACGAAGACGCGGTCGGCGTCGAGGTTGATCGCTCGGTCGGTCGCGAGGTCGATGCCGCGAACGGTCGGCGTTTCGCCGACAGGCTGCTCGACCCCGGTGACCAGCACGCGCGAGACGTGGCGCACCCGACCGCCGCGGACGAACCGGTCGACGGTATGCCGCGCGGAATAGATCAGCGAGTATGGGCAACCGGTCATGCACAAGCCGCAGCGCAGGCACGATTTCGGAGCGAACGCGAGCCGCGCCCTGCCGACCACGACGCCCTTCGCGCGGACGGCGTCGCGGTGGCGCTGGTAGCGGTCGAGCACGGCGGCGGTCCGCGCCGACACCGGCGGCAGGAGTCCACGCGCCGAAAGCAGGGGGAAGTCCTCGGCGTAGTCGTCGTCTTCGCCTGCGAGTGGCACCTCGGCCAGCATGGCGCGGTAGTGCGGTTCGATCTCGTCCCACGCGAACGGCCAGCGATTGAACGTGGCCCGGGGAACCGGCATGATCTGTGCGCCCCAGACCGTCGAGAACCCGCCAAGGGCGCCCGACACTGCCGCATGATTCCCCCGATCGGGCATGGCGAGTCCGCGCTGCTGGCCGCGGTCGGTGAACATGTGGTTCGAGCCGTAGGCGCGCTTTTCGGGGAGCCGCGGCCCGGATACTTCCGCCGGGCCCACGCTGATCAATTCGCGGTCGGCGGTGGCCCACTGCGCCGGCTCCAGTGCACTCATCCGATCCACCGCCGCAGCCGCATCGTCATCTAGCCTCTCGCCGATATCGACTACGGTGATCTGCTGGGACGGGGCGTCGGCGAGCGCGAGAATCGCCGCCGCCGCGGCCGGGCCCATCCCGACGATGACGTTATGCATCATCGGTCGCCGAGGAGGCAGCGCGCACCCGAGGCAATCGAGGCCTGGGGCCGCCCGGTTACAAACGGCACGTGTTTCTCCTACCGGACCCGTTCGGGCGTAACGATCAAGACGGCGGGAAGATACAAACTTTGACTCAACACGACTAGCACTATACCTACTCTTTGAATGATATACACCTTAAAACCAGGCATACAGTATCTAGATGCTTGTTAGCGAGACCCCGTGGGGCCCGGCGACGACGGGTGAATCATCAATGTCGCTGCTAGGCCCCGGTGATCCGAACCGG